>DATDOM010000103.1:0-12816 GCA_035293285.1 Candidatus Nanoarchaeia archaeon | reverse complement strand
GGCGAAGAAGGAGTTGTTGATTTTGTTCTTTTGACAGAAAACGAAGAAGGAAACAAGCTTATTCAGGTTAGGTTAAGAGATGAAAGAGTTCCTGAAGTAGGCGACAAATTCACAAGCAGACATGGACAAAAAGGAGTTGTCGGATTAATTGTGCCGCAAAGCGACATGCCGTTTTCAGCAAAAGGAATTGTTCCCGATTTGATTTTCTCACCTCACGGAATTCCGTCAAGAATGACGATTGCGCACTTGATTGAAATGGTTGCAGGAAAAGTTGGAGCACTTGCTGGACGTTACATCAACGGAACTACTTTTGACGCAGAGCCTGAAGAGAGGTTAAGGAAAGAATTACTATCATTAGGATTCAGGGAAAGCGGCGTTGAGACAATGTACAACGGGCAGACCGGCGAGCAGTATGAAGCTAAAATCTACATCGGAAACATGTACTACCTAAAACTAAAGCACATGGTTGCCAACAAAATCCACTCAAGGGCAAGAGGCCCAATCCAGCTATTGACAAGACAGCCAACTGAAGGACGGGCAAAAGAAGGCGGCCTTAGATTAGGAGAGATGGAGAAAGACACTTTTGTAGCGCACGGCGCATCATTACTACTAAAAGAAAGATTTGACAGCGACAGGACAATTGTTCCAGTATGCGAAACCTGCGGGATAATTGCGATCAGGGACAACTTCAAGAACAAATCATATTGCCCTGTATGCGGGGAGAACAGCGAGGTCAATGATATTGAGATAAGCTACGCATTCAAATTGATGCTTGATGAATTCAAGGCGCTCGGAATATACACAAAACTTCAGCTTGAAAGCAAGTACTAACAAAAAACAAAATGGCAGACATAATTTCAGAATACAAGGATAAAATGCCTCAAAAAATGATTGAGGAGATTGAAGCAAACCTTCCAAAAAGCGTCAGCGATGCTAAGCTAAAGAGGATAATGGAAAATATCCTGAAAGAATACACACTGGCCCAGGTATGCCCCGGCGAAGCTGTTGGATTAATTTCAGCAGAATCAATCGGCGAGCCAGGCACCCAGATGACATTAAACACATTCCACTTCGCTGGAGTTGCTGAAATGAACGTCACGATGGGCCTGCCAAGAATAATTGAAATCCTTGACGGCAGAAAAGAGCTTACAAGCCCGATGATGGAGATATACCTAAAAAAGCCATTTGCCACGGGGAAAAAAATCGAGGAGCTAAAGACCCTTGCGCTTAACATAAAGGAAACATCGCTAAAGGACATTTCGCAGGAATTTACAATCAATATTGGAGACTTTACAATTGAAGTGAAGCTTGACAAGGAAAAGATGAGGGAGCTTTCGCTCACAATAGGAAAAGTCACAGACATGATTTCAAAGCAGGTCAAGGGGTTTAACATAAAAGACGAAAAAGACACAATCACCTTAAAATCAAGAAGCAAGGAATTTGCATTTAATGATGCTTACAAGGCAAAAGAAAAAATCAAGGAGATTATTGTAAAAGGCATCAAGGGAATAAAGCAGGTTTTGCCGGTTAAGCGGGAAGATGAATTTGTCATTATTACTGCAGGCTCAAACATGGCAGATATTTTGCAGCTTGAGGAAGTCGATTCATACAGGACGACAACAAACAATATTTTTGAGATTGAAAATGTCTTGGGAATTGAAGCTGCAAGGCAGGCAATCATAAATGAGATTATCAAAGTAATTGAAAGCCAGGGATTAAACGTTGACGTTAGGCATATAATGCTTGTTGCAGACAACATGTGCGCAAACGGCACTGTAAAGGGAATAACAAGATACGGAGTTGTGAGTGACAAGTCAAGTGTTTTGGCACGGGCTTCGTTTGAAACTCCCATAAAACATATCATCAATGCTGCGCTTGTCGGCGAAGTTGACAATCTTGACTCAGTTGTTGAAAATGTAATGATAAACCAGCCAGTCCCAATCGGAACAGGGCTTCCGCATTTGGCAGTCAAGGCAGAGCCAAAATCAGACAAGGAAAGCAAGAAATAAAGAAAATTCAAACTAAAGAATAACACAAACAAAAATGGCAGAAAAAGAAGAAATAAAACAGGAAGAAATGGTTCCGCCAATGGCTGAACCAAAGGATAAATTTGAAAGAGTGGAAGAGCAGGAAGTTCACGTTTTCAAGCAGGTAAAGAGCATCACATTCTCAGTATTAAGCCCAAAATTAATCAAGAAGATGGCATCAGCGAAAGTTGTTACGCCAGAACTTTATGACAAGGAGGGTTATCCTGTTGATGGCGGCTTAATGGACATAAGGCTTGGAGTAATCGACCCGGGATTAAGATGCAAGACCTGCGGCTCAAAATTAAAAGAATGCATTGGCCACTTCGGATACATTGAGCTTGCAAGGCCAATTATACATATCAAGTTTGTAAATATTGTCCACACAATTTTGAAATGCACGTGCCGGGACTGCGGAAGAGTCTTGATTCCTGACAACAAAATTGCAAAGACAAAGGAGCTTTTGGCGCAGGTTGAAAAGGAGCATAGTGTTGAAGAAAGAAGGCATAAAGTAAAGGAAATAATCACATCACTAAAAACTGTGAACAAATGCCCGCACTGCAACGGAAAGCAGAAAAAAATCTCGCTTGAGAAGCCTACTACATTCATTGAAGATGACAAGAGAATCAGCCCAATCGAAATAAGGGCAAGGCTTGAAAAAATCCCAGATGCTGACACTGAAATTTTTGGACTAAAAGTTCCTCACGTAAGGCCTGAATGGATGGTTTTGACTGTTCTTGCAATTCCTCCAGTAACAATGAGGCCGAGCATCACACTTGAATCGGGCGAGAGAAGCGAAGATGACTTAACGCACAAGATGGGCGACATTGTCAGGATCAACCAGAGATTGTTTGAAAACATAAACGCAGGAGCGCCTGAAATCATAGTTGAGGATTTGTGGGACTTATTGCAGTATCACGTTACAACTTTCTTTGATAATAATATTGCACAGCTTCCTCCAGCAAGACACAGAAGCGGCCAGCCTTTGAAGACACTTACTGAAAGAATCAAAAGCAAGGAAGGAAGAATCAGGCATAACCTAGCTGGAAAAAGAACAAACTTTTCAGCAAGAACAGTTATCAGCCCGGACCCAATGCTTGAGCTTTACGAAGTCGGAGTTCCTTCAATAATTGCAAACAAATTAACAGTTCCTGAAAGGATAAATGACTGGAACATGCAGTATCTTAAAAAATTCGTTGAGAACGGACCAGACAAATACCCTGGAGCAAACTACATTGTAAGGCCAGACGGCAAGAAGAAAAAGATAACAGAAGAAACCAAGGAAGCGTCCTTAGAAGAGCTTCAGCCAGGATATGTAATTGAAAGGCACTTGATGGACGGAGACATTGCAATCTTTAACAGGCAGCCATCACTTCACAGAATGAGCATGATGTGCCACCGAGTCAAGATTTTACCAGGAAGGACTTTAAGGTTAAATCCAGCAGTATGCACGCCGTACAATGCGGATTTTGACGGCGACGAAATGAACCTGCACATCCCGCAGACAGAAGAAGCAAGAGCAGAAGCAGAAATTTTAATGCAGGTCCAGACCCAGCTTGTTTCGCTAAGGTACGGTTTAAGCATAATCGGGTGCACTCAGGATTCAATATCAGGAAATTACCTGCTTACAAAAGACGCTGATTTGACAAGGGAACAGGCAGTTGACCTGCTTGCATCAGTCGGAGTGACTGACTTTACAAGCCTTTCAAGAAAAGCAGTAATATCCGGAAAAGAAGTTTTCAGCTTTTTACTGCCAAATGATTTTAACTTTACAGGCCATTCAAGGGCTTGCGACCGCTCAAAAAACAAGTGCGATGAAACACACGTTGTAATTGAGAACGGAAAATTGATTTCAGGAATGATGGACAAAAACTCGCTTGGCGAAGAGTCCGGCCTGATGTTAAGAAACATACACCAAAAATATGGAAAAGATTTCAGCATTGACTTGCTTGGAAAAATATTCAGGCTTGGAATCGAGCATTTGCTGAGAGTTGGATTCACATCAGCTCTTGCCGACACAGACATGCCTGAAAATGCAAAACTAAAAATCAAGGAAGACCTGGATACTGCAAGAAAGGAAGTTGACATGCTGATTGTCCAGTTCAAGGAAGGAAAACTTGATGCATTCCCGGGAAAGACATCCCAGGAAACACTTGAGCTTAAGATTTTGGAAGTGCTTAACAAGGCAAGAAACGAGACAGGAAAGACTGTTGCACATTTTGCAAAAAAAGAAAGCCATACAATGATAATGGCAGAGTCAGGCGCAAGAGGAAATCTTTTGAACCTTGCGCAGATGGCAGCTTGCGTCGGGCAGCAGGCAATGAGGGGAAAGAGAATTGACAAGGGATTCCAGAACAGGACTCTATCACACTTTAAAGAAGGAAACTTCAGCGCTGAAGCCCACGGATTTATCGCAAACGGCTTTAAGAACGGAATGACTCCAGCTGAATTTTATTTTGGCGCAATGACAGGGCGAGACTCGCTGATGGACACTGCATTAAGAACGCCAAAAAGCGGTTACCTTTACAGAAGGCTTGCAAACGCAATGCAGGACCTGAAAGTTGAATACGACAACACAGTCAGGGATTCATCAAAGAAAATAATCCAGTTTGAGTACGGAGAAGATGGAATTGACGTTTCAAAATCCGAGAACGGAATAATCAACGTGAAAAGAATTATTGATGCATCTTAAAAGATACAGGGATAATAAAATGGCAAAAGTAACAACAACTGAAATCAAGAAGCTGATGAAAGGCGGCAACGTGATTGTGGGAACTGAAAGGGTAATAAAAGGCCTGAAGCTCGGGAATGTCTCAAAAGTAATGTTAAGCTCAAACTGTCCGCAAAAAGTTGAAGAGGACATAAATCATTATTCAGGCATCAACAAGACGGAAATCCAGAAGCTTGAGTTTCCGAATGATGAGCTTGGGATAATATGCAAAAAGCCTTTTTCTATATCTGTGCTTGCTTTGCTTAAAGGTGCAAAGTAATTTGGATAAGGGAAAGATAAAGTTCGACATGGACTCAATGAAGCTGATGTCTTATTTTGAGTCCGTAACGGGCGCGAAAGTAAAAGACCTGATAACTGACGAGAAGCTCATATTTGTCATTGAGGAAAATGACATGGGCAAGGCAATCGGCAAAAGCGGAATCAACATAAAAAAGCTTGAATTCAGGTTCAAGAAAAAAATCAAGCTAATCGAGTTCAGCACTGATATGGTTCAGTTCATAAAAAACATAATTTACCCGCTTGAAGTTCAGGGCGTTGAAGAAAAAGACGGAATTGTGACTGTGCACGGAAAAGACACAAACACACGCGCAATGATAATAGGGCGGGAAAGGCAGAACATAAAGCAGACAAAAGACATCACGTCAAGGTATTTTGATGTCAAGGAAATCAAAGTTGTTTAAAGAACACATTTAAGTTTCAAATATTAAAACTAAAAAAGACGCTGAATCATATTTACGCCGCGCCAATTCACGCGGCATCCATTGATAATCCAACTCACACATTCGCCTGCATTACGGGCGAAAGTTGCTTGTTGATTATTTCAACAGAAAACAAAAAATCCCGCAATGCTGCGGGTTGTGCGTTATAAATGCGCGCCAATGCGGGCGCGCCTAGAGTCTGTCGAAGACCGGTTTAAAGTTTAAAATAAAAGAAACAAAAACAATTAATCACTGACAGCAAGCTTTAAAAACCAAACAATAATACTAAAGGGAACACAAAATGGCAAGCAAATCAAAAGGCCTGTTCGCAGGCAAGAAATTAAAAGCAAGAAGGAAAGCCGGAAGATGGCACTATAGGCCATACATCAAAAAAACCTTAAGATTAAAGGAAAAGTCTGACCCGCTTGAAGGAGCTTCGCAGGCAAAAGGGCTTGTTTTGGAAAAAGTACAGCTTGAGGCAAAGCAGCCAAACTCAGCAATGAGGAAATGCGTTCGCGTTCAATTAATCAAAAACGGAAGGCAGGTTACTGCTTTCATGCCAAGAGACGGCGCTCAAAAGATGGTTGACGAGCACGATGAAGTTCTTATCGAATGCATCGGCGGCGCAATGGGCGGCTCAAAAGGAGACATTCCCGGCGTCAGGTGGCAGGTAATCAAGGTAAACGACCAGAGCCTCGATGCGCTACTCAAAGGCAAGATAGAAAAAGCTAGAAAGTAATTTTGAAATAATAACTAACACTTACAAAATGACACAAATCAAGGCATTCAACAGGTGGGGAATGGAAGGCATCAAGGTAGATGACCAGGGCCTTTCGGCTTATGTAACCCTTGAGCCAAAGATTGTTCCGAAAACTGGTTCAAGGTACGCAGGCAACAGGTTTCACAAAAGCAGGATTTTCATTGTTGAAAGGCTGATTAACAAAATAATGATTCCCGGCCACAAAAGCAAGAAGCATTACAAGACAAGCGGCCACATAACAGGAAAAGCAAACACAGCATATGGAATTGTTGAAGATGCCTTTAAGATGATTGAAAAGAACACAAAGGAAAATCCAATCAAGGTTTTTGTAAAGGCTTTGGAAAATGCAGCCCAAAGGGAAGAAATAATCACAATCGAATACGGCGGAGCGAGATATCCAAAAGCTGTCGAGTGCTCGCCTCAAAGAAGAGTTGACCTTGTATTAAGGCACATGACACAGGGAGCTTATCACAAGACTTTTAACACAAAAAAATCAATTGTTGCAACTCTTGCAGATGAAATATTAAACGCTTATAGATTAAATCCTTCATCACATGCTATTTCAAAAAAGCTTGAGATTGAAAGACAGTCAGACAGCTCAAGATAAACTTGTTAGATTTTGTTTTCTAATTTTTTCAAATAATACTATTATGCCCGTCGCCCTTGAGGCGACTTTATAGTTACGCCTCGCCATTTTTCACTTTTTAAGGTTTATGGCACCTAAATTAAAAAGACGCTGCATAATATCTAGGCCGCACCAATAGTGCGGCATACATTGATTCTCAAACCTGCACACTCGCCCCATTTGGGCGAAAGTTAATGGTTTTTATTTTTACAATTAAATTAAAAAAGCAGATTTCGAAATGCAACGAATCAACCGTATTATGCGTTTAGACACGCTATTCTTCAGTTATGTTTTATGTGTCTAAACGTCAGGATGAATCAAACAACTTCAATGTAATTTTGATTCATCCGTATATGCGCGCCAAATGCGGCGCGCCTATCTTGTGCGGAGCATATTTTAGAATTGTTAAGAAAAAAATAAATATCCATAAATTTAATAATAGTTTAAGGATACATATAACATGGCTGAAAGAAAACAACCGCTAAAGCAATCATTGATGCCGCTTCTTTTTGTTGTTTTTCTTGATTTAGTCGGAATTGGAATAATAATTCCAATAATAGGGCCATTGTTCTTAAGCACAGACAGTGTTTTGCCGCACGCAACAAGCTTTGCAACCAGAACTATCCTGATGGGATTTTTGATTGCTTCATATCCCATTGCGCAGTTTTTTGGCGCGCCTATTCTTGGAGCGCTTTCTGACAGGCATGGAAGAAAAAAACTTCTGCTTACATCACTTGCTGGAACTTTTGTAGGCTACCTTCTTTTTGCGCTTGCGCTTGTAACGCATAATCTGCCGCTTCTTTTCATCAGCAGGATAATTGACGGGTTTACGGGCGGAAACATTTCTATTGCAATGTCATCAATTGCTGACTTGAGTGATGAGAAATCAAAGGCAAAGAACTTTGGGCTTATCGGTATGGCTTTTGGCCTTGGATTTATTTTCGGGCCATTTATTGGCGGAAAGCTTTCAGACCCTGCTATTGTGAGTTGGTTTAGCCTTGCAACTCCGATTTGGTTTGCGGCAATCCTTACAGCGCTAAACATCCTGCTCCTGATATTCAATTTCAGCGAAACTTCAACGACAAGAATCCATTCTGAAGTCAGCATATTGACCGGATTTAAGAACATAAAAAAGGTATTTTCGTTTCCAAACCTGAGAGTGATTTTCATAGTTGTTTTTCTGCTTACTTTCGGGTTTAATTTCTTCACGCAGTTTTTTCAGGTTTTCCTGATTGAAAAATTTAATTATACTCAGTCGGACATAGGCGAAATTTTTGCATATGCTGGATTATGGATTGCGTTTTCACAGGGATTTGTCACAAGGATTGTTGCAAAAAAATTCGGACCAAGAAAGGTACTAAGCGTTTCATCGCTATTGCTTGGATTGAGTTTGCCGCTCCTTGTTATTCCCGATAAGTCTGCTTATCTATATTTTGTGATGCCGTTGATTGCATTATTCCAGGGCCTGACAATGCCAAATTATACGGCAATAATATCAGGACTGAGCGCAAAAGACTCTCAGGGAGAAATTCTTGGAATAAGCCAGTCAATCCAGTCACTTGGAATGGCAATTCCCCCGATAATTGCCGGATTCATTATTTCATTCAATCTTAACCTGCCGCTAATAGCTGCAGGAGCCCTGACTTTGCTTGCGTGGCTTGTGTTCATCCTGTTCTTTAGGAAAAAAGAGAAAAAACTATTTCATGAAGTTTGAAAACAGATTTTCCAATAAATACAAAAATTTAATAAATGAATTTAAAATATTACACGAAGAATGTCAGAATTCAATAAAATCTTGGATAAAAATGAGAAAATTGCGTGGGAAGGCAGGCCGCACTTTGGAAACTATTTTCTGCTTTCAGGATTTTTCGCAGTCATTGCCCTGGTTTTTTTAATAGTGGGGTTTATGTTTCAGGGCGTATTTTATTTGTTCATCATAAGTTTTGTGCTTTTTGTAATTTTCATTGCCAGGATAATGAACTATCGGCTTTTGGCTTATGCAATAACAAACAGGAGGGTTATACTGCAGTCGGGAATAATCGGCGCAGACTATAAGTCCATAGATTTTGACAAAATCCAGGAAATAAATGTGGATGTTGATTTGCTTGGGAAAATTTTCAATACTGGCAATATCCAGCTAAAAACTGCCGGAATAAACGTGGTCAATACAAGATACGGCCAGACTGTCGCCGCAGGCGGAAATGTAATGGGGTATGTTGAAAATCCTTACGAAATTTCCAAGAAAATAAAAAAGCTGCCTAGTTCTTAAGACTAAAAAAATAAATTTTAATACTGGCCAATATTACCCCCTATATGGTAAAACTCAAGTGGTTGGCAGTTGCTGAACTTGGAATAATATTAATTCTTGTGAGCTTTATATTAATAAGTCACAATAAAACTGTGCCGAATGAAGTGCAGTCAAATTACCATGGGCTTCTGTCTCCAAGAGTTTACTCTGGGCTTCTTGAGCCAAAAAGCTTTCTGATAATGAATTACGCTCCGCTAAAAGAAAATATAGAGCCTTTCATAAGAAAAAACAATATCAGCGCTTCTGTGTATGTTGAAAATCTTCGAAGCGGCGCATTGGCTGGAATTGATGAAAGAATTTCTTATCCGCCTGCAAGCCTAAACAAGGTGCCGACTGCAATGCTCATAATGAAACAGGTGGAAAAGGGAGAGCTTTCACTAAACCAGATGATACCGATAAAAGATGAACTTCGCTCTAATGCCTATGGCGACCTTTACAAGACTCCTGAGAAGGAACTTGAATTAAAAGTACTGCTTGAAGCTATGCTTAAGGAATCTGACGATACGGCATATAAAATACTCAGGGAGTACATAAAGGAGGAAGACAGGGGGCTGCTTTTGGCATACCTTGATTATTACAGTGAGGACAGCGTCGGCTCAAAGGAGCTTGGAGAAGAATCTGATTTTGGGATTGTGACTCCAAAATCAATGTATAACCTTTTCTCAAGCCTTTACCTCTCAACAGTGCTTGAGCCAAAAGATTCGGAGTATGTGCTTTCACTCCTTACCAACACTTCTTTTGATGTTAAAAAATATGCCATGCTTCCAGAGGATGTGATTGTTGCGCAGAAATTCGGGCTTAAATATGATGAAAAGCAAAAATATTTCCACAGCTGCGGAATTATTTACAGCAACGATACAAGAGTGTTTTATTGCATCATGACAAAAGACCTTGAGCTCGAAACTGCAAAAAAACTTACCGGCGCAATTGTAAACAGCATTTATGCTTATGTTACTGACACAAGGGAAAGGCTTGATTCTTACAAGGAGATGTATAATTTTACATAATTCAAGCAGAAAGAAAATAAACGCCGAGGGGAGGATTTGAACCCCCGAGTCCTTTCGGACAGTGGATATTTGTGAAATATCACCCGTAAAGGCATAGGCCCTAGCAATCGTGCAGTCTGCCTAAGGTTTAAGCAAATCACCGCAATACCGGGCTATGCGACCTCGGCACAGGAGTCTTAGTTTATCTGGACTCTTTATAAAAGTTATTGCATTTAAGAATCATTCAACTTTTGGGGGCAATATGTTTCTTTTCTTCACAAACCAGTAAACAAAAAACATTGATACAATTGTGGAGATTATGAGGATAATGAGCATTGTGTGCCACTCAAGGTGATCGCCTATTGCTGTACCGAACACCGTTGCAATTGTGTTCGGAACTATGAAAGCTGTTCCAAGTATTGCCATCCAGACTGCCAAAAGCGAAAGCCTGTTATTGAGAATTGTAAGCTCGTTATTGTAAATGCTCTGAAGCACTTCAAGGCCTGACGCCAGCACGCTTGACATCTGCTCACTGATTGAAATCTGGCCTGTAAGGTCTGTGCTGAGAATTCCTACCTTTTGCAGGATTGCCGTATCATCAGTTATCATTTCAGCATCTCCATATCGAAGGTAGTGTATTACATCAAGCGTTGCCCAAAGAGTTTCAAGGTATGTTATAAGCGCGTGCTTCATTTTGTAAATGTCTGCACCAAGCTGGTCGCGCGGAAATGTTTTTTCAACTAAGTACTTGCTTATCAGCTCACCCTGCTCCTCAATTGACCTGATGCCATCAAAGTTCCTCTCGTTGTTCTCATCAAGTATCCTGATAAGCACAAGAGATATCTTGTCTATATCATCAAGATTTTTTGGGACTTTTTTGAAGAATGTTACCGCGTATCTTGCAAATTTAAAGAACCTTGTGACGTTTGCGTCGTGAATTGTTATTATTATGTTGCCTTTCATCAAAACTATGAGCTTGTTTACCTGCACTTCAAGGTCGCTGACGTGTACTGACGGAAGAAGCAAAGCAAGCTCTGTAGTAAAATCCTCGTAGCCTGAAAATCTTTGGTTGAGGATTTCAGACAAAAGTGAAGGGCTAAACCCGAACATTGCAGCAATCTTCGCACTCTCTTCATTTATGTCCTTTACCTGGATGTTCACCCATGCAAAATCTGACTCCTTTATTGTCTCAAGAAAGCTTTCAGGATTGCCTTCCATTTTGGAGGCAGTGCCGTTTTTCATCATTGCAACGCAGAAATTATGCGTAGAATTAGTCTGCTTTGACGGCTCTTTTACTGCGGGATCCTGGTTTTCACCGTTCATTTTAGCTCCGTGTCGATTATCTGGTTTATCTCGTCTTCTGAAACTGCGCACCCGTTGAGCTTGACTCCCCATAAAATGCTTTCAAGCAGGTTTTTTTCCGGATTCTGGATTTTTGTTATGAGGTCATTAAGGAAGCCCATTTCATAAGCCAGGGCTGCAAGCTCAACAGACCTTATTATGTTTGTGCCTGTAACTGATTTATTGAATTCTTTTAAATTGCTTTCGTTTACGGCAATGGAAGTGTGGAGTGATTTTTTCAAAATATCAATGACTGTCTTTGGGTCTTCTATCAAAAATCTTGTAGTTTTCTCGTCAATCACGACTGCGTCAGCTTCCATTTCAAGCGCTGCGGCAATAACAGACATTTCAGCGTGATGAACTATTGTCATGTCGTGATTAAATGCCCTGAATATGGAATTTGAAAGCTTCAAGAGCCTTAACGTGTCTTCTTTTGCATAATTTGCGCTTATTACCTCAAGGACTCCAACGTCAATGAGCCTTTGGACCTGTATCGCCTCAAACTTGAATCTTTTGATATAAATAGGGCCGTCAATCAGCTCCCTTTTGACAGCTTCTGTTATGTAGAATTTGCCTGCAAACTTTTCCTTTAGAGGCTCAAGAATCCAGAGAAGGTTGTTTGTCGTCAGGCTTATTATCGGCCCTGTGTCAAAAATCAGCGATTTCATGAAAACAGGCTCCTTGCAAGCTTAAGGCGCTTTGAAACGCTTACCTGCCCGCCAAGGCGATCCATCATTGTCGTCTGCCCAAGGTAGCGCATCAGTTCCCACTGGGATATTCCAAAGACCTCTGATGCGCGCGCAACAGAAATCCCGTGCTCACAAAGCTTGCAGCCTTTTTTTATCTGCGCCTGGTTAATGACCTCGTAAATATACATCTTGAGCTTCTTGTCCATCGCCCTTATAAAATCGAAAATCTGCTGGATTGCCTTTCTGAATTTAATTTCGTCGTTGTTTTTAAGAAATGTCACGGGAGAATTAACCATTGCAGCAAGTTTTTTGTAGTCGAGCGAGGTCCTGTTTCTTTCGATAAGCTTTGAGAGCGAGTAAACAAGAACAGCAACGGAAACTGAATCCTCATCCTGAAAGACGCTTGCATTGTGGATGACCTTGTTTGAAAGCTGCTTAATGTCGGAAACATCTTTTTCCTCCTTTACCCTGAGAATATCGACAAGCTGCTCCAAAACACTCAAAATATCTCTTTTTATCTGGTCATACATAGAGATATTTCTGACAAATTGTTATATAAAAGTTTGGGTTTTGTATTGATGTGTTAAAAATTCTAAGGCTGCCGTCAAGATGCGAGCACCTTTAAGGAATTGGTTTATGCGAAAAGGAAATTGC
>DATDOM010000102.1:0-13582 GCA_035293285.1 Candidatus Nanoarchaeia archaeon | reverse complement strand
GCATTTGAGCCTTTGAGCCTTAGTTTAATTGATCAATTGAAAAGAAGCGGCTCATTTGAACTTACAGTAAAGATAATCGATTCTGAAGGCGAGTTTATCCAGCAGGTTTACGGCATAAAAACCAAAGAAAGCAGCTCAGGTTCTGGCTCAGGAAACGGAATGCTTGACATCTCAGTTGACAGGATTGAAGTTGAAGACGACACAATTGTCGAGAACGAGAACAACTATCTTGTAATAAGCGAAAGCAAAAAGAAGCTTGACGTTGATGTATTCCTAACATCTCTTGAAGACATAGAGGATGCAAGAGTAGAGGCAATACTGACACTTGAAAACGGCGATGTTGTATCTGACGTCTCAAATGTATTTGACATCTCAGACGAAGCTACTGTGAGAAAAAGCCTTGAATTGCCTTTCATCGGCTCATTTTTGCAAAGCGACTTCAAATTGAAAATCAAAATCATAGACTCAGAAGGAGATTTTGAAGAAAAGATTTATGGGATAAAGCTTACAAAGCAGAAATTCCCTTTTGTGGTTAACACAGTAACTTTGGGCTCTGAAAGCATTGCTTCAGGAAGAAGCCTTGATGTGAAAGTAAACTACAGGAACATCGGAACTTCAACTGTTGATTTTGCCAGCCTTGTGATAAGCATTCCAGAGCTTGGAGTAATAACTTCAAAGCCTATAGGAAGCTCAAGCCCAGGCTCAGAAATGGAAACTGAATTTTCAGTAAAGATTCCGGCTGAGGCAGAAGCAGGAGTCTACACAGTTTCGGCTGAAATACAGTCAAGAAATGCAATAGAAAGCGAGTCGTCTGAAACCGAAATACAGGTAACAGAACCATCCGGCATTAAAACTCAAAATGAAAAGCTTTTGATAACTGTGCCTGTGTCAGGACAGGACATAACAAACGACGGCACGGAAGCAGTTTACCCGCTTACTTTCAAAAATGCAGGAACTGAAGCAAAGACTTACTCGCTTAAATTTGACTCACAAAATGTTAACTTAAGACTTGGAGATTCAAGCATCTTTGTATTGAATGCAGGCGAATCAAAAACAATCAACCTGTACGTTTCCTATAAAGGAGACGAATTTGCAGGCGACCAGAAAATCATTGTAACTGTAGAATCAAAGGGAGAGGTGCTTAAGCAGATTCCTTTGAGGGCAACAGTTGCTGGCGAAACCAAAAACAGCGGAACTTTCATGGGCCCTGGATTTTTGACAATGCTTATGATTTCGCTGATTGTGATTGTAATAGCGCTTGCAATGCTTGGGCTTTACTTCGGAATAAAGATGGCAGACAGCAAAGAAGAATATTTTACAGAATCTGTTGCTTATGCCAGCGAGATTCCTGACGCGAGCCCTGAAGGCGAGCTTTATTATTAATTTATTTTTTATTTATTCGACTATAAAATAAAATGGATATCAAATCTAAACCTAACAAAAAGGCTTCAAGTCTATTAGCTTATTCTTTGTTAACAGCAAGTATGGCATTTTCAGCGGGATATTGCGGTTCTGCATACATAAATGTGCCTAAGAATATTATAATTGAGGATTTAAATAATGATGGCATCCCTGAAGTTATTGTTCAATACAGGACAGGAAAATCTGAAGTATTTCTACGTAAAGAAAACTCCCTTCTTGAAAAACTGGAAAATCCAACTCCTGAACAGACAAAAAGAATTGAAGAAATTGTCAAGCAATATAAATAAAATTTTGATAGTAAACTGATAGAAAAAAATAAAAAATGGGGACGCGAGTAATGTTAAAATAGTACTTAAAATTTTATCTTACTTGACACGTTTAAAATATATTTTCTAAATAACTTTTATATATTTTATATCTATCACTGGACACCTACGCCCATAATATTTAAACTTCGACAATGGCTAATTCTGAAAAGAGAACACGCAAAACTGCCAAATTAAGTCTTTCGGCCTTCGACACGAAATCCTTTTACGCAGTTTCGCTTAAAATTCTCTTTTACCTAAAAACTCCAAGTTTTTAAGAAAAATAAAAAACTTTGGAGAGTGATTAAATATGAAATTTCCAGAACAAATGTCAGAAGAATTGGCAGAATTAGTTGGAATCCATTTTGGAGACGGTTCCCTCTACCAAGATAGATATAATTATAATTTGACTTATAGTGGTAATCTGTCAAAGGATTCAGAATTCATTGGATACATTAATTCACTGTTTGATAAATTATTCTCTTTAAAATTGAAGGTGATGGTCAATAATGAAAGAAACTCCATAACACTAAGAATTAGGTCAAAAAGTTTATTTTACTTTTTTAAAGACAAATTACAAATTCCTATTGGAAAAAAAGAAAATTTATCAATCCCGTACTGGGTTAAAACATATAAACTATTTTTAGCAGCTTTCTTAAGAGGATTATTTGATACTGACGGATGTGTCGTTCTACAAAAATTCAGGAATTATAGTTACGTACTTGTAAAAATATCTATGAAGAATCATAATTTTGCTAAAGAGGTTAGCCGCGCCTTAACATCATTAAATATCCCTTCTTTTATAACAATAAAGAGAGGCTTACGAAATGGTAAAATGTGCATTGGGTATGAGGTCGTTATTAGAAACAAAAATGTTGAGAAATTCTTGAAAATTATTGGAAGTAAAAATTCAAGAAATTTAGCAAAATTTGAAGAGTGGGGATGTAGGGATTTGAACCCTAATTTCGGCTCCTAATAATCTCTTATTAAGATCAGCCGCTGTCGCCTTAATCCTTTCATCGCCTTTCGGCTCAGATTTCCAGATTAACTGGAGGCGGCCATACTAGCCAGGTTGTACTACATCCCCAAGCATTTTCCAAGAAATCTTCTCGTTATTTAAAGATTATTGTTTTGGAATAACTCACTCTTTTAAGACTAATTTTAAAAAAACTTATATATAGATGTAGATTACCTAATTCCCCGTGGTCAAACTGAATCAAGATAATTCGAATAAAAAAAATCAGACAAGGTATAAATTTCTAATCCTGATGTGCGGCATATTATTATTAATTATCCTTTCATTTTCTGTAACTGCAGCAAAATTACCTAGTGTTGCCGAATATTATAGCGGCCCTTGGAATTCAACAGGAGCAAATGTTTATCTTAACAATTCAAACTCATTAGTCGGAATAGGAACGCCAAGTCCTGTGCTTAAACTCCACCTATACGGGCCGAGCAGCACAGGAATAAGAGTGGAAAGCACAGGAGCACCTCCTTTTGTTCCTCCTGCAACTTATGATTTTTTTGCATACAGCATCAACACTGTCGGCGGTGAAAAAAGAACTTTTGGCTTGCGCACGAATGATAATGACTCCTGGTTTGCATTCCAGAATCTAAATGACAAAATTTCGTTTATAGTCCAGCCCAATATTGACAATACTTATTTCGGCAGCAATGTGCTTCTCAATAGTGAAGGAGCAGAGGTTGGCACAAAAGCAATTGTCGGCACCCGACTTCAAACCGGCTCAACTCATTTTAGGCCAGTTGGATTTGGAGCAGTGCAAACAAGCAACTTAGGAAGAACTGCGGATTTTGCTGTTTATGTAGCAGATACTGATAATTGGGAAGATGCTGACGAAAGATTAAGAATTACAAACGCTGGCAATGTAGGCATCGGCACAAGCTCGCCTGCAGCAAAACTGCAAGTGGCTGGCGGAATTATTACAGATGATGCAGCAGTTGACAATTGCGTTGTTGGAGAAATAAGGGGCAATGTTTCAGCTGAGAAAATATGCATGTGCACATCCGCCAATAATTGGAAATGCGCTGCCCTAAATTAAATAAAAATAAATCAAATAAAAAAGCTTAAATACTTTTCTTTACATTTTATTTATTATTTAGGTTTGAGGAATTATAATGAAAAAAGATTGGTGGCTTGAGATAGTTTTATTATTTTTGACGGTTTTTATATCAGCAATGCCATCAGTGAATGCTGCGAGATTTCCAACTGTAGGTGGCGATTCAGGAACATGGGGCACTGTTCTCAACGATTATCTAAATGCAGAGCACACAGCCAATGGAACTCACAGAAATGTCACAATACAAGACCAATTGACTGTCATTGGAAATGTTAACATAACTGGAAATGTTGGAATCGGGACATCTAATCCAAGCTATCTTCTGCAAGTTGATTCCGGAACTAATGGAAGAAGCGTCAACTTAAGCGGCATCTTGTATGTAAACAGCAGCACCGGCACAGTAGGCATTGGCACGACAGACCCTATATTAAAACTGCATCTGGCTGGAACTGGATCTACAGGCATACGCTTTGAGAATACAGCAAACATTGCGACTTGGGATTTTTTTGCTTATGATAGTGGAACCACACCGGTTTTCGGCTTTAGGTCAAATAATAACTCACAATTTGTGTTTACAAAAGCTAGTGACAGGGTAGCGCTTGCTATTAACACTAAAGGAGGAAATGAGTACAACAATGCAAGTGTGGAAATCAATAACAAAGCAGGGCTTGTGGGAAGCAAAGCATTTATCTCTACATTGTTTACCACAGCTCCGGATGCTACTGCATTCAACCCAGTCGGTTTTGGAGCAGTCCAAACTGCTACAGCAGGCAGGACAGCTGATTTTGTGGTTATGGTGTCAACTGGCGATAACTGGGCAGATAATCATGAAAGATTCAGGATTACAAATGCAGGGCTTGTGGGAATTGGAATTAATGCGCCATTAAGCACACTGCACATCAACGGCTCCGGCGATTCAGGAGGATTAAGGGTAACAAACGGCACATCATACACTGCATTTTTTGTGAATTCAACTTTAGGATATACAAGCATCGGAACAACTACCCCTCATTTCAGCTTGGATGTTTTTGGCAAAATCAATTCAACTGCAATAATCACAAATGATGCGGTTGTTGACAGCTGCGCGGTTGGAGAAATCAGAGGCAATGTTTCAGCAAATAAAATCTGTTTGTGCACGACAGCAAACAACTGGAAGTGCGCTGCTGTGAGTTAAAAATAAAAGCTGAAACAATGAAAAAAACATTTTTTTTAATGCAGGTTTTCGTTTTTTTTATTTTAATTATGCTTGAAACTATATTTGTATCAGCAGCTGAAATATACGGAAACGATGCCTATGGCTCAGGCGCTTACGGAAGCGTTGTTTGCGGCGACAGTTTCTGCGATTCAAGCGAATCATGCAGTAGCTGCAGCCAGGATTGCGGAGCTTGTGCGGCGAGCAGCAGCTCTTCAAGCGGCGGAAGCAACACAGCAGGCAGCGGCAATGAATCAGAGCCTTTCGACAATGTCATTGATTCGTTCGAGAGAAATTGGTACAGCATTCCTGCAGGAATTCGTGTTTTTTTACCAATCAACAAAACTTATATATCGATAACATCCCTATATTTTGTCCCATCGACTGATTTGTCGAAAGCAGAAATAAAAATAGACAGACTAAAGATAAAACCGCATGACGTTCCGGAACCTGAGGCAATTCCATACCAATATTTGCAATTTACCAAGAAAAACATCAGTGACTTTACAGTGAGCCAAATAAAAATAAGGTTCAAAGTTCCAATGGAATGGATGAGAAATAAAGGAATTTCAGATGACCAAATTGCCTTGTCAAGGTATGCAGAAAAATGGAATGAACTGGACACAGCGATAGTGGAGAAGAATGATTTATACATAACTTATGAATCAGCAACTCCCGGTTTCAGCGTTTTCCTAATAGGTGCGAGGCCAGAAATACAAAAAACCAGATATTCCGGCAATAGCACAGTTGACGAAGAGCTCCTGGCAAATCATGGCAAAGAAAAAACAAACGTAAAAACTGAAGAAACACCACAAAGCAAAAATTATCTTAAGATTTCCGTGATTGCATTAGCTGCCGTAATTTTAATTGTTGCATTAAAATTAGTCTACAAAAAAAGAAAACATAAAAAAGAGAATCTGCACAATAAGCTACATCATCATAAGCACAATTAGAATCCGATTTTATCTCCTATTTCCGTCTTTGTTTTTTTAATTGCTCCACTTGGCAATTCAATGCAGTATTTCGCCAATTTTTTTGATGTGTAAAAAGTAAACGGCCTGAAATTTTCCTTTAAATCAACAACTACCTTGTTTTTATCCAAAAACAGCACGTCAATCGGATAAAAGACAAAAAACATGTGAAGCGAAATGAAGATTTCTTTCCTGAATTTGAACAAAAGCGACTGGTTTTTGTTTTTTGAAAACATGAGACCAAGAAATTTTGAGAAACTGCCCTCGCATAATCTTGCATTTGCTGCTATTTTCCTGCTCCGTGTTTTGTTCCAGATTTCCACTCTTGGAACATCTAAAACCATACATTTAAATATATGCCTCACCGGGATAGTTCTTTGGTTTGAGATTTTTAGTAAATATGAAAAAAGAGGTTAGATTAAGAAGTCCTGTAATGAACCTATTTTATTCTCGACAGGCTAAAATAAACTTTGTTTTTATTGTTTCAGCAATCCTGATTTTTGCAGTAGGGCTGTTCTTTGCAAATGCTGTAAATGTTAACCAGGTTGCCCCATCCAATAACTCAATTAACTCATCAAGAAACACAAATTTCTCCTTTACAGCAAACTGGTTTGCACCGGGCCAAGTTGTAACTAACTGCAGCATCTGGACAAACTTGGGAGGTACTTGGGCGCAGGCACAGCTGAACTCTTCAACAAGCAGCATAATCAACTTTACTGGAGCAGGCGCAATAAGCCACATAAACTTTACTCTTTCACAGGATGGAGTATTCAACTGGTCAGTTGCCTGTGTTAATTCAACTGATGCAGGAGTTTTTAATTTTTCAACAAACAGGACATTAACTGTTGATTCAACACCTCCTGTAGTAAACACGACTGCAACCGTAAGCCCAATTACAGGAGTTGTGTTTAATTATACCGCAAACGTTACAGACAACATTGCGCTTGTAAGCGCCAACTGGACTCATAACGCATCAGGCACAGTCACAAATGCATTTTATGTGTTATCGGGAACTTCTGCGCAAGTCAGCAACGTAACAATTTTTACCTCAGTAGGCCTTGTAAATTTCACGGTATTTGTAACGGACATTGCAGGGAACGTAAGGCAAAACAGCACTTTATACACTGTTACTGACACAACTCCACCTGTTGTAAACACTACATTTAATTTAAGCACTGTCAGGATTAACAATGTCCTTAATTTCACGGCAAACATCACGGATGACACAACACTTTCCAGCGTAAACATATCCAATAATATGTCCGGCACAACAGTTCATTCAGTTGTTTCACTAAGCGGAGCGTCAGCATCTGTGCAGAATGTAACGACAATCACTGCAAGCAAAGGGACAGTAATTAATTTTTCAATGGCAGTTACAGACTCAAGCGGAAACATAAGATTGAACCAGACCCTGATAACTGTTGCAAACACGGCTCCAACAACGCCTTCAGTATTAAACACTTCAGGCCTGAATGTCACAACAAATCAAATCATCAACTGGAGCGCTTCAACTGATGCAGATTCTGATTCCATAAGCTATACTGTGCATTTTGCAGGCGGATTTTTCACAACTTCTGACAGAAACTTTACAACAAACATGACTACCGACGGCAGATATTACTTTAATGTTTCAGCAAATGACGGCACTTCATCATCTTCAAACAGCTCTGTTTGGTTCATAACAAAAGATACAACAGCTCCGACTGCAGTTGCTGGAACTTTAAGCAACAACTCGGCAGCCTCCAATTTTACAGTGAACCAGGTTGCAAGAGTAGGAGTATCTGTAACTGATGCCTTGACTAACATAAGCTCCGTCAGGCTGTTTGTAAACGTTTCAGGGCTTTCAAATAATGAGGTAAACATAACTTACACCCTCAATTCAGGAATATTTGCAAACCTTTCATTTGCAATAAACAGTTCTCTTTTGAACCTTGACCTTAACTTCACATTTAATGCGAACGACACTCTTGGAAACTCCGCCAACATAGGAACAATGATATTTTCAGTTGGCTCTGACGTAACTGCCCCTACAATAAGCCCAACCCTTCCAATAAACGCAGGAAACCAGACTGTTGGAATGTTTATTCCAACCATTACTGTATCAAGCGACACTTCAAACTGCACTTACCAGATTAACGGAAGCGGAGTCATTTCAATGACATTTTCTGGAACAACGTGCACAGGCCAGACAGAAAGATTCAAGAATACAAATTCCTCAGTTTCAAGCTATAACATCACATTCAACGCAACGGATTCAAGCGGAAACAAGAATTCGGTAAGCTTCCTTTTGAATGTTTCAGACAGCACGGCTCCAAATGCGCCTCACGTGAGTGCGTCAAGCGTTGATTCTGATTCGGCCATTGTTACAATTGATAATCTCAATGAAACCTCGAATGCAACTTTGTTTTATGCAGTACAGAACAGCTCGTTTAGCCTGGGAGGGACTCAAACCGACTTTAATACAACCCAGGAAATAACTCTTTCAAGCTTAAGCTCAAGCACAACTTACCTTCTGAACATAACAGTCTGCGACTTTAACGGCAACTGTGCCATGAACAACACTGTAAACTTTACTACTGATGTTGCATCTTCAGGCAGTTCCGGCAGCTCTGGCGGAGGAGGAGGGGGTGGTGGCGGAGGAGGAACTGCAATTTCGACAAATGTGCTCGCATCAACCGGAAGAATTTGGGACACATTGGTCGCTGGTTCAACAGCAGAGATGAAGCTTTCAAACTCGCAGATTGCAGTCAATAAAATTGTAATTGTTATGTCAAACACTGCACTAAAACCTTCAATTAATGTTGATAGCCTCAAGCAAAAGCCTTTGGGCTTTGCAGACGCCGGAGCAAAAGTCTATCAATATCTTCAGATTACAAAGACGAACATTGCGGACTCGGATGCTTCATCAATAACAATAACCTTCAGAGTGCCAGTCAGCTGGCTAAAGAGCAACGGAGTGCTTGAAAGTGATATTTTGATGTTCAGGTACTCAAGCAGCACCTGGAATGCGCTGCCGACAACAAAAACAGGAAACGACGGGGCTTACGTTACTTATGAAGCCGTAACTCCCGGATTCAGCAACTTTGCAATAGGCAGCAAGGCTTCTGCCGCGCCAATAGCACCGACGCCTGAAGAGCAGAAAAACATACCTCCTGCAGAACAGCCGCCTGTCCTGACTGAAGAGCCAAAGACAACAACCACAGAAAGCCAGCAGGAGATACCTCCAAAGTCAGCATCAAGCAAAACAACAGTTTTTATTTTCATAATAGTGGTCATACTGCTTTTGGCAGGAATAGGATATTTCTTGTGGTTCCAGTACAAGCGGCATTAATTTCATTTTTTTGTTTTTACAATTCTTACAAATAACCTGCCCAGTTTTTGCAAAGCCCCGTAAATAGAAATTTATTTAAATAATAATGAAGAATCAAATCAAAAAAGAGGTGTAGTTTTGCTTTGCTTTAAAATAAAGTTCTTAAGGTGTTTCCCCTGGAAATAGCAGGCCCGAGGCTGAGGCACAACCTTGTCGTCATAACTTTAGTCCTGATGATTCTTTTGATACTTGGAATTCTCTGGACATTCATTGACAATTCGGTTTTTAACAGCAAAGCAACGGATTTTGAAGCTGACTCTGACTCCATAAATGCGGTTCTTAAGCCAGGTGAAAGCACCACAAAGCGAATCACTGTATCAAACAGGGCAGATGACAAAATAACCCTTAACCTCAAGGTTGACATAGTTTCAGACTACATAAATTCTGATTCTTATTCCCTTGACTTGGAAAAAGGGCACGGCAAAATAATAAATCTCAATCTTTCATCATACCTTCCTGACAGGAACACGGTGCTTTCTCCCGGCGTGTATGTTGGAAAACTGCTGATTGAATCAAAAAAATCCAAAAAAGAAATACCGATAGTGATTGAGGTAGAGTCAGATGACGTTCTTTTTGATGTCGAGATTGCGCCTGTCCTTTTTGACGGCCACGCCACACTTGGCTCTGACTTGAAGCTGATGGTCAGCCTATTCAGCTTTGAGCCTTCAGCGGTGAGCGAAGTCCTGCTGAATTACGAGTTCAAGGACCTTGAAGGAAACAATGTAATAACTGAAGGCGAGACGATAGTGTCCGGCTCCCAGGCAAGCTTTTTCAAAAACCTGCCCATACCAACTGATATCAGGCCCGGAACATACCTTTATTCTGTCAAGGCAAGGTATGCAAACTCCATAGGAACTTCATCAACACTCATAGACGTCCAGGACACGAAGCTGAAAAACTTTTCAGGATTGTGCAGATTTGCCTGGATGTGCAACTTTATGGCACTAATAGCAGGACTCCTTGCATTTTCAATAAGCGCATTCATCATACTTTTGCTGATGTCTCCAAAAAAGCAAAAAGAACCGAAAGAAATTCCCTCGGCAAAAAGGAGCAGGGATTATGTAAAGTGCCTCACAATGCTCCACAGCTCGAGGCTCGAGATACAAAACAGCAATATCGGAGTTGCAAAGAAAGACTACATGGATGCAAGGAACATCTACATGAAACTTGAATATTCGGAGAAAAAGGACATTTATGCAGAGCTTCAAAGCGTGTACGGGCTTTTCCTAAAACTTTCAAAGAAACAGTGATTACCTTAACGCATCTTCTATATGCTTCTTGCCAACTGATTTTGGCTTTGCATTTGATTCAGATGCAGCCTGCGGCTGTGATTTCTGCAGGTCAACCCCAAGCTCTTTGAGGTTCTTTATGTGCATCTGCATAAGCTGCTCGACAATTGACAGAATCCTCATGAGCTCTTCGCGCTCCTTTGCAAGAGTAGTAAGCGCTCCTTTGTGAAATCCGACTTGCTCGTTTTTATTGACATTTTCATTTGCCATAATTGCAATTTATTTGATATTATTTATAATGTTTTCTATATGGGTTGGTCGATTATGCTGATTATATGAACCGGATTATTTTTTTATTTCAATATTCAGTTTGACTGCAACAGTTACACTCGGGCATTTTTTGATTAGCACTAAAATTTGCCTCGGAATATTGCAATTACAGAAACTAGAAAAAGCCGGTTTAGCTAAAACTTTTTAAATTCAGGACACCTTACAGGGTTATGACAAAATTTTTGGGAATAGTTAAGGAAGGGAACCTTATTTCAGAGCCTCTTTGGATAAAATTTATAGAATCGCTTGAAAACAACTTTGACTCGCTTGAAACAAACCTTGAGCGCTCAAAGAGGAAGATAGCGGAGCTTTTTGTGGAATCGGTAAAAAAGAGAGTTGTTCAGAAGTTCGGAATACTCTTTTCAGGAGGGGTTGACAGCACCACAATAGCTTACGTGTGCCAGCGTCTGAACTGCAACTTTACCTGCTACACAGTCGGAATAGAAAACTCTGATGACATTGAATGGGCAAAAAAAATAGCGGATGAATACAAATTTAATTTTAAGCACAAAATCCTGACACTTGATGAATATGAAACAGCGCTAAAGGAAACAATCGGAATTCTTGGAGACGCAGACATTGTAAAGGCAAGCGTCGGCTCTGTTTTGTACTGCGCCGGAAAACTTGCTCTTTCAAACAACGACAACATCCTTTTTGGCGGGCTTGGAAGCGAGGAGATATTTGCAGGGTACAAGAGGCACGAAGACTCCCTAGGACAGAATAATTTTGAGGCAGTGCATAAGGAGTGCTGGAACGGAATGAAGAAAATGCACGAGCGCGATTTATCAAGGGACTTCAAGATTGCAAAGCACCTTGGGCTGGACTTAAGAACGCCGTTTCTTGACAAGGAGCTAATCAAGGCGGCAATGCAGGTTCATCCAATGCTAAAGCTTGACAAAACCCAAAAGAAAATAATATTCAGGGAAGCATCAAAATTAATCGGCCTGAAAAAAGAATTTGCGATGAGAAAAAAACAGGCGGCGCAATACGGCAGCAATTTTGTCAGCGGCATTGAAAAGCTTGCAAAAAGAAAAGGGTTCAATTACAAAAAAGACTACCTGCAAAGCCTTCTTCCAAAATGAATCCAAAATATTCATTCTTTGCTTATGGGCATAATAACATACTTGCCACGCACAATAAAACACTTGAATTTACAAAAGACAAGGGCCTTTCTTTAAGGGGCGACTGCATTGTCGGCGTCAACTCTGATTTTGAACAGGCTGAATTATTGCAGCTTATCAGGAAAAATAAAAGCTGTAAAATAAAAATCTTGATTGATTCTGTTCCTGAAAGCAAAAACCTTCATGATGAAATAAGCGCAGAAATAAATCCGGATTTTGCAAACGGCCATGAACTGGTTGTAAGAAAAACAGGCTTTGTTTCAGACAGGACTTTTGCAGTCAATTCAGACAAGTCATCGCTTGAGTTAAGCAGGGAACTGGTCAGATTTCTAAAAAATGCCAAAAACAAAATTAAAATTACATTTGAATTCTTACCAAAATAGAAACTTTTCAAAAAACCAAAAAGTACGGAGAAATCTAGGCCTCGCCATTTGCTCGGCATATGCGGACAAACCAAAATTACATTGAATTTGTTTGGTTCGTCCTGACGTTCAGACACATAATGCATAATAAAACAAATAGTGTGTCTGAACGCATTGATTCTCAAACCCGCACAACTCGCCCAATTAGGGCGAGAGCTAATGTTTCAATAACTTCAATCAAATCCGAGAAGTCACCTTCGCAATGCAACGAATCAATTGTATTATGTATGCGGCCCTAATGCGGGCCGCCTATCGATTGCGGAGCGGATTTAGTATTATTAAACTACAATAACAGGACATTAAATACAAAAAGTTTTATAAGCAATTGTTCGCTATCTGCCTTATGGATTCGAAGGAAAAATCAATTGAGGGGATTGTTGCAGAGGGAAAGGGGGAAGGCGCGCGCTTTGTTTCAATGCAGCATTATGACCAGGCCTTTTTTGACAAGCTTGGATTCAGGGCGTATCCGGGAACGCTGAATGTAAAAACAAAAATTCCTGTCAGCCTTGACCTGAAAAAATTAAAATCCATAAGGATAAGCGGGTTCAAGGCAAAAGAAAAGACTTATGGGGGCGTTGACTGCTATCCTGCAAAAATCAGCGGGATAAACGGAGCAGTGATTGTCCCTGAATTTACAGGGCACGGAAAAGAAATCATTGAGTTCATTGCACCAGTCCACCTGAGGACAAAACTTAAGCTGAAAAATAATGACAAAGTGAGGATTGATTTTGAATGAAAATCGGAATTGCAGACACTACGTTCTCAAGAGTCGACATGGCGCCGATCGCAATTGATGTAATTTTGAAGAATTCGAAGCATAAAATCGAAAGATACACAGTTCCCGGAATAAAAGACCTGCCTGTTGCGTGCAAGATTCTTTTTGAAAAATACAAGTGCGACATTGTAATGGCGCTTGGAATGGCCGGGCCAATGCCTATAGACAGGCAGTGCTCGCACGAAGCCTCGACAGGAATACAGGCAGTGCAATTAATGAAAAGCAGGCACATCCTCGAAGTTTTTGTGCACATGGATGAGGCAAAAAACGACAAGGAGCTTTTTTCCATAGCAAAAAACAGGACGCACAAACATGCGCTTAACGCAATTGAACTTCTGAAGGGAAAGACAAGCCTTTCAAAATATTC
>DATDOM010000101.1:0-13252 GCA_035293285.1 Candidatus Nanoarchaeia archaeon | reverse complement strand
CTTCAAGTCCCACTTGATCCGCCGTCAACTCGCGGAAGGGTTATCGGTGTTCATCCAAGTTTCGTTGTTTATTGTAATGTTCCGAGGCAAATTTTAGTGCGGGGACTTGTGAGAGCTCGCTCTCACCCGCTCAGGTCCCTCAAAATTTGCCGAGCGAAATTATGGTCGTAAAACTACCTATTGACGTAAAAATATAGATTAAACCTTAAATAAAGAAACCATTAAAAATCCCAACAGGCAATATTTATATATCATTTATCATCAAAAAAGCTCAGATGGTGAAAAAGAAGGTAGTTGACTATGTAAAAAGCATGCTTAGTCGGGGTTTTGATTCAAGTGCAATCAGGCAGAACATGCTCAAATACGGCTATCCTGAAAATGACATCAGTGAAGCGCTAAAGGAAGCATATAACCCGACAATCCGCCACGAGATTCATTTTTCCAAGACCGCTGTTTTTCTGATAATACTCATTGTTGCATCAATAATAGGCGCTGCAGGTTTTTTTTACTATGGAACGACCCAAAACAAGGCCTCTGCCCAGCTTCTTGATGTAAATCTTGAAGGCGTTACCACAAGCGCAAAGCCGGGAGAAGACATCATATTTGTCAAGGAGCTTTCAAACTTAGGCTCACAAACAAGATTTGATGTTACTGTAAAACAGGAGATTATTGAAGCAAAGACTTACAAGGTTTTGACTCAAAAGACTGAAACAAGGGCCGTTGAAACATTTGGCTCAACCCAGACAAAAATAGAGATTCCTGAAACCGCAAAGCCGGGAGATTATCTGTTAAGAGTCACAGTTGAATATGAGAACAAGAAAGCTCTTGCAACACTTGCGTTAAAAGTATTGCCAATAGGCGGCACTATAAAGCAGGAAAGCTGTTTTGACGGAGTAAAAAACCAGGATGAGGAAGAAACTGACTGCGGAGGACTATGCGGCCCTTGCGGAGGGGAAGTGAGCTGCGACGATTCAGACCCTTGCACAAATGATATCAACGATAACGGAAGATGCTCAAATGAGGCGATTGTCCCTTGCTGCGGCAACGGCATTTGCGAAGAATCGGAAGAATGCAACCAGGACTGCAGGAAAATCGGCGATGTATTTGACGGCTCAGGCGACGGCGACACCGAAAATACAGATTTGGATGAAATAGCAAAACTTGCAAAGGTGAGCCCAATTGAAGCAGTCAGAAAATGCAACGAGGAAGAAGTTCCTGACTTAAAGGATTCCTGCATTTCTACAATAGCAGAAACATTAAAAGACAAGTCATACTGCACCCAGATAACAAACCAGAGAATCAAGGACCTGTGCTATTCAGGCATTGCAAAATCCACAAACCAGCCTGCTTTGTGCGAGCTTATATCAACAGACTCAAGAAAAGACTCATGCTACATGATATTTGTCCTTGAAAACAAGGACTATACAGTATGCGAGAAGCTGATTAACAAATACCAAAGGCAGTCCTGTGAATCATTAAGGCAGATTGACGAGATTAACTCAAAATCATAGTAAAAGATAATATATTTTTTAACATAGATATCATAGTATAATAATCTTTATATAGTAGTATCTCTCAGATAGTATGCTATAGACATCTTAATCTATCGCGGTTTTGAAATTTAAATAATCGAGAGATTTTGCTATACAACATAAGAGGGGTGGAAAGTAAAAAGATATTGGCTAGAGATGGTCATATATTTAAAGGACTACAATGAAAATAACAAACACCAAAATAACCGACACAATCAAGGAAGTGGTTGGCGAAGATTCTCTTAAGATTATTAATTACCTGAAGGACAAAAAAAACGTTTCTGATTTTAAGATTGCAGAAAAGGTTGACAGGGACATTCATGAAGTAAGAAACATTCTATACAGGCTTTACAACCACAATCTTGTTTCTTACTACCGCAAGAAAGACAGGCAAAAAGGATGGTACATAAGCTACTGGACTTTCAACAAGAAAAGGATAAAAGAGCTCATGACAAAAATCCACAGGGACAAGCTTGCAAAATTCACAGTCAGGTTAAGGGAAGAAGAGGCAAACTTGGGAAATTTCTATCTTTGCCCAAATGCATGTGTAAGAGTTGGATTTGAAAAAGCAGTTGACTTGGAATACAGGTGCCCTGAGTGCGGCAACATTTTGAACCATCAGGATAACATAAAGACAATTGAATTCTTAAGAACTAAGATAAAAGAGCTTCAGAACGGCAGTGCTGTTGAAGGAAAAGCAGCTAAGGGAAAAGCTTAATTTTTTAGTATGGCAGTTTATTCCAAATCCCAAATTGACAGATGGAACCACTTTCTTAAAGAGAGAGAATATCCCAAAATTTCTGTAAACTTGGGTAATGGTAGGAGATTCAAGTATTTTCTCATGGACCAAAAAGAAAATCCGGATTTGCCAGACTTTGCGATTGCAATGAGAGCCAGAAATTTAAGCGACGGGACTATATTTGGCGTGTCTGATTCAGTGCCTGAGGAACTCAGGAAATATTGGGCAGCGCATGAATATATGGAGACTGTTGAGTTAGCACCAAAAACTCCAAACAAATGTTTAATAACACTGGAAAAAGAACTTAGTTTGGTTCCGGACAATCTTAAAGCTGGTTACATAACGCGAAGGCGTGACTTCTTCGAAAATTTAGTTGCATATGCTGTAAAGAAAAGATATGATGAAACAGATGTAGAAAATTTTAAAGCGTCTTTAAACAGACTTGAATCTTTGGTTTTGGTTAGTTGATTTTTTAAAATTTCTTAAAGGCTTGGGAAATTTTTTATATTCTCTAATGTTTTCTGGATTATGGAAGTTCATTACACTGGAATTGGGGCTAACCGTTATGAATGCGATATAAGAGCAAGCTTTGAACTAAAAGAAGGCCTGTTTATCCCTTTCCCAAATTCTTTAGAATCGAGATTAAATGGACAGCCAATAGGATTTTTAACCATGAATTCTGAAGGTCCCGTTTTTATTCCAAACAAAAAATTAGTAGGGTTAATTCTTACAGGATTAGAGTATACTCCCAAATTTCCATTTCCTAAACCAATAAGGCATTATGAAATATATGATTTAGCCAGAAACCATATCGCCAAAATAAGTTTTTTCAGGGATTTTGCAGATAGTGAAGAAAAGTTAGAAGAATAGCAATATTTGGGATAATTTTTTGAATTGACTTGAATTGCCTATGTCCATGGACATAATAGGTCACAGGGGCGCTATGGGCTATGAGCCGGAAAATACGATTTCTTCTTTTGAAAGGGCTTTGAATCTTGGAGTTAATGGAATTGAATTGGAGGTTTACCAATGCAAGTCTGGTGAACTCATAGTATTTCATGATGATACATTAGGCAGATTAACAGGGGCTGAAGGATTTGTTTGGGATAAAACTCTTACTGAGTTAAAAGAGCTGGAAGTAAAGCATCCAATTCCTGATGCAGCAAAAGCTGAGCATGGAAAAATTACAATTCCTACATTGGAAGAAGTGCTTAATCTGGTTTATGAAAAATCGCCCGGGACTTTCATCAACGTTGAAATAAAGAAGGAAGGAATAGCAAAAGAAGTCTATGATGCTGCAAAAAAACATATTGATGCTGTGGGAAATTATGATAGGATAATAATTTCATCTTTTTACAATACGGAGTCGCAAAGAGTCAAAATGAGAGATGATAAAATTAGAATAGGTGCGCTTTTCTCTGGTGTATTCCAGGACTATAAATTTGCGAGAGAAATGGGTGCTTCTTCGCTGCATGCAGACATAGATGCAATAAATCACGCTTTAGTAAGAGAAGCTCATGACCCATTAAAGGGGAAACTTAAAGTTTATGTCTGGACTGTAAATGAGCCGTGGCAGATGGATAAGATTGTCAATTTAGGTGCAGATGGAATTTTTACAAATTTTCCCGACAGAGCTAGGGATTATATAAATTTACGAAATGGTTAACTATCCCTCTTTATCTTTGTAACGAAGAACCCTTCAGTGTCATTGTCCTGTGGCCAGATTCTCAAACACTTCTTAACCTCGGAATTGTATTTTTTGCCGTCAAATTCCGAAACTGTGGGACTTTTTTTTATTTCAAGTTTTATGTCTTCTATTTTTGCATTTTCGTGCTTGCTTAAAAGATAATCAACGACAGCTTCGTCTTCTTCAGGCTCTAATGAACAAGTAGAGTAAACCATTGTTCCCCCTGGTTTTAAAATTGTAAATGCAGTTTCAATAAGCTGCCTTTGCGTTATTGCAATTCTCCTTATCATGTCAGGATTCCATATCCCTATTGTTTTGAAGCTCTTTCTTATAGTTCCAGTTCCGGAACAAGGCGCATCAACCAAAATCCTGTCAAACTCAATTCCTGATTTTTTGAACCACTGGCCTTCCATAAGTGTCATGATGGTATTTGTAATTCCCATTCTCTGAAGATTAATGGTGAGTGGCTTCATGCGGTCAATTGTGTAATCATTTGCTATGAGTATTCCTGTATTTTCCATGTACTGCGCAATCTGGGTTGTCTTTGAGCCTGGCGACGCTGCAATGTCAAGAATTGTTTCATTTGGCTTTGGTTCAAGGACTACTGGGGGAATCATTGAAGCAGCTTCCTGGGTGTAAAAATAGCCAATAGAATGCTCTGTTAAATTTCCAATATCGCGCCTTTCTTTTTGATGATGCTCAATCCAGAATCCTTCCTTGCACCAGGGAACTTGAACAAGATTCCATTTGTCTTTGAGCCTTTCTTTTAATTCCTTGACTGGAATTTTTAAAGTATTGACTCTTATCGAGCGCCTTAAGTAAGTCAATGAGCATGTTTTGAATTCTTCCCAATTTGTCAGTTGAGAATACCTTTCAATGAATTTTGGCTTGAATTCTACTTGTTTTTCTGGCTGAGTTGTTTGTTCCTGCATAAAATGGAAGAGGATTAGAGTGTATTAAAATCTTTATATTTTGTTAATCGAAATCAGTTTCTTGCCTTTAAGCTATATTTTCGCTCCATTTTTTCAAGATGATGCTGTTTTAAAAAACCAGATGCACTGTACTCTTTGTGCTTGAAATCCGGGTCTAAGAATTTAAGCAGCACTGACTGCATCTGAGGAATCCCGTGTGTTATCAATTGCTGACAACCATGCAGGTCATAAGAATCAATCCAGCTTAAATTTGGCATATTAAGTATTATTCTTCCGGTTGGGTCACCACAATCCGCAACATAAAAAGGGTCCTTATTTGTTATTCTCTCAATCATTGAATCGTAATTTGAATCCTTTAAACCATCAATGTATCCAAACATTGCCTTAAGCGGTTTCCAACCTGATTTGGAGCTATCCCTTCTGAAATAGTTTACAAGGGTAGTAATCATTAAATCTGCTCCTTGATTTAGTGCAGTTTGGCAAGGGCATTCCTCTGAAAGCCCCCCATCCAAAAAAACCTTCCCATTTTCAGTATAACTTCCAAATAAAAGTGGATGGGCAGTGCTTTTCGCAATAGCCACATCAAGCCTTTCATCTGGTGCTGTCTGCGAATTAAGAACAAGTTTCCTATACCTCCCATTTTCTTTTTGGGTAACAATTATATGCAAACCCGGCAATTCTTTAAGGGTATAATGACCAAGTCTTTCTTCTAGATATTTTATCATTTCGTTTCTGTCCATTATAGAATCACTGAAAAGAACCCTATATTTCGCTAATCCTATTCCCTTGGAACCAATCCCCAAAGATTCGCCAAGGCCAACTGAGAAATCAACTGCATCATTTAAGGCTGCATCAAGGTCAAATTCATTTTTTTGCATTTTTAACATATTCAGCCTGTATGATTTGGCCGTAACCGCGCCTATCGACGAGCCGACATCCATTTTAGTTTTAATTCTAAGAATCAACATTGCCAAAAGGGCTCCAGTCTCTTCAAAGCCAAGACCAGTGCCTCCTGAATATACACCACCTGCGTTTATTTTATCAAGAGAATCAATAACCCCTACCGTTCTTTCTTCCTTAATTCTTTGCACGGATTCTTCTAGACTGTTTGAGTTGTGATCTAAGCTACTCAAAGAAATAGAAGTAAGAATCCTTGCAACATACGGGTTTCTTGTTTCATTTAACAGGAGTTTAAGTTCCTTATCGGTCCTTGACTCCCGATTATTCAGTGCAAGCAGCGCACCAGCAGTTAATGCCCCTAAGTATAATACATTTTGTCGAGTTCTCATTATACCGACTCTGTTAATTTGATGAAAACTATATATATCTTCCTAAATCAACTTAACCATGTAAGGCCCTTCAAGCGAATATCCAAGTTTCCTGAAATATTCCCGTGCTCCGATTCCCGAGATTACAACAATTTTATTCTTGCCGTTTTTCCTTGCAATTTCTTCTGCCTGCGCCATCAGTTTTTTGCCAATTCCTTTATGCTGAAAGCTGTCATCAGAATGAGTTCCAATCTGCGCTGCTTGAGAAAAAACATGAATCTCCCGGATTAATGCAGAATCTTTTGTGATTTCTGGCCTTAAAAATTGATGGGGGAATCTAAGCCTTACAAAACCAAAAAGCAAATCAAACTTTTGGTCTTTTGCCTCGATAAAAAACTCTTTTCCTTTTGACGCAGAATATTCGATTGTCTCAATTTGAAGATTTTTTATGTCAGCTTTTTTGTTAAATCCAGATTCCCTACACCTGATACAATTGCATTTGATATTTTTCTCCGTGCAGATTTTTTCAACATACTGCCTTAAGTTTGTCCGGTCAACTCCTGATGAAGTTACGTTAGTAGGAATATCGCGCTGGACTCTCATAATCCGGCACCACCTTGGAACAAATCTTTTTGCCTCTGAAATAATTTCTGCCGCCTCTTTTGTAGTCAATGGATTGAACTTCCCTTCCTTCCAGTCATTGTATAATTTAGTGCCCGGCATAACCATACAGGGGTATATCTTCATCATGTCGGGCTTATAGCCTTCATCTTCAAAAATTGCCCTCAGGCCTTTTAAGTCCATTTCTTTTGTAGTTCCCGGAAGGCCGGGCATGTAATGCGAATTAATCTTGAATCCCAGGTCTTTTAAAATCTGGAATGACTCGATATTGTCAGCTACCGTGTTTCCCCGGTTTGTCGCAGTGAGCACTTCATCATAAATGCTTTGTACTCCAATTTCTACCCTTGTGCAGCCAAGCTCAAGCATTATGTTTCCATGATACAGTTTTCCAAAATCGCTTTTTGTCTCTATTGTAAGGCCTACACACCTTATATGCGAAGTCTCATTTTCTTTCTGGATTTTTTTTAAGTCAAGAGTTTCATCATTTTCATTTTTCAGTTTTTCCTGTACTCTTTTTATTGCAGCAGTGTTTGCGTCAATTTCATTATTAACCAGAAGCAGTTTTCCATTTGCAAGGCCTGCAGAATTCTCTTTTTCAATGGATTTTTTGATTAATGCTGCGCTGCCGTTTTTGATTTCATTATTTTTGGTTTTATTGTCAATCAATGACTTGGCTATTTCCAAATTTTCTTCTTTGCCTAAATCCAGCTTCTTGATTTGGGATAATTTATTTTGCAGCCTCGAAGTCCTTGATTCTTCATCTGAAATATCCCTTGGAAGCTCAAAGAATTTCTTGAAATTATCCATGTCGAAGTCTGCGTTTTTGTCAAAAAATATTTTTGAAAAGTCATTCATTGCCTTTAAAGCGTACTTGACAAAATATTCCTGGTATTTTTTTGGAAAGAAAGTGAATGTCCCGCCCTGAACTATGATTTCAGCCTTGTCAGGCACTTTTCCCATTGCGACATAATGCTCAAGCCTGTTAAATACTATCAGGTAAGGGTCGTAATTGTTTCTTATCGAGCGTCTTGTTGATGGCTCTTTTCCTGTGTAGCTTTGCGGAACGTCTCCAAAAGGGCTTCCAGGGCCTCCAGGACAATAAGTGCACGGGCCAATTCCCTTCATTGAGTGAGGGCAGGGATAAGGGTCAGACATCAGTGCAATAGGGGCAACTCCGCTTAATGTCCTTACAGGCTTAAGCGAAAGAATGTCCCTGAATTTTTCTCTTTCTTCATCTGTTGCAGTAAAATAAATATCAGCATTTTTCGGGATTTTATCCAAAACTCCCTTGTCCTTGTATTTGTTAAGTATTTTTAGCTTAAGCTGGTTAAACTGCGGCTTTGTCTTTACTTCGTTTTTATTAAGTTCCTTTACAATATCGATGCAAACCTGCCTGAAATAGTCCATTACTGAAGAATAGGTTGCTGATTTTTAAATTTATAGTGAAATATATTTATTAGGTCTCTTTTTCTGGTCAAGCTGCCATCGGCTCGCACTTTTTTGTTATTCTTTTAAGGGAAAAATTCCCATTGCAATTTCCTTTTTCCAGAAACCAATTTCTTAAAGGTGCTCGCAAAGTTGATGGCAGCTTTCTATTTTTCAATTTCCAAAGAAATAGCTAATTCTGCCTTTGTGTATTTTTTAAAGGGACAGAAATGAAAAAGTTGCTTATGACCATTATGATGAATCCAAAGCTCGAGATTATGAGTATCTGTATCCAGTCATCCATTCCTAGCGCCACAGTTCCAAAAATTGGCTGAAGCGGAGGATAATAAACTACAGCAAACTGGATTGCAACTGAAAGCATAACAGCACCTAAAAGCCACAGGTTTGAAAATGGGTTTAATTTTTTGAGCGAAAAAGTGAGCGACCTTGAACTCAGGACTGCAAACAGCTGGAACAATACAAGCGTTGTAAATGCTGCAGTCTGGGCCCTGATTAAATCAGTGTCCTTGTGCTTTGTGAATACATAAAGGGTTCCAAGACCCATAATGAGCCCAAAAATTACAATTGTTGCAAATATCCTTCCGCTTATCGGCTTTTCTTTCGGATGCCTTGGCTTTCTCTTCATTATGCCGTCTTCAGGCTCTTCAAGCCCAAGGCCGAGCGCAGGAAGCGCATCAGTCAAAAGATTGATAAGAAGTATCTGAAGGGGAATTAATGGAATTGGAAGCCTGACCATTATTGCAATGAATATTGTCGCAATTTCGCCTGCGTTGCATGCAAGAAGGTATTTTGCGGACTTTATCATCTTGTCAAAGATGTTCCTTCCCTCTTTTATTGCATTTACAATTGTCGCAAAGTTGTCGTCAGTCAACACTGCCTTCGATACTTCTTTTGCAACATCAGTTCCGGTTATCCCCATTGCAATGCCTATGTCTGCCTTTTTTAATGCAGGCGCGTCATTTACTCCGTCACCAGTCATTGCAACAATGTGGCCTTTTTCCTTTAGAGCATCGACAATTCTTGATTTTTGGATTGGGAGAGCCCTTGCAATTATCCTGACCCTGTCAATTTTTTCCTGTAATTCGCTTTCACTTAACTTGTCAAGGTCCTCACCACTTAGCACAAGGTCTTCATTTTCCAATAGGCCAATTTTTTTGGCTATTGCCTTTGCCGTTGTGGGGTGGTCTCCAGTAATCATTATGACTTTGATTCCAGCTTCGCTGCACTGGCTTATTGCATGCGCAACTTCTTCACGCGGCGGGTCTATCATCCCGACAAGCCCCAAAAACACAAGTTCTGACTCTACACTTGGCTGGCTGCGGTCTGATGAATCCTGCAATTCCTTGTATGCAAATCCCAAAACCCTCAGAGCGTTTTCTGCAAATTCCTCATTGCTCTTTAGTATTTTTTCTCTATCTTCTTCGCTAAGAATTACTGCCTTTCCGTCAAGATAAATCCTGTTGCATGCCTTGAGTAGCATGTCCGGCGCGCCCTTGGAATATGCCTCAAGCTTTTCCGATTCGCGGTTTTTGTAGATTACTGACATCAGTTTTCTGTCAGAGTCAAAAGGAAGCTCCTCGACAAAAGCAAAACTGCCCTTAAGGGACTCTTCATTGACCTGGCCTTTTCTGCCAAGAACCAAAAGCGAGCCTTCTGTCGGGTCTCCGATTATTTCAAATTTTGAATTTTTTTTGCTGACTTTGCTGTTGTTGCAAAGCATGCCTGTCCTGAAAAATAATTCGAGGTTTTTTGGATTTATCTGCCCTTCATCCGTTGAAAACATCCCCTCCGGCTCATAGCCTATCCCGCTGACTTTTATGAGCTGGTTTTGAAAATAAATGTCAGTAACGGTCATCTGGTTTTTTGTAATAGTCCCTGTCTTGTCCGTGCAGATTACTGTGACTGCTCCAAGGCTTTCGGCTGCAGGCAGTTTTTTTATGAGCATGTTTTTTTTGGAAAGATGCTTGCTTCCAAATGCAAGGCTGACTGTAACGATTGTAGGGAGCGCAACAGGAATTGTGGCAACCGCTAGAGTGAGCGCTATCAAAAGCATCCCGCTTAATGAAGCTGCGCCTGAAAGGTTTCCAAGTATCACTATTATGAGAATTAAAGAAATTGCGACAATGCTTATCTGTTTTGCAAGCTCCTCAAATTTGATTTGAAGAGGAGTCTTTGTTTCTGGCGAGCCCTGAATTGATTCAGCTATTTTTCCAAATTCAGTGCCCATTCCGATTCCTGTGACAATCCCCTTGCCTTTTCCGTAAGTCACGATTGTTCCGCTAAAAGCCATATTTTCCTGGTCGGCAACTGAAGTTCCCTTGTCAAAAGGGGTTATAACTTTTCTTGAAGGGGATGATTCTCCTGTCAGTGGAGCTTCATCAATTTGCAGGCTTGAAACTTCAATAAGGCGGGAATCTGCGGCAACAATGTCTCCTGACTCAAATAAAATTATGTCTCCCGGAACAAGCTCTTTTGCAAGAATTTTCTCCTCGACACCATTTCTAATTACCCTTGCGTTTGGAGCAGAAAGGCTTTCAAGGGCATCTAGAGCTTTTTCTGCCTTGTATTCCTGGAAAAATCCCAAAAGCGCATTTATTAGGACAATAGAAAACATTGCAATTGACTCAATCAAGTCTCCAAGAAAAAGAGAGATTACTCCTGCAGCAATCAAAATCAGGGTGATTGCGTTCTTAAACTGACCAATAAATATTTTTAGCGCAGAATGTTTTTTTTCTTTTTTAAGCTCGTTAGTCCCAAACTGATTTTGCCTTTTTTCAACTTCGTCAGAACTTAGGCCTTTTTGCGAGCTTTGTAATGATTCAAGGGCTTCTTTTATTTCCAGACTGTAGTATTCTTCCACTTGTAGGCGCCTCTTTTTTGCATCATGTGTAAATATCCAATTTTTAATTTATGAGGAGAATCGGCATTTTTTTGGGTTTATAAAGTTAATTGGTTTGGATATTTAGGCTCCTTTAATCAAATGAATTATTAGTTATCGCACATTTTGAATTTTTTGAGTTTTTAAATCTTGGATTCACACATGTGATTTGATAATATTTAAAAATTGTACTTTATAAGATTTTGGTGGGTAGTTACGCCTCGCCATTTCACTCGGCATTTATTTTGCATCAAACCCACCCATTCACCCCATTTTGGGTGAAAATTCATCTGTGGAACTTCAAGCTTCGCTTGATGATTATTTAACTCATGCAACAGTATTTGAGTTCATCCACGCCTCGTCAATATTGTAATAAATCGAGGTGAAAATTAGTGTTAATCAATTTTCGCCGAGTGTAAATCTGGTCGCCAAACGACCTATTTCTGTTCCACAATTCGATGATTCTGTTAGCTAATTCTTGGCCTTGAGCGAAAATGCTTTGACATCTCAATCACCAAAGTTCCAAAGCTTGAGATTACAACGATTGCAATAAACTCAAATATCCCGATTGAAGTCATTCCAAGCACTTTTCCGACAGGCTCGATATAAACTGCAATCCCCATAAGCAAAAAGGAACTGACAACAGCCAATATTAGATATTTATTTTTGAATAACCCTACTTTATGCGCAGGATAAATTGTCGAGCGGCAGGCAAATGCCTGGTAAAGCTCTGAAATTGAGATTGTCAAAAATGTCGCTGTCTGCGCCATCAAAAGGCTTTCCTTGTAAAAATAAAAGTAGCAAAACACTGAAAGCGAGGTTATTGTAAGCAGTATAGGATAATAAATTATGAATGCACTAAGCCCTTTGTAGATTGGCTGTCCCTGCTTTCTTGGCTTTCTTGACATTGCGTTTGGCTCAAACGGGTCTGCACTTAATGCAAGGGCCGGCAGTCCGTCAGTTACAAGGTTAATGAGAAGAATCTGCGTTGCAGTTAAGGGTAATGGAAGGCCGAATATTATTCCAAAAAATATTATGAGGACTTCTCCAATATTACCGGATATCAGGTAAGCAAAATATTTCCTGATGTTGTCGTAAGTGCCACGTCCTTCTTCAACAGCATTTACAATTGAAGAGAATTTGTCATCGATAAGTATCATCGAAGATGCTTCCTTGCTGACATCGGTTCCGCTTATCCCCATTGCAATGCCTATGTCTGCCTTTTTTAATGCAGGCGCGTCATTTACTCCGTCGCCTGTCATTGCCACAATATGACCTTTCTTTTTTAGGGCATCAACGATTTTTATCTTGTGCTCCGGGTTTACTCTTGCAAATATTGACACGTGCTCAACAATGTGCTCAAGGTCGGGATGCTCATCGATATAAGCGCCAGTTACCGCGTTTCCATGAAGGCCGATTGATTTTGCAACAGCCTTTGCCGTAATCTCGTGGTCACCTGTAATCATTATTACCCTGATTCCGGCCTTTTCACATTTTTCTATTGATTCCCTGACATCCTGCCTCGGCGGGTCAATCATTCCCTGAAGGCCTGCAAAAACAAGGTTTTTCTCTGGATTTTTGCCCGGTTTTTTCTTGTAAGCAAATCCTAAAACCCTTAGGGCAGAATCTGCAAATTCGTGGTTTGCATCCAGTATTTTTTTTATGTCCTGTTTTGTGAGTTTTCTTGTTTTTCCGTTTATTTCAATCTGCGAACATAATTTTACCAAGACTTCTGGAGCGCCCTTAACGTATGAAATTGTTTCTTTCTTGTTTTTATGAACTGTAGTCATCAGCTTTCGCTCGCTTGTAAATTCAATCTCGTGAATTCGCTTGTACTGCACCTCGAGAGATTCCTTTACAAGCCCTGCCTTTGCACCGCTTACAATCAGGCATCCTTCTGTAGGGTCGCCTATTATCTTTCCGTCTTTTAATTCAGAATTATTGTTTAAAATTCCTGCCAAAAGAAGATTTTTGATTTTGGAAGGGTCAATTTTTCGGTTTTTAATGTGGAAATTTCCTTCAGTTGAGTAGCCTGTGCCTGAAACGTCAATTATATCATTGCCTGCGAATATTTTTTTTACAGTCATTTCATTTGCAGTGAGAGTTCCTGTCTTGTCCGTGCAGATTACAGTTGTCGAGCCCAAAGTTT
>DATDOM010000100.1:0-6627 GCA_035293285.1 Candidatus Nanoarchaeia archaeon | reverse complement strand
GATGGCAGCCCGAACGAAGTGAGGACTTTTCAATGCCGCCGCTTTATTGAAAAATTAAAAGAGAAAAATGCCTATTTGTCGACAACTTCGACAGTCCTTTGCGCAAACATTGAGATATCTTTCACAAAGCTGTCGTAATACTCCTTAAGCTCGCTATTGCCCTTTATGACAATAAAAATCTTGTTTACATCCTGGTGCTTTTGCTCCATAGTAAACTGGTGCGTGAACTTTATTATGTCGTCTGACTGCTCGTAGACAAGAAGGGACGAAAAAGTGTCAAAAATCACGGCGTTGCAGTTTTGCGAGACAATTGCCTTGTTTATTGCCGCCTGGAGGGCTATGAGCTTGTTTGGATCCTGCAAAAAAATGCAGTTATCAGCATTTTTTGGCTTTTTGTAATGGCTTGTAAGGACGTCAATGAAGAAGAAATTTTCGGCTTTTAGCTCAAGCTTGTTTAAATATTCCAAAACATCTGCATAGGGCTTGCTTAGGCAAACATAGCACACTTTGGTGTGCTTTTGGCTCACGCCTTTCACTATTTCAACAAGCTTTTCCTCATATTGGCTTTCAGGAAGCAATACAAGCAAAAATTTATTCTCCGAAATATCCTTTATAATATCCATTTAGACCGCCAAAAGTTTTTAATCTCCTCAACTATGAATAGATTATCTCATATTTTCTATTTCTGTAAGAATTTTTGCGAAGTTCTTCTTCACGTATTTTTCCTTGCCTCTTGCCGCTTCCAAAACGTCATCTGAAATCCCGTCAAGGTCCTTTATGTCCCAGACAGACTTTACCTTCCTGACTCTTGTATAAAAGGCTTTTTTGTCTATACTGTAATGCTCAAGAAGGGTGTCAGCAAGATGCTTCCAGAAGAATGCCTCCCTTACAGTCTCTTTTGAATCACTTTGCATAAACAACACTTTTTGATTCTGGTTAAATAATGTTGCCCTTAAAAAGTGTAACTTTACTGCTTTTGTGTTGCACACAAAACTTTTCATGTTCTAAAATGACCTGATGTGTGAAACTTATCTTAAGTAAAGATTTTGAGGCGCTTGTGCAATTTAACATCCATGATATCGATAAGTGAAGTAAGCGCACAAAGCAGTGCAGGGCAGGACATTCTCGGCCAGATTTACGGCCTGAGGCTTGAAGTATACAAGCACCTTGGCTGGTTTTTTGACTCAAAGCACACGCACCTCCTAAAGGACGAGTTTGAAAGCATACCGACAACAACACACTTTGCAATACTTGAAGATGAGAAGGTAATAGGGGCGCACCGGATGACCAAATATTCAAAGGAATTTGAGCTCCCTTACATCAAAGACGGCCTTAATAAGTCCATTTTTGGCATTGGAAACCCGGGAATATCTGAGGCAAGCAGGCTTTTGATAAAACAGGACAGAAAGTACCCCGGATGCGCAAAGCAGCTTTTGTTCAACACAACAAAATATGAGCTTGAGAATAACTCTGAAGCTGTAGTTAGCATCGGATTTTCAGACCACGTTGACTTTTTTGAATACATTGGCTACAGGGTAGTCAATAATGAGCTGAGCTTTACCCTCGACAAAAGGGGGGATGACCAGATAGTGAGAAAAGGAACACCGATAATTGCGCTTCACTCAACTTTGAACAGCGAGATTGAGCTTGACAAATATGAAAACAACAGGAGATTTGTGGTCATCAAAAATGGATGAGGGGCAAAGCTACTGGCAGGAATTCTGGGACTCATTTGCAAAGGGCTCGTATGACAATGTCAGGCTTTTGCCGGGAAACAGAGAGATGCTTGGGAAGATAAACAGCTGCATAAAGCCCGGCAGCTATGTGCTTGACGCAGGATGCGGCAGCGGAAACCTTTCAATTCTTTTGGCAAAAGAAAAAAAAGTGGCTGCGGTTGATTTTAGCGATGAAATGCTAAGGCTTGCAAGGAAAAAGGGAGGGGGATTTCAGAACCTCCGCTTTGAAAAGCAGGATGTAACAAACCTTTTGTTTGATGACGGAACTTTTGACGCTGTTGCGTCAGTAAACGTGATTTTCAACCTTGATAACTATGATGCTGCAATATCTGAATTTTACAGGGTGCTAAGGCCGGGAGGCACGGTTATTATTTCTTCCCCATTAAAGGGCGTTGAAATGAACGAAGAGCTTATGCAAAAAGTAATCAGCGACTGCGAGAATTCCGGGGCAGATATGGGGCAGGTATTTTCTCTTCTTGAGCATAACAAGGCTCTTTTTTCAAAAGGAGGGATGAAATTTTTGCCCGATGAATCTTCAATGAAACTCCTGCTTGAAAAACACGGCTTCCAAGTCCAAAGCACAGAAAGAGTTTATTACGGATGCAACCTCTTGGTTGTTGGGAAGAAAAAATAATTCATAAAGAGTTGCTAATTTTTATTTATATTTTGGAATAAATCAATAAAATATCCAATTAATTTTGAAAAATTAAAAAGACGACGAAAGAATCTAGGCCTCGCCATTTTGCTCGGCAAATATTGATTAACAAACCTGCACACCCGCCCCATTTTGGGCGATATTAACTGAATTAATCAAATCACGAAATTTTTTGGGTTTATTTTTTCCTCTATTATCTTCATTGTTTTTTTGTCTATTTTGTAGAAATCTTCTTTCCCTGCCCTTTTTACCTCATAAATGCAGCACTCGCCATTTTTAAGGGAGCACTTGGTTTCAACTGCATTTACAGAATCCTCAAAAAAACACTCGCACATTCCTGCAATGAGGCCCAGAATGTAATAATCAGCGTTCTCATCATCATTTCCAAAAAATCTTGAATAGAAAAACGGAATCGGGTTGTAAGTGCCTTTCACTTTTGCCTTCTTTTTTTTAATATCAAGCTCAATTGGAGTTCCTATTCCGTACCCCGTAAGCTGCATGTGCTCAAGGAGCGACATCATAAGGTTTTTGTCTTTTTTGAACCCGTAGGTTCTTATCTGCAGGTTTACTGCTTCGCGTGACTGCACCCTTGCAAGGTGGTACATTATATAATCCACTTCGCTGCCGAATTTTTTTCTCAGCTCATTTATAATCAGGGCAAAAGTTGCCGACGGCATTGTGAAGGCCCCGACTTTCCATATTGTGAACATCCCATTATCCCATTCTATCATGTTATGCCCTTCAACTTTTTTCACAAGCTCGCTTGATATTTCAGGAAGTGATTTTGGCCTGAACTTTTCTGAGAATAAGTCATAGCCCTTTCCTATAACAAAATCCTTCTTTTTTGAAGATGATTTTCTTGCAACAATGCAGCAGACTTGCTTGTGGCTCAGGATGCAGGATGTTTCCTCTGAATCCATATTGCATCCTATAATGGCTTCTGCAATGCCTGAGCAGATTCCTTCCATGAAATAATTAACCCTGGAATTTTCGTATCCAAAAAGCTTGAGATGCATCCTGCAAACGGGAGAATTTTTCACTTCAAATACAACTTCCTTCTGCTTCTGGTTTACGCTTGCAATCCTGATTGAACCATAACAATAAATCTCAAGATATGATGATATGATGCTTAATGAATGATTTGAAACTTCAAACTTTTCAAACCATGCCTTCATCATTGCTTTTGCCTGGATTTTACCTATCGACTTTATTATTTCTTTTGCGCCATTCCCATATTTTACACCCAATATGTTAAAAAATACAGTTGCCGTCGTCAGGGTCAGCATATTGTTTGGAAATCCGAATGTGAAGAAATTGCCGCTTTGGTATCTTATTTTTCCGTCCTGAATCAAGGAATTAACTAAACTATCCATTTTTGCTTTCTGTGTGGATTACAACCCCTTTGCCGGTTATTTCAAGCGGAAAGGAATCAGAGGAGTTCTTTGTCGAGCGCATTTTTCTTACCTTTAAATGGCGCGAGTACGCGCCTCCCATTGACATGTAATCAATTTTCACAACACCGTCGCAAAGAAATTCTGAAACTCCGTCTTTTGAAAGCTTCTCGCTTGACTCGTCAGTTTCAGAAATCAGTATTTTCGTAAGATTCGGGTATTTCTGGAGCTTTTTTATCAGCCTGTAAACTATTCTCTTTCCCCAAAGCGAATCAGGAATGCTCTTGTCATTGTCCTCAAAGCTTATTATGTTGTTTGCATAAGTGTCAATTGAGTCAAGAACAACTCTTTTTATTTTGTATTTTTTGACGGCTTCGCCAATGATGCCCAGCACGATGCTCTCGTTCAGGTTTTCCTGCTCGGGAAGCGTCCTTATAATTATCTTATTACTCGCCTTAAGGCGTGAAAAATCCATCCCTACCTGGGCAGCCTGCATAAGCAGGTTTTTTGGAGTCTCCTCAAATGTCACAAAAAGCCCGGACTCGTTGTATTTTTCCGCGCCGTTTTTCAGAAATTCCATTGCAAAAATGGTCTTGCCTGTTCCCGGCGAGCCGCTTAGAAGAATGTTGTATCCGCAGGGGATTCCTCCAGAAACGAGCGAATCAAATCCCTTTATTCCAGTTTTTACTCTTGTGACCATTTTACTTGTCAATTACCGTGTATATAATAATCTTGTCTGCCGATTCCATCCTTAAGCACTTGACACTGCTCATTTCGCCAATGTCCTTTGCTATCTGCCTAGGGATTCTCAGGTATTTTGTGTTTCCCTTGCCGCGTGACAGTATGTTTGCCTTTGTATCTGCTGATTCTTCCGAGAACAGGTGGATATTTGTCACGTGGCCCTTTAGCAAAAGAGATTCCTCATAGCTTATTGAAACCACGTACTCAACTTTATTGTTTGAGGTTATCTTTGTGCCCTTGACTGAACCCATACTGGGTAAGTCAGACATGTCCTATTTAAACCTTTTTTATTACTGGCTCTAAATTAATCAAGCATTTATCAGGCTGCTTTTTGCTCTGTAAGATCTATTACCTTGTCCACAAACATGTAAAGGTCCTTTACAAGCTCTGAATTGAGGTCTTCTTTTAGAGCAATGAAAACTGCCTTGCCTGATGATATCTGCAGCTTTGTCAAAATTGAGTGGGTAAACTGTATTATTGAATGCGCATTTTCATAAATCAAGAGCGCCGACAGAGTGTCAAAGAACAAGGCGTCGCATTTTTTCTCATTAAGCGCCTTTGATATTGCAAGGCTTATCTCAGTGAGCGCATTTGGGGAGCTTACGAATATGCAGTCGTCGGCTTTTGGAGGCTCCTGCACGTTTCTTGTAACTGTGTCGATGAAAAAAAACTTTTCTTTTTCAAGCCCCAGCTTTTTTACCATTCCTGAAACAAAATTATATGGCGAGTTGATGCAGACATAAGCTGTTTTTGACGAGGATGAGCTTAGGGAGGATATCATCTGCGGAAGAGAGGAGCGGTATTCCTCCTTCTTTACAATTACAAGCGCAATGCTGCTTGACCCAAAATCTATTGGAATTTCCATTTTTGTATAATCGTTATCGCTGCTTATTAAAGTTTCTGAACCTCATTAAATCTTATTTTGCCATTATTTTATTTTTGATTCAAGAATCGGCAGAACCTCCTTTATCTCAAGCGACCTTTTTTGATGCTTGTCAAGGGCAGCTTCATACGAGTATTTTGAAATTAATTTTTTCTTGTAATAGTCTTCCTGCAGTTTTTTTATCAGCGACTCTATTGCCTCTGCCTCCCTTTTTAGCCTTGAAATTCTTGTATTTGTCATGTGCCTTGAAATTGCGCCCCTAAAAGCAATGAATGCAACTGCGAACAGCACGATAAAAGCCAGGACGTATGCCCAATTATTTCTTAGAAGCTGTGCAAGATTTATCCCTATCGTGTCTTTTTTCATTACTCCGAACAAAAGGGAGGAAGATTCAGCATCTTCGATTTCTTTGGAAGTTTCTGCGAGCAATTCAGATGCCTTTTTGTAATCATAAGAATCGAAGCTTGAGACTGCGCCTGAAAATTTTGAATCTGCACTTTTAAGGTCAATCCCGTTTTTCCTTGAATTTTCCAGGCTTGAATTGACCTGCATCATCTTTTGCCTGATTTCCTTTGCCATGGAAAGCGATGAATGTATTTCGCCTGTTATTGATTTCACATTTTCACTGCTCTCTATTTCAGCTGCAATGACTGCCTCTTTGAGCAAATCACTTTCCCTTGAAACCTTCAGCCCGTCTGCTGATGATTCCAAAATGCTGTTTTTTGCAGAAATTACCCTAAAGACTGAATCATTAAGCGACTCAACCATTAACCGCATCTCAAGAACTCCTGAATTATTTGCCGAAGATTCAATGTTTTTTATTTTTTCATAGTAACTGTCAATTATCATGAACTTAAGCCCGCCTGATGCAGACTGGTTTTTCAGGATGCTGAGCCAATCTTTGATATTTTTAATCTCCTTCTCATAAAAACCTCCAAGCGCAGAATTAATTTTCAGTATTTCTGACTGAGTTTTCTCATAATTGCTTACAGCGAATTCCTCCTCTGCGCGCCTTAACGAATCCTTCTCCGAACCTGCACCGATTCCCTTGCTTTCAAAATCACTTATGTCGGATTTTATTTTGTCAAGGGACTGCCTTAGGCTTAGCGCAAGCTCTTTTATTTCCAAAACTTTTTTCGAGGCATCGTAAGATTTCTGGTACTGGTTTTGGCCAAGGTAGGCATTTGCCTCATTGTAGAAATCATCTGCCCTTGATGTATC
>DATDOM010000099.1:0-2058 GCA_035293285.1 Candidatus Nanoarchaeia archaeon | reverse complement strand
GAAAAGCCCGCAGAAGATAACAGAGTCAATTCTTAATGAGTTTGAAAACAAGGACCTGATAATCCTAGCACCAATCATAAGCCAGAAGAAAGGAACTCACGAGGCAATAATTGAGGAATTGAAGAAAGAAGGCTTTGCGAGGGCAAGGGTCAACAAGAAAATCATAAGGACTGATGAAAAGATGGAGCTTGAAAGATACAAAAAGCACGACATTGAGGCTGTCATTGACAGGGTGAACACAAAAGACAAAAAGAGGCTGTTAGAAGCAATAGAGCTTGCAGCAAAAAAAGGCGGGCAGAAAATAATAATTCTTGATGATAAAAAAGAAAAATCGTATTCAGCAGAGTTTTCGTGCCCAAAATGCGACATAAGCTTTGAAGAGCTCCAGCCAAGGATGTTTTCATTTAATTCGCCGTTTGGCGCTTGCGAAGAGTGCAACGGGCTAGGGATAAGACAGGAGATTGACCAGAGTTTAGTGATTCCAGACAAAAATCTTTCAATTGCTGACGGCGCGGTTTCTGCATACAAAAATCACGTTGATGGGTGGAGGCTGCAGCAATTAGCCAGCGTCGCAAAATCAAACGGGTTTAACATCCTCACAAAGATGAAAGACCTCACAAAAATCCAGATGGATGCGCTTCTTTACGGCTCTGACAAGAAAATAAGGTTTGTCTACAGCTCGAAAAACACCGATGCGTCGTTTGAGCATAACGGCAACTGGGAAGGGATAATTCCGCAGCTTGAAAGATTATACAAGCAGACTGAATCAGATTACAGAAAGGCGCTGATTGAAAAATTCATGAAAACAGACCACTGCACAAAGTGCGACGGAAAAAGACTGAAGGAGAAAGTATTAAGCGTAAAAATCGATGAAAAAAACATAATCAACGTTACTGACTTGTCAATTTCTGATTCAATTGATTTTTTCAATGATTTAGAGCTTGAACCCCAGCAAAAGATAATCTCCAAGCAGATTCTAAAAGAAATAAATTCAAGGCTTAAGTTCCTAAATGATGTGGGGCTTTCTTATCTTACTCTTTCAAGAAATGCAGGAACTCTTTCAGGAGGAGAAGCTCAAAGGATAAGGCTTGCAACGCAGATTGGCTCAAACCTCACAGGGGTTTTATATGTTCTTGACGAGCCAAGCATTGGTTTGCATCAGCGGGACAACAACAAGCTCATTGAAACACTCCATCACCTTAGAGACTTAGGAAATACATTAATTGTTGTTGAGCACGATGAGGACACAATAAGAAAAGCTGATTATGTTGTTGACATGGGCCCCGGCGCAGGAATTCATGGAGGCGAAATAATAGCAGAAGGGACTCCAAAGGAAATTGAGAAAAACCCAAAATCATTGACAGGAAAATATCTCAGCAAACAATTGACAATTGAAACGCCAAGAACAAGAAGGACTCCAAAAAGCTTCATTGAAATAAAAGGCGCAAAGGAAAACAACCTCAAAAACATTAACGTCAATATCCCTACAGGAATCCTGACTTTAATCACCGGAGTTTCAGGTTCTGGCAAATCCACTTTAATTTACCAGATACTCTACAGGGCATTAATGCAAAAAATTTATGATTCCAAAGAAAAGCCCGGAAAGCACGACAGCATAACAATCCCAAAAGAAATTGACAAAGTCATAATGGTTGACCAAAGCCCTATCGGGCGGACTCCAAGAAGCAATCCTGCGACTTACATCAAGGTTTTTGATGAAGTGAGGGCTTTATTTGCGCAGACAAAAGAGTCAAAGGCACGCGGATACAACCAGGGAAGGTTTTCATTTAACGTAAAAGGCGGAAGATGCGAGGCTTGCGAAGGAGACGGCGTCATAAAAATAGAGATGAATTTCCTGCCTGATGTTTACGTAACGTGCGAAGAATGCAAGGGGAAGAGATTCAACGAAGGAACTTTGGAAGTGACTTACAAGGGAAAAAACATTGCAGAAATATTGGAAATGAGTGTTGAAGAGGCACTTTCATTTTTTGAAAGTATCCCTTCAATCAACCGAAAAATAGAGACTTTGAATGACGTCGGCTTAGGATACATAAAACT
>DATDOM010000098.1:0-2848 GCA_035293285.1 Candidatus Nanoarchaeia archaeon | reverse complement strand
AAAATTTATATAATCTTTAACTTGTTAGTAATAAACGAAATGTAATTAATAAATTAATTTTTAATATACAAATTCTCGCCTCAATCTTTTAGAAATCGACAAACCTTTGCACTAGACTTATTATCGCAGAGGCGGAGAGGCGGGGAGGCGCAGAGAAAAAATACAAATCATTAGCAGCATTAAAAACTTGTTCCGATAGTAGATTTTATTGAACTGGACCCCAAAAACTGGACAGAATTTTAAGGTTCATTTTGCGCGATTTTGATCTATAATAGACACAATTGGAGGTCTTTATGGAAAAGAAATTAATAAAGCGCGATGCAACACTAAAATTTAAGGTGGCTTTAGAAGCGATAAAAGCAGAATTATCCATCAGTCAAATTGCGTCAAAATATGATATACATCCCAAACAGGTCACAGACTGGAGAGATCAACTTCTTTCCGAAGGAGAATTGGTATTTACCCCTAAAACTTCTTTGAGAAAAACTAAAACAGATCATGAAAAGGATGATCTAATACAAAAAATCGGAGAACTCACAGTCGAGATTGATTATCTCAAAAAAAAAACCAGGGCTTAGACATTCATGAAAAAAAGGGATTGATTAGTCTTGCGGATGAAAATTTATCTGTTGTCAAGCAGTGTGAGTTGTTGGGATTATCACGGTCGACCTATTATTATGAACCAATTCCGGAATCTCCACTTAACTTGAAACTCATGAAAATGATTGACCAACAGTATTTAATCACTCCCTTTTATGGATCCAGATCTATGAGAATGTTTTTAAAGGAAAGTGGGGAGTCAGTGAATAGAAAAAGGATCCAGAGGTTAATGAGAACAATGGGATTGGAAGCCATGTATCCAAAACCGAAAACAAGCATAGGAAATAAGGAAGACTATAAATTCCCATACCTTTTAAAAGATTTGACAATTTGCAGACCAAATCAGGTCTGGGGGACAGATATTACCTACATACCTCTAAATGAAGGGTTTTTATATCTTTCAGCAATTATTGATTTATATAGTCGATATGTTTTGGCCTGGGAGCTTTCTGATAATCTTGAAGTTGAATTTTGCATTAGAGCCCTCGAAAAAGCTTTAAGAAAGGGGAAGCCGGATATTTTTAATAGCGATCAAGGGGCTCAATATACTAGTAAAAGCCACATAAACCTTCTCAAAGATAATGGAATAAGGATAAGCATGTCAGGAAGAGGGAGATGTTGGGATAATATATTCGTCGAAAGGTTATGGAGAAGCTTAAAATATGAAGAAGTATATTTAAAAAACTATGCTGTAGGAACCGATGTAGGCAATGGAATGGGATGGTATTTTAATTTCTATAATGGGGAAAGATTACATTCAAGTCTTGATCATAGAACACCTAAAGAGGTTTATGAAGGAAATAAGGTAATTGAGCCTTTCAAAATAAAACATTACGAAGGTTGATAATGGCTTATAAAACATATACTGAACAAATTAACGAGCATCTACTTTTCTTGAAATCGAAAAATTTTGAGATTTCTGAATTAAAGGTCAATGCAGACTTCGTTCGTAGCCATCAAACAGGAAAAAGTCAGTATAGGGGTGAACTTGCATACAAGACAAGGACAATCAAATTAAAGAATGGTCTGACTGGTGTTCAAACTTGGTTTCGCGATCCACAAGGCGAATCTTCCAGCTTCCAAACATATGGATTAGGACCTACAGGAAACGAAGAAGTTATTCATTTGGGAATACCTGTAGAAGAACAGCTAGCTGTAAATGTTGAAAAGTATAATACAACGGGCCGCAAAGCATATGGATTTTGGCAATACAGTGCCTCAAGCGGACGATCAGAGTATTTAGAACGAAAAAAAGTTGGATGCTATGGAATCAGGTTTCGCAGCAGCACACAATACGGTGATGTCGCTGTCATACCCATGGTAGATGTGTCAGGGCGATTGTGGAACTATCAACTACTTAATCCAGACGGAACTAAACGACAGCCTAAAGAGGGACGTACAGAAGGTTTATTTCACATGATCGGAACACCCAATAACGGTCACCCGATAGGAATTGCAGAATCATATGTAACATCAGCTAGCTGCTTTGAGCTCACTGGAATACCAGTAGCATGTGCTTTCAGCTGTCAGAACCTCAAAAGCATTGTGGTCATTCTTAAGCAATGTTATCCGAACAGTAAACTGATTGTTTTTGCGGATAATGATAAACATCTTGAGATGCGCGGAGGGATTAATCAAGGCCTCGAAAAAGGCCGGGAGGCTATTCAAGGAAATGAAGATCACGCAGTCCTTGTTGCACCTGATTTTGACTTCTCAGAGCCTTCTAAGAAGCATAGTGACTGGAATGATTTGATCGCACAAAAAGGCTTTGAACATGCAAGGGCGCAGATAGCAGAAAAGTTAAGTGGAAAAAACTTGCAGAAAAAAAGGGAATATCTTTAGACTCGAGCAGTCCGAGGCTGCTGAGTTGTACAAGCCAAGAGAAATATAGGAAAGGCCGGAAAGAATACAAAAAACCAAACAACAGCAATAAGAGAGGCCGGAGAGAGAGAAAATCTTAACCTGTCTTTCTAAAATTCTGTCATGACTTACCAGTCAAGGCAAGTAAGAAGGTAAAAAAAAAAGTGAGCAGGTATAAACAATTCAAAAAAAATTGATCAAAAGCGCAAATTGAATCCTTTTTTTTGTCCAATCAAATGGGTCCACCTTAGTGTTTTCTCTGCGTCTCAGCGCCTCCGCGGCTCTGCGTTAAAAAAGCGCCCGAACAAGTGGGTTATTTCAAATAGAATGTTTGGGCGATTCTTAACGCAGAGGCGGGGAGGCGCAGAGACGCAGAGAAATTACAAAT
>DATDOM010000097.1:0-25468 GCA_035293285.1 Candidatus Nanoarchaeia archaeon | reverse complement strand
CCGAAAGCAGCAATAATGCTAAGCCCGCATGAAGAGCATCCAGACGCCATGACGCTTGCAATCGTCCCTGTTGCACCCGCACTATGCCCCTTATAGCCTGCAGCCTCCGAGTTATTTAACTTGAAAACCGCAAGAGAAATGTTGATTCCGGCAAGGAGGGCAGTAATGATTATTATCAATATTGCCGCAGTTGTATTATTTGTAAAAAGCCCAAAAAGTAAATTGATTACAAGATTTATTCTTTCAATTAGAGTATATCCCGGCGACAAATTGTCAAATAGTAAAGATAAGTTCATAAGCAAAATACTAATAGCTGCAATAACAAAAGACGCCAAAGCTGCAATCAAAAAATAAAACGGCCTTCCAATTATTTTAATTATTGAGTATGTCATTTCCCGATACTTTTTTAGTTTAGAAGCCAAAGGGGTCATTTTATGCTAACCATATTTGCCTACTCATTCTTATTAAAATGTAGGTATTTAACCTTCGCAAAGCTTAAAAAGGGTGAAAATCGCCAAACTTTCATGAACTATCTAACCGTGCCTTATTGGTTTGTAGGGTATAATGTCATGCTTGAGATTTTGTTTTCTGCTGTGGCATTTTTAGTTGGAGCCTATGCGCTGAAAATCTACAAAATATCAGGACAAAGGCAGTCAAAATTATTTGGAATATCGTTCCTGATGATTGCAGCATCTTACTTTATACAGTCAGCTTTGAATTTTGCGTCAGGTTACTCAATGTCCCAGGGCTGTAATATGCAATCAATGTCTTCGATGTATTACCTTAATACTTTAGGAATATACTCCCATATGATTCTTTTCACTACAGGCCTTGTGACACTTGCATACATGGCGTTAAGAATAAAAGACCCGAAGGCTTATTTTTTGTTTGTCGCAATTGCAATAGGCACTTTATTGATTAGCTCAAATAAGCTGCATTTCTTTTATGTAATTTCTTCAATCCTTTTGATATATCTTTCATTTTTTTACCTGAAAAATTATCTACAGGGAAGGAAAAAAAATGCATTGATTGTTTTCATTGGGTTTTTGTTCCTGCTTTTTGCAAAAATCCATTTCATATTTTCAATTGACCACAGCATTTTCTATGTTGCAGGGCACATGCTTGAATTTGTAGCTTATGTGCTGATTTTGATGAACTTAATAACAGTATTAAGAAAAAAATGAGCAAGAAAAGAGACAGGCTTCAGATTATTTATGATATTCTAAGCGTCATAAAAGAGAAAAACGGGAAAATAAAGCCGACTAACGTCCTCTACAAGTCAAACCTTTCAAACCAGATGTTTGTTGAATACATGAATGAGCTTACGCAGAAAGGATTTATTTCTGAAAATAACATTAACGGCGGAAAAACATACTCGCTCACCCAGAAAGGGTTTGACTATCTCAACAAGTATCAGATGATTGTTGATTTTACCAGTTCTTTTGGGCTTGGCGAGTGATTTATGAAAGCTGTTTCTTAACCAAAGAAAACTCGCAAACTTCCCTGTATTGGCAGGTTTTGCACTTGTTCTCGTTTTTTGTGGGCTCAGGCTTTCTTTTGCCAGAAAGGACATCTTTAAGCCTAAGCATTGCAAGCAAAAACTGTTCTCTCTGTGCGCCGGTAAATTTTTCTTGCCACACTGTCGAGCCATTGTCACGGTTTTTTAAGACTGCATAGATTGGCTTTTTGTGTTTCTTTATTAAATCTCCAAAGCTGTTTTCAAGCAGGTAGCAGTATGCCCATATCTGCTTTCTTGTGCCGATGTAAGCATAGTCACTTGGCTTGTCGTCAACCACATAAACCCCGTCTTTGTCCGAGCTTAATTCGTCGATTCGTCCAAGCAGGACAATATCCTTTGTCACGTGCGAAAGTTCGACTTCCCTTGAAGAAACCAGCTGTTCGCTTGCAAAGAATTCTTCCCAGGTTATTGGCTCGGCTGTCCTGACAAAATCCCCGTATTTTGATTTATGAATTTCAGAACCTTGAGCCATCTCTTTAGTTTCAACAAGCGGCATTTTCTCGACTTTACCCAAATAGAGCTTCTGCTCGCAAAAACTTGCCTGTTGAAACCATGAGGCCCCAATTATTACAGGTTTATTGGCCATAATCAAAGCAAATCAAGTGTAATATTTAGAATTTTTGTAAGAATTGTGCATTTAACTGATTAATCCAAAACCAAACCGCATTTCTTGCAGTAGAACTCTTCGTTTGCGTATTCCACATCATCAGTTCCGCAGTCAGGGCACACTCTGCTCAAGTCAATATGGTTCTCATTCTCCATAGATTCAATGTGCCTCATACTACCCCCAACGTATACCATACAACCCTTTTACATATTAGCCTTTTTAAATCTTTCGGTTTTTAAACAGAGACTTTTTTGAATAATCAAAATAAATATAAAGAACCAAAATCCGGTTTTTTGAATGGTTTACAACTGGTTTTCGGCAGGGCTGTTTCCTTCGGTGATAACATTTGCGCTTGCGTTTTTAGTGCTTTTTATAGGCTCAATAACTGACTTGAAAACAAGAGAAGTCCCAGACTGGGTAAATTACGGGCTTATGACTTCAGGAGTTGCCCTAAACCTTGCCTTTACAGTAATTTACAGCAACTTTTATTTTATTTTGAGCAGCCTCATAGGGCTTGCAGTATTTTTTGGGATTGCGTGGGTGATGTTTTATTCCGGCCAGTGGGGAGGCGGCGACAGCAAGATGCTAATTGGCCTTGGTGCTGCAATCGGCATAGACTACCGCATGGGAAGTGAGCAGTTCCTGCTCGGGTTTTTCCTAAACCTGCTTTTTGTCGGCGCAATATACGGCATTTTCTGGAGCCTTTCACTTGCAGTCAAAAAATCAAAGGCATTCAGTAAAGAATTCAGAAAACAATTAAATGAAAAAAGCGCCGTAAAGTCAAAGAAGCTTGTGCTTTTGGCGATTGCTCTGCTCATTGCTCTTGCGTTTATTATAAAAGACACAAATATAAAGGTAGTATCACTGATGACCGCCCTATTGTGCGGCACAGGTTTTTACCTCATCATATTCATACGGTCAGTTGAGAAATCGTCAATGATTAAGCTGGTTGAGCCCTCAAAGCTGACTGAAGGCGACTGGATTGTGAAAAACGTCTATGTAGACAAAAAATATGTCTGCGGCCCAAAAGACCTTGGGATAAGCATCGGGCAGATTAACAAATTGAGGGCCTATTTTAGAAAAGGCAAAATAAGGAATGTGCTTGTCAAGGAAGGAATTCCTTTTGTGCCGAGTTTTTTCATAGCCTATGTAGCAACTTTCATAATAGGGAACCCACTGAGATTTTTTTGAAAAATGATACAGGAGCTGCAAAGGAATTTTCATTCGATAACAAAATCACTTGAGATACTTTATGTGCTTGAAAAAACAAAGCCCTGCGCAAGGATTATGGTTTTGGAGAGTGAGGTTGAAAAGACAGGCCGGTTTCTTGATTCCAACAACCTAAAATATTCCGTTTCTGAATTTAAAGTGCTAAAGCAAAACCTGCAAAGTGATTTTTACTCTGACAAGTCAATAAAGATTGAGAAAAGCGAACCAAGGCCCGGCTATTTCTTTCTTTATATTTCAAATGACGGAAAAATATGTGCTGATGCAAAAAAAGCAGAAGAAGAAAACGACCATAAAAGGCTTGGAATCATCTTAGGCTACCCAAAATGCTGCTGTGATTTCTTTGAGAAAAACTTCAGCGAGAAAACCACTGACCTGACGCTTGCAGCGCTGAAAAATTCAGAGGGATTTGAGTTTCCATTTTATACAAACATTGCAGCCAGGCATTTTGATATTAATTTACTGAGCCACTTTCCGCATAGTTTTCAATGCCCGGATTCAATTAACATGGCAAAGTCAAACCTCAAAATTATAGAAAAACATTCACTGGATATTGCCAAGCTGTTCTGCAGCATACTGCAAAGCGCAGTTATCTACACATTGGAAGAAGGAGTTTTTCTTTTAAGAAAATATGAAAAAGCGGACAACAAGCTGATTTATGGCGATGTTGTAAGCCTGACAAAAAGCAAGCTGTATTTTCTTGTTTCTTCAAACAAGGAATTGACAATAAACTCGTCAAGTGATTTTATCATAAATGAAGTTAACATAAAAGGGGAATATTACGGAATTATGATTTTTTCCTGAGTGTTATTCTTTTTTCTGAAATCCCCCTTCCAATTCTGCAATTTTGTTCTTTAATTCCAGCATTTTTAACTCCCGCCCGACTGCTATTTTATTGAACTTTTCCAATTCTTCGTTCTTTGTCCTCAGCTCTTGTGTCCTGTCCTCAACTTTTCTTTCGAGATTTTTGCTGTAGCCCTCTAGTTCATCCTGCTGCTTTTTTATTGCAAGCCTCATTGACTCAAAAGCGCCGGCCAGCTCGCCTATTTCATCCTTGGAGTTTACTTCAATTTTTGCATCAAGATTTCCTTTTTGTATTTCAATTGTCGACTTTTTAAGCTGATAAATATCCCGTAGGATGAGTTTATTTAATAATAATGAAATTAAAATAAAGCAAATTGCTATTCCCATCACGATAAAAACCAATATATACAAAATGTAATCCATTACTCTCTGGCTCGATTTTTCATTGGACAGGCCCTGATGAAGAACTGCCACGACCCTGTAGTTTACTATCAATGGAGAAATGATAACAAACGCCGCATTTCTATGGTTCTCTTTCCCTATATTTTTCGTTGTTTCTATTCCATCAAATGCCTCATCGATATCTTTCTTCTCCTCATCAGTAATAAGGGGAGCGACGGAGTTTTCGCTTGAGTATATTGGAAAGTAATTGCGGTCAATAATTTCTGAAAATTCGACTTTTTCATCAAGCAAAGATTCCAATTTAACCTTATCTGTAGAAGTTTCAAAAGCCAAATCGCCGCTCTCAAGAAGAATCCTATATGCATTTAGACGCCCTAAAAGCAATTCTCTTTCGGTGCCGATTTTGTTATAAACCGATAATCCTCCAATAATAAGCAGACTAAGCGCTAGAGGAACTAAAGTTAAAAGCAGTATTTTGTATTTGAGGCTATGCATTTACTCAAGCCCCATACTTATTTATTGTCGACTTGTTTCATGTCTTCCAGGATTTGATTGTATGCCTCGTCAGCAGTAACTTTTCCGTCCATCACGTCGCCAAGATGTTTAGTAAATTGGAGGGTGATGTCTTTGTATTGCTCCCCTAAAACATAATCAACAGTTTTTGAGTCGTAGATATTGCCTCCATATTTGTCAGTAGCATATGTAATAAATTTATCAAATTGTGTTACATCGTTTGATGTGCTGCCTGCCTGGCTAATGCTGCCCTTGATACCTGAAGGGCCTTTGGCATATCGCACCCATTTCTCGGCAACATTTGGTGTGGAAAATGCCATCATTAGCTTAACTGATTCTTCCCTTAAAGGAGAATCCTTAACAACGGCAAACATTGGATTGTATCCTCCGATATAATGGTTAACGGGCTGGTACATCGGCATTTCTACAGGCACCATTTTCATTGTTTTTCTGGCATCAATCCCATGCCAATGGCTGTACATCCAGCTTGCACCGGCAACGGTAAAAACAGCCTTATCCTCAAGCACGTAATAGCGTGTTTCAAACCAGGGAAGCTCTTCCCATCCGGGTATAAGGGGTTTATATTTGCTCAATTGTTCAAGGGACGTAAGAACTTTCTTCACCGCTGCAAGTTTTTGAGGCGAATGTTTTGTATCCTGTATATCTTCCAGGCTTGTAAACTCGGATCTAAAAAGGCTTTGAAAAAGGTTCCACGTGCTTGGCCCGTAGCCAATCCCCCCTTTGTAGTCTCCGCTATCGTAAAGTATGGATATATTAGTGCCGTGCGCTTTATTATAGTCGTCAATAGTCTTAAAGTATCCTAAAAGATCGTCAAATGTCATGCCGCTTTCCTTAATATTTATGCCGATTTTATCTGTCAAATCTTTATTATAGAAAAAAGGCTGATAAAAACCCTCTATGTAAGGGCCGGTTATTACACCGTTCATGTGGTTTCTAAACTGAGGATCGGAAAGAATAAAAGATTTTTGGCTTTCTTTAAACTCTGGCACTGCTTCAAAATCAACAAGGTAATTTTTTCCCCAATTCGGGTCGCTTAATCCTTCCGCTATCTCCTGATAATAAAAGGGCTCAAGCCAGATTATGTCCCAATCCGTTTTGCCGCTTTTCAATTCGTCTATTGTAGCCTGCAAGGCACCTTCACGCCCTCCAGGAAAATCTGCGTTCCATTTGATATTGACTTTTACATCCGGATTTCTTGCTTCAGATTCCTTGACGGTTTCGGTGACAAAAGCTTCCCGCAAATCTTCGCCTTTCCAATGGCCCTGCATATTGATAGTCTTTATTACACCACTGCTGGAGCTTTTGACGTCAATTCGCTTTGTTTTTACTTCCCCACCTCGGCATCCAACCACCACAACAACCAGAATAAGCAAAACAGCCAGCTCAATCAATAATTTTTTCTTCATTTGCATCCTTTCTTTTTTATACAATCAATTTAATTCACTATTATTTATATGTGCCTATCCTGGAATACAAAGTAACAATTGTTCCATTGGTGGAAAAGCTCTTCTCCTTTTTCAAGAATCTTGGATGAAAATGGTTTCCATAAACCAAAAGCTTCCCGTCCATCTCCTCCAAAATCTTGTTCTCGACACCCCTTTCGAGAGGGGCATCAGGGCTTAGGAATACCAAATCATATTTTGATATTTCATAATCAAAAAAATCGCCGTTTTGGAATTTTGCGTTTTTGATTTTGAGTTTTGAACTTATTTCTGCGGCTTTTTTGTGCAGCTCGGAATCTATCTCAATTCCTTCTGCATTTTTGCAAAATAATGAAGCAATTAATACAACTTTTCCGTCCCCGCTTCCGAGGTCAAGAAAATTAGTGTAATTCTGAATTTTTAGTTTTTTGAATGCTGAATAAATTTCTTCAGAAATTGACGAGTTCCAAAAACCTTTTTCTGTGCTCCTCATTGGAAGCGAGCCTTTTGCCATAAGGCTTTTGTAAAAAATGTCGTATTCTTGTTTTATTTTTAGAAATGAACCGTCCTCATTGGAGCCTTGAATATTTCTTGTTGCATCAAGGCTGCCATCGGCTCGGCTGCACATTTCAAATCGATGGCTGACATTCCCAGTAAGGGGCCTCCCCCTTGTCATCTTTTCATCCGAAAACTCAGAGCCTCGCGAATTGATGGCAGCCTTCAATTTTTCAATACCAGAATCCATTACTTATTTCTCCTCTTTTTTGAAAAATTTTGTCATCTTTTCCATGACGCCTGTTTTTTCAGGAGCTTCAGGCTTGGACTGTTCCTCAGACTGCCCGGCCTCTTTTAATGGCTCAACTTCTGCGTTTGCGTGCGCAACTTTTTTCCCTTCTTCGGAAAGAAGGTTGAAATACTTGTCAAGGTCAGGAGTTTTTCTTGCAAGCATCTCAAATCCTTTCAGGAGCTTGTCGGCATCTTCGAATTTCTTGTTCAGGTCATCCTTTATTTCCTTTTGAAGCGCGTCAAACTTGTTGTTTATGAGCTTTATCACGTTGCCAGTGTATTTCTCAAAATCGTCAAACTTTGTAATAAGATTTTCAGCTTCTTTTTTTGTTGAAAAATCAGACATCTTTATCCTGAATGAGTCAAACTCGGAGCTCATCTGCTTAAATGACTTGTCCAAATCTTTCACAGTATCGTTGAACTTTGCAAAGTCGCTGAATTTCTTTTGCATCTCTGAGAATATCGTCTCGACTTTGTCGCCGTGCCTTTCAACTATGGCCTGGATTTTCTTGACATCCATAAGCTCTTTTTTTGCTTCCTCGTTTAACCGCACAACCTGCTCCATTCCCCGGTAGATGTTCATCTTGTTCTTTATTTCCTTTAGCTCGCTCACAACATTGTTAATGATGTTTTCAGTGCTTTCAAGATTCGCCCTTAATGCCTCAATCTTTCCGTCGTTTTTTCGGAGCTCAATCATGAGCCTGTCTGGCTGCACAGTTTTTACAAGGTCAATTGCCTGGGTTGCCTTTGCCTCTATGTGCTGGCCGGTCTTGTCGCGTTCAATCATCATAGAACGAAGCTCTCCTATCTGCTCATTTATCCTCGAAAACCTTTCAGTTGTAGTTTTCTGCAGCTCATAAAACGTGCCAAACTGCGCCTTAAGCTTCTCAACATCGGCAGTCAGCATTCCAACTGATAGATCGCTTGAGCCGGATGATGCCTGAGGCGGAGCTACAGGGACTTCGGGCTCTGCATTAGGGTCATCTGAGTCTTCAGGAGCCGACTCTTCCTCCTCTTTTTTCTTTTTTTTGGAAAAAAACATATTCACTTGGAAAGCCTTGCCCTTATATCTGCAAGCCTGCCAATCACCTCTTTTTTTTCTTCCCTGCTGAGATTTTTATAGATCGCTGCCACGCTGCCATAGATTAACTTTGCTTCCTCAATTTTCCTTTCATCTATTCTATGTCCAATTCTTTTTACAAGCAGATTGACTTTTTCTAATTCCGAAAGCGTATCATCAATTTGATTCTGCCTATTTAATTCTTCCTGTTCGAGGTCTGCAATTTCATTTTTTACAAGGGTAATGAGCTTCGTTATTTTTGAAACTTCATTTAAGTCTCTTGTTACAGAAAGCATTGAAATTTTTGACGGGATTGATGCAATTTTGAGATTTGCGATTTTGGTGTCAATCCCTTTTTTCCGAAAATAGACTATCCTTGAGCGTATTTCAGAGAGCTGGTCATTAATATTCCCTATTGCAAGTTCAACGCTGTCTGTCATTTTTTGGTTATTTTGCGCTTAAAATTTTTTGAATTTCAGTGCATTTTTTCAAAAGCTCGGGCTTTTCATCTTTTGAGGCGTTTTTGTAAACATCTTGCTCTTTTTTATATAGTTCAACTGCTTTCGGCTTTTCTCCGGATTCCATCAATTTCGAGATGTCATTTTCTATTTTCCCTATTTTGTCTAAAGGGCTTATTTCGTCGTCGTTTTTTCTGGTTTTTTCCTCCTGCGCTGGTTTTTCTTCGTTTTTTCCTTTTTCATCCTTTGCCGCGCTTTCATTACTGAGCTTTTCTGATTCTACCCGTTCCTTTTCCTCGCCTTCCTTTCTTTTGTCCTCTTTGTCCTGCTCTTTTTTCCTTCCTTTTTTTGCCTTTTCAAGCTCTTCTTCAAGCTCACTTTCTGAAATAAATTTTATTTCCCTTTTTGCCGGCTCTTTTCCAAGCTTGTCCCAGTTTCCCTGAATCCTCGGCCTTAAGCCGTCAAGGTAAATATTGACCATGTTGAAGTTCCCTGATTTTACCTTGTCAGCAGAAAGTTTCAGCTCAAGCTTTAAGTCAAAAATATCAACTCCGAGCCTTTCAAGCTGCTCAAGCTGGTATTCCAGATCATCTATTATATTGTTGAACTTGTTGTAATTTTCAAGCTCTTCGTCGCTGATTCTTCCGGTTGAATGAAGCGGAGGCCTGAATGCCACGAAGAAAGGCTTTCCTTTATTGTATGCTGCGTTTTGAACTACGGCAGTGCCAACAGACGCCTTTACAACAGACTGCAGGACATTCTCGCCGAATTTTTCTTTTATCCTGTTCAAATCCCCTTCATCTCTTGTTCTTAATGAAATTTCCGTGTTTATGTTTGCAAGAACTTCTGGAGGAAAGTCACTGACTACCTGGCTAAGAAGTATCAGGCCGACTCCCCATTTTCTGAATTCCCTTGTAGCCCTTTCAATCTGCGTAAATACCTGCCCGGTTCCCCCAAATTTCGGCAGCAGCGAATGTATTCCGTCGTAAATTATGAGGTATTTCAGCTCGCGGCTTTCAGGAAGATTTGCGCGGAATACCTGCCTGATTGTGTTTGCAACAAAAAGCTCAATGTCTTTTGTGCTAAGCTTGTTTGTCACAAAAACGTTTATCTCTCCCGGCTTCATGAACTTGTGAAACTCAACAAGCTCTCTCGCATTTTCAATCTGGTGCACGTTTCCGTTAAATGCCCGCGCGTCAGTCTTTTTCATTCCAAATCCCTTATACGCTGAAAGAAGCCTTTTGTCCTCAAGCTTTCTCAAAAATCCTGTCCACTGGGCTGTCGGGTCAAAAACTATTGCAGCAACTCCCTTCATCAATGATTCCTCCACAAGGTCCTGGGCAACTATGCTTTTTCCCGAGCCGCTTGATCCTGAAACTATCGTATGTACCTGGAATAAGTCAAGGTCAAAATAAACCCGGGAGCTGGACTCTGCCAGTTTTCCGACATAAGCCGTCCTCGGGCCTGGCTTTGGCATTGTTGACTGGTCTATTTCTATCTGGTATCTTTTCTTTTTTGACTGCTTTTTCTTGTAAATCATAAAGCCTGCAGTCCCGCTTGACAAAACCCCCATCAGGAGCGCTATTAGCCATATTGGTATGAGCCCGAATACTGCATACTTGTAAAACGGAAGCCCTATCAATAAAATTGTGGATTCCTCTGCGTTTCTGTCAAGAAATTCCGCCTTTACCTTTAATGCATAGTCACCGTTCTTAACGTCACTTGGAATTTTGTAGCTTTTGAGGACAGCAAAAGAAGTCTGTATCACGATGTCTTCCGTGCCCATCAATATTGACCTGTTGGAGGTTATGGAATCAAGGTAGTATGAGAGCTTGACTTTATACTTGTCTTCAGAAAGCAGATTCTGCAAATCAACCCTGTATTTCAAAAACTCGCCGATTGAATATTTTTTCTTTGACGGCGTTATTCTTATCACAAGGGACTCAACATCAAGACGCTCCCTGTCAAGCACAAGGACATAAATCGGGATTTTTTCGTTTATGTCTCCTGATACGACAAAAAAACCCTCATAAATTCCCGGCTCGACATTTCCAAGCATCGTCAGCATCACATCCCCTCCCTGTCCGCTTTCAATAATCATCCTTTCCTTGTCAAGCCTTGCAAGTTTTTTTGCATCCCCTTCTATTGAGAACTTCAGGTTTACAGCCTCTTCCCTGAAATTTGAAATTGTAATCGGGACCTGGATGTAGTTTCCAACTCTCAGCTTGTTCAAAATCTGACGAACAGAAATTTCATAGTCTGTCAGCCTTATAGGCTGCTGTACCTGCGCCTGTATTCCAGTTCCTGCGCCCCGCCCCGGCCCCTGCCCCGCACCTTTTCCTGCGCCGCTTCCTGAACCGCTGCCGGCGCCGCTTCCCGCGCCAAGGCCTGCTTCAGTTACTGTAGTCATTGTGATGTCATGAGTAGTGGTTATTCCACCGGAAACATTGATGACTGCAATATAGTTTTCAAAGCCTGATTTTGTGGCAACAAGGTTGTGAGTGCCTTGAGGAATTCCATTGAGCAGGTAATTGCCGGGAGTGCCTGAGGAATTTGAAACTCCTGCAACGCTTACCACAACACCTTCAAGCAGCCCTCCGCTTGACGACCTTACAGTTCCGTTTACACTTCCGTTTGAGCCGCCACTTGCGTTTGAAACAAGAGACATGCTGAAATTAAAAAAAGTGATATTGTTTGCGCTGATGTTAACTTCGCTGAAGTAATTGTTATAGCCGCTTTTTACCGCAACAAGGTTTGTAGTTCCTTCAAGGGACGTTATGTTGTAAAATCCAAGGCTGGTTGTTATGTTTGTTACGCCGGCAACTGTCACAGAAACTCCTGAAAGAAGCGCGCTTGACAAGCTGTCCCTGACAAAGCCTTCAATGGTCCCGTTATTGAGAATCGTGCCGTTTTGTGATTCAATTGCCTCAACTGCTGGGCTCATGTTAAAAATGAAGGTAAGGTTTCTGCCAAAGCTCACTGAAATGTTGCCGACAAAGTTATCATATCCTGATTTTATGCCCGCAATGGTATAAGTTCCCTGCGGAATTCCAAAAGAATAATTTCCGGTTCCGTTTGTGAGCGCGCTTATTCCACCTACCCTGACAGTTACATTAGGCAGAACAAATCCTGTTGAATTGTCGAGTACATATCCTGAAACTGTAGAGTTGGGGCCCTGATAGCCGTAGAAAATTGCCATTGTCAGGTTTTGGTAAGTCGTCTGGCCGATTGTGGTGTTGACCCTTGTGATGTTTGTTATGTAGCCGTCCTTGAAAGAAATCAGGTCATAAATCTTGTTTCCCGGGACGGTGATGTTGTAAAAACCATTTTCGTCGGTTAGGGTAATATTTCCGCCAGCGCTTACAGTGGCATCAGCTATCGGGTTTGTGCTGTTGGTTTCAAATACAAAACCGCTTAATACTGCATCCCCGACCTGCCCGATTCCCAGCCCAGCAGGGCATTCGTCATTTGGATCTGGAAAAAAATACCATTTGGTTGTATCGTTAAATATCGGCAAAAGCGCCTGATAGTCAACAATTGTCCCCTTAAAGCTTGTTGTTGAAGATCCGTAAACTTTTATTGCAAGCAAAAGCGTGTTGCTTGCATTCAGGATTGCGGTGTAAAACTTGGTCGTATTTGGAGCATCGTTTATGTAAGTGTATGCTGCAGGGACATTCTGGATTACTGTGCTGCCTAAGGTTATGTTTACCCTGTTTGTGAACGTGTTGTTGGCACGCTCGATTATTGTAAGGCTTAAGTTGAGCATATCCCTGTCAATCATGTCTGTGTTGCCTGCAACAACATTTGAAAAATCCACAACAGAATTTCTGCTCGCATACATTTCGTTTTCGCTTATCGACGGGTCCATGCAGTCAAAAACAAAAGTGTTTGTGGTGATTTCTCCCGAGTCTAAATTTACTCCCTGTGATTCATTAAACCCGCTTTGTGAAAATACAAGCCCAAACAATCCGTGCCAGTATGCTGTCGGCTGCCTGTCGTCAATCAGTATGCTTGTGATATAACCGGCATCTGCAGGCACTTCACTGCCTACAAATCCTATATATTTTTTAGCAAGAATAGTTCCAAATAGGGCGAGTGCTATTATCAAAGTCAATATTACAAAATCTGCAAACTTGTGGTTAGCGGCTACTCTCATTTTTCTCGCTCCTTATTTTTTCTGCAATTAGAAATTCAAAGCTGTGGCTACGATTTGCAAAGACTTTTTCGTCCACTTTTTGGTCAAGCCAGGCCAAAAGCTCCTTTTCAAGGGTTATTGTTATTCGTTCCTTCATTTTGTATAACGGAAAAGCTGCTTTCAAAGTCGCTTTTTCCAGGGTATTTTCCTATTTTTGCGCTTATCAGAAATTCAAAGCCGTGGCTTCTGTTTGCAAAGACTTTATTGCTTACTTTTTTATCTAACCAACTGAGAAGTTCCTTGTCTAAAGTAATCGTTATTCGCTCTTTCATACTATTACATACTCAATCATACTTCATAGTTTAAAAATGTTTTGTTTTTCGTAGATTAGTATAGAAAAAAGTATATTAGATACATACTTTTACATATTTAGTATGATTAATTCAGATTATTTGGAATTTTGGAAAAAAGAACTTTACGTATCAAAATAAAACCAAAAAATTTATTAAGTTGGTAAGTAGGTAGGTAGTATGAAGCAAGAAACTGTTACTATATCTAAAAAAGAGTATCAAAAGCTTAAGAAACTGGAAGAATTAGATTTTGACTTAATCAGGCAATTTTCCAGTAGCTTGGAAGACTTAAAAAAAGGAAGATTCAAGAGACTTGCCTAGATATACTTTCTGCAACTTTTCTGAACTCATCAAGATTGTCCTTTATGTGATTAATCGTAGTTTGCTGGTCTTTTTTGCCGCTGGCAGCAACTATAAGTACTAGGTTTAAGTCACTGTAAATCAAATAATAAATTCTTTTTTCTTTGATTTTTTTCTCCCTTAAATATTTATAATTTAAAGGTTTTCCCTGAAAAGGATTTTCAGATAGTTTTAGTGGGAACCTATCAGCAATTTCTTTATCAGTTTTAGGCCATTTGGATAATTCTTCAAGGTAGGTGTCAGTTCCAATCACTTTAAACATTGTGTGGAAATTGGCGCACTTGTTTAAATAATTAATGATTAAGAATTATAAGCGGTCTAAATGGGTTGTAGTGCAACCTTGGCCGTGCAAACTTTTTTTTAAGTTGATTATTTTGATAATTGAGTTAATAGCCATAAAGTCTGAACTGTAAACCATATTGCAATTGCAAAGAAAACTACACTAATGGGTTTAGCTAGAGTATCATCATTATCCCTGTTTAATAAGAAAATTATAAAATCAAAAAATAGCCCGACTGCCAAATAAATAATTACTACCATCACTAATCCCTTATCAGGAGTACTATTCTTAAGTGTTATTACGACGAATATAATACCTAAAATTAGGTTCGTTAAGGTATGTTTGAAATTCTTTAAAATTTTTGCATTTTCTAATTTAATCACATTAATCTACCTCAGTTCAACATAAAACGTTACACTCGTGTCTAAATCTGGTTTTTTGTATTCTCTTAATTTTGACGGCACTTTTATTTCAAAGTCATAAGTTCCGTAATAGCCCTGCTGGTTTTTGTTTATTCTTGTGATGAACACCAGGTCCTGGCTTCCATTGTATTGGCCAAGATTAATGTCGCTTGAGTCCCACAGAATTCCTGTGAAAAATGATGAAGTGTTTGTGCTGTTCACAATCGGCGTTGAGTTTATGAACCTAGAGAATACCAAAAACTGGAATGTGCTTTTTGGAAATCCATTTTGGCTGAATGTCCTGTTTACAGAATCAAACAGCTGTGTTGTGTTCATCGCCCTGTCAATATCCTCAAAATCGTTTGAGGCATTTTCAAAAGTTATGTTTGTTCCAATTGCAGTTAAATTAGTCCAGGATATGACGCTGTCAGAATCAACAACAAGTATGTTTCCAGTTGTATCATTTGAAGCAGACCAGGAGTATGCAGTTCCGTTGCCGATGCTCTGAAGCACCAGGTTTCCTGTAATGTTTCCGTTGATTATCATGTATGAGCTTATGTTCACGCTTGCGTTTGCAATATTATTTGTCTCGTCAAGCTCGCTTATTTCAAAAGTCCGGTCAATTGCCACAAATATGTCATAGCTCCCTATCCCAAAAAACGTGCTGACGTTTATTGTTGTGTTCTGGCTTATTTCAAGATTCAGTATAAAGTCGCTGCCTACCTGAGTTCCTCCATTGTCAGGGTTTCCCCTGAAAAACTGGACAAGCACGTTATTTGCAGGACCTCGTCCTATATTTGTGATGTTTGCAAAAACAGTGAAGTTGATGTTTTCCTCAAACAGGGTTGTGTTAAACCTTATGTCAGACGCAGACACTTCCAAATCTGGCGGAGTGACGTTGAAATAAAATGTATTGCTCAATCCTGCATTTGTCGCATTGTCTGTGCAAATGACACTCCAGTTATATGCGCCGGTGTTAAAGCCGGATATGTTGACTGAAGTGTTTGAGCCGTTAAGGGCAAGTATTCCTGACAGATTCACTATTCCGTTTATTGTGATGTTGCAAAGCATCTGGGATGCAAAATTGTCAGTTGCGTTAAAGGAAAACGAAATATTCTGGACTGAGAGGTTTGAGTTGTTTAGCGGCCCAAGCAAAGTGACATTTGGAGGAGTCCTGTCCACGTAAAAGAAACTGCCTGAAGTCCTGTTGTTGCCTGATTCGTCTGACGCAAAAACAGTAATGTTGTAAAACCCTTCAGGGAACAAAGTTGAGTTTGAAACTCCTATAATGTTTGTCCAGTTGAATGCCGAGACATATATTGATGCGTTTGAATTGTTCACAACAAGCGAGTTTGTCGAGTTTGTTATATTGTAAGTGCTTATTGTAAGGTTCCTGTTTTGTATCCTTACATCAAGACTAAAGTTGGATTTGAAGTAATGACCCAATGGGACCACAAAAGTGATGCTTGGCCTTTTATTGTCAACGATAAATCTTCGTACAGCAGTCTGCGTGTTTCCAAAAGTGTCATTTGCAATAACCGTGAAATTTATGTACATAAATTCCACGCTTTCGCTTATGTCTGCAGTTGAATCCCATATGTCATCAAAATTTGTTGACGCGTTCAGGGTGCCGTTCTTGAAATAATAAAGTGAATCATTGGAAAGGGAGTAAGTTACACTGCTTAAGCCGACAAAATTATCGGAAACTGTTGTCAGCAAATTTATCAGGTATCCAAGAGCCTGCCCTTCTGTCGGGCTGTCTATAGTTACTGTCGGGGCAGTTGAGTCTATTGTTATGTTGATGAACGAGGAGTTTGCCTTGTTGCCGGCAAGGTCAGTTGCTTCAAGAATAATTATGTGGTGTCCATCAATGAGTGACGTTAAGTTATCTGTTGAGTTTACCCCGTTTTGGACATACCTTACCCTGTTTGTTACATTATCCGCATAAAATGTATAATTTATTACCGGCGCGAGGTTGTCAGTTATGTTGAAATTGATTTCAGGAGTGCTGTCGGTAAAGTTTGAATTGTTCAGCGTAATTATTCTTGGAACAGGCGCTATCGTGTCTATGTTTATTATTATGAATGTGGAATTTCTCCTGTTGCCTGCATCGTCAAACGATTCAATTATTAAAGAATAATTGCCGTCGCTTAATGTTAGTAAGTTTAATCCTGTAGAGGTTCCGTTTGAAGTGTAGTTAGTCTGGTTTGAAATTCCGTTTATGAACAAAGTGTAGTTCAATACTGAATCAAGGTTGTCTGTTATGTTGAACCTTATTTCAGGTGTGCTGTCGCTAAACCATGTCCTGTTTATTGTTTCAAACTGGGAAATCGGCGCTGTCTGGTCGACAGTAATGTAAATCTGCGTTGAGTTCTTTTTTCTGGTATTTCCAAGCTCCTTTGCAGGAAAGTCAACTCTTGGGCCAAATGCCTCGACAATAAGTCTGTGAATGCCCTCGCTTAGGTTAAATTCGGCAATCACGGTTAAATTGTCGGACGATGCAGAAGTCCTGTTGAATATACCGTCAAGATACAATGTATAGTTTAGGCTGCTTTGGGCAAAGTCAAATAAAGTGAAGTTCACAAGATTCGTGCTGTTTGTTGTCAAAGTGTTGTTTTGCGGCGAGTTTATCACAGGCAGCAATAATGAAAGGTTGTTTGTTGCATTGTTGTTTGAGCTGTTTAGCTCAATTCCGGAAAAGAATATGTTTACAAATATCTGGTGAAGGCCGCGTGTTGCGTTGAATGTTGAATTGACTGTCGTGTTTCTGGCGCTGTCAAGAGTTTCAACAGTCACGTTTCCAAAAAGCAATGCGCCGTCATAAAAGAGCACGCTGAAGTTGTTTGCCGGAATTCCGCCAATGTTGAAAACCGTTGCGTTGACCCCGATTGAATCATTTTCATCAGGATTTGTATTGTTGAAAGTTATTCCAGAAGCATTTATCTTAAGGTCAGGCGAGTTTACAGTGAATGTATTTGTAGCGCTTTTGTTTGTATTGTTAAAATCATCCCAGCAGGTTGCGTTCCATGAATGAGTTCCCTGGCTCAGGTTTTCTATAAGCGTTGCATTTGAAATTCCGCTCCCGACAAAGATATTGCTTACATTGACTCCTGTGTCAAGAGTGATGTTGCAAGTAAGATTAAGCGCTCCAAGGAAGTCTGTTGCCGTAAAGTTGAAGTAAATGTCGTCTGTATTGAACACTTCGCCGTTTGAGGGGTGGTTTAAAGTTATGTTTGGTCCAAGCAAGTCTATGATGAATGTCTGGTTTGGCGCAGTGTAGTTATTAAGGTCAGGAGGGGAGTCAAAGCAGTTCACAGTCCAGTTATGGGCCCCTGTAGAAATCGCGCTTGGGGCAAAGAAGTTTGGCACGTTTTCCTGTATCTCCGTCGATGAGTCGTTTTCAACCCCGTCAAGGAAGAAAGTGCAGTTTTGAAATCCGATTGTATCAATTGGAGTATAGTTAAAGCTTATAATCTGCTGGTTTGTCCTGTATCCGAGGATTGGGAAATTCAAAGTTATGTTTGGCGGAGCTTCAACAGTGAAATTAACCGTGCTTATGCTGTTGATAAGGCGCGCGTGGTCTGTGCAGTCGACACTCCAGTTATGCAGCCCGTCAAACGAGATATTGTAAAGTATCTGGGTTGTGCCGTTTGGAATGCTTAAGTTCCTGAGCTGGACTATTCCGTCAATTGTTACATTGCAGTCGAGCAAAGTATCAAGATTGTCTGTTACTGTAAAATTAAAAGTCACATTGTTGGAGCTGATGTTTTCTCCGTTAAACGGATGGTTGTAGGTTATTACTGGCGGCGTCTGGTCAATTGTAAAATTTCTTGTGCTTGCAGTTCCTGTCTGGCCGTTTATGTTTGTTGCATTGACAGTCCACGTGTAGAATCCCTCAATCGAGAAATTAACGTAGAAAAAGTTTGAAGTTTCGCCCAAAACCGGGTTTTGAACAGTCTGGTTTACAAGCCCGTTTATTATCAGGCTTGCATTTGGCACTGCAACTGAATCGTCAACTGTGTATTCAAAAGTGACATTTAAAGTGTGGTTAATGACTTCATTGTCAGCCGGGCTTATGAGGATTACTGTTGGAGGTATATAAGTCGTAAAGTTCCTTGTCTCGCTTACGTTGAAATTGCCGGCATCATCAATGCAGGTAACATTCCAGAAATGGTTTCCGCTCGCTGTTACAATTATTGTGTTATTGACAATTGTGCCGTTTGGAGACTGGATGCCTGAAATATTGACAACTCCGTCAAGCGTCAGGTTGCATGAAAGCAGAGTGTCTATGTCGTCAGTTACGCTGAAGTTAAAATCAATCTGTGAATTGAATATTGACTGGTTTTGGAGCGGGTAAAACAAGGTTATGTTAGGCTTTCCGAAATCTATTGTGAAGTTTCTTACTGGAGAGGCTATTGCATTTAGCCCTATCGGGTCTGTGCAGTTGACAGTCCAGTTGTATACCCTGCTTTGAAGATTTGTCAGTGTAAAATTATTTTGCGCGTTGAGCGAGATTGTGCTGTTTGACAGGTTTGAAATGCCGTCAAGCAAAAGCGTGCAGGAAGTTATGTTTGTGTTGTCGTTTGGCGTGTAGTAAAGGCTTATGTTTGGCGAGTTCTGCATATATCCAGATGGCGGCGAGTTTAGCGAGACTGTCGGCTTTACGCTGATGTTGACTATCCATGACTGGCTTGTGTTTGTGACGTTTCCGTCGTCTTTGCACGTCACGTTCCAAAGCTTGGGTCCGTCTGTAAGGCCTGAAACTGTCCTTGAAACAATGGTGCCGTTGTTTGCATTGAAGTTTGAATCAGCAACGCTTCCGTTTATTGTCAGGTTACATACCAAGACAGTGTCAAAATTGTCAATTGCCGTAAAGTTAAACTCAACCGAGCTTAGATTGCTTGTAAAGTTATAGGGAGGCCCTGTGAGGTTTATTAGAGGGGGGGAGTAATCCACAAGGAAATATCTTACAGGCTTGATGTCAGAAAGCCCGCTTATGTCAGTAACATTTACAGTCCAGTTGTGGTAGCCTTCGCTGAGGTTGTAGACTGTAAAGAAGTCTATGATTCCATTTGGAACTGAATTGTCAGTCTGGTTTACAATACCATCAAGAATCAGCGATGCATTTTCTACCCCGTTATTATCGCTTGCATTATAGCTTAAGTTGATGTTTCTGTAAGGGTTAAGTGAGCCATTAGCTGGGGCAGTAAGGTTGACTGTCGGCTCAATATCTATTATGCTGAAGTTGAAAGTAAAGCTTGTTCCTGAATTTTGGGCGTCATCTACGCAGGTAACATTCCATTTATGGTTACCTTGAGTCAAGTCGTTTATTGTACGGGAAGTGACTGAGCCGTTTAAGGCTGCAAAATTAGTGTCGACTATAACCGAGTCCAGAGTTATATTGCAAAAAAGGCTTGTGTCTATGTTATCAGTTACGGTAAAGTTAAAGTCAACAATTGCTCCTGTAAATGCACTGTTGTTTAGAGGCCTTGTGAGGTTTATTGTTGGCGCAGTTGTGTCTATCGTTATTGTCCTGTTGCTGTTGCCCTGGTCTGAATTCCCATCTGTGTCATATGCAACGCAGTTCCACTGGTAGACTCCGTCGGTTAGTGTCCTCGTGAAGTTCGTTTGGTTTGATTTTCCTCCTACTAGGCTTGAGCCGTTAACTCCAAATACGCCATTGAAGTTTGAGTAAAATGTAATATTTTTCAGCTGGCTGTTGTCTGTTGCTGAACAGTTGAATAAAATCGTTGTGTTTCTTGTGATTGTTGCGTTTGCAGGCGAGACAAGCGTCACGACAGGAGGAACTACCGTGGCATCAGTAATTGTGATATTCACGTGCGGCGTCTGACCGTCTGAAACATAAGCCCTGTTGGATGTCAAATTGAAGTCGACAAAAAATTCTGATGTAAGGTTATTTGCGCCTGTTGCATTTACCTGCCAGGCAACCTGGCAAGTCCTTCCCGCAACCATTCCCGAAAGGCATGAGTTGTTTGTGCCATTCATCGGATTCTGTGAAGTTGTGTAAAATGGAATTGTTCCTGCCGTCATAGAAACAACCCCTTTTGTAGTTGACGCTTGAGTCGGAGCATCCCACTGCAAAACTTCCCAGTAGCTAAATCCAAACGGGTCAATGTCAGTTGTGGCCCTTACCCCATTTATGGTAGAGTTTCCGTCAAACCTGACCATCATTGTTGCTCCCGGATTGTCAGAGCTTGCCAATACTCCCGAGCTGTGGGTGCCAGGCTGCCTTACAGGAAGCCAGGGCACGCTATTGTTGAGGTCTACTGCCGAAATGCTTGAAGACTCTAGTGTGTCTCCTGCTGGAAAGAAAAAATAACCGCGCTGGACTCTCAGGCCTGAGTTGAAGGTTATTGCATAGGCTGAAATGTTTATTACTCCTGTTGACTGGTTTCTTATTGCCTGGACAGTCCTGTTGTTCGGGAAATCAAGCCTTATGGTTTTTTGGGCCGTGCCGTCGAGGTCTCCTGTATCTTCCACTTCATAAGAGCCAATCAGGAAAGTCCTGTTGAGATTCAGCTCATTTACGGCGTGTGTAGAGTTTACCTGCGCGGCTGAAAGGCTGAAGTCAACAGGCTGGACGTTAAAATTATTTCCCAGGTCTTCAAACAGGTAATAGCTTCCTGCAATTGCGCCTGTTGTGCCGCCCCGTGAAAATCTTAAAGTATTGTTTGCTGTAAAATTGCCCCTTACTGCGTTTGCGCCGTGTTCCGGATTTGTTCCAAGACCGCCGTAATAAAATACCATAGCGGTTTTGTTTGTGTTGACAGCAGTCACTGATGAGGTTGCCTGTGAAGATGCTGCAGCCATTGCAAATGAGCCGCGCTGGACTCTTACCTGGACTGGATTGAATTCAACAACATAGATGTTTACAGTTACTGTTGAAGTCGTTTCTCCCCTCTCCACAATGACTGAATTGCTTCCTGAAAAGCTCACGTTTGCGTTCATGCTTGCCCAATTATCTGTGGTGCCTGTCGGGTCATTGGACATTCTTGAAGCGAATGGAATGGAGTTTGACAGGTTTTGGCCTTTTGTAACTATTGCAGAGGCATTGGCGACTCCGCTGGCAAGCGTGATTGTAAAGTTCTCAACCGAATAGACAAGGTCTGTTGACTGAGGGTCTAAAGTTGCGTTGACGTTTCCGCATTCGCCGCCGGTGCATATAACCTGCGCTGTGAAGCTAAAAAACGCGTTTCTTTCCACATTCGTTGCAGAAGCAGGGTCAATTAAGCTTACTGACAAAGTTCCCCACGGCAGCGTCCAGTTTGTGTAAGTTACAGATGAGACATTTGCAATATCTATGCATGACGCATTCATTGAGAACTCCCCTGAATCGTTGATTGCTATGTCTGTATTGTTGAACACGTAAAGCCCTCCTGAATCTGTCCTGTTTGTTGTATTGAAGAAATAAGTTCTTTGGTCCGGAAGATTTGTAAAGTTGAAAGTTGCATTCTTAAGTCCTATTGTAGAGGTACAATTAATTCTTACGGCAGTAAGTATATCAGTAAATCTTATGTTGCTGCAATCTTCCCATAAAGTTCCGTTCTCCTGGCAAGTCAGGCTTACAACAACGGGCGGCAAACTTGACAGGATTGTTGCAGCAGTTGAATTTTTCTGAAGCCCGCTTGTCAGCTCGTCAATTGGAGTAACTCCGCAAATCCAGGAATCTCCTGTTGTCGTGTTTCCGTTTCCAAATATGAAATATCCGGTAGCGTGGTTTGTAACACTCATTGTGGATGAATAGTTGTATATATTATTCCTGTAGAAGCTGATGTTTGCAGTAATGGAATCAAATGTGTTGTAGTCATCAATTTTATAAGAGCAGTTCAAGTCTTCTGAAGTTGCAGCCGGGCTTGGCAGCAATGTTACTGCAGTTGCATTTGGCGCAATGTTCTGAATAATCGTGATGTTAATCAAGGATGTCAGGCTGTGATTCATCGAACTTGAATAGTTTACAATGCTGTAATTGACAAAGAATTCCCAGTTTGTGTTAAGAGGCCCAGTTGTGTTTACTCTCCAGGTTGTATAGCAGCTGTCTCCAGATTTCATATTTGCGAGACAGGAAGCGTTTATGTAATTCATTGGATTACTGTCAATTGTGTAAAACGGAGACGCGCCTATGTTTGTTGAAATTATTCCTTTTGTCCTATTTTCTTCAGCTCCGTTTTTTACAAGCACTGACTGGTTTACGACAAGCTGATAGCTTTCATTTGCCCAAGCCCCGCTTCTGACTGCTGTTGAGACTCTTACCTCATCAATAAGCCCATCCCAGTAGTTTCCAGTGTCTCTCCTTCCAAGATAAAGATTGCCGCCAACTCCAACGGTGCTTGCGATTGGAGTGCCTGATGAGACTGAGCCGTCAAGATACATTATGTGGGCTGAGCCGTCAAATGTCCATACCAAATGATGCCAGGCATTTGCTGAAAACGCTGCTGTTGCCACCTGCGCAGCACCGCTCCCTCCACCAAGCCTTCCATTCATCTGGTTCCCATTCCAAAAAATCATAATTTCTCTTGCAGCACACGCAGTTGTTCCCTGAGTGAAAAGCCTATCAAAGTTTGCAGGGTTTTCCGCATTAAACCAAGCCTCTACTGAAAAGTTTCCGGAACTTGAGAGGCAACCTGTGCTAAAGTCAATGTCATCGTCGTCTCCTCCAAAATCATCAGCTCCGTCTATTTTTCCCGGAGCGTTTGTTGTACCGCCTCCGCCATCTTGAAAGTTATTTGGAGTTCCGTCCCTGCCGTTTGAAGTTGAGTCCTGCACTCCCTGAACCCCGTCACTTGGAGTTTGGTGCAAATGCTGGACAAATGCATAGCTTGAATCCCAGACTGATGCAGAATTGTTTCCCTGCAAAGCAACAGGATTTCCGTAATACATGCAAATGCTGTTTATTCCCGAGTACAAAGTTGGAATTCTTACCCAGATTTCTGCATTTGCCGAAGTTATGTTTTCTACTTCATAATCCAAAAGAGCTGCGTCAGAGCCGCAGCTTCCGTTTGTAAATCTCAAGTCGTCAAAATCAGCCTGCATGTCCGAATCATAAGTAATGTTAAGGTATGCAGGAAAATTTGTCAAAGATGAGACTCCTATGTTGCTTATGTTAATCTGTTTTCTTTGCGACCAGTTTGACAATGCCCAGGTTCCAAATGGGTCAAGCGTTGCATTAATGTATCCGCATTCGCCGCCAGAGCAAGTCACACTTGACGTGAAATTAAAGAACCTGTTTTGGGTTGCGTTTGCGTCGCTGACAGGACTTATCAGCTGAGCAGTCAATGTGCCAAACGGAATTGTCCAAACGGAATTGTTATAGTTTATTACCCCGCTGTCATCGTGGCACTGCACGCTTAAATTAAATGAGCCTGAATCGCTTATGTTTATGTCGCTGTTGTTATAGACAAAAAAGCCCAAGGCATTGTAAGTTGCGTTTGAGTTGAAATAATAAATCGGGTCATTGAGGTTTGTGAGGTTGAAAGTTACATTAGAAATTGTGCCGTCAGAATCGGTGCAGTTTGCCCTGACAGCCGTAAGGTTATTGTAAAACAAAATATTAGGGCATCCTTCCCAGGTTATTCCGTCTTCCTGGCACTCAATTGAGTTTATTGTCGGCGGCTGCGATGCCTGGATTGTGACAGTGGACGAGTTTAACTGTGCGCCATAAAGTTCGCCGTCAAAAGGAGTGGCGCCGCATTTCCATTGCTCATTTGGAGTTGTATTTCCTGCAGCAAGTGTCCTTACATACTGGAGGTTTTTTTGCACGCTTATAATTTCAGAATACCCCAGAGCAGTGCCGTTATACCAGCTGACATTTGCGCTAAGCTCATCAAGCGCATTGTCATTAATGTAAAATGTGCAGTTAAGGTCTGAGCTGCCACTTGGAGTTGATGGGCTTATAGAGATTGATGAAACTGACGGCGCTGAATTTGCGACAATTGTTATGTTGATTCTCTGGGTTTGGTTGCTTGTGAGGTTGTTCATATAGCCGCGGTAGCTTACAGTCAAGTTTGCCATGTCCATGACCAAAAATGTGCTGCTGCCCAAGATTGTATTTGTAAAGTGCGCCCTTACCCTGAATTTTATTGTGTTGTCTGAGATGTTGATATATCCTGATAACGTGCCATTTGGATAGAAATTGGATTCTTTCTCATTTCCTGCCGTATTTATGTCAAGGCTTCCAAGGCTAAGCCACTTGTTAAGATTGTAGTTAAATATGGAAACATTCTGGTCAACTTCAACAGTTCCTGTTGGCGCAGTTCCTGTGCAGCCGACTGAAGATGCGCCGTTTCCGCTATGGCAGTATATCAGATTCAAAGTCAGGTTACTGACAGTGCCGCGATCGATATTAGCGAGGGTGTATGAAAATTCCTGGGCTGAGATTACCTCATAGGGAAGTATATCTGTATTCTCGTTTCCGACATACCAGTAAGAAGTGTCGTTGTTTGTAAGGTTTGAGTAATTGCCGCCAAAATCTGTGTAAACTCCAGTAAGGTTGCCGCTAAGCGGGCTTAGAAGTTTTGCTGATTTGTTTACTTGAGAATAATCAACATAAAATTCCCAAGTCGTATCAACAGTGCCCGTTGCATTTACACGCCAGGTCGAATTGCAGTAACCTCCGTTTGAAAGGTTTGTCAGGTTGCCAAGGCAGGCAAGGACTGAAGGGGTCATTGAATTTGGGGATATTGTGTAAAACGGAGTTGCTCCAGGAGTCATTGAAATCATTCCTTTGGCGCTTGATGAAGAAGATGCAGAAGTCGGAGCATCCCACTGCAAAACTTCCCAATAGCTGAATCCAAATGGCTCCGGGTCAGTTGTATTACGCAGTCCGTCTATTGAAGAATTGTTTGGAAGCCTTACCATCATTGTCGAGCCGGGATTGTCCGAGCTTGCCAATACTCCTGAACTGTGTGCTCCCGGCTGCCTTACAGGAAGCCAGGGAGTTGTCCAGTTAAGGTCGACAGACGAAATGGAGGAATTTTCAAAACGGTCTCCTGCTGGAAAGAAAAAATAACCGCGCTGGACTCTCAGGCCTGAGTTGAAGGTTATTGCATAGGCTGAAATGTTTATTACTCCTGTTGACTGGTTTCTTATTGCCTGGACAGTCCTGTT
>DATDOM010000096.1:0-5864 GCA_035293285.1 Candidatus Nanoarchaeia archaeon | reverse complement strand
AAACACCGCAATCTTGTCCTGATTCTCTTCAGTGTCTTCAAAAGTCTCATTCATGTAAATTTCATACCCATATCCTGATATCCTGCTCCTTAAAGCAGGGTGCATGTGCTTAATTGTTTCCAGATTTCCGGCTGCGATAAGCACAAAATCGCACGGAACCGGCTCTGTTCTTACCATTGCGCCGGCGCTTCTTTCACTTTGCCCTGTAATTGAGAATTTTCTTTCCTGTAAGGACGAAAGCATTTCCTGCTGTGTTGCAGGCTGCAAAGTTGCAATTTCGTCAATAAACAAAACTCCCATGTGGGATTTGTGTATCATTCCTGCAACTACTCTTTCGTGCGCCGGAGTTCCTAATCCTCCTGACTGGAACGGGTCGTGAAGTACGTCTCCAAGCAATGCGCCTGCGTGTGAGCCTGTCGCGTCATTAAAAGGCGCCTGTTTCCTTTTGTAATTATCAACAATGACTTTTGGAATCTTGACTCTTGTCTCCATTCTTTTTCCAAGGTTTAAAAATATTACAAAAGATGCCAAAAACAAGATTCCTCCAAGGAACAATGCTGCAAATATTATGTCAGATTTGTAGTAAGTCCTTGCCCACCAGGGGGCAAACATTGCAACAATCACTAAAATGAAAACAATTATGTTCTGGTTCTTGAACATGGTCATGCTCTGAAGCTTTGCCTTTGCAATCAGGTCTCTTCCCTGCCCGGCAGGAACTGTTCTTATCAAAGGCGCGTTTTCGTCATTTGGATTCGGAAAAGAAATAATGTCAACAAGCTTTTCCATTGGTAAAAGCTCGGCAAGCGCAAGCCCAAGCATCGATTTTCCTGTCCCAGGCTCGCCGATTAAAAGAACGTGCCTTCTTTGCTGCGCTGCTTTCTTTATTATCTGCACAGCCCCGTCCTGCCCTATTACCTGGTCAACTATCCTTTTTGGTATCTTTATGTCCTCAGTTGACTTGAATTTTAAGCTCGCCATCAAGAACGTGATGTTACTTCAGTTTTTAAAGATTATGTTTGTACAAGGAGTAACCTTTCTTAATGACTAAATCCGCTCCGCAAAGATAGGCGGCCTTCATTTGGGCCGCATTTATTTAGTTGATTCGTCTCATTGCGAAAGTTCCTTCTTTGATTTAACTTCAAAAATAAAAACAAATAACTTTCGCCCAAATGGGGCGAGTTGTGCGGGTTTGATGATTAATAATCCATGCCGAGCAAATGGCGGGGCGTAATTATTTTTTGAAGGGTTTTTATTATATGCAAAAAATTTTAAATCAATTACCTGGATTGACGGAGTCCAAGATAAAGCTAAAATTTTAATGAATAAACCCTGTACAATTTAATTATATAACCTATAAATTTTCTATAGTGAATTTTTATTAAATAATTTCAACTTCTTTGGGCAATGCGGGAAAATACTCTATTGAAGATTGCGCTCATTTCATCTCTTGCCGGACTTATTATTCTTTATTTTGTTTCAATCAGCCTCGAAGTTCCGACTTATAGTCCTGTTGTAACGAACAAAATCATCGGCCAGGATGTGAAACTAAAGGGTATTGTAAGCAGCGTGAGCAAAAGTGATAATGTTGTATTCATAGAGGTTGCGCAGCAAAATCCGATAGCAGCGGTTGCATTTTCAGCTGAAAATTTGAAAATTTCAGAAAATGACGAGATAGAAATTCTTGGAAATATCCAGGAGTATAATGGAAACCTTGAAGTGATTGCGGACAGGATAAGGGTGATTAAGTGATTTATTTGCAAATCCTTATTGCAATAATACTTGGCTGCATTGCAGGCACTTTCACCGGCCTCTTTCCGGGCGTTCACATAAACTTAGTTGCAACAATTTTACTTTCCCTCTCACCTCTTTTGATTCCATATTCAAATATTTTGGCAATTGCTGCTTTTATCATTGCAATGTCAATCACGCACACATTTACTGACTTCATAAGTTCAACTTATCTTGGAGTTCCGAGCGATGACACAGCGCTTGCATTATTGCCTGCGCATAAAATGCTGATGGAAGGAATGGGACACGAGGCAATAAGATTAAGTGTTATTGGCAGTCTTCTTTGCCTGATTGCAGTAATAATTTTTTCACCTCTACTGATAATTGCAGTCCCTTTTATTTTTTCAGCCCTTAAAAATTACATTGCATGGATTTTGCTTGCTGTGATTTTGCTTATGATTGTAAGGGAAGAAGACAACAACAAGAGGTTTTGGACTTTTGTTGTCACAATGCTTTCAGGCATTCTTGGAATAATTGTCCTAAACATGCCAAACTTAAAAGACCCTCTCTTGCCGATGCTTTCCGGCCTTTTTGGAGTCTGTGTTTTATCTCTCTCAATCAGCCAAAAGTCTGCTTTGCCATTGCAAAGGACTACTGAAATGATTAAAGTCAAATTTCAGAGCATAATAAAAGCAATTTTTAATGGAATGTTCTCAGGTTCACTTGTTTCAATATTTCCAGGCCTTGGGCCCGCGCAGGCTGCAGTAATATCATCGCAAATGAGCAAAAAGACAGATTCAATTTTTTACATAATTGTTGTTTCTGGCATCAACACAGTCTCAATGATTTTGTCATTGATAACATTGTACACTATAAACAAAGCAAGAAACGGCTCTATAATTGTAGTGCAGGAACTAATGCCAGATGTCAGCTTGAAAACATTAATATTTTTTCTCGCAGTTGCGCTTGTTTCAGGAGGCATTGCGTCATTTATCACAATCTTTTGCAGCAAGATTTTTTCGTCCATAATGAATAAAGTGAATTACTCAATGCTAAGCATCGGAATAATCACAATAGTATTTGTGATGGTGACCTATTTCTCTGGAATTGTTGGAATTCTTATTTTGATTACTGCAACAGCAATCGGGCTGATTCCGAATTTAATGGAAACAAGCAGGAGTGCATCAATGAGTTGTTTAATTTTGCCGATAGTAATTGCGAGTTTGATTTAGAATTATCCTAATTTTATTGAAGGGCATACAACGATGGGACAAGCACCAAGTGAGTTGGCAAGGTTGAAATTGATTTAAGTGTTAATAAGTGGTTGGGATTAATTAAGTTGGCTTGTAGTCTATCTTACTATCGTTATTTTTCTTTTCAGGTTTTGCTATAAGGTAAAAAACTACATAAAGAACCAATGGAATAAGAGATAGCTTAAACAATCCTAAAATTATTAGAACTAAAAAAAATACAATACAAATTTTCTTCAAAAAATGAATAAGATTAAAGAATTTTAAAGAAAATTTGAAGAGCTTATCTTTAGTTTCCTTTGAAAGTTGAGACATATATGGACAATACCTATTTAACTTATAATCATTTCGATAAGCGGCCTACATTCTATAACCACTCGTGAAAATGGAGGAAACAAGAATGAAAGGAAAATCGAGAATACCACTCGTTAACTTGACAGCTCATAAAACAGCAACCTTTTTAAAAGGAGAATTCATCCAATAACTTATGCAAGGAGTAATAGTTAATTTTAGAGGAAGCAGACGAGTAAAAAGGCACAACCAGATGATAATGGAAGTCCCTGGCGTGGACTCAAAAGAAAAGGCAACAAAACTTGTCGGTAAAAAAGTAACCTGGACAACGCCTGGACAGAAAAAAATGGTCGGCGCAGTTACTGCAGTTCACGGCAACTCGGGCGCACTAAGGATAAGGTTTGAGACAGGAATGCCTGGGCAAAGCATTGGCGAAAAAGTTTCTGTAGAGTAATTATTCTTTGATTTTTGAAATAAGTTTTTCTGCAACGCTTTTGAGATTGATTATGTCATATTCATTATATTCTACAAGCAGTTTAAGATAGTAATCATCCTGTGTTGCCCTGTACATCTTCCATAAAGTCAGCGCGTCTCCTCCGTAAAAATTTTCAACCAGTTCAGGCCTTTTTAGACCAAGCAATTTCTCGATTTTCTTTAATCCGCCTACGTAGCCAAGCCTTCGCGCCAAAACTTTTACATCAAAATGCGGCACTTTTGGAATTAATCCCGGATAAATCCTTTCAAGAAACGGCGCGTCAAATGAAGAGCCGTTGAATGTCACAACAACCTTGTAATTGGCAAGCTCATTTTTTAATGCCTTAAAATCAAGATTGATTCCTTTTATCATTGACTTTGTGTTTAATCCATCATAAAGTCCTACGACAGTAACATCATCATATCTTCCAAGCCCTGTAGTTTCAATATCCAAAAACACAGCATCTTCCCTAAAAAAATCATAAATTCTCCAGTTCTCGCAGTTTGGAAGTTTTCCCATAAAAAAAGAAGAATCAAAACTGTAAAGCGCTTTTCTTGCCTCAATTATTTTCCTGTCGTAATAGGATTTCCTGTGCCTTGAAAGGCCGTTTATTTTCTCTGAATTTAAAAAATCATCCCAGTTTTTTATGTCCTGTCCAAAAATTTTGCTCTCAAGCGATTTTCCGATGCCCTCAAGAAAAGTAAAACTTCTTGCAATCATCAAAGAAATCTGATTTTTCCTCTTTAAATACTTTAGGAAGATGTCCAGTGATTAGTGGCGATAATGGTTTCCTTTGCCCATGTAAAATTGATCATTGTAAAGTCTGATTGCGTCTTCTCTTGCCTTAGCACTGATATTCTCCCCTTTTGTCAATTCAAACTCGTTTCCATTGTAAAAACCTACAAAGTCAAATGATCTTTCTCCTGCTTTTGTTTCATCTAACCTAAAGATAGATACCATTCTTGGATTAAAGTAGTGAACGCTGGTCACAAATTTTTCAAGAGGAGAAATAGATTCGGTCGCAACATCGATTCCAGATTTTCTGTTTGAAGTGGCTACCATCCATCTTAAAATTTATATAAATTATATAAACTTAACCTATTTAGTTTAGAGTGGAAACATAACGTGTTTTATGTCATAATCAAAATGCCTAAGAAAAATAAGTTCAGAGTATTACGTAAGGCTTTAGTTTTAATTTCAAATTCTCCTCGATGCTTTTATCATCCTCAGAAGTGAGGTAAATATGCTTTTTTCTGTGCTTTTCGTATTCCTTTATTGTAGACTTCATAACTTTTTGGAATTCCTTCACATAATCAAATGGGAAGTGGTCTATGTACAAATCCAGCTTTGGAACATAAAATGAAGGCCGAAAGTCGTCTTTTGACGCCCAGGTTGCAACATTATTGTACTGGAAAACCATGTTATGCTCAAACAAAAAGTCTGCAATTTCTGATTCCGCGCGTGTTCTTACAAGGTGGCCTGTTTTTGTCTTGAATGTTGAAGATGCATTTTCAGTCCTTTCGATAATTTCGGAGCCTTTTATCGGCACTCCCTTTTCTTTCTTGATTTCGTCAAAAAGCGGAATTGACTCCTTGTTCTCAAAATTCTTGTTTAGATTAATGACATTGTCAAATGACTGCAGGGCATCTTTTATTTTTCCCATCAGGAATTCCATGTGGCCCTTGTTATACCAAGCCTCAACATTTGACCTGTCTAAGTCTGCAGCCTGGGCAAAGCATTCATGCGCTAACTTTATGAAATTTTTCTTCCTGTCCTCATTTCGAAATTCCTGTATTTTTTCGTCCGTAAGCTCCCATTCAGTGTCCATTGAAATTCTGTAGGCGCCTGCCTTGTATCTTCCTTCAACAAGCATTTTTTTCCGGTAATAGCAGCTGCCTTTGCCCATCAAAGCCCTGACCTTTGTCTCGTCAGGAACAGAATTGACCATGACAGCCATGTCAAAAAACCCTATTGCCCTGTTAAAATCATCAAGGTAAGAATAGCACGCAGCCATGTTATAGTTGCACTTGAACAAAAATTCGGCAGCAGTTGAAAAAAGTTCAGGCTCGTTTCCCTTGTAAGGGTAAAATTCAAGCGCCTTTTCATATTCCTCGATTGCC
>DATDOM010000095.1:0-4988 GCA_035293285.1 Candidatus Nanoarchaeia archaeon | reverse complement strand
ATGTATTTGCTGTGCTTCCAGTTCATCAGAAAAGAATGCTTTACCTGTTTTTAAGATTTTTTGTTTTTGGGCAGGATAAATTCAGTCAAGGAGTACTTTGAATTATTTTTCCGAAGAAAAATTCAATTATCCAGACTATTCGAAACTTATTTATGGTATCAAATTTTGTTGTAATTTATGGAATTTATTCAGCTAATCGTTATTTTGGCTTTCTTGGTAATTATGCTTTTTATTGGTTATGTTGCTGGAAAATTTGTTTCTGACAGAAGATGGAAGGAAAAAATTCCTGAAGTAAGGGAAACTGCAATAAAACAGTCGCGCTCTGTGCTTTCAGGGCAGTTCAGCGAACAGCTTGCGCCTTATTTGCCTGATTTTAATTACAAGCCGACTGAAGCAAGGTTTATAGGGAAGCCCATTGACTTTGTAATCTTTAAAGGAATGGATGAAAAGAAAATTGATGAAGTTGTTTTTGTGGAGGTAAAAAGCGGGAAAAGCAGCCTTTCTCCTGTAGAAAAAAGCCTAAAAGATGCAATTGAAAACAAAAAAGTAACCTTTAGCGAGTACAGAGTTCCTGAGAACTTGACGAAGAAATAATGGATCATTTACTTATTGGCGACCAATCCACCCTTAATCTTTTTAGATATCTATCAATGTCTGAATCCAGGGGTACCATTGGTAACCTCGTTCCGCTTAATATATCCTTTAGGGTAGTTAGTCCATTAATTTGAAATGATTCATGGCCGTTTTTTCCTGTTGCGTTGAAAAATTCGCGCATTATTTCCGATCCTGCACCAAATTTTAATATGTCTTCTCTTTCCATCCCTTCATAAAACTGCCTTCCAAATAATCTTGTTGCTTGATAAAACTGAAAACTGTTTGACTCAAGCTCCCTTAAAACATCTGCAAGGGAATTTTTTCCAGAATAAAGGGAATTGTGGGATGCGACAATGCTTTCCCTTGGACTGAAAGCATCACAGGGAAAAAACAAGACTCTTTTATTTTCTCTGTCTAAGTAAAACATCCCGTCAATCATCCCTTTTTCTGGACTCCCAATACCGTTGTTTCCAAGCCAAACATAATGTTCATTTCCAAAATATAACCCAATTGACACTCTATGAATCGGTCGTGTGTTTTCATTTCCTTCATATAAAATGAACTTATCATCAAAATTTGTCATAGCTTCTACCAAATTCCACTCTCTTTCAGTCCAATTGCTTTGGTATACCCCTTTATGGAATAAAGTAATCATGAATTTTGGTTAGTTCTGCGTTTTTTAAACCTTTCTTGTAACTACTTTCTAATAGCTACAAAATCGATAGATTTATAAAGAGATGATTTTACTATTACTATTTATAAGTGGTAATAATGGGTAAAATCAACAAGATGTGTGAGTTTTGTTCCTATAGGTGGATTTCTAGAGTAACACACCCAAAATCCTGTCCAAGGTGCAAGAGAAGATTTGATTATACTGATGCAAAAATAGTTCTCGAAAAATTGGGCAATGAGTATGGCTATGACTTGCTTAGGGGTGCACAATGAGCCTCGAAGACAAGGTCAATGACAAGGAAAGCAAGGGCTTTGTAAAAAAAGCCCTGACGATTGGCTGGAAACTTGGAATGGCTGCAGCAACAACTGCACTAAGCCTGTCGCTTGTGGGAACTACGGGCGTGATGGTTGGAGCTGCACTTGCAGGCGGCGGCGCTATTGGGAACCTTTGGCGTGGAAAATCACTTTATGAAAGCATGAGCGTGGCTCTTACAACTTATTCTGCTGTAAATGCGATAATTTCCCCTATCATCTCCCTTGGAAATGCAACTATCCCCTTGATTGATGGAAGTAATTTTTTGGGAATTGCAGCAAGAACACTTTACGCAACTACAGCTTACAACGCCGCTTTCATAGCTTCATTTAGGGGCGCTTCGCACCTAGTTGACAATTATATGAATCCAATTGGAATAACTAAAACGATAGGAAATAACTTCTACAATGAATTCAAAAGAATTGGCCTGGGATTTTTTCCTGGTTACCTGGTGGGATCGGCACTTAACATTCCAAGCATAATGGGCATTCCTACTTTTGCATGGAACGCATTTCCCCTTGGATTATACAATTCTCTGTATCCTGTGCCTGCCAGCAAGCCTTCAGGGCACTCAAGCTATAATCCGGCGCCGGCAATGGCAGGCGCTGCCGCACACTAAAATCGGCAGGTTTAAATAATTAAAACTTTGAGATTACCCTGTTTTAATATTTTAAATCTTAAAAGAGGTAACAAAATGGACGAAAACAAAAATCTGTTAATTCTTGCAATCGTTGCAATAGTAGCAATCGTTGCAATGGTTTTTGGATATGCTGTAATGAATAACTCCCAGGCAAACCAACTGATTGCATCATCCGGACAAAATCCCCAATCACAGCAGCTTACTGATTTTCAGTTTGACGAACAGGGAAATGCAGTCCCGGCAAGCGGGGATATGGCTGGCAATGGCGTACTTTTAAGTGATTAATTTTTTCTCTTTTTAATTAAATTCAAATGGTCCTAGAACAATATTTCAAGGTTAAGTGGATAGAAAGAAAAGAACACGCTTTTTTTTTGGGATTTGTATACTCTTTAATTGGAATTGTTTCTGCCAGGCTTATTTTTCCGTCAAGCGTCGGCATTATGAGCATTGCATTTGCGTCAATTCTGATGGTGCCATCATTGTCTGTTTTGCTTAAGCTTGAAGAAAATGCGGAAATACGCGAAAAGAAATTTTCCATAAGGATGCTGATTCATGACCACAAGGACATCTTTAAAGTCTATATTTTCCTGTTTTTGGGAATTTTTTTGGCATACAGCCTTGTAGCGCTAATCTCCTCAAATTTGTCAATCCAAAAAATGTTTTCAACGCAGCTAAAAAGCGTCGGAATCAAGGGTTTTGCCTTTTTTGACAATCCATGGATTAGCATAGTCATGAACAACCTTCTTGTGATGGTTGTCTGCTTCGTGCTTTCAATAGTATACGGCGCAGGCTCGGTATTGTTCCTTACCTGGAACGCGTCAGTTTGGGGTGTTGCTTTTGCGTATTTTGTAAAACAGCAGTACCCCCAGGGCGCAAATGTTTTTATAGGATTTGCCAAGTCATTTTTGCCATTTTTGCCGCACATGATGACTGAGGCAATTGCATACATCAGCGCGGCAATAGTCGGCGGCATTGTTTCAAAAGCGGTGCTGCGCGAAAAGCTCTTTTCAAAAAAATTCCATCATATAATCACTGACGCAATAATCCTGATGGCAGTTGCATTCCTGCTTGTGATAATCGCAGGCTTTATAGAAGTAAACTTTTACTGGAACGTGAGCTGATTTTCTGATGTTGCCAAGTTAAGTGCCAAATTCTTCTGAGCATCGGCAAGCCCCTCACTTTCGTTCGGCTGCCATAAGCTCGCACTTTTTTGTTTTTCTTTTAAGGGAAAAATTCAGGGACGTGAGCGAGCAAGAGGCGAGCTCTTGCAAGTCCCCGCAATCCTCTTTTTCCATAAACCATTTTTATTAAGGTGCTCGCAAATTGATGGCAGCTTCGGGCTTGCCGATGCAATAACACATTTAACTTGGATTCCCGATTTCCGAAAGACTTAAATATTGGCTTGTCAAAAGATGTTTATTCCGTTTTTAAATTAAATCGCTAAAAAGAGGATAGATATGCACAATAAAAAAGCACAATTGGCGGTAGAGACAATGATTATCTACGGCCTCGTTATTCTTATAGCACTTTCAGTTCTTGCATTCCTGATTTACTTTGATGTTTTGGACCTTGGCACTTATCTGCCTGACACCTGCAATCTTGGAGGAACAGGCGACTTGAAGTGCGAGGAAATGAAACTTGGCACCACAAACTTTGAGCTTGGGATAAGAAATACCGGAAAAAGACCGATACAGTCCCTTGCAGTGACTGTAACGGATGATCAGGGAACTCACTTTAGCACGATTACAGGAAGCGCAATGACTCTTGATGGCACGCCAATAAGCGCAACAAATGTTCTTGCGCCGGGGGATGTCGCAAAGATTTCATTGCCAGTTACAACAGCAAAGTCAGGAAAAGTTCTTCAGGGAACTTTAAAAACAACTTACAAGTACAAAGACGGCGCAATAACTCAGGAATCCTCTGGAAACATACGCCTGAAAGCTGTAGGCTAAAATATCATCATCAATAAATTCAATCTTGTTTTTAAGCGAATGGAAAAAGAGGTATGGCAAATATCAAGTCACAGATATCGATAGAATACCTTATTCTCACTGCATTTGTATTTGGCACGATAGTTCTTTTTGCCGTAATATTGCTCCAGACATTCACAGGCGACAGCACTTCCAACCTCCTTAGCGAACAAAAGATAAATGACATAGGAAACGACCTTTTGACAAAATCAAAGCAGGTATACTATCTTGGGCTTTATTCAAAGCAGATTTCAACCTATGATTTTCCGGACGGAATCAGCGAGTTCTACATACTCCAAATTCAAAAAGACGGCAAGGATTCCTATTACATCGGCATAACTACAAAGGAAAAAAAGGAGAAAAAATACTTTTTTCTTTCGGATGTCCCCCTGATGTCTGAAGACCCATTTGTTGATTCAACAATGACACTTCCTGAATGCAGCGCTGCTTTATGCAGATTCTACAGGTTTTCCGGCAGGTATACAAACAAGGGAATCAAGAAATACTCAACTGAAGTCAGGCTTGACGGGCAGACAGCAAAAGTTTCAATTACTCCTGCTGACTGAAAAGGCAAATGGGGATTTTGCAGAATCAAAAAAACAAAATGGGAAAATCGCAGGTTTCATTTGAATTCATAATAATCTTTGCGGTAGTGCTTTTTATTTTTGCAGCCCTTATAGGGTTCTTTCCAAGAAGCATTGAAAATACCGGAACTGCAAAAGAGCTCGCAAAGAAATTTTCAATGGACATAGAGGCCAAGGTCATAACAGCTTCACTTGCAAAATCTGACTTCTCGTCC
>DATDOM010000094.1:0-12600 GCA_035293285.1 Candidatus Nanoarchaeia archaeon | reverse complement strand
AAAAAGCAAAAGACGACCATCCTTTTATTTACGGGACATTCAAGAAAGTCGGAACTCATTTAGTTAATAGGGCACTGCAAAAAAGAGGAATCAGCGGAGGACTTGAGCAGGTTCTTGGCTCAGGCAGAAAATTAAGGGATTCTGCAAGTCCTGTCCTCAAAGAATATCACGAAATCATAAAATCATTTTACGGTGGAGACTTGAGAAATGGTGTTTACGCCTAATCAGTCTTGGCGCTTTCAACTTTTTTCAGCTCTTCTTCAGGGCTTGGATTTTTGTCAACTGACGAAACCACAAATTCAAGCCTGTTAAACAAAGAATTATTGTTAGACCTTCCGTTAACTTTCACAATCGAGCCGATAAGCTCGTTTTTTACAGCCTCAAACTCAGCTGGCGAGCTTTTGAATTTAAGAAGCTCGTCTTTTCCAATCCCAAGCAGCTTTTCAACCTGCTCCTTGAAAAAAACACATCTTATTGTTTCTGTTCCGTCATCAAGAACAGCGTTCATCACATAAGCATAAGCCGGAAGAACCGTTCCGTGGTCATTGCATAAATACAAGTCAACACTAGGCTTTGCCCTTTTTCCGCATTTTGGGCACACTTCATAAAACCTGATATCAAAAGCTTGGACAACAGTTCCCAAAAGCTCAACATCATTGTCGTTTTGCAATAGCGCCTTTATCTCCTTTCTTGTTGTTGGCCTTTGCGTTACTGTAACTTCTCCAACAGTCTCTCCTTTTGGATTAATTATGATCTGGCTTCTGTCGTTTAAATGCAGTTCTATTTTCCCGTTGTTATCCTTGACGTAAGCTCCTATTATTTTTATTACAAAACCCTTTTCAAGCTTTAGCACATTATCTGCCTGCTCATTCCATAACACTGCCCTGATTGTCCCGCTTTCGTCCCCAATTACAATTGAAGCAAGCTTTCCGCTTCTTGAGGCAGACTGGAATTCTTTTATGTCATAAACCTGCATCACTTTGCCGATAGTCTCGACATCCCGCATTCCGGCCAAAATATTCTTGATTTGAAGCTTGCCGCTTAATTGCTCAAAAATCTTGACGCCGAGTTCATTGGCAACGATGTGCGCAGCGCCTTCCTTGCTGATAAGGCCTGCAAGCTGGCGCATTTTCTTGTCAACCCTCTCTTCAATTTCAGAAAGCTGCATCTGGGTTTTTTCGTTCACTTTCAAAAGAATTTCTTCATAAGGGATCTTAATCATCTTGTTTGGGTTAAATGCTATGTTTAAATAAGTTTTGCTAATAAAAAATATAGGTAACTATTTTGTAGCATGAAAAATTCCATATTCCCAAAGCCCTTTTTTCAATGCTTTATATTGTAGATAGCATGACACTGCATCTTTGCATCTTAATTCATCAGTAAGGCCGACTATCTTTCCAAGCTTCCAAAGAGGAATTCCAGGAAAAGAGTAGAAATAAAGCCTTTTGGCAGACTTCATAATCATGCCATTCATTTTTTCATAGTTTATATCTTCATAGCCTGCCTTTTTCATAAAATTCCCAAAACTTTTCACTTTTTCAATGCTGTTAACTGACCAGCCGTCAAGCCACTTTTCCACAATTTTTGCTTCATCATCGTCAAAGCTCCTTTTGCTGAAATAATCTGCGACGACAAGCCTTCCGGTTTTCTTTAGAATTCTAAATGATTCATTCACAAACTGGCTTTTGTTCTTGCAACAGCATACACTTTCCATTGCCCAGATGACATCAAAATTATTTTCCTTAAAATTTGTAGCTGTAAAATCAGCAACTTCAAATTTTACTCTGTTTTCAACCACGTTTCTTTTTGCGTTTTCAGTTGCAGTTTTCACTTGTTTTTTGCTTAGTGTTATGCCTATAACACTGCAACCAAAAGTCTTTGCAAGAAAAATGGAACTCCCGCCAACGCCGCATCCGGCATCCAAAACCACATCAGTATTCTTGATTTTTGCAAGGCCTGCAAGAAACTTATTTGAATTCATAAGGGCCTGCCTTAAAGTTTTTGTGCTTTTGTCCCAGTAGCCATAATGCATTGCAAGGCTTTTGTCAAGGTCCCAGACAAGCCTGTAGTCCGCCTCGCATTTTTCATAATACTCTGCAACCTGCCTGTTGGTCACCATTTTATCTATAGTTCCATAAACCATTTAAAATATTATCTGCACGTAATTCTTTCACTCAGAATAAATTAAATTTTCAATTCAGAACAGCAAGTTTTAAATATTCCAATAATTTGGTTTTTTTCATTAAAGGGTGAGAAAATAGAAAGAAACACTGACGTTAGGATTAAATGCTACAAATGCGGCAATGAATATTCAATGGACATGATGAGGATGGCGCCAGATGGAAAAAACCTGATGTGCCGTAGCTGCCTTGACAGAAAGCCAGAGGCAAAAAAATCAGGGCCGGTATCAGCTCAAAAGGCCCAAAGCACGTCAAAGCCACAGCAAGGCGCTCCTGAAATGGCATCATACTTCTGCAATGAATGCAAGTACAGTTTCAAAAGGGCATATCATGTAAGAGTGTCTACCTGCCCGTACTGCGATGCTTCAGGCTCTGTTGTTGAAAAAGGAAGCTCATCAAGCATTCTTTCTGACGCTTCAAAAATGAAGTAAGGTGATTTTGTGGATACAATAATGGTTTTGTGCAAGAAGTGCAACAATCGCGTTGCGGCTCAGGACTTAAGGATGGACCTTGATGAAAAGATGATGATATGCCCCCTCTGCATTAAAAACAAGAAAATCCACAAGGAAATCCAGAAGGATGTTTACCATAAAGAAGAAAAGCCAATGGTCAGCATGTTCAAAAAGCCTGCTGAAGAAGAGCCTTCAAGAAAGGCAAGGCACGTATGCAAGTCCTGCGGCTATAAGTTCACAATCAATCTTGAGACAAAAATACCAAAAAACTGCCCATACTGCAATGAGCCTGCAAGCTCAGGATTTGGTTATTAGTCAATTTCTAAACGATTCTAGAAATAATAAAAGAAAAAATAAATTTACTCGTCCTTGCTGCTGCCTTTGTCACCTTCTCCTTCATATGAAGGGACTGCTGCCTTGCTTATAATCATGATGTCGCCGATTGATTTTACAAGCTGGTGAGGCACAATTACTCCTTTTGCGCTGCCTAAGACTTTATTCAAAAATGAGTTCTTTGAAGCCCTCACTCTCCATCCAAATATCTTGTTTGAGGTAAGAATTGACTCTTCAACATCGCCAAAATACTCGCCGTTGTCAGTAAAAACCTTCATATCATAAGTTTCGCTAACCCTTTTCATTTTCAACATTCAAATCACCTTTTATTGATTATTTTAAAGCGTAAATCAAAATGTCTTATCTCCCAAGTAGTATTTAAATGTTTTGGAAATGGTGGTTTTATCTACAAAGACGTTCTTGTAGATATATTCCCAGTCCATAGTCTCTTGTTTCAGAATCGTAAATGGGCTTTACATGTATTTCTTCACCACCTACAACTACCCTTACTGATGAAGTTGAATTTATGGCTTTCAGTGCTTTTGATACATCTGCAACATCATTTATCTGAATATCTCCTATTGAGGAAATCTTTTTGTTTGTAACGTTGTAATCTTTAAGAACAGATTCGGCAGTCAGATCACTAATTACCACTCCACACTCATCTTGTCCATAATATGTTGGAACAAATCTTAGAATAGACGATGTTAGGAAAAAAACTGGATTAATCAAGATAAGGAGCAAAAACCACGCGGCCTTATGTTTTAATTTTTTGAAAGAAAAGTAAATATGCTCCAAAAGTGCCCCAAAAGGATAAGATATTAAAATAGTTGCTACTAGGCTTGCTATAATACGAAACCATAATACTCCCATTTGACTCAAAGTTTCATACCCCGGTATAGTCGTTCCCAAGGTGATTAACGCTCCAAGAAATAAGGTAAAAATAAATTTTCTTTTATTGAGCTTCCATATATTATAAAAAATATTTTTCTTTTTATAAGAATAAATCCCCAGCACTATTCCAATCAAATCTGCTAGATATGTGGAATATCCAATGAAGTTGGAAGTGAATCTTAGATACCTATTCAACAACAAGAACAATATAGCCAGAATGATTCTATAAAAACCTACAAAAACCAATAACCCTAAAGCCGATGCCCCAAAATAACCAAAAAAAGTCCTTGGTTTAGATTTTTTGTCTTTCACTTTATTTAGTTTAATAACCTCCTATAAATAAATTATCACATTCCCTTAATACAAAACCCTTATTAAAACCCAAAATCTACCAAATGAAATGAATAATGTAACATTCCTTGGAACTTCACACATTGCAAAGCAGAGCTTAGATGAGGTTGAGCATCATATTCTAAATGGAAAACCGGACATTGTTGCAATAGAACTGGACAATAAGCGCCTTCCTGCCTTAATGAGCAACGAGAAAAGCAGGATTACTATTACAATGATTAGGCATATTGGCATCAAAGGCTATCTTTTTGCGCTGCTTGGAGCCTGGGCTGAAAAAAAGATGGGTAAACTTGTAGGAGTTGCGCCAGGCTCTGAAATGAAAAAAGCAGTAATACTGGCAAAAAAGCAAAAAATACAGATTGCATTGGTTGACCAGGAAATTGACATTACGCTTCAGAGGCTTTCAAAGGCAATAACCTGGAAGGAAAAAAGAAAATTCATCGGAGAAATTTTCAAGGCACTTTTTTCAAGAAAGCGCGAAATTGATTTTGACTTAAGGACAGTCCCAGAAGCAAAGATAATCAAGAAACTCACGGAAAAATTAAGAAAAGACTATCCGAATATTTACAGGGTATTGATTGAGGAAAGAAACCACGTTATTGCAAAAAAAGTCCAGAACCTGATAAAGTTTAATCCTGATAAAAAAATTCTGGTTATTTTAGGCGCAGGCCACATTGAAGATGTAAAAAAACTGATTGGAAAAGAAGACAAATCAGAAGAACCAAACTATAGCTATAGTTTTACAGTAAATTAAATCAAAAACCCCGCCCAAATGCAGGCGGTTGTGCGGATTGGAGAATAAATGCGTTTAGGCACACTATTGGGGCCTTATGTACTTTGTGACTAAACGTCAGGATGAACCGAACAAATTGAATGTACTTTTGGTTCATCCGTATATGCCGAGCAAATGGCGAGGCCTAACTATATTCAGCGTCTTTTTAAGTTTTTATAATCTTAACCTAAACCTCCTAATGCTAGGTTTTAACAAATGCGCAATTAAAATCTCAAATCTTAACCAATATCTTTAAATATCCTAATTTCAATTTATCCGCTATGGGAGAAATTCTTGACTTAAAAGATAAGATATCAAAATTCTACAAGCCTACAAAGCTTGAGCTTAGGGGTTTTATCATATCAATCATAGCAATAGCATTTGCAATCTCATTCAAGGATTGGGGCAGAGAGACTTTTAATCCTGGAATCGGTCTTTTCAACTTTTTTAATGCAATACTGATTGTTGCGCTCTCTTTCATTGTTCACGATGCAGGCAAAAGAATCAGCGGGCTTTATGTGGGATTTAGGGTTGAATTCAAGTTCTGGACTTTAGGCTCTTTGTTTGCAGTAATCCTTGCCTTTGTCAGTAACGGCTCCTTGTGGCTCATAATTCCGGGAAGCTTCATGGTCCACCACCTTGCAGGGCACAGGTTGGGATTTTTCAGGTATGGGATAAACTATTTTGCAATAGGAATGATAGCCCTGATGGGCGCGATTTCGTCCATAATGCTCATAATACTTTTAAAAATTCTTTATGTGTTTGCGCCAAGCGCCTTAATCCAAAAGGCGATAATGTTCAACGTTATATTTGTAATAACAAACATGCTGCCGATACCGGCATTTGACGGCGGCAAGATTTACTTTGGCTCGCGGATGCTTTACGCTTTTGTGATGCCGGCAATCGTAGCTTCAATGGTCATGATGATGATAGACATTCCTGTAGTCATTGCCTTAATAATCTCTTTCCTTGTCGGAATTGCGCTCTGGATTACTTATTACATCAGCTTTGAAAATAAAGTGTGGGCAGGCCCAAAATGAGCGGCCACGGACTGTTTGAGTTTTACAAGCATTACATGGAATTTTTCTTCATGATATTTCTGGTGCTTGGCGCAATCCTTGCACTCCTTGCCAGAAGCGCTGTCGTCAGCTACGTGATAATATTTCTTTGCGGGATGTTTGCAGGAAGAATATTGTTTTTCAGGAGAAGCAACATAAAACTGCCTTATTATGTTATCACGCTTGGTTTTGGAATAGGTTATATTCTTGTCGTTCAATATGGCAGCAGGCTCATAACAGGAATATTTTTCATATCAGGCGCAATTATTTGCTACAAACTATTTGAAAAGAAAGTTTTGAAGGACGTTTTGTATTGAGTTTTTCCTTTGACATTTTTTAATTTCTAAATCCGTGCTTTGCACCCCAGTTACACTCGGCGAAATTTTTTCTGCCATTAAAATTTCGCCTCGGAATATTCATTAATTTTAATTAACGATCTTCGCCCCAATGGGGCGAATATGCGGTTTTGAGAATCAATATTCGCCGCACTAATGGTGCGGCCTAATTATTATGCAGCGTCTTTTTTAATTTAAGCCAAAAATAAATTTTTAGAACGAGCCAATGATGGGAACTGGATATGATAGGGTTTTACTTAAGGTAAGAATAAGTTAAAATCAATTCATTTCCTTGAATGAATCGCAACCCTGTTTCCTTCAGTGTCCAAGAATAGTCCCATATAGCCGATGTCTTTTGCAATGAGCTTTTTTTGCTGCAAAACTTTTCCGCCTGATTTCTTTACTCTTGCAAGCTCATTTGCCAAATCTCCTGAAGTTGTAGTAAAATAAATCAAGACACCGTCTTTTGAAGGCTTGTAATTCTCCTTGTTTAAAACCAAAGCGCCTCCTGAGCCAATGCCGTCGCTCACAAAAGGAAAAAATGACATATCCAATGGCCCAAGCTTCATGAACTGAAGCTTTACGTTCAAAACAGTTTCATAAAATTTCACTGCCCTTTCCATGTTGGTGACAGGAATTTCAAACCATCCGACAGAGTTTTTGTTTGGTGTCATTATCTTAGAATAATTAACGATTTATATAAATATTATCTTTTGATAGCCTGAATTTAAACATACCTGATGGCCATAAATCAAAAAAATAAATCAGGATTTTCAAATTGTCATTTCATCTCAATCTTTACAAATGTTTCTGCAATTCTTTTAATCACCATTATTGAAAGCCCCCAAGCCAACGGCAGCCACATTGGTATTCCAAGAAATGATGGGTTTTTATAGCTCCAGACTCCAAAATGAACGCAGACAATTTCAGCAAGAGGCCCAACAATTGCAGCAACAACAAAGAATAGCACATCGTGCTTTTCGTGCCAGAAAACCAGTCCTATGGTCCATGCAATCGCAAGCAAAAGTGTCAGCAAGGTATTACGGTAATAAAAAAGAAAAATCATCGTTATTCCTGCGCAAAACAGTGCGATTTCAAAAATCAATGTCTTTTCCAGCCTCTTTGTAAAATGCATGTATCCTGCTTTTTTTGATGATTTAAATAATTTGCTTTTGCAAACCTTAATATGTTATTTAGGCAAAAGTAAGACTTTTCAATGCCACCCTTCTTACGGACAAAAGAATTAAATATCTGATAGGATTAAACGTAGATATTACAACAATTTCATGTTTGATTCAGGGGGTATAAAAATGGAAAAATCAGCAAAAGCAAAAAGATTCATGGTTGACTGCAGGAGCCATCCGAGCGTTAATAACTGCTCGCTCAAAATTGAAGGAACAAAAGAAGAAGTTCTAAAAGCTGCAGTAAGGCACGCTGTTGAAGACCACCAGCATAAAGACACTCCTCAGTTGAGGAAAATGCTTGAAATCGAGCTTAAAGCTGCAGATTGAGTTTTACTTCTTTATTTGTAAATCTTGTTTCTAACCACTGGACATCTCCGTATTATATTTAAACCAAAACTTCTGAAAAAGCAGCATGCTTGCAGTACAACCAGACCTAAAAACCTATTTAAATAATGAGCCAATTCGTAAGCCTATGATTAAGAACTTTGAGCCGAGATTATACCAGCAGACTATCCTGAACACTGCAGCACAAAAGAACACCTTAGTTGTGCTTCCCACAGGCCTTGGAAAGACAAACATTTTTCTAATGCTTTCGGCACAAAGATTGAACCAATATCCAAACTCAAAAATTCTCTTTATCGGCCCGACAAGGCCATTGATTGAGCAGTACATGAACGTCTTTAAGGCAAATTTTGAGATTGAAGAAAACAAGATGGCAATTTTCACAGGCATGGTTTCCCCTCAAAAAAGAGAAGCTCTTTGGAAAAATTCACAAATAATTTTCTCAACGCCCCAAGGATTAGAAAATGACATCATAAGCAAAAGAATCAATTTAGAAGAAGTCTGCCTTTTAGGAGTTGATGAAGCGCATCGCGCCGTAGGCGACTATTCATATGTCTTCGTGGCAAAACAGTTCATGAAGCTCTCAAGATTTCCAAGAATTATTGCGTTAACTGCATCTCCGGGAAGTGAAATGCAGAAAATACAGGAAGTGTGCAAAAACCTTTACATTGAAGACATTGAAGTCAGGACTTATGATGATTCTGATGTAAAAGAATATGTCCAGGAAATTCAGATTGAATGGGTAAAAGTTGACTTGCCGAGGGTTTTTATGGACATAAAGCGGTTTCTTGATTTATTTATGAAGGAAAGATATGATAAGCTAAAAACTTTTGGAGTCCTGAACAGGGATTCAAAATACGTTTCAAAATCAGACCTTTTGCAGCTTTCAGCTGAATTAAGGGGAAGAATTTCACAGGGAGAAAAAGACTTTAATGTCTGGAATGCAATTTCAGTCCTTGCCGAAATCATGAAAGTGTCCCACGCAATTGAGCTTCTCGAAACCCAGGGAATTGAATCGCTGCAAAAATATTTTGAAAAGCTGAAATCTGAATTAAGCACAACAGGAACAAAGGCAATCAAGTCAATAATGACTGATGCAAATTTTAAATCAGCAATGATAAAGACTTCAATTCTTTTTGAAGAAAAAGTCGAGCATCCAAAATTAATCGAGCTGCAGAAAATAATTGACGATGAAGTCCAGATTAACAGGAATGCAAAAATCATGGTCTTTAACCAGTACAGGGACAATGCGCTTGATGTCATACACAAGCTTAACACAATAAAAGATGTAAAATCAAACATATTTTTAGGCCAGCAAAAGAAAGGAGACACTGGATTATCCCAAAAACAGCAAAAGCAGATGCTCCTAGATTTCACAAACGGCCTATTTAATGTGCTTGTCGCAACTTCAATCGGTGAGGAAGGCCTTGACATCCCAAAAGTTGATTTGGTTATTTTCTTTGAGCCTATTCCAAGCGCAATAAGGAGCATCCAAAGAAGGGGAAGGACAGGACGACAGGACAAAGGCCGTGTCATAATCCTCATGGCCAAAGGCACAAGGGATGAGGCATACAGGTGGGTTGCGCAAAACAAGGAAAAGCAGATGTATCGAAACCTTGCAAGCCTAAGAAAATCAATGGGCTTTGCGCTTTATGAAAGAAAAACAGAATCGCTTTCAAATTATATTGAAGAGCCAGTAACTGTTTTTGCAGATTACAGGGAAAAGGCAAGTGGCGTAATCAAGCTTCTTGCAGAAAGCAACACAACAGTAAAGCTTGAAAAACTTGAATCGGCTGATTATGTTGTCTCATCAAGATGTGGCATTGAAATAAAGCTTGTTGAAGACTTTGTTGACTCAATTATAGACGGCAGGCTTTTGGAACAAATAAAAAACCTGAAAAGAAATTTTGAAAGGCCATTAATAATAATTGAAGGCACAAGCGACATTTATTCTGTAAGGAACATCCACCATAACGCAATTTTAGGAATGCTTTCAACAATCACAGTAAGCTACGGAATTCCGATTGTGCAGACAAAGAGCTTCAAGGAAACTGCTGATTTTATTTTAATAACTGCAAAGCGCGAGCAGGCAGAAACCGGCAGCAACTTCAATGTGCACGCTGACAGGAAGCCAAAAACACTGAAGGAGCAGCAGGAATATTTTGTAAGTTCTTTGCCCGGAATTAATCTCACTTTATCAAAGCCGCTTCTAAAACATTTCAAGTCTGTAAAAAATTTAGTCAATGCAACAGAAGCGGAATTAAAGGAAGTCGACAAGATTGGGCCGCAGAAGGCAAAACAGATAAAAGAAGTTTTTGATAAGGAATATGAAGAGAATTAATCACATCTTAATATTTCTTCAATTACTCTTTGCTTAAACTGGTCGTCTGCTCTTATACTCTCGTAAAAAGAATTCATATTTACCTGCCCCTTAAACAGCGGTAAAGTTTTTACCATTTTTTCGCACGTTGCCAGTGCATCAATTGAAGCAACTGGAACTTCTCTTTCCGCAACATTTGAAATCCAATCTTTTGTTTCTTTAATGTCTAAGGATGTGAACATCCCAATCAAGTAGTTCTTAAGATTTATATCACTTACTACAAGGGGATGGGGAGTTGTAGCTTCTTCATTGAATTTATGGTATGTTATTTTTGGTTTTAATCTGTAATCAAAAACATATATGTCTGGTCTCGGTTCTGCTATAAGTTCTTTTTGTTTATCTGATAGGGTTTCATATACTTCCTGCCTGACTTCTTCAAATCTTATACATTCATCAATTTTGATTTTTCTTCTTGCTCTCCAGCCTGGATCTCTCACATCACCTAAGTGGAACTCAATACCGTCCAGCCTTTCCAATTCCGATTTGAAAAATAAAACTAGCTGTGAGCTTGATTCAGGAGTCCATCTTATGTAGCCGTAGTCTACGTAATGGCTCCATGAATGCTCATCATTTTGAGGGTATCTCGATAAGGAAATGTAAAAAGCTCTTGTCAGATATGTGTTAAGGTCAGGCTCACCTGAAAATGGAACTGCTCCTTCGCTTATTGCCGTGCTGATGCACATTAGCTTGGATGTTTTGTTTATCCCCTCTCTGGATGTGTTGGAACTTATGTGAGTATAATTAGGAAAAAATATTCCGGAGAATATATCCTCTTTGACTTCATTTGGTACATATTTGAATTCACGAGCCATGAATCGAGATACAAAACAGTTTTTATAAATTTTGCTATTTGTAAGTAATAACTAAATCTTTACAAGATTTATTGATAAAAACTACCTGATAACTTCACCTTTTTCCCAGACTTTGTCAAAATAATGCGTCAATGCTCCTGACAACTCCTCACTTTGCACTACTATGTTGGTCCTGTCAAATAAGTTATTTTTGTTCAAAACCTGTATGACGGATTCTTTCTTGTCCTTGATAAAAATCCTTATTTCCTCAACAGGATAATAGCGCACTTCAAACCCATAGTCCGCTATCTCTTTCATTAGGCTTTTGTCTGCTTTTTTTGTTGCAAGAATTCTTATTGCCACTCCTTTTTTCTGCTGGCTTATCAGGAGTCTTTTGGTTAAAGGCCTCAATACTTCAAAAGTAAACATCATGTCCACAGATTTAGAAGCTGACTCTATTATATATTGCGAAGGGGCAAATGCATTTTTCTTTCCTACAAAAACAGACACTTTTTCATCAGTCTCGGTTTTTCCTTGTGTTATTTTTTTGATTTGCTTCAGGCTTTTTGGCAGTGTTGCCTGCATTTGATCAAGCTTTTCTTTTTTGCTCCTTATAACTTGGTTTATTGCAATATCGGGGTCAACAGACTTGAATATCTTTGGATGGGAGTTCATTATTGAGACAAATCCTTTCTCTGAAAGCCTGTAAACAGTATCATAAACTTTGCCTTGTGGAACTCCGCTTAGCCTGCTTAATTTGTTGCCTCTCAGGCTGCCTTCTTTAATCAAAGTAATGTAAACTTTGCTTTCATATTCTGACAGCCCCAGTTCCCTTAATTCTTCTTTCATTTTAAACCATTAAAAGTGAAAACAACCACTAATAGTTGTTCATTCTATTTAAATGTATACCTCTGGTTTGCAGAGTAATATCAATGGGGCGTGGTAAAATGGTTTGGAAATTAATTACTCTTAAGAATTATCCTTTGTTTTCAAGGCTTTGGATACATCAGGCATTTCTGTATGACATGAAGGATACTATAGGAATGAACTTTACCATGTATAAGTCCCTTTACAACGGAACATATGTAGATTTTGAAGAATTTGAAGGATTAAAGCATTTTCTTGTAAATAAGCTTGAAAATAATCCGGATTCAATACTGGAAATCTGCAGAAATTGGGAAAATGACTGCAACCTGCTTTTGGAACATACAAAAAACCTGTCAAAATTAAATTTGGCAGGATACTCCGACAAACAGCTGATTTTAGTAATGGAAAATACGATAAAAAAATTCAGGAGGAGTGCATCATACATATTCCTTTCTCACGCCCTGGATGAATATTTTGAAGAATGGATTAACAAAAAACTTGACAGGAAAAGCCTTAACCAACTGCAAAAAGATGAGTTCTTCCAGATTTTATCAATCCCAAAGAAAAATTCCGGGCTTATCAATGCGCAAAATAATCTAAAAAAGATAGCAAGCGCATTTAAGGGAAAGAATTACAACAAAACCCAAAAATTAATCAAAAA
>DATDOM010000093.1:0-153604 GCA_035293285.1 Candidatus Nanoarchaeia archaeon | reverse complement strand
TAAACTAAGGCTCAAAGGCTCAAATGCGCTCTGGTCTTCATTTAAGTTAAAAAGAGGTGATGCATCTGCCACGACAGTTTCTGAGTTCAAGTCTTTTAAGACTGCTTCAACATGTGCATTTTCAAGATTTTCAAGCGCTGTGAATTCAACTACAACACTAAAATCATTTGCTTCGTCTATAAAATTAGTTCTTGAAGGGGCAATTACAGCATCATTTACAAAAATCCTGTCAATTGAAATATCAAGTCCTGACCTTGAGCCTGTGCCTGCTGATTCAGTCCTTATTCCGTAAGTCTTTGTTTCAGACCTTCCCCTTACATCTATTACTTTTACTGTCAAGTCAAACTGGGTTTCCCGCTTTAGCTTGTCAACAAGTATCAAGTTAAGGTCAGATTGCACGCTGTCTCCGGCTTCCAAATCAAAAGTCTCGCTTGAATCCGACACTGAGTCGCCTGACTGTTTTCCCCTTAGGGTTGCCTCGACATGGCCGCCTGTAAGATTCCTTACTGCTGTAATGTCAACTGAAAGAGAAAATTGATCTGCGTCATTTACAAGGTTTGTTTTTGAAGAAGCTAAAGTGCTTCCGTTCATTACAACCCTGTCGATTGAAACATCGAATGCTCCTGATGCAAAAGATGTAGCTGCAAAAGAAAATGAGCTATTTAAAACCATAAATACCATAATTACTGCGCTTAAAATTGAGTTTTTTGTCTTCATTTTTTCCACCCCTTCTTTTATTTGATTAATGTTATTATTATATAGTAACTACAATAAACCATACTATGTGAGCGCTAGTATATAAATGTTTCGTTTTTTGAGCATTTGAAAGTGGTAACAGAAGAATCGGTAAAAACCTACAAATTAAATAATTATTTAATTTCTATATTGAAAATAAATAAAACAACCTATATAAATGAGCAAAAACTCCCAAAATTATGACAAACCAGGCTATAAGTATAATGGGTGCAGGGCCGGCAGGCTCATACCTCGCATATCTTTTGGCAAAGGAAGGGCAAAAAGTGCAGGTTTTTGAAGAGCACGAGCACGTAGGGAAACCTGTTCAGTGCACAGGCATAGTTACCAATTCCATTGAAAAATTCTTTAAGCTTAAGCAAGACGTTATTGCAAAAAGACTGAACAAAGTCGTTGCCGTTTCCAAGAATAATAGGGTTGAAGTAAATGTAGAAGAGATTGTCATGTGGCGCGATAAATTTGACATGTTTGTTGCAGACATGGCAAAAGACGCAGGAGCAGAATATTTTATGGAGCATAAGTTTATAGGAATTAACGGAAAAAATTCAATAAAAGTAAAGGACAAGAAAGCCAACAAGACAAAGGAAATTAAAGCTGATGTAATAGTTGGCGCTGACGGGCCATATTCTGCTGTTGCGAAGTCTGCCGGAATGGAGAGTGCGCAAAAAAACTACATAGGAATGCAGGCAAAAGTCAAGTGCAAAATTGACATGGGTTCCTTTGAGACTTATTTTGGCGAGGATTTTCCGAATTTCTTTGGCTGGGTCGTTCCTGAATCAGAAGGCACTGTAAGGCTCGGAATTGGATGCTTTGAAAACGCGCAGGATTATTTCTATAAATTTTTGGAAAGAGTTACCGGAAAAAAGGAAATTTTATGCTGGGAATCTGGATTAATTCCCCTCTACAATCCAAAAAAAACAATCCAAAAAGATAATGTTTACTTAATTGGCGATGCAGCGTCCCAAGTGAAGGCAACAACAGGCGGTGGAATAATTCCTTCATTAAAGGCGGCAAATACTTTAAGCGACTGCATAATGAACCAAAAAAGTTATACAAAAGAATTCAGAAAGCATTCAGGACGCGAGCTTTTGCTGCATTTAAAAATCAGGAATATTCTGAACAATTTCAAGGACAAGGACTATGACAAGCTTCTTGATTTGATGGCCAAAGAAAAAGTCAAAAAAATCCTGAAAAAGTATGACAGGGACACGCCAATTCCCTTGGTTGCTAATTTGCTCTTGAAAGAGCCGAGATTTCTTGGATTTTCAGGAAAAATATTTGGGTGAAATTCTATGAGTGTATGTTATTACTTTTAAATAGTTACAAACGATATATTTATATACTTCCTTGAAATCTTTTTACAAATGGCCAGTGCTGAATTAATGATGGATTACAATGAATTTCTTAATGATCCTTTTATTGTATCATTAATTCAGAGACAAGACATTCCTTTTTTTATAACTAAGACTGCAGAAGCTTACTTGGGAAACAAAAATAAGTTAACAAAAAGACAGTTAAGTGGTAGTTTGTTGGACATAATAGATTACTCAATAAGCACAGTTGAAGAATATGCAGGAAAAGGCACCTATAAGGGGGCAGCTTTGGAATATAATCCTCAATTAAGAGAGGGATTAATGGGGCCTTTAGGTTACCTGGGTATATCCAAATCTAATCTTTCCAGAATTCATCAGTTAAGAGATGATGATTCTGTGTTTGACGAAAGAAAAGTTGAGTCAGTCAAAAGAGTACTTGAGGGGGCAGTACAAATCAGGGAAGCGTCAAGAACTTATGTTGGAAGAAATCTTGAAAATTTAACTGGAGAAATGTTTTGTAAGGCTGATATGAATAGAACGAGAGGATATACTCAGTTCATTGAAGAAAATTTCTATACGATGGTTGTAGATTCTCTCACTGGAGAGATAGTCCATATTGAATCTTCGGATCCAAATGTAAAAACTCCAAATCCCAAGGGTACTTTGGTTCTAACAGCTAAATTTTCCAAGGATAATAAGCAGATAATTGAGATTTATGATGGTCAAACCCCAATAGATAAAGTTAGATTGTTTCAAGCCTGTCAGGAGACATTAAATAACACTAAAGAACAGTATAATCTATTGGGCACTGCAACTTCCAAGATAAGTTAACACTTCTAATTTTTTGTTATCAAAACCTTTTTAAAAGCCAATCTTTCCCGAGATATGGGGTTGATACAGTTAATGGCAGAAGATTCAAAAGATGATGACAGTGTAGATATTGACTTTGGCAGGATAAAAAACTTCTTCAAAAAAAAGGAATCGCCAAAAGAGCATCACCATCACAGCCAAGAATCAAAACCCGAAACTTCCCAGGCAAGTGATTTAAAATCAGAGCTTAAGGAAGAGAAAAAAGAGCATGGCAATGCAAAAGAAGATGACGGAGAGATAAGCATTGATTTTGGAAAGATCAAGAAATTTTTCAAAAGCGACGAAAAAGAGGAAAAAAGCTCTTCAGTAAAATATGAATTAAAAGAAGAGAAAAAAGAGCATCATCACCAGCACCAAAAAGATGATGACGAAGTGTCAATAGATTTTGGAAAGATTAAGAATTTCTTCAAGTCGTCAGGCAAAGAAAAGGAAGCAAGCGATGACGAGATTTCTGTTGACTGGGGAAAAGCATTTAATTTTTTCAAAAAGTACGGCATCATTTTCATAGCATTAATCCCGATAATTCTTTCAGTTTATGTCAGGATGCAGGCAGGTTCTCTTCCATTGACAGACCAGTGGGCAACAAACACTGTTTTGGGAAATTTGCAGTCGCAAATCAGGGCAGGAATTGACCAGCAGTATCCAAATCTGCCGGACGCAAACAAAAATGCGCTTGTTGATTCTGAAATGCAGAAAATACTCAAGGCAGGGACTTTGCAGGTCCAGGGCCAGACTGTCTCCATAAACGATTATATCAAGGGCACTTCAAATTATTTCAAGCAGTTTTTCCAGGATGAAAACGGGAAGAATTACATGCCTGACATTGACCCGTACTATTGGCTGAGATACGCCAATAACATAGTAGACCACGGCCACCCCGGAGATGAGCTAAGGGACGGAAAGCCTTTTGACAATCACCAGCTCGCTCCAAACGGAAGGTTTGTAACGCCTGACATGTTCCATTCCTACTTCATTGCTTACTTCCACAAGGCAGTCCACATTTTTATTCCAAGCATCTCGCTCGCCCGCTCGATAATGTATGTTCCGGTTTTTCTTTCTGCAATTGCAGTCCTTTTGGTATTTTTGATAGCAAGAAAAATTGCAGGAAATACAGCAGGATTTTTTGCCGCAATGATAATGGCAGTTAATTCTGCATTCCTTGGAAGGACATTATTTGGCCACGTTGATACAGACCCGTGGGTTGTAGTGTTTCCGCTCATTGTCACATGGCTTTTTGTCGAGGCAATAGGCTCAAAGAAAATCTGGAAAATTGTCTCGCTCATGGTAGCTGCAGGATTCGTGACAGGCATTTTTACATATGCATGGACAGGCTGGTGGTACATATTCTATTTCCTTTTGGCAACACTTGCCGGAACTTTTGTATACCTTGTTGCAATAAACTACAAGTCAATAAAAAATCCGAAATTTTTCATTTCGCATGAAGGGATAAGGGACACTATAATGATAGGGGTCGTTTATTTTATTTCATCAGGAGTTTTCATAACCATATTTTCCGGATTCAGGGAATTTTCCAAGAGTTTCAGGGCAACTTTATTGTTCCCGGCAATAAAAGCGCCTGTTTTTGTGAATCTTTGGCCAAATGTCCTTACAACAGTGGCAGAGCTCAATGAAGGCTCGATTAATTCAGTGATAAATTCAATCGGCAGCTCATTGTTTTTCTTCATTTGCCTCCTTGGAATTGTCCTTTCCCTGTACAAGGGAGTCGGGATAAAAAGAAAGGACTGGCTCTATATTGCCGGCTCCTCGGTATTTTACGGTATAATTTTCATGAATTTTGGCTCTGGTGCTGCAATTTACCAGTCAGTTTCAACGATTACGTTCCTGATTCTCATAACTCTGCCAATCTGGGTAAAAATAGTTATGTCAATTTACAAAAAAGAGGAATCTTATGATTTTGAGATGGCGATACTGCTCGCGCTTTGGGTTGCCTCGACAATTTTTGCAAGCCTTAAGGGAATAAGATTCACCCTTTTGCTTGCGCCTGCATTCAGCGTTGCATTCGGAGTTGCAATAGGCATGGGATACAACTATATTTTAAAATTCCTGACCGGCGGGCTTAAAGTGCAAAAATATGTGGCTGGCAGCATACTGATAATACTGCTCCTTTTGGTTTACATAAATCCGATAAGGGGGGCAATAGCAGCAGCCGGAAGCGACTTGCCTTTAGTCAATGACGCATGGTACAGTGCGCTTACAAAAATCAGGCAGGATTCAAAGCCAAATGCAATAATAACTTCATGGTGGGATTTTGGCCATCACTTCAAGCAGATTGCAGACAGGCCTGTAACATTTGACGGCACCACTCAGACTTCTCCCGCGGCGCACTGGGTAGGGGAGCTTCTGATGGTTGACAGCGAAGAAAAAGCAGCAGGAATACTGAGGATGCTTGACTGCGGCGGCAATAAGGCATATGATAAAATTTACAAGGCAAATGATGATGTTCACAAGTCCATAAAATTGGTTGAGGAGCTTGTTTCGCTAAACAGGGCAAAAGCAGAGAAAAAGCTGCTTGATTCAGGATTTGATAAAAAAGACGCCGAAGAAATACTCACTTATACTCACTGCAGCCCGCCTGAAGCTTATTTCATAGCATCAGAAGACATGGTTGGAAAAAGCGGAGTATGGGCTCACTTTGGCGCATGGAGCTTTGAACGGGCCGACCTTTGGTACAATGTAAGAAAAATGCCGCAGGACACTGCAGTGGAATACATGCAGTCAAAATTCAATTACACAAAGGAACGGGCCGAAAACACCTATTTTGAGATGCAGGCAATATCAAGCGACAGCGAGGCAAATGCATGGGTATCTCCATGGCCAAGCTATGGCGGCTCAATTTCCTGCTCGAGAAAAGACAAAGAAACATTTGAGTGCGACAACGGGCTTAAAATAAATATGACAACCAAAGATGTGTTTGGAAACTCGCAGTCCGGAATTGTAAGGCCGAAAGTTGTCGCATTTACCAATGATGAAGGTCTTGAAATAAAGAAAATCGAGAGTGGAAACCTGGACTTTGGGGTAACTTTCATCCCAAAAAGCCCGGATGAGTTTGAAGGAATAATCTCTCATCCTGACCTGACAGGCAGCATATTCACCCAAATGTTTTACATGCAGGGCCACGGCCTTAAGTATTTCAAGCCGTTTGACCACGAGAGAGGTCTTACAGGAACAGACATTTATGTTTACAAGCTTGACTGGGATGCAAAAAACACTACAATTATTGAAAGTTATTTGACAAAACCAAAGCTGAATAATTCTTAAATGAAAAAAAACAAGATTTTTGCGGTAATTCCTGCGTATAACGAAGAAAAAAGGATTATTCCTGTCATTGAAAAAGCAAAAAAATTTGTGGATTCTGTAGTGGTAGTTGATGACGGAAGCCGCGACAGGACTCAAGAGTTTGCAAAAAGTGCAGGCGCAATTGTGCTTAGGCATCTTGTCAATCTTGGAAAAGGCGCTGCGCTAAAAACAGGATGTGATTACGCAAGCGAGCACGCAGAATGGATTATAGTCCTTGATGCTGATGCCCAGCATAATCCTGAGGATATACCAAGGTTCATTGAAAAGCTCAAAAAATATGACATTGTTTTTAGCTACCGCAGCCTCAGTTCAAAAATGCCTGCAGTGCTCAGGTTTGGAAATAAGATGATATCCATGTCAATATCCGCCCTTTATGGAATAAACCTAAAGGACTCGCAGTGCGGCTTTAGGGCATTTTCAAACGGCACCTACAAAAAAATAAGGTGGGATGCCCAGGACTATTCAATGGAATCTGAGATGATTGCAAGGGCAGGAAAGCAAAAATTAAAATATGTGCAGGTCCCAATCAAGACATTGTATTCAGACAACTACAAGGGAACAACAATACTCGACGGGATAAAGATTTTTTGGAACATGGTATGGTGGAAGATTTCGAGCAGGTAAAATGGTACTAGGAGTTCAGATTGCGGGATTGCTGTTCGGGCTTTTCATGATGTATTACTCTTTTGTGAACTACAAAAAAAACGAGTTTATGCTAAAAGAGTTTATTTTCTGGGTTGTTGTCTGGGTTTTGTTCATTATAATAACGCTATTTCCTTTCGTTCTTGACCCGCTAAGCAAGTCGCTGAACTTTGCAAGGACATTTGATTTGCTCATAATAGTCGGATTTATAGGGCTTATGCTCGCAATTTTTTACACCTACTCCATATCAAAAAAGAACAAGCGGCAGATAGAGTCTGTTGTAAGGGAGATAGCCTTAAGCAAGGCCAAAAAGAAATGAATTTAATTCGTTGGTTTCTTGGCAGTTATTTATTTTTACAAACAAAATAAAATACTCTGTCATATCTAGGCCTCGCCAACAGCTCGGCATATATTGTGCATCAATCCCGCACAACTCGCCCCATTTGGGCGAGGGTTATTATTGCAATAACTCCAATTAACCTACGAGATGCAACTTTAGCAATGCAACGAATCGACCATATTAAGTAGTTGCACAGAATAAGCCCCATTCTAAATATTTAAATAAGGAGATATTAAACCATAGCCATGATACCGATTATCAAGTTTATAGACAGCAAAATAGGCGGGCTTCTGTGTGGTTTTTTCGGTTTTTTTGTCAAAAAAAAGAATGTTTTGCCTCAAAGCATGTCTCCAAAAAACCTGCTTGTGATACAGTTATGGGGCATCGGCGAGACTATCCTAACGTTGCCCGCAATAGGTGCATTGAGAAAAAAGTTTCCGGAAGCAAGGCTTGATGTGCTCTGCACTTCAAGAAACGTGCTGGTTTATTCTGAAAATAAAAATATTGACAATATCCTTACAGTGAAAATCAACCCTTTTTCGCTTAAATTGTTTGTCTTGAAAAATTTCAGGAAATATGACCTTGTAGTTGATATGGAAGAATACCTTAATTCTTCAGCGCTACTGGCATTTTTTACAGGAAAGTCGAGAATTGGCTACAGCCAGGGCGTGCGCTCAAAGCTTTACACATCAAGAGTGAACTACAACGACGGCCAGCACGCTGTGCAGACTTTTCTTGATTTGGTCAGGATTCTTAATATTAAATATGACACTGCCAATTTGCCAAGTCTTGATTTCTCGGAAAGCGATAAAAAGTTTGTCGAGAAATTTCTGAAGGGAATGGAAGTTAGAAAAAATGATTTTATTGTCTGCATTGCACCGGGAACTGCCGAGTCCGCCAAGTCAAGAAGGTGGCCCGGAGAAAGATATTCAGAGCTTTGTGATGAGATAGCAATAAGGTACAATGCAAAAATAATCTTTGTCGGGACATCTGAGGAAAATAGGGTAATACAGGCAATAATTGAAAAAATGGAGAATAAATCGCGCACAGTAAATTCATCCGGCCGCCTGAAGCTAAAGCAGCTGTTTTGCCTCATCAAAAAGGCGGAATTTTTTGTAGGAAACGATGCGGGGCCGATGCACATTGCAGCAGCGCAGGGAGTAAAGACCATTGGGCTTTTTGGCCCAAACCTGCCAACAAGATTCGGGCCATACGGCAGGAGAAATATAGGAGTTTACAAGGGCTATAACTGCGAATTCAGCCCCTGCATAAATGTCCACAAGGCCCAGGTTCCAAACTGCCTTTATCCAAGAGACTCAAACGACTATCAAAAATGCATGAAAAATATCAGCGTTGATGACGTGCTTAAGTCAGTAGAAAGCCTTGTCAAGCCGCTGAATTAATTGTTGGAATAATTTATTTCTGAATATGCTTGTATTCCCCATAAGTAAAGAATCCGATAAGCTGCTTCATTCTTGCCAGCTTTGGAAAAACGTCTTTTTCAAGCGAATTTGCATCTTTCAAAAACTCAATAATTTCAGGCTTAAATATGTAAATTCCGGCATTGACAATAGTGGTGGAATGATTTGAACTGGACTGGCCCTTTGGCTTTTCCTGAAAATCAACAATTAAGTCCCCGTCAAGAATTGCAGCGCCATAAGAGCTTGTTTCATTTCTTGTCATAAGGCCCATTGTAGATATTTTGTCTGATTGGACATGCTTCTTCATCATTTTCAATAAGTCAAAATCATTGTAGGTATCGCCGGACATTACAACAAAATTTCCCTTTATTTTTCCGATTGCGGATTTTAATGCAGCTGCGTTGCCCTTTGAGTCCGACTCACATATCTCAAATGCCAGTTCGGAATTGGAAAGCTCATCAAGCAAAAAGTTGATTTCTTTTGTGTGCTGCGTTACCACAATCACATTTTTTATTCCGTATTTTGCAAAAAATTTTATCTGCTGCCTGACGAGGGAAATGCCGCTAAAATCCTTTAATGCAAGAGCCTGATGCTCGCCCTTGAGCATTAGGACTGCTGTGCCGACTGATTGCTCATTTAGGCCTTTTTTAAGATAATATTCTATTGCCTGCGACCTGCTCCTGATTACAGTTCCGTCAACCATTGAATCAATCAAATTAAGCAGGTCTGAGCCGAGTGATATCGCAACTTTTGATTTTTTCATTTTAGTCAGTCCATCGTTCCGGGGAGCTTTAAGTTCTCCATTGCATGATTTCCGTCAACCCCTTTGCAAAGGATTGTTGGTATTACAAAGTAAGCAAAAGTATGACTTTTTATAGTTTTGCTTTATAGTCGTTAAATTACATTAAAAAACCAAAAGATTTAAATATAAGTAGTAAAGTATGAATGATTCATACCATAAAATTTATCGATTTTTCAAAGGTGACAAAAATGAAAGACCAAATTCGCTCAATGATTGAAGAAAGCATAGAAACAAAGAAGAAAGTAAATGAATTTATTCTCAAAGACATAGAATCTGCCGCAAAGCTGGTGATTAGCACAATAAAAAGCGGCAAAAAAATCATGCTTGCAGGAAACGGCGGCAGCGCGTCCCAGGCATCCCACATTGCAGCAGAATTTGTTGGGAGGTATAAAATAGAAAGAAAAGGCCTGCCGTCAATTGCCCTCACAACAGACACATCAGTGATTACTGCCTGGTCCAATGACTACAGCTACGACACTCTTTTCTCAAGGCAGATTGAAGCTCTTGGAAGCAAGGGAGATGTGTTCATTGCAATTACAACAAGCGGAAACTCAAAAAACCTGGTGAACGCAGTAAACGCCGCAAAAAAGCTTGGAATAAAGACAATAGGGATGCTTGGAAGGGACGGCGGGAAGTTAAAGGGAATGTGTGACGTAGAAGTAATAGTGCCTTCAGACAACACTCCAAGAATCCAGGAAACTCATTTGATGATAATGCATATTATGTGCGAAATAACTGACAACGAGCTTTTCTCAAAATAAAATGATAGATTTTAAAAAAATAAAAACAATTCCAATAAGCCAAAGAAAAAATAAAGTCTCTCTAAAGGACTTGGCAATTCCTGAAAATACCAAAATTTTGATTGGCTCAAATGAGTTAAAAGAGCTTGCGGATGCTGTTTCCCGGGCTTCAAAGAAAGGCAATAAGGTTATTCTGATGATTGGCGCGCACGTCATTAAAACCGGGATGAGCCTTGTCTTGATTGACCTGATGAAAAAAGGCATAGTCAGTCACATTGCAATGAACGGCGCTGGCCCAATACACGATTTTGAGCTTGCATTGATTGGCGAGACTTCAGAGTTTGTGGAGAACACAATTGAAGACGGCACTTTTGGCATGATAGAGGAAACAGGAAAACTGATGAATGACGCAATAAAAGAAGGCGCAAGAAGCGGCAAAGGGCTTGGATATTCAGTTGGGAAGAAAATAAGTGACCTAAACCTCAAAAACAAAGAATATAGCGTCCTTTACAATGCCTACAGGCTAAAGATTCCAGTAACAGTCCACGTTGCCATAGGCACGGACATCATACACCAGCACCCAAGCTGTGACGGCGCTTCAATAGGAAAAACAAGCTACAGGGATTTTGTAATTTTTGCAGACAGTGTCAGCTCGCTTGAAAACGGAGTAATAATAAACATAGGAAGCAGTGTAGTATTGCCGGAAGTTTTCCTCAAAGGCCTTACAATTGCAAGAAATCTTGGGTTCAATGTAAAAAAATTCACTGCAGCAAATATGGACATGACAGACCACTACAGGCCAAGGCAGAATGTTGTGACGAGGCCTACATCACTTGGAGGCAAAGGAATTGTTGTGATAGGCAGGCACGAAAAAACAATTCCGTCACTTCACAGGCTCATAATGCAAAATCAGGATAAGGTAAAATAAATACTAAAGAGTTGTCGTCAATGTGCGGGCGATGACAACTCTGTAGATAATAGAAGAACGATAATTATTATAGAACGTAACCAAAGGTGAAATTATGGAACAAATCAAACAAAAATTGCTCAATATCCTGAAAAATTTCAAGGGAAAAAGGATACTTGTGCTTGGGGACGTAATGCTTGACAAATATATCTGGGGCGAAGTCACAAGAATTAGCCCTGAAGCGCCTGTTCAGGTTGTAAATGTGATAAATGAAACAAATTCACCCGGCGGCGCTGCAAATGTTGCTGCAAACGTTTCATCGCTTGGGGGAACTGCAACGATGGTTGGGATTGTCGGGCAGGACCATTCAAAAAATACTCTCATTGAAGAGCTTAAGAAAAACAAAATTGACACAAGCGGAATATTGACAGACAAAGACAAGCCCACAATCCAGAAAATACGGGTAATGGGAAGAGGGCAGCAGCTTATCAGGGTAGACTATGAAAGCAAAGAGCATGTGCACAAAAGCATTGAGTCATCAATAATCTCATTTGCTGAAAAAAACATAAAAAATGTGGACTGTGTCGTGATGTCTGATTATTCAAAGGGAGTAATCACAGAAAACACTTCACAAAAAATTATAGAGCTTGCAAACAAGAACAAAAAGCCTGTGGTTATTGACCCAAAGCCAAGTCACAAGAGATTATACAAAAATGCGACTCTCATAACTCCAAACCTTCTCGAAGCCAACGGCATGGCAGGAAGCGAAGATTTTGACGATAAGGATATTAAAAAAACCGGACAAAAGCTCGTGAGTGAGTTAAGCTCAAGCGTGCTTATCACAAGAAGCGAGAAGGGAATGTCGCTGTTTGAAAAAAACGGAAAAGTAACTGAGCTTAAGGCAAACAAGCGGGAAGTTTTCAGCATAATTGGCGCGGGGGACACAGTAGTTGCAACAATTGCGCTCGCGCTCTCGGCAGGGGCGGATCTTAAGGATGCGTGCTATCTTTCAAACATTGCAGCAGGCATAAAAGTCGGCAAGATAGGGACAGCTTCGGTAAGCATTGACGAGATAAAAAAAGAGATAGAATCATTAAAGGATTAAGATATGAAAAAAGCTGTTTTCCTTGACAGGGACGGAGTCATTGCGCAGGATAGGGGATACTCCCACAAATCAGGTGATTTACGGCTTGTGAAGAACTGCATCAGGGGCTTAAAGCTGTTAAAAAATTACAAGCTTTTCATTGTCACAAACCAATCGGGCATCGGGCGCGGATACTTCAAGTTTGAGGATTTTTTGAATTATAACAATAAAATTGTAGAAAAGCTGAAGAAAAACTACATAAAAATAGAAAAAACTTATGTCTGCCCGCATAAGCCTGAGGATAACTGCAGATGCCGAAAGCCAAAAAAGAAATTTTTGATGGACGCCAAAAAAGAATTTGGCATCAAGCTGGAAAAGTCCTTTGTTATCGGCGACAGGAAAAAGGACATTGAGATGGGCAAGAAAGCCAAATGCAGGACAGTGCTCGTAAAAAGCAGTGAAACTGAAGAGATAAGCAAAATAAATGCGGATTTTGTTGCAAATGATCTCCTCGCTGCAGCAAAATGGATTTTAAAAAATGATAAAAAATAAAATCAAAACTCTAAAGGAACTTGAAAGGTTAGCTCTAAAGCTTAAAGTCCGAAATAAAAAAATCGTGACTACAAACGGCGTGTTTGACTTGCTTCACGCAGGCCACGTCAGCTATCTTGAAAAGGCAAAAGCTTTGGGAGACGTGCTTATAGTCGGGATAAATTCAGACTCATCTGTAAAGGAAAACAAGGGAGACAAAAGGCCGATTAATGATGAAAATGCAAGAATGAAGGTGATTGCAGCACTTGAAAGCGTTGATTATGTTTTTGTATTTAAGGAAAAAGTCCCAAATTTCTGGGTTGAAAAAATAAAACCAAATATCCATGCAAAGGCCGCCGATTACAAATTAAGCCAGGTGATAGAAAAAGGCATTGTTGAAAAAAACGGCGGTAAAATTGTGCTGCTTCCGCTTGAAAAAGGATTTTCCACGACAAAAATTGTTGAGAAGATTCTCAAAATATTTTCTTAGTTGAATTTAAGCAAACTTGAAGTTATCAACATGTTTATATATAAATTCCAATACATTCACCCCATGGATAGAAAATTTGCAGGTTTCTTTTTGGCTGTAGTAATAGTACTAAGTTTATTCTTAAATGGATGTGAAAAACAATCCGTACCAATTGTAGATGATGCAAAAGCAACTTCGGAAGGAATTAATAATGTAGTAAATGCTAATAATCAATTTGCCTTTGATCTTTATTCGGAGTTCAAAGACAAAAATCAGAATAAAAATATCTTCTTTTCCCCTTATAGCATCTCACTTGCTTTGACTATGACTTATGAAGGCGCAAAAGGGCAAACAGCAGAAGAAATGGAATCTGTGCTTCACATTCCCAAAGAAGCTGGTTTGAGAAGGCCGAATTTTGCAAAAATATACAATGATATAAATAAAAAAGATAAAAAATACAAATTATCTACTGCAAATGCCCTATGGGCTCAAAAAGAGTATAAGTTCTTGGAAGATTATACAGGCACAGTTGAGAAATATTATGGAGGAAAAGTAACCAACCTGGATTTTGTTAAAGAAAGCGAGAAATCCAGTGAAATAATAAACAGCTGGATTGAAGAGCAGACAAATGGCAAAATTAAAGATTTAATTCCTCCTGGAGTTCTTAATGCAGATACTAAACTGGTTTTAACTAATGCCATTTATTTCAAAGGAACCTGGGTTAAGCAATTTGACAAGAAAGACACTCAAAACGAAGATTTTACAATAAGCCCTGGGCAAACTGCAAAAGTTCCAATGATGAGATTGGCTGGAGGAGATTCTAAATTTAGTTATGCTGAAACTGATGAAATACAAATTCTTGAAATGCCTTATGACGGCGAAGATTTATCAATGCTCGTTATTCTTCCAAAAGAAAATAATTTGGGAAAGACGGAAGCCTCCGTTAATTTGAAAAAATTATCTGAATGGAAAGGCATGCTTAAAGAACAAAGAGTTGATATTTTTATTCCAAGATTTAAATTCGAAACAAAATATTTTATGGTTGAAACCTTAAAGGATTTGGGAATTCATTCAGCTTTCTCTGGTGCTGACTTTTCAGGAATTGATGGAACCAAAAGCCTGTTTATAAGTGATGTGATACACCAAGCTTTTGTAGAGGTAAATGAAGAAGGGACAGAAGCTGCAGCTGCTACAGCTGTTGTGGCCCAGACAACTTCAGTAGGGCCGAGAATTCCAGTATTCAGGGCAGACCGCCCGTTTATATTTATTATACAGCAAAAAGATACAGGAAATATTTTGTTTTTAGGGAAAGTGAATAATCCAAATGAATAGTTCTAACCAAAAAACTTTAAATACTAAGTCTCTAATTTCTTGATTATGGATATTGAATCAAAGATTGAACTGATAAAACAGGTCGGAGAGGAAATTCTGACAGAAGAAGAGCTCAAAAATCTCCTTGAGACTAAATCTCACCCGATTGCTTACGACGGCTTTGAGCCTTCAGGCACCGACATTCATATTGCTCAGGGAATTCTAAGGTCAATTAACATAAACAAGATGGCAAAGGCGGGCGTCAAGTTCAAGATGCTTGTTGCAGACTGGCACGGCTGGGCTAACAACAAGATGGGTGGCGACCTCGAAAAAATACAGACTGTCGGAAAATACATGATTGAAGTTTGGAAGCACTGCGGCATGAAGCTTGAAAATGTTGAATTCATTTGGGCAAATGATTTTGTAAAAGAGCCTGAATACTGGAAAAAAGTAATGCAGGTTGCAAGGCATTCAACAGTCAACAGGATAGTAAGGACTGGCCAGATAATGGGAAGAAAAGAGGCAGAAGTACAGCAGGCGTCCCAGATTTTGTATCCCTGCATGCAGTGTGCCGATATTTTCGAACTAAAGGCGGACATAACCCAGCTTGGAATGGATCAAAGAAAAGTGAATGTTTTGGCAAGAGAGCTTGGGCCAACGCTTGGATTCTGGAAGCCTGTTGTTGTTAGCCATCATATGCTTATGGGCCTTGGCGAGCCGCCAAAAGGCGAAGGCGTTGACAGGGTCATTGACATCAAGATGTCAAAATCAAAGCCTGACACTGCAATATTCATGAATGACTCGGAAGAAACTATAAAAAGAAAAATCAGCAAGGCTTACTGCCCTGCAAAGATAGTTGATGAAAACCCATTGATGGAATACTCAAAGTACCTCATTTTTGAAAATTTTAATTCGCTTGAAATGAAGAGGCCTGAAAAATTCGGCGGCGACTTGGTGATTGAGAATTACAAGGAGCTTGAGAAAATATATTCAGAGGGAAAAATCCATCCAATGGACCTAAAAAATGCAGTTTCTTTCTACATCAATGAAATGGTAAAGCCCGTGCGCGAGAAGTTCGAGAAGGATTCGAGACTTAAAAAACTGCTTGAGACGATAAAAGAGTTTGAAGTGACGAGGTAATCTATCGTATGATTACTTTACCAGCCTAAACAATTTGGCTATATTATCTACTAATTCTCCTGTTTGGTCATTTAATTTATTTTTCCTCTTTATTAGGCGTAATCGCGAGTCAATATAGCGCTCCTTCATTGAAATATTTCCCTCTTTCAATATGGCTACAATCTTCTCACAAGCATCCAATATATATCTTGAGTATCCATCAAAAGTTTTAATTCCACTGAATCTGCTGCTCCCATTAACCCTAATTGTGATATTATTAGCTATACCAAATTCCATGACTGAGAAAAAAATTCCAAAAGCCGTCCCCAATGATGACGGATTATGCAGGATAATGTCCCTATCATTAGCAATTCTGGCACTAAGACTTTTTTTGAAGTACCAGTTTAAGAAATGAATTACTTGATATAACTCTGCCATTATCTCATCCGTTAAACTAATTACTTCCTGACGACTTGAAAAATAATTAAACCTGTATTTAATATCATTATATTTCTGGTTATAAGAATTAACAAAACTGGCAAATCCTTTGGGGTCATTGTCTGGGTCCAAAACATTTTCAAATGCTTCAAGCAAAGCCTTCAAATCTTTATGTTTCTTGAACCATTCATCACTCATAATTCCAAATTTGATGTTATGTTTTATAAATATTTCGTTCAGAGCAGTAGTTCCGAAAGTAGATTTTGATATATAACCAATATATGGGATAAATTGATGTAGGTAGGTAGTTTAATCCAGCAGAAAACAAGCACTGGACATCTTCACGGCTTTGCATAAAAAATGATAACTAATAGTAATTTGCACAAAAATTCCAGAAATTGCACAAGAAAAGGAAAAAACTACCCAATGACTAGTAAGCTCCAGACTCCAAAAGATTTAAGAGTTAAAGAAATTTACATAATTTATACTGGGGGCAAGTAAAATGTGGGCTATTATTATTTATTTGAATGATATATGGAACGGTTACCCAATTGAATTCATTCTTCTTATAGTATCCCTACCCTACTCTATCTTTAAATTTGTAGATACTCATCTTCCGGTAAAGTATAAGCTAAGTAAGCGATGGTACTTCTGGAAAAAAATAGAGGGTGCTACCTGCCAAATTAAAGTTTCGATAAAATTGAGAGACTCAATAACTTTAGAACAAATAAACACTAGATTAAAGCCATTGTGGGAATCTGGTTCATTTTCTGACATAAGAGTGGCTAACGAACTTAATTTTAATTCAACAAGTTCTAGCTCTTCCTATTCCATAAGGGTAGTGGAGGATAATGAGAGGAATAATTCAGTCTTTTTTGTGACTTTGAACAATTTTGGAGGACTTGAGATTTCTCGATTCGGAAACATTAAAAAATTAGAAAATATAATAAATGAAATTCAAAGAATTATTGACATTTTAAATTTAGAAAGAGCAAGACCAGTTGATGTAATAACTACTGAAATTACAATAACTCCAAAACTTAAGGATAGACTTAATTCTAAAATATCTGCCCAATACACACACGATAATTGTTCATGCAGGTTTAATAACACAACAATATCGATAACAAATCAAGGTTTCCCTTCAATAAAAGAAAATATTTCTAAAATAATTTATGATTGGATGGAACACTTTATCTAATTGCCCTCATTACGTCTCGATAAACTTGTCTTAAAAGACCAAAATTATTAGTTCCAGAAGGAGATGGTCCTCTTTTAGTTATTCTACCATCAGGATAAACATGAAAGGGTGTCATCCTACCCTCTACGTTAGCGAAAAATTCAAAATTTTGATTTATTACATCACCCCCCCTTCGAACTCTTGTGTCATTTTGTGCAAAAGGTTGTCCATCTTTTTTTCTTTGACTAAGTTTAAGAGTGTTATTATCAGTTATACACGACTGGCCAAGAATTTCGAACCTTCCTTCCCTATACGCTCTGAATAAAGCGTTCAAATCGATAGGTTCAATATTTAATGTCGCTATTCCTGAATGATTGGTCAAAGCAGGATACAACCCCTGTATATTAGAACCAACACAAAAAAACAGATTCTCATTTGTTGGAACATATATAGAATAAAAATTTTGTATAAATTTTGTTATGCTTCTATCAGTTAGTTGATTTTCACCCGGGTAAGGGTAAGTTTCTGTTATCTCCCAATGCATACCTATCTCGTATCTCTGTACTTGTGCGATTTCAGAATTTAAGCCTCTACAAAAAGAGAAATTTTGACCACCTCCGCCAAGAGTGAGTCTTGTATACCTATGTGGTAATCGAAAATTTGCAGGTTTTCTATATACTTGTAGGGTAGCCACATGGGAAAAAATAGACTACTTTTATTTAAATATTCCTAATGTTTTTTTATTCAAATTTCTGCTTAAATACTTAGGATAAAAAAATGACCTATTTTATCCCAACATATCTCAAAAACCATAGATAAAAGCGAAAAGAATATATGCTGAGTGTGTTAAATGTGTTTTTAGCGTAGGGGGTAGTTAATAAATGTCTTTAGAAACTTTAGATCTGGAAACAGCCCGAAAAGAGATAGAAGAAGCTACGAAGCAAGAATTGCCGAAAATAGATAAACTCCGAAAACTTGCAAGCAAACTTAGTTTCACAGAGCTTAATTATAGACAATGCCATGCTATAGCACCAGTAGCTACAGATGGTGGTGACAATAGACTCACTTTTCAGCCGCTAAATATAGAAATAATAAGAGTAGTTGATTCTGAAGGAAAAGAACATGTTCAAAAAATTATTCCACTTTCTATTAATCCTTCGGTCTTTAAAAAATTTTTTGAAAGTATACCTGTCCTCAAAAAACTTTTGGAAAGATTAAAAACAGAATATAAAGATGTTTCTTATCTATTACCCTCCGAAGAATCAGATGAAGTTGACGAGTATAAAATAACAGGATACGTTAAAACTTTAAGAGAAATACTGGAGTGGTCTGTTCTTTTGGAATTAGCTTGGAACACTGGACCGGCCAAGGTTTTACTTTTAAGGGATGGATTACTTAGAACCAAAACTATGAAGCCCGAAACTGTTGCTAAATTGAGTAAAAGCTTTGAAGAAGCGTATAACAAAAATGGATGTATGCTAATTGGAGTAGCAAAACGATCAAAAGTTCTAAACTATCTCTCTTTAGCATTAGAGTTAGATGGAGTTTTTCATAAGAACTATCCTTGTTTTTGTGAAGTTCCTGAAGAAATCTCAGATGAAAGCTATAATTGGGACCAAACAAAATATAAAACTTTGCAAACTTTTGGTAAGATGCACTTAGTAAAATTTACAGAACAAAAAGGAGGTTTAGTATACCCGGTCGATGTTCCTAATTGGTTAATGAATAAAAGAAAAGAAGTTCTGGAATATGCTGCGGAAACATCAAAATCTTCGTTTCCCAATTTAGGTTACCCTTATCCTTTAGTTAAGGCACATGAAAATGCAGTCCTACATGGATTAGAGATGGAAGTATTGGCTGATTATATGATTAAAGCTGTAATGAAAGGTCATACTCAAAAAGAGCAAGACAAAATTCTAGAACACATATCCGTAGGTAGAGGATTAAGCTTAGGAGGTTGGAAAGAATATGGATAAAATAATAAAAGAAAAAATTGGATTTTTCAGAGGTTTTACAGAATCAGGTCTAGAATTCAAAGCTGATATTGTCACCCCCTACCATACCGAAAATCACCCTATAATTGGGACCTTTTTGCTAGTTGCTATTGATAAAGAATCCGCTATTTTGGGCAGAATAACCAAATTTTTTCCTGTTGGTGTGATGTCTTCTTCTTCAGGGGAGGACTATCTATCCCAGATGGGCAAAATGCAAAGAGAGATTCCTGAAGACTTAAAAGAGTCTAAACTTAGATATAATGTTAATATCAAACTATTGGGTTTAATAAAAAATGTTAAAAGTGTTTTTAAGTATTCCCCAAGCATTAGAAAATTACCGCATTTAGGTGCGTGGGTAGGAATTCCAACAGAAGATATCCTAAAATACATTTGTGAAGTAGGTATCACAGGAAACACTAAACCAGCAGTTATAGGTTACATGAGTTTTGGAGATCAAGTTTATGATGGTGTAGATAAATCTCCAGCACTTCCTGTTAAGTTTGATTTGAACCACCTTATAGCAAGGAGAACTTATGTTTTTTCGCGAGCCGGGTACGGTAAATCTAATCTAATAAAATTATTAATAGCGAGATTATACGAAGAAACCCAACCCGGAGGTATGTTAATCTTTGATCCAGAGGGAGAATACTCTTTCAAAGATCAAGAAGGAAGATACGGATTATTAGATGTACCTGTATTAAAAGATAAAATAGTAGTATACACAGATAGGGAAGTAACAACAGAGCAAAAAAGATGGGTAGCTGGAAAAGTCAAATTAAATTTAAGTCACCTTCCCCCTTCAAGCGTAGTTAATAATTGTGTATCTTCAGGCAAACAGGAAACAGTATTTGCAAATGTATTAAGAGGAATGGAATACAACAATTGGAGAGAACTTTTGCAAGAAATAGAACGTAATGGTTATAGAATTGATGATCAAAGAATTCAAGATTTGACTGAGTCCAATGAGTCTTCAGTACCTCAATCTGTTAAAAACAATTTAGTTCCAATAGTTAAGCGTATTCATAGTTCTAATTCAAATTTGCTCGATGGATTGAGAGAAAATTTGAAGAAAGGGAGAATTATAATTATTGATATATCTTTGATGTCTACAGGAAAAAGTGAAGAATTAGCAGGCTTAATTTTAGAAATGTTATTCACTAAAAATCAAGAGAATTTTACAGAAGGTTCTCGTGGTGAGGTTATACCAATAATATCAGTTATAGAAGAAGCCCAAAGTGTACTATCTCCAAAAGCAAGTGAAAATTCTCCTTTTGTTGTATGGGCAAAAGAAGGTAGAAAGTATAGGTTAGGTTCCATTTTAATAACACAACAACCAGGAGCCATTTCAAAGCAATTATTGAGCCAAGGAGATAACTTTTTTTCATTTCATCTCTTAAGTGAACAAGATTTGAGAGAATTACAAAATGTTAACGCACATTTTTCTGATGATATACTGAGTGCTATTTTGAATGAACCAATAAAAGGGAATGCATATCTATGGTCAGCACCAGACCAACCTTTTGTTTTAAGTGCTATGATAATTAACTTTCAAGAATATGTTAATGAAAAAATTAAAAACGGAGTACCAGAAACTAAAATTACTCCTGCTGAAGAATTTAGTAAAAATCTACCAAATCTTCAAAAAAAATTTGATGATTTCTTAAAAGAAGCAATTTTACATAAAAGAGAAATAAAAGTTTATGAAAATGTGTCTATAGATGGAAAGGAGAATAAAGAAATTGTGGCAACAAAACTTTGGAATTTAAAGTTTGGATTAACAAAAATTATTGGCACCGATTTAGAAAGGCTTTTTTGTGAAAAGCCTTTTGACGATAAAGAACCGACTGTAAAAGATGATGCATTATTTGAAAGCTTACAAAGGACTGAAATTGCATTTAGCCAGGAGATTCACAAGGACAATTCTGGAAATAAATATTTATTACTTAATAAGACAAAATTAGGTGAAACTCACAAAGAATTTGATAAAACTAATTTAGTATTAACTTCATAAATTAATCATTTTATTAATACTATCTTTTTTATCAATTTTAAGGTAGCCATTATCACGAATTGATCTTGGTACAATCCATCTGGTTTTACATAATTCCGAAATTTCTTTAATTGATTTGCATTTCATAATGGCTTTTTTACTTCTTCCACATAAATAACTCTTAGTATTCTTTGCAAGAGGAATCATATAAACTTCTCTTCTTATTCCATGAGAAAGAAATTCTGATGTTAATCCTATTTTACTAAATGATTTCCTAATTACTCTAAATCTCCAATTGGCCCCTTGCCCATATTTGTAACCATCAGCATAAGGATGTTTAATTCTTTTTAGATAATCTCTTAGTTTATTAAAAAGCTTATCAGGAATATGGAAATGTCCATAACCTTGAGTCTCTCCAACTTTTTCAAATAATAATTGTCCGTTTAATTTAAGTCTATCATAGATTGAAGATTTACCTAATGCGGAACTAGTAGTTAATAATACCAATTTTGGTTTTATTTTTCTTTTTTTTATTATAGATTTCACTTTTCCATATTTTTTATTGAAAATTTTTTGAACCTCTTTACTCGTTATGAGGGAAGCAATTAATTTACCGCAGATTAAATTGGAGTAAGGTGGTAATGCACCCAACACATATGCATCCATAACATTAACTAATCTTTTTGCTTTTTTCTTCCTACTCCACCCGATCCAATTATCTCTTGCTTTAATATTGTAGACTGGATCTCCAAGAGCAAATATTCCAATTAATTTACTATTCTGTTTATCTCTTACTAAAAACCTCATTCTCCTTCCATAACCATCTGAAACTGGAATAGACCAATTAAGTGCAGCAAATCTAAAAATTTTAGCTTCTTTGCTCCCAGATTTTACTTCTATTAATTCAGGCTCAATTTTTTCTGGGATAATTTCATTACCTGAAGCCAGATAATCTAACATTTTATCTTTAAATTTTTGAACCAATATATTTTCCTTTTTTAATTTCTGCTTTCGCTGTTCAATGTGTAACTTTCTGATTTGATCTTTAGAAATTTTATGTACCCTATCAAAGGATTTCTGTTCAGTAGAATATCCTATCTTCCTAAGATATCTCAAGACTTTTTTCCGCAAAATTTTTCTATTTTGTAATTTTTTCATTTTTCCTTTAATCTATCTAATGCTTTTAATTTTAAATAATCAGAAGCCGAAATATCTAATTTATCTGCCCTTTTCTGTATTTCAATCTTGTCTTTTTTATTTAGATATACTTCTATTTTTATACGCTTTTCCATGTAAAATACATGTAATATACATGTATATAAATTTAACTAATTCGATACAATGAGTAAACTATTTTTTTAATCACTTTCGAATTCAATTAAAGTGAAAGAATTAGGTATTGTGTGACCTTCATTTACTTGCATGTCTTTGATAAAATCTAGAAATTTATTAGAATAATCAATTTTTTTAATATTCTGATTCATAACACGTTTTATATCTTCTAACAGAATTAACACCCCTTTTGAATCTAATAATAATGGTCTATTTTCGTTTTTTTCTGATGCCCAATCTTCAAATGAGTATGATTTACCAGGCGAAGGTTTGCTATGCCATATAGGATTTTGGTCATCCGGTAATTGAAAAGTAATAAAATGCCTGCTATTGGTTGACCACCCCGTAGGTGCTGATTTTAAAGGAACCATTCTTAATTTCCTTAAATCCACTGTATCGTAAATATCATCTATATCGAATAACATCGCACATGCGTAATGTACCGAAGCATTTTTTACATTGCTTAATAACAATAAAGTTTCGTGTTGAGATAATCCGGTATAAGGATCAGCTTTTAGTGATAATTCTGATCTAAAATAAGGTAGATTATAGTTATCCGGTTTATGTTTACTCTTACGAAACAGTGCGTGTACCCTCTTAAATTGCAAAAAATATCCTAAGTAAAATTTTTTGATTTTATTTTGTTGGTGACTTATTGCATTTTTTATTTCATTTATTAGTTTATCATCCTCAATTTCACTATGAACCCATCCTTGATCAAATCCAATCCACTTTTCTCCTCTTGAAGATGGCTTAATCAATTTCAAAAATCTAACACCATAGGTTCTTGTAAAAAAATCCACTAGGGCCCTATGAAAATGCATTTCAATTAAAGATTCTGTAATTGTACTAGTCATCTTTAATTAAGAAATTAATGTATTTTAAATATTTATACTGTTCATTTATCTTAACTTCCAAAACATTCCGGCTTTGGCTTTCTGTCTCTCAACTTTATTGACTCTTTCCAGATCATTCAGAATTCCATAAACAAGGTGCCAGTTAATCACTTTCTTGCTCTTTTTCTGTAGTTCTTTAACGATCTCATTCGTAGACTTTATTGATTCTTTTGAAAGAATTTCTAATACTACCTTTTCATATTTGCTCATAAAACCTTAATAGAAACATTTAAATAAAAGTATATATCCAAACCTTTATACTAAAGATTTGTATTTAGGGGTTGAACTAATGAAGATTTTTATTATATTGCTAGGGCTCATTTTACTATCATCCAACATTTACGCACAAGAATCTTCTATACAGATTTTTAGCATAGATACGGCTGCAGGGATTGTAAAAGTTGTTGTTAAAAACACTGGAATCGAGCTGGACACAGTAACCGTCTACGGAACTTGCCAAGACAGCAAATTCAGCATATACGAGAACAAAGAGGTATCAATACAACCCGGACAATCAGCCACAGTAAACCTTCCAATTTCTGTTGGTGTCGGAACTAAAACATCAACCCAATGCACAATATACGCAGAAGGGGTGGTATATTCTGATTCAAAACAATTCACGGCAACTGGGGATGTTCCAGGCAAAGAATGCACGACAGGCTCTCTTGTATGCGATACTGATGGTAACATAAATCAATGCAGCAACGACGGCACTTGGACTCATCATCAAACATGCGGATCTGGCTGCTCTTATGACAAAGAAGGAATTCCACATTGTGACATTAAAAAATCAAGCAAGTCTGGCTTAATTATAACCACAGTAATCTCATTATTTATCCTGGTTTTTATCGTTTATTTGCTGAGAAAGAAAAATACAAAGAGTTAAACAGGAGGTAAGTTCTAACTTAATCTTCTGTAAAATAAATAGTTGAAATTCTACAAATTTTTACAAGATTTTTTTACAAAAATATTTGAAAAATTTTCTTGAGAAGAGTATATATAGTAGTAATTCTCTATACGAAATGAAAAATTGGGTGAAAAGTGTGCCCAAAAAAGAATGAGATAAACTAAAAACAAGAAATCAGGGAATAGGAAAGTTATGAAGCCTAAACTTCACAACTCCACGTCAACAATGGATTGTAAGTTTAGCTGAAATAAATACTTTTCTATTTCTGTAAATTTGAAGACGTCAATAGTTATCAGACTATGAGGTGACCAAAATCAACAATCATTTTGAAATTACCTTGACAGCATCATTTGGAGAAACCAGAAAATACAAGCTTTTCTTAGGTCTTTTCTCATCCTTTTCCGTTGTTAGCCACCCTTTCATCTTTAGTCTATGCAAGGTTACAAGCAAATGGTTCTCGCTTATCTTAAGGATTTTCTCTGCCTCGTTGAATTTGAAAGGATTATCCCCAAACTTATTCCATAAAGCTGAATACTTATGCATCTGCTCTGAAGACAACGGTTTAGTCATTTTGTGCCTCTTTTCGCATTACCATGATAGTAAGGTTTATATACTTTTCGGCACTACCAAACATTACTACAATAGTAATGTATTTGTTGGGGGTGAAATTATGGAGCGAACAGACATAATAACAGACATAGAAACAACCGGCTTGGACCCATTGAAAGACAGGAGCACTGCTTTAGGTATTGAAATTGGGGAAGGCCAGCTGATTTTTAATGAGGATGATGAGCGTTTCAATCTTCACAGTTATTGGCAGTTTCTTCGAAAGCACCAATATTTTAGGCTGATAGGCTTTGAAATTGGATTTGACGTTAGGTTTCTCGTGATAAGAAGCCTACTACATAAAGTAAAAATTGTCGACGTCATGGGAAAAACCATTGATCTGAGGCAGGTTTTGTCTTTTGGAAATAAGTATGAAAAAGGCACGCTGAATGATTATTCAAAGTTCTTAGGGTTCGGCGAGAAATATAATGGGTTCATAGGTGCACATGCAACAATTTTGTGGCAAGACGGCAAGAAAGACGAATTGAAAAAATACCTATCAAAAGATTTGGAGTTGACTTGGAAAGTTTATCACAGGTGCAAGCATATAGGATTATTGTAAAAAAAGGAACCTAGGACTTGACTTTCGAGGGCCTCGTCCTAGGTATCTTCCATCCGAAAATGGAAAACCATATCAAAAAAGACAAGAGAATAAATAAATCTTTTGCCTATCCGCTGGACAGAGAACTTAAGGAATTCTGCAAGTATGTAAAGAAAAAACTCTTGAAGCATGTAAAATTCAAGCAGCACTATAACGCATTCTACGACAAGAACGACATCATCGACGTATTGACGCATTCTGCACTCACCAATTCCTGCCTCGAATCCGCTTCCAAGACAATAAAGGACAGCGTCAAGAGGCAAAAGCCCTCAGCGGACAGCGTCTTAAGGTACATAGCCAAGTTTGACCAGGAAGAAATATTGACAATGTTCCAGAGGACGTTCGGGTACACATTCAAAGTTGCAAGGAAGCTTGGCGTATTCAAAAGGCCCGTGGACATTGCAATAGACTTCCATGACATGCATTATTACGGCGATGAAAATGACAACTATGTTGTTGAAGGAAAGCCTGACAGGGGCACTTTCCATTATTTTAGGTTCATCACACTTGCAATAGTCATAAAGGGGCGAAGGTTTACAATCAGGGCAAAGCCTGTCCATAAGATAGATTTCAGGGAAAGACTTATCGAGGAATTCTTGAATTACGCAACAGTCAAGTTTAAGATAAGAAATGTCTACCTGGATGCCGGATTTTTCGACAACAAGATCATAAAACTGCTGAATAATTTTGGACTTAAATATATAATACGAGCACAGGCGAATAAAAAGATAAAGAAGCTCACCAACAGGAAAAAAGAGCTGCCAATTGTCATGCCTTATTTCCTCGCGGAAAAGGCCCATACGAGGCTAGTAGTAGTGAAGTTGAGAAAGAAGAAATCAGCCAAGAAAGGGGAAACTAGAGTTTATTTTATGACTAACTTGACTGTCACAGAGATAGATTATGAAACCATAGACCTCTTGTACAGGCGAAGATGGTCAATCGAGACATCTTACAGGGTAAAAAAGCACAGCCTCAGGATCAGGACAACAAGCAAGAACCACATAATCAGGTGCTTCCTGTTCATGTTTACAACCACACTCTATAATTTGTGGTATCTGGCAAACATCATTGTCGGATGGAAGATCCAAAGAAACTGGATAGTGCCTTTCATCGCAGCGAAAATTTTTATATCAAAACTACTTCACATTTATGTCCCACCCCTAAAGCTCAGCGGTGGTTATGGCTAACATTTGTTGGCCGTAGGCGAGCGTTCTTCAAACCTACGTTACGTCTAGAAAGAGCAATTTCGATGTACTAACTGGAAAGCGAAGTTTTTCCACAAAAACTTCAATGCCATCATTGGCTAGCTTGTCTTCTTTTTCTCAAAATTTCTTTGTCGTCGAGAAAAATAAAAAATAGCAAAATTTATTAACTTCTTATGCCCTTTACTTTCGGAGGTACTGCAGAGTGACGAGATAAATCAATGCCAGTCTTTTAGTATGTAAGCAATCCTGTATATCAGGATTTTCTGCTCGTCGCTGGTTTTTTTGCCGTTTTCTGCAATGTTCTTAAGCAGACTGAACATGTGCTTCGGCTTTATGAGGATTTTACTCTTTGCCAAGAAAGCCTTGAATTCATCAAAATATTCAATCACGTAGCCTGAGCTGTGCAAATCAAAGTTCTCCGATGAAACGCCGTATTCCACTGCCGCCATCAGGTATGCAAATGAGACTCCCAAGAGAGAAATGCTCTTTGGATTGTGTATGCTTAAAGAATCAGAAACGCGTGAAATTGATTTTCCCAAAAACTCGGAAATTTGCATGTTAAAACGGGCTTTTTGGCCGGGGTTATCCAGTCCTTGCAGCAAATTCTTGCAGTTTTGGTAAGACTCGTCAAAATAGGCTATGAAGTTTTGGCAGATTTCATCTTTTTCATCAAAATTGCTGAGAAGTTTTATGCTTAAAAAATCACTGTATGAAGAATTTCTTGCCCTTGATTGCTCAAACATATTGTCAGCCTATTTCTGCTCGATAACGACAATTGTGTAGTTGCCTGTGAAGTATTTTTTTGCAACTGCCTTTACATCAGCTGTTGTGACTCTCCTGATGTTTTTTATGTAAGAATCTGCAAGAGCTGCGTCCTTGATTGTCTCCCAATATGCGACATTATCAGCCCTGTGGAAGTTGTCTTCAGTCTGAAGGGCAAAATTTCCCTCAATGTAATTTTTTGCCTCCTCAAGGTCTTTTTCTGAGATTGTCTGAAGCCTATTGAACTGCTGCATCATAATTTCCTTTGCCTTTTCAATTTTAGACTTGTCAAGGCCGCAGTACACTGCAAACATCCCGTAATCAATTTCCATTTCGTTTTGAATCCCGACCTGGTATGCAAGCCCTCTTTTGTTCCTTATTTCATCAAACATCCAGCCTGACTGCCCTCGCCCGATGATTCCGTGAATTACATCAAAAACATAGCTGTGCTTGTGCAGTCTTGGAACAGTTTTATAGCCGACAACAAGGTAGGAATTCAGTGTCTTTCTTTTTTCAACAACCTTTTTTTCTTTTTGCTGCGGACTTTCAATCATCCGATTTCTTGGCTGTACGCTCGCAGTCCTCATTTTTCCAAAATACTTCTCGGCCTTTTGATGTGCATCAGAAATGTTTCCTGAAATTGAGAGAATCATGTTTTTTGAAACATAATGCTCACTGTAATAATCAACAAGTGTTTTTCTTGAAAAGCCTTTCACTGCCTTGACAGTTCCGTAAGTTGGGTTTTTGGCCGGATGCTTTTCAAACAGGTTTTTCTGGAACAAAACCCACTGGTGAAGCCTCGGGTCGTCAGTCACCATGTTAATTTCTTTTAGTATGACCTGCTTTTCCTTCTCCATTATTTTTTCGTCAAATGCCGAGTTTATCACCATGTCAGACAAAATCTCAAGAGCTTTCTCAAACTGCTTGTTTATTATCTTAATGAAGTAAGCTGTCCTGTCGCCTGTGGTGTAGGCATTGAATTCTCCCCCGTATTTCTCTATCTCGTTTGCAATTTCACGGGAGTCTTTTCTTGTTTTTGTGCCCTCAAAAAGCATGTGCTCAAGAAAATGTGAAAGCCCGGCCTGGGATTCATTTTCATTGTTTGAGCCGACTCTGACCATTACTTCAACTGCAACGGATTTTGAAGAATTCTTGTCAAAAATGACTGTAATGCCGTTCTTTAGCTTGAATTTCTGCATTAGAAAAGACAAATTAAGGTGGTTTATAAGATTTATGTTGTTATGCCGCCATCCCGCGCTTTTTTAGGTACTTATAGTTTATTTCAAGCTTGTCGCACAGTTCCATTAGCTTTTTGTCCGCAAGAATTTTAAGCTTGTTTTGAATCGAAAGCTCATATTTGTATTTTTTGATGCCTTTGAGTAATCCGTCAATTTCGTACATAATCTCAAGAAAAACTTCGTGTGATGCATTGGCACTGCTGTTTTTGCCTGACTGTTTTTCCTCCTTCGCTTTATTGTATATTTCGTATTTAAGCAAATAATGTGCCAGTTGAGTATTGTAATATTCTGCAGACCTGGCTCCAAAAAACTCGTCTCCAAATCCCATAAATTTTCAAAATTCTTTAGGTTTATAATTTTTTTGATTGGTGCCTATAAATTAGTTTATCTGATTTAATGAACCAGTCGCCTCAGAGGCGACTTTTTAGTTACGCCTCGCCATTAGCTCGGCATACATTCATCAGCAATCATAACACATTCGCCTGCATTAGGGCGAAAGCTCCTGTCTTAAGAGAACTTCCAAATAGGCTAATAGCAATTATCGCCCAAAATGGGGCGAGCCAAAAAGATTACAGCGCAATTGATGCCGCCGCACGTTAATGGCGGCGGCCTATCTCCAGTCATTTTTATTAGTAAGATTATTAAATTAAAGAGTTAACTAAAATTTATGAAAATAAAAGAACTCCAGTCAGTTCTTAATCAAAAAAGCACTGACTTTGCACTGTTTTACAATATGTATTCGGCAGAGACAAGCCCGAATTTCTATTATTTTTCAGGATTTAACGGAGTCGGAATTCTTGCAGTCCCAAAAAACAAAGAGCCGTTTCTTGTCGTGCCAAAAATGGAAATTGAGCGCGCAAAAAAATGCAAGATAAAGAATGTCCTTGGGATGGATAAAAAAAGGCTTTTTGAGACTGTAAAAGAGATAGCTTCAAAAAAGAAAATCATGGCAAAAAGCATTGCAATAGACAACAGGTATTTTGCCCTAAACTTCTACAAGTCGCTTAAAAAAACATTCAAAAAGGCAAAAACAAAAGATGTTTCGGAAGACTGCTCAAAATTAAGGGAGATAAAAACAAATGAAGAGATTGAATGCCTGAAAACATCATGCAATTATGCAGACAGAATAATCCAGAAAACAATAAATAATTTTAAGGATTTCAAAACAGAATCGGATGTTGCCGCATTTTTGGTTTATGAAACAAAAAAGCACGGACTTGAATTGTCATTTAACCCGATTGTTGCATCAGGAAGAAATGGCAGCATGCCTCATTACGAGCCGCATAATCTTAAGTTGAATAAAGGGCTTTGCGTGATTGATTTTGGCGTGAAATACAAAGGATATTGCTCTGACATTACAAGGACAGTTTCAGTCGGAAAGCCGTCACAAAAGGAAAAAGAATCTTATGAAATGCTCAATAGAATACAAAAAGAAACAATAAATCTTGTCAAGGAAAATAAGAAATGCTCAGAGCTTTACGATTTTGTTTGCAATTCCCTTGGAAAATACAGGAATTATTTCACGCACGGACTTGGCCACGGAGTTGGAGTTGAAATCCACGAAATGCCAAACCTTACCTTAAATTCAAAAGACAAAATACAAAACAACATGGTTTTCACAATAGAGCCGGGAGTATATTTTCCCAAAAAGTTTGGCATAAGGATTGAAGATACTTTGATGCTCAAAAATAACAAGACTGAAGTGCTGACAAAGACAACAAAAGATTTATTAATCATTTAAATTTCGTTTCTTTATGAAATACAACGAAAAAGAATTCAATTCTGCAATAGAGAGCTACAAATTGCTTATTGGAAATGTAAAAGGAAAGTCATTTCTCATAATTTTTGACATATCAAACAAGGATGCTTTCTTTTCGCTCGCTCCTTTGTCAAGGGCATTTCACGAGCTTGGAGCTGACGTTGCCTGCAACGGCATAAAGGGAAAATCTGATTCTATTGAAGCAGCAAAAGATGTCTGGAAAACGTCAGAAGAGCTTGAAAATGGAACAAAAAACGAAAAAACAGATGCACTGAAAAAATTCATTGAGGAAGTTGACAAAAAAGCAAAAGGCGAATTCAGAAAAATGTTCAAAAAGCCCGATTTCATCCTTGAGGCAAAAAGCTCAGGATTTGAAGGCGCAATGAAGCTGCCTTTTAACATAAAATGGTTTTCTGATTACAGGATGGATGAATTGCTTAAAACAGCAGACATTTTATGGAAAGACGTTTATGCGCTAAAAAAGAATGAAAGGGTTGGAATAGGGTTTAGCCTGATTGCAGTAAAAGAAGAGCTTGGCCATCCGCTTGAAGACTATCTAGATTCTTATTCAATAATTTGGGCAATGACTCAAAGCGCCGCAAAGGCAGCAGAGCCTTCAATGAATTCCTACACATTCAGAAAATCAATGCTTGACAAAAGCGAAAGGACTTCTGAATTAAGGGCAACGCTTCTTGGCTGCGAGCTCTGCAAGGAAGTTGATGAAGAGCCTTTTAAGTCCTACAAAAAAGTTTCAAGCCTCCTGAAGCTTGACAGAATAAAACCAATAGACTTATCATTTTCAATAAGCGGGAAAGGCTACCCCGGAAAGCACATGTTTGGTGAATTATTTGGTTATCCTTCTTTAAACAAAAAAACAAGATGGACAACTCCGGGCCAGATGATTTACAAGCTTGATTTCTATCCACAGACAAAGCTTGATGACAGAGACCCAATTGCAAGAGTTGCATTCACTGAAACAATACCAATAGACATTTTCATTGAGACAAACCTTGTTGACTGGACTGACATAAGAAGAAGGAACCAGAAAATAAAGGACTTGATGGACAAGTGCGATGTAATCCACATCCAGGGAAAATTAAAGGAAAAATATGTGACAAAGCTTGAAGTAGGCCTTGTGATGGATAGCGGACAAAGAAGATGGGTCAGAAGGTCCGATACTGATGTCCGCGAAAAAATAAATTCAGAGTACCTGAAGATGACTGGAATAAAAGCAGGCTGCATGGGAAATATTCCTGGCGGTGAGGCATTTGTCACGCCAGAATATATCAAGGGAATTTTTGTTGGAGATGTCGTAGTCCACGTTGACATGAGCTACCAGCTTGACGGAAAAAACCCGATGGTCGTCGAGTGCTACGGCGATTCATACAAGATTATTGACGGGCCAAAAGACATTGTGAAGAAAATAAATGAGAAAAAACAGGAATCACTGAAAATGCTCCTTCTGGCAGAAAAGCACAAAAGCCTGCCGCAGGACATAATTGACATGAAGAAGAAAAACTTTGAAAGGGTCGGCGAGTTTGCAATCAACACAAACCCAAAGGCAAAATTGTGCGATTATCTTATTGTTAATGAAAAAATTGCAAGGATGATGCACATTGCCTTGGGCTCAGGATTTGAGCCTGACAGGAGCACAGAATACCACATGGATATAGTGTTCAACGCTCCAAGGCAAAAGCTTGATGTGTTTGGAATTGACAAGAAAGGCAACAAGCACTGGATTTTAAAGGACGGCGAGTTTGTTGCATAAATAATCTACAGACAAAATTATATAAACCCCTCATTTATTTTAATTCACAACATGAACGAAGGAATTGACGGTTCTGCCGATAAAAGGATTTTCACGATAAAAAATCTTGTAAAGTTCTCTGATGAAAAAGCAATTGTAAATCTGGTTGCTGCCACGGAGCACTCCATAATTTTTGCCTGGGGGGTAAAACCGGGGCAGGAAGTTGAAGCTCATACCCACCCTAAAGGGCAGGACACATGGATAATGGTACAGGGAGAACTCACATATTACCTGGGCAACGGCCAGATTCAAAAAATCAAGGCAGGTCAGATTGATGTTGCACCAAAAAACGTCGTTCATGGCTGCGTAAATGAAGGCAATGAAGATGCAATTTTCATTTCAATTTATTCTCCAAGAGATGTCGGGTACGAAGAGGCAAAGAAATAATATTCCAATAAAAACAAAAAAATGGCATTATCCCATGAAGATTAATCTTGACAAATCCTCAAAAATAATTCTTAAAGAATGCATGGGGCTAAAAAGGAATGAAAGCTGCCTCATTGTAACAGACTCGAAACTTAAGAAAATCGGCGAAGCTCTATTCAGAGAATCATTAAGACTCGCAAAAAAATCAAAGCTTGTATTTACAAATATTCCAAAATCGCACGGCTCAGAGCCGCAAAAAAATATTGCAGATGAAATGCTAAAATATGACGTTTGTCTTCTTGCAACAATTAAATCATTAAGCCACACAAGAGCAAGGGAAAATGCAAGCAAAAAGGGCGCAAGGATTGCAAGCATGCCGGGAATCACGGAAGGCATGGCAAAAAGAACATTGAATCTCAATTTAAATGATATAAGAAAAAGAAATGATATGCTTATTTCAAAATTAAAAAGTAAGAATATTATCAAAATAACTACAAATAAAGGAACTGACCTGAAATTTTTCATAAAAGGCAGAAAATGGGTATCAGACGACGGCATCTACACAAAAAAAGGAGCATTTGGAAACTTGCCTTCAGGAGAAATATTCATAGCGCCGCTTGAAAACAAAACAAACGGGATTTTAGTTTGCGACGCAAGCGTTGCGGGCCTCGGTATTATTGATAAAAATATAAGAATGGAAATTAAAGATGGTTTTATAAAAAACATCAGGGGCGGAAAGACTGCTGCAAAATTTCAAAAACTGTTAAAAACAAGATTACACGGGAATGTCGCAGAGCTCGGCATAGGCACAAACCACAAGGCAAAAATCACCGGAGAAGTTCTTGAAGACGAGAAAGTAATGGGAACATTCCACGTTGCATTTGGAAATAATTTGCATTTTGGCGGAAAAGTGGATGTTCCGTTTCACGTTGATTTCGTCATGAAAAACCCAAGAGTATTTGCTGATGGGAAAAGATTTCTTTAAATCCAAAGCTTTTTATATCAATTCCGGTCACCAGTTTTGATGCCAGCAAAAGAAGCTAAGTCAAAGAATGTCATTGACAGCATTATGTATTCTTATTCTACAACATCAAACCAGGTTGAAGAGGAAAATAAGATACTGAAAGAAACTGTCAGCAGGCTAAAGCAGGAAATCGAGTTCTTCAAGTCAAATCCCCTGATGGTCTGCGAAGTCCGCGAGATTTTTGAAAGGAATGTGCTGATAAAAATTCCAAACGGCAACCAGTTTTTGGTTAATGTTTCAAGCGAGTGCGGCAAATTGAAGGCGGGCGATTTGGTTTTGGTTGAGCAGAAAAACCTGACAATCATAAGAAAAGTGCCGATAGCAAGAAAGTTCAATGTTGAAAAGTTTGTCATAATTGAAAAGCCGACAACATCGTGGGAAGATGTCGGCGGATTAAGCGAGCAGATTCAGGAGATAAGGGAAGTTGTCGAGCTTCCGCTCAAAAAGCCCGAGCTGTTCAAGAAAATCGGGATAACTCCGCCAAAAGGAGTTTTGCTTTACGGCGAACCAGGGACGGGAAAAACACTTCTTGCAAAGGCAGTTGCAGCATCAACAAACTCAACATTTATTGAAATTGTGGGCTCTGAGCTTGTGCAAAAGTTCATTGGAGAAGGCGCAAAGCTTGTAAAGGAAATTTTTGCGCTCGCCAGGAGAAAAGCGCCTTCAGTAATTTTCATTGATGAGCTTGACGCGCTTGCAGCAAGAAGAATTGAAGTAGGCACTTCAGGTGAGAGGGAAGTAAACAGGACTTTCATGCAGCTTTTGGCAGAGCTTGACGGATTTAAGCCGCTTGACAATGTAAAAATCATAGGTGCAACAAACAGGAAAGACATTTTGGATCCTGCAATAATAAGGCCCGGAAGGCTTGACAGGATGATACACATCCCAATACCTAACAAGGAGGCAAGGACAGACATCCTGAAAATACACGCAAAAATCATGAACCTTGAAAAGGGAATTAACCTTGATAATGTTGTAAACATAACTGAAAACTTCAGCGGCGCCGAGTTAAAATCAGTCTGCACTGAAGCAGGCTATTTTGCCATGCGTGAAAACCGTGATTACGTCATTTTCGGGGATTTTGTCAAGGCATCTGAAAAGATAAAGAGTGTTGACAAGTCAGAAGGAAAAGAGCATCTTAAAATGTTTGGATGATTCTGATTAAAGGCGCACGCTCGGCAGTTACTTCCGCATATCATTGCATTGCTCAATGGGTGTTCACTTCTCTCATCGCGTGCACATCCAATAGATAATAGGGACGCTTTTAATGGTTTCTAATCAAAATAGGTCATAATTATTTAATAAAAAGTTCCATCATAAGTTCAAAATGCAATTAATTTGAGGCAGCGGAGCTGACAAGGGGGGCCTGCAATTCCTAATGAAGTTAGGTTCTGGAAAGAGTCTTTTAATGCTTAGTCGGATTATTTGTTTTATGATAAGAATTCCAGTTTTCCCTTAAGATTTGCCTGACAGAGTACATAAAAAACCTTGAAATTTAAAATCTATAAATAAGTTTCTGAGGTTATTTGGAATATTTATAAAAAGAACTTTACGTACCGTGAATTTCTATAACATTCAATCAAACATTGAATTTCTTCAGCTTAAAAACCTCATTTTCAGAAAATAATTTAAGAACATAGCTGTCAGGCATTTTTCTCAGTTTTTGCAGTCTTGCCCTTTTTTTTAGTATGCTTCCGATATTTAAAAAAACCCAGAAGAAAGCGTAGATTCTTGCAAAGCCTGTCATGAATTCGAGAGTAAAAAAGTCGCGTGCTGCGGCAATAAGCCTCATCAGGAGCGCGTAAGGAAAAAATATTATTATATTTCTCCAGTAAAGATTTTTTATCATTGTAGTAAGAAGATTTTTTTCAAGCAGAAATGTTCTTTTGTATCCTTTTGATTTTCCCATTGTAGCAGAATGAAGGTGGTACATAACTGCAGTTGGCACAAAAATTACTTTATTGCCAATAAGCCTCAGCCTTAATCCAAGGTCAAGGTCTTCTGAATAGATAAAATAATCATCATCAAAAAGATATCCGAAATCATCAACAACTTTTTTCTCTATAAGACCGACGCCAAGATATGGAATTTCCCTGATTTTTTCATCTCCCCTGGATTTTAAGTGCCCGTTATAAAATGCCCGTGATACCCACGTCCCTCCTGATTTAAGTGATTTATCGTGGGTGTTCACAAGCCTTGGCGCAGCCATCGCTGCTTTTGTTTTTTGCGCAGCATCCAAAAGAAGCGTGAGTGATTTTTTGTCAAGCTCCAAGTCATTATTCAAAAAGAGAATATAGTCTCCCTTGCAGTGCTTTACTGCAGAATTAAGCCCGACATAGCCGAGGTTTTTTCTGTTTTTTACAAGAATCACTTTTTTATAGTTCTTCTCAATGAATTCCTTGCTTCCGTCAGTTGATGCGTTGTCAACAACCAAGAGCTCAATATTCTTGTAATCAAGCGAATATATGGAATCTATGACTGTTTTGAGCAGGTTTTTTTCGTTGTAGTTTATTACAACCACAGAAACAAGCGGATTTTTCATAATGCCAAAATAAGCTAAAGTGTTTATAAAACTTGTCTTGGTTAAGACGGTGATAAAATGCAGTTTGATTCCCAAACTTGCTGTTTTGCATTATGTTTAGAGATATAGAGAAGTATTCAGAGTATTCTTAATAGGGCAACATTTATAAAATATTTGCCTTGACAGCTGCTAATGAACACAGAGTATGATGCGATAATTATAGGCTCAGGCCCGGCAGGATATGAGTGCGCAAAGATAGTTTCACAGCTCAAAGGCAGGGCCTTAATAATAGAAAAAGATGAGCTTGGAGGGACATGCACAAACTATGGCTGCATTCCTACAAAGTCGCTTCACGCATCAGCAAGCATATTTCAGAAAATGCAGAAGTCTGAGGAGTACGGCATATTATCGCAGGGAGCCAAAATTGATTTTGGCCTGCTTATGAAAAGAAAAGAGGATGTTGTCGGAGTTCTTTCAAGAGGTGTAAGCCTCATTCTTAAGGAGCACAAAGTTGACGTCATGAAAGGCTCTGCAGTTATAAAAGACAATCACACAGTTGTTGTTGATAACAGGGAAATCAGGACGAAAAACATAGTGATAGCCACAGGAGCAAGGCCAAGGCTGATTAAAGGGATATCATTAAGCGAATCTGTCCTGACAAGCAAGGAGCTTCTTGAATTAAGCAAGCTGCCGGAGTCCCTGATAATTGTTGGAGGGGGTTATATAGGGTGCGAGTTTGGCTCGATATTTTCAGCATTTGGCTCTAAAGTCACAATCATAGAATTTCTTGACAGGCTTGTGCCTGGAGAAGATTTGGAAGTTTCAAATGAGCTGAGGCGCCTTATGAGAAGGCAGGGAATAAAAGTGCACACAGGCTCAAAAGTCCAGAAAATTGAGGGAAACGAAGTTTATTTTGAGGAAGGTGGCAAACAAAGCAAGGCTCATGGAGAAAAAATACTAATATCAGTTGGAGTTGAGCCAAGTTTTGATAAAATCATAATGGATAAAATTGGAATAAAATATGAAAACGGGATTTCAATAAACTCGAGAATGCAGACCTCAGTTTCCAATATTTATGCTGTCGGAGACTGCACAGGAAAAATAATGCTTGCGCATTATGCATACGCGCAGGCTGAAATTGCAGCACATAACATAATGGGGCAAAATGATGAGCTAAACGAGGACACGGTTCCAAACGTTATTTTCACGATACCTGAGATATCATCTGTCGGCGTGAGAAATTCAAAATTAAAGTCAGAAATTTTCAGGTTTGCCGCAAACGGCAAGGCGCGGACCTTGTCAGAGATAGACGGATTTGTCAAGATATACCACGAAAACGGGCTGCTCATGGGATTCTCGTGCATTGGAGCAGGCGCATCAGAGCTTGTGGCATCTGCAACTCTTGCGATAAAGCACAAAATACCATTAAAGGAAATCAAAAGCACCATAATAGCGCACCCCACTCTTTCTGAGGCTTTCAAGGGAGCAATAGGGGATTCAATAAATTAACAAATTTTTTAAACAAGGGGCATTTTTTGATTCAAATGAAAGTACTAGTCACGGGCGGCTCCGGATTCATAGCATTTCCAATTGTCCAAAAGCTCCTGAATGCAGGCAATGAAGTTAAAGTTCTTGACTTAAAGAGCCCAGAAGCCACCCATAAAAATCTCACGTTTGTACGAAAGTCTGTAATGGACGAAATCAGCGAGGACATCAAGGGCTCTGACGTGGTTCTTCATTTTGCGGCTTTGTTGGGAGTTGACAACTCAGACAGGCACCCACTAGACACAATGAGGATAAACCTTGAAGGCTCGGTAAACGTATTTAAGTCCGCAATGGAAGTTGGCGTAAAAAACATTGTTTACTCTTCATCTTCGGAAGTATACGGCGAGCCGCGCGAGCTTCCGATACGCGAAGACAGCGTAAAGGGCCCTGTTTCAACTTACGGAGTTTCAAAGCTTGCGGCAGAAATCTACGCAAAAGCCTACAATTACGAGTTTGGGACTGACATAAAGATAGTGAGATTTTTCAATGTCTATGGGCCAAGGCAGCCGAATAATTTTGTCGTTCCGATTTTCATAAATAATGCCCTTGAAAACAAGCCCTTGCGGGTGTTTGGCGCAGGAAACCAGACAAGATGCTTTAGCTACGTTGAAGACATTGCTGACGGAGTGCTTACAGTAATTGAAAAAGGAAAAAGGGGCGAGGCATACAATATCGGCAACAACAAGCCGACAACAATTCTTGAGCTTGCCGAGACTGTAAAGGAAATAACAAAAAGCAAGTCCGAGATTGTAAAGGTAGGATTTGGAAATGAGTCGCGGCTTAAAGAAAGGGAAGTGGAATACAGGGTGCCTGAAATCTCAAAAATGAAATCACTTGGCTGGCAGCCAAAAATTCTTGTCAATGAAGGCATAAGGAAAATTCTCGAATTTAAGGGAAAGTCGCCAAAGGCAGATTAGATTGAATGTTGTTTTCTCAAGCCTCTGTGGCTCGACCAAAAGGAATTTAAATCAGGGCGTGTTTTAAGACGTATGGAAAGGCCTGCGTGGGTAAAGGACAAAAAAGTTGACAAGGATTTTGAAGTAATACGCGTCAAAAAGTGGGATGACTACAAGGACTTCAAGATGGACAATGGCTGCTATCTCCTTATAAGAAATTACTTTGACACGCACGAGATTGGAATAGCTGTATGCGATTATCAGCACACAATTCTTAAGGAGTTCAGGGGCACAAGGGCCCAGGACTTGTATTTTGCCATATTTGATTTTGATGAAAAAAACAAAAAAGGATGGTTTAACAGGATGGACCACGCCGCTTATCTTGGCAAGGAGCTAAAAAAAGCCGAGATATGCCTTGCAATGGGGATAGAATACGTGCAGGAATGAAGATTTGCAGAATCCTTAAATTTTTCAATATAGTTGATTAGTAATTTGCCGAGTTTTAGCCAAAAATAAGGGATTATCGAATTGGGCTCTGTCCTAAATGTAGGTTATTGCCTTTTTGCGAGGCCTCGATTTTTCGGCTGAATAGCTGACAAAGGGGTTGTCCCAAACTAGTTTGTTTTGAGTCTTTCCGTGGGACTTTAAAGTCTCACTTGATTCCGCCGTCAAGTCGCGGAAGGGTTGACGGGAAATGTCAGCCCACGATTTGAGATGAGGGAGCCAAGCTTGGCAATAACACGAGCGGATGCGAGATTTAGGACAGAGCCATCGAATTACTAACCTTTAAATATTTCCAGGCAAGCCACAAAAAAATGAAAAAACACGTCTACAGGGAGCTTTATGACCTTGAAAAAAGCTATTGGTGGAATGTAGGCAGAAGGAAGCTTGCAGTTCAGGTTCTCAAGCCGTATTTTAAGGAAAAAAAGCCAACGATTCTCGATTTTGGGTGCGGAGCCGGAATTACAATGAAGGAAATGGAAAGATATGGAAAAGTTTTTGGTGTGGATACTTCAGAAGAGTCAATAAAATTCTGCAAAATGCGAAACATCAGGAATGTTCAGAAGATAAATGGATATGAAGACATAAAATACAAGAATATGGATGCTGTTTTATTGATGGACGTGCTTGAGCACATAGAAATGGAAAACGACGCCCTGAAAAAAATTAATTCGTTGCTAAACAAGGAAGGAAAGCTGTTTATCACAGTGCCAGCATACCAGTTTATGTGGAGCTATTGGGATGAGGAAGCACACCATTACAGGAGATACAGCAAAAAAAAGCTCATAAATGTTCTGGAAAAAAATAATTTCAGGATAGTGCGTGCAGGATATTTTTACAGCTTCCTACTGCCAGTGGCAATGGTATTTCGTCTTGTAAGGAGCTTATTGCCTAAAAAAAAGGAAACTTCAGATTTTGTGAGGCTGCCATATATCATAAATTGGCTTTTAATCAGGCTTTCAGATTTTGAGAGGAACATTCTCAAAATTTTGCCTGTCCCGTTTGGGCTGTCAGTTTTTTGCCTTGCCCAAAAGAAAAATTAATCCATAGAAATGTTTATAAAGTTAAATTAAAGATATTTGCTAAAATGAAAGTCGTAGGCATAACCTGCCCGCTCAAGCTTGGAAAGCACCCAATGATAACTTCTGTACATTTTCCCCTAAGCCTCGGAGTCCTTCTTGCGTATGTAAGAAAACAGGGATTTGAAATTGAGCTGTGGGATTATAACGTTGAGGATTTTACAGAAGAGTCTTTTGCCGAGAGGCTCAAATCCTCAAAGCCCGACATTATAGGGCTTGCTGCAATGACCGCTTCAATAAAGACTGCCCATCAGCTCGCAACATACGTAAAAAAATATTCTCCTGACACTCTGACAGTCGCCGGCGGCCCTCATGTCGATGCACTCCCAATGGAAAGCATGAATGAATTCAAGAATTTTGACATTATTGTTTATGGAGAGGCAGAAGACACTTTCATCGAATTATGCCAAAGGATTGACAAGAAAGAGCCTTTGGCCGGATGCAAGGGAATTTTGCATAGAGAAGACGGGAAAATAATCATGGAAGCGCCCCGTCCCTTGATACAGGATCTTGACAAATTGCCTTACGCCGCAAGGGACATAGTAAATTTTGACAATTACAAGAAAGCCCACGTTGAAAGGGGCCTGAGCAGAAGATTCATGAACATAATGGAGTTCATGGCAACAAGGGGCTGCCCGGCAAAATGCATTTTTTGCGCATCAGGGGCCAATAAGCCGCCTACAGTGAGATGGAGAAGCATCAAGCACCTGCTTGGCGAAATAGATGAATGTGTGGAAAAGTACGGCACCAATTACGTGAACTTTGTCGATGACACATTTACGCTTAAAAAAAATTTTGTGTATGAGTTTTGCGATGCAATGAAAGAAAGGGGCCTTGAGTGGGGATGCCTAACAAGAGTTGATTGTGTAACAAAGGAAATGCTGCAGAGAATGGTTGATTCCGGGTGCATAAGGGTTTCTTTTGGTGTCGAGACCGGCTCTTCAAGGATAATGGCGCTAAACGGAAAGGCTGTCACAATTGATAAAATCAGGCAGGCATTCAAGTGGTCTCATGAGGTAAAGCTCAGGGTAATTGACGGCAATTTCATCATCGGAAGCCATCCTGATGAAAACTATGATGACATTGAACAGACTATCAAGCTCATAAGGGAAATAAAGCCGACTTTTTGCTCAATAAGCCTAATCGTTCCGATTCCCGGCACTGCAATTTACAACATGATGAAGCAGGAAGGATTATTGCTTGCAGATGACTGGGAGAAGTTTGTTTACATAGGGGAGCTCCCGAGCTGGAGGACAAGAAACTTCACGCCCGAAGAATTAGTCAGGCTGCAGAATTATGTCATAAAAAAGACTTATTTCAGGATATCTTATCTCGTTCCGCTTTTTGCAAGAATAAGGAGTTTCAATGAATTCAGGTATTTCTTTGACATAGGATTAAGCTCATTTAAGCATGTGATATTAAAAAAAGCCTGAAAGCGGATTTCTGAATATTTTTTCATAGGAACATATAAATACCCGTTTTGGAAGTCCTGAAAACAATGAAATCGGTGTCTGTGTTTTTTCCTGTGTATAACGAAGAAAAAGTGCTCAAAAAGCACATAATGAAAGCTTACAAAAAAATTTCCTCCATGAAAATGGACTTCAACATTTATATTGTTGATGATGCCTCGTCCGACAGGACAAAAAGCATAGGAAAAAGCCTTGCTGGAAAAAATCCAAAAATAATCTATGTGAGGTTTGAACGCGGCCCGTCCAGGCGCGAAAATCTTGCATTGGCCTTCAAAAAATCAAAAAATGAGGTTATAGTGCTAATGGACATAGACCTGTCAGTTAACCTAAGGTACCTTCAAAAAATACTCGAAAAAATAGAAAAAGGGAGCCACATATCCACAGGAAGCAGGTACATGGGGATAAATGCAAAAAGGACATTATCAAGAAAAATTATCAGCATAGTTTACAATAAGTTCATCAGGGTGTATTTTGGCTCAAAAATTAAGGATCACCAGTGCGGCTTTAAGGCATTTAGGAGAGAAGTTTTGCTCGAAGTCCTAAAAGACATGGGTTACGACAAGTCAATGAAGCGGGGATGGTTTTGGGATGCAGAGCTCCTCATAAGGGCCCAGAATAAAGGCTATAAAGTTTCAGAAGTTCCTGTTCATTGGAGCGCAGGCGAGCAGTCCTCATTCAATTTTAAGAGGGAAATGCGAATGCTTAACAAGCTCTTAAATCTCAAAAAAGAGTTAAAATGAAAATTTTAGTGACTGGAGGGGCTGGGTTTATTGGAAGCCATTTGGTTGACGAGCTTTCAATAAACAAAGAAAACGAGATAATAATAGTGGATAATTTTCACAGGGGCAGCCTGGATAATATAAGGCGCCACCTTAAAAGCAAAAAAGTCAGGCTTATCAATTGCGACATAAGAGACTACAATTCCCTAAAAAATATTGGAAAAATAGACTTGGTTTATCATTGCGCCGCGCAGTCAAATGTCGCAGGCTCCTTGTTCAACCCGGATTATGCAGTAACTTCGAATATCAACGGAACTTATAATGTTTTAAAATACAGTTCATTAAACAACGCCGAAAAGTTTATTTTTTTCTCGTCAAGAGAGGTTTACGGCAATCCTGAATACCTCCCTGTAGATGAAAGCCATCCTCTTAATCCGATAAACACGTATGGAATGACAAAAGTCTGCGGAGAGTATCTTTGCAGGAATTTTGAAAAAGTGGGTGGAATCGATGTTTCGATTATCAGGGTTGCAAATGTTTATGGCCCACGGGATAAAGAAAGGGTTATTCCCATTTTTCTGGAAAAAGCCAAAAAAAACAAAGACATTGTCTTGTTTGGAGGAAAACAGGTCCTGGATTTTATCTGGGTAGGTGACGTGATAAAATCCATAATGAAAATTTCAGCCAAAGATAATCCTAAAGGCGCGATAAATATAGGGACGGGTATTGGAACATCAATAGAAGAACTTGCCAGGAAAATCATTAATGCAACAAAATCAAAATCAAGAATAGTAATAGAGAAAAAAAGATCAATGGATGTTGAGAGGTTTATTGCAAAAAGCAAAATTGGATTAAAAGCAACCGGACTTGACAAGGGAATTAGCTTGATGCTCCAAAATTAATTCTTTTCAGTTTTATAAACATAAAATTTGTTATTTTCGTAAGCCGCTTCAAGCCCCAGGATTTTTGGCTTTTCAGTGATTATATATTCTGCCCCGTGTTTTTTTGCAATGGATTTAAGTTCATTTTCTTTAAGCGAGTTGTATCCTTCAATGCACTGTGACTCCTCCACATTGCAGTTGAGTTCTTTAAGGATATTCCAGCAGTAGCTTGCATAGTCTGGCTGCCAGAATCCCTGTCCGCAGGATTTCCAGTCAGTCAATGCCTTCCTTTCGGAGAAAAAATTAAATCCTTCTATATATGGGGGAGTGATGAATAAATCATTTTTGTCCGTATTATTTTTAATCCAGAATGCAAGGCCTTCCCACTCATTGACTGGAGTGTCATAGTCAAGCCTTATGCTGCTTGCTTTCGCAAATGAGTTGTTTGCCACTGCAAGAAAAATCAGGACAATTGTCAATGAGTATGTAAAATTTTTCCTGAATGCCTTGAAGCTGTTTAATAAGATAAATAACAAAAAAATAGCAAAAATTACCAACGGCCTTAGGGCTGAAATTCCCCCGACAGTTTTTTTCAAATCCAAATAGCTCCCATTCAAAAAAGGCAGGAAAGTTCCCAGAGCCAGAATCAAGATTATGAAAAGCGCTGCAAGAAAAGCCAGTTTTTTTGTAATTGCAGTAAGCCTGTTTTTTGTTTTAAGGTTAAAAACAAATAAAACAATAGCCAGTGGAAAAATGATTCTCGGCTCGTAATGCTCGGGCATTAAAAATAATGAAGCTAAAATTCCGAATGAAGCCATCCTGAGAAAATAATTTTCTCCCTTGATTAAAAAAACCAGGTAGTTGGATATGTAAACAAGCGCAAATATTTTGTATATGACCATTGCCCTGAACAAAAGGCTCGTTATTACTATATGAATTGGAATTAGTTCTGTAAAGATTGTTCCAATGACTCCGAGCATGAAAACAGCAAGAAGAAACATCATTATTTGCCGATGATGCTCTTTTTTCGGCTTAAGCTTCATTGAAACAATGAAAAGGAAAAAGATGCCAAAGAAGCTGGCATAATTTCCTAAAGTCCAGGTAAAAGGAAACGCGTGATGGGCTGCCCTTATTCTTGCCAGCTCCTGCCATTCATCTGTTGCAGGAGACTGGTTTATGATGGTTTTTATTATGTAAGGCGAAGCCAGTACCGAAAAAATCAGCATGCCTAATACCAGTTTTTTGGAAATCCTGAATTTATTTGTGGCAAGCATGCAGAACAAGAGCAATATTAGTGTTATTCCTCCAAAAAGAATGTGAAAATTTGCTGTTATGCCAAGAAGCGAAAATGACCAGAAGTATTTTTTCTTAAGAAACAGCAGAATTGAAAAAATCAGGAAGGGTATTACAAAGGTGTGCTGAATGAGTATCCTGCTCGTAATGTCAAAAACTGCAAGCGTGCCGCCAGAAACCATAAAGCAAAGTGCTGATGCCAGATATGCTGACTCCTTGTTCTTGAATAAAAAATGGCTGAGGCTGTAGACAGACAAGACAAGCAGGAATCTTGCAATAACTTGGAGAATAAAATAAGACATTGAGATTCCAAATAATTTTGACATTAATGAAGTTGCATAATACAAAGGATACGGCATCTTGAGAAGGTACTCAAGTGAAACGTCGCCCGGATAAAGCGATTTGTCGTTAAGATATTTTACAAGCGGAAGATAAATTGTGTTGTCAGACTCTGCAAGTGAATAGCCCTGTATGAATATGGACGCAATGGTGAACAGGAGAAGTATGCAGTATGGCTTGTATTTGCCCAGTTTCATCATCACTGCCTCAATCTGGATATGAATTCCCTGATTTCCCTGATGTCTGCAAGTTTTAGGGCAAAGACCATGCAAACATAAACTGCTGATGCCAAAATTGAAACAATTGCAAGTTCTGCCCAGGGATTGGTGTTAAGCAAATCCTTCATGAATTTTACAACCAGAAGGAACACTCCGGCCGCAAAAATATTAAGCATCCATTTCTTTGCCGGCACAACTATATCCAGCTCCTTGTAAAGGTAAAATAAATTTAGTGCAAGCAAAAGCGCAAAAGTCAATAATGATACAATGGCTGCGCCTTCAATGCCGTAACGCGGAATTGCAAAAAAGTTTGAGATTATGTTAAATACGACCGCAATGTATGTGTATCTTGAATTTATTCGGGGCTTTCCTATCCCTATTATGAGGTTGGATGTTATCTGGTGAAGAGCCATTGCAATTGCCGCTATGCTTAAAATCCTTAAAACCTGTGCAGCGCCAATATAGCTTTCCCCATACAAAAGCCGAATTATTATTTCAGGGAACGAGAACAGGACGAGAGAAAATGGAAGTATGAGGATAAAGCAGTATTTGTACAAAAGCTCAACTCCGGACTTGATTATGGCCAAATTGTTCCTTGCCTGCAGCTCCGAAGCGAGCGGAAATATCGTGCTACCTATTGCCGCCCCAAAAAACCACAAAAGCCTGGATGTCGGGATTGCAACATTGTAAAGCCCGACATTTTCAAGCGTGGAAAAAAAAGTCAGCATTAATGTGTCTGTAAAGCCGAGAATTATTGTCCCGGACGCGCCTATTGCTACAGGAATGCCGAAGCGCAGCAGGCTTTTTGTCAGTTTTTTGCTCAGCGTTGCTTTTGCCTTGTGAAAATCCGGAAATACTTTTTTTACAAGAGCAAAATAATATACTGCAATCAGTAATAATGTTGCAGCTATGTATGCAATTCCTGTAGTGAGCACTCCAAACCCGAAATTAAAAAGAAAAAATGATATTAGCAGTATGAATATCATCCTCAGCAGGTCAACGCTCGCAAAATACTCCATTTTCTGGAATCCCTGAAACGAGTAATAAAGGACATAAACAAAGCTGTTAAAAAAAAAGGAAATCATCACAAGCCTAAGCAATATCGACGAGTCCGGAACTTTGAAGTAATGAAGTGAAAGAAAATCAGATGATAAGAAAACTGCAAAACTGATTACAAGGTAGCTTGCAATATGAATTAATGTTACTGTTACTATGGAGCTTTTCACAGCATCCTGGTCATTTTTTGACCGATATCTGGATATAAATGTCGTGAGCGCTTTTGTAAGGCCAAGGTCTGCAAACACAATGAGTATGGCCAGGAATGCGAAGATTGAATAAAAAAGGCCGAATTCTTCCGTTGTCAGGTTTCTTGCAAAAATCAGCCTTACAGCATAGCCGGCGACAGCTGCAAATGCAGACAAAACAAACACAATTGCACTGCCCTTTACGACTTTTTTGGTATAATTTGTCACAGGAAGGCTATAAGGTAAAATCTTTTTAAATATTTGGGTATTTGTGGGCCTTGTAGAAAATGAAGGTTAGCGGCATCAGGTCAAAGTTCCAAAAACGAACAAAAAAAAAGCTGACGAGGGGGTTGCCCCACAACCCTTCCGTGAGTTGGCAACGGAATCAAGTGAGGCATAAAGCCTCACGGAAAAATCAAAATATAATTCGAGGGCTTGAGCGTAGCGAAAACCTTCAGGTTTTGGAAACGACAGTGACCAAACCCTCAATGCGTGTCAACTGAGCGTAACCAGTTGCGGGGAATGTCAGCCAGATATTTGAATTGTGTAGCCGAGTCGATGGCAGCAAAAAGTATTTTCGCCGGAGCCTGGCTGTGCATAATTTTATAAATTCTGCTTATTTTGCATTTGCATGGCAAAGGCATTCATTCATCCTAAATCCGATGTGTCAAAGAATTCTATGGTCGGTGAAGGCTCAAAAGTATGGAGCGGGGCTTTTATACGCGAGCACGCCAGAATAGGAAAAAACTGCATAATAGGAAGCAATGCCTACATAGACCACGATGTGCAGGTAGGTGATAATGTAAAAATACAGAATAATTGCCTGATTTATTACATGACAATTCTTGAAAACGGGGTTTTCATCGGCCCTGGAGTCATAATAACAAACGACAAGATGCCAAGGGCAATTGACGAAAACGGCAGGCTAAAAACAGCATCAGAATGGAAAGCTGAGACAACAAAAATCATGGAAGGTGCATCAGTTGGCGCAGGCTCTGTGCTCCTGCCAGGAATAAAGATAGGAAAGTTTTCGCTTGTCGGCGCTGGCTCTGTAGTCACAAAGGATGTTGAGGACTTTTCAATTGTTTATGGCAATCCTGCAAAAAAAAGAGGATATTTGTGCAGGTGCGGCTCAAAAAAAGTGTCTTTGCCGGAAATAAAAAAACATCCAAAAATTTCATGCAAGAAGTGTAAGTCTGAGATAACAATAAAAACTGCAAAATAAATTAAGCCAATATGATAAAAATAGCTGAGCCTGGAATCGGAGAAGAGGAAATCAATGCAGTAGTCGGAGTGCTGAAATCCGGAACAATTGTACAGGGTCCAAAAGTCAGGGAGTTCGAGGAGAAGTTTGCAAGGCTTTGCAATGTAAAGCACGCTGTTGCGGTAAATTCAGGGACTGCTGCCCTTCACGCAAGCCTTTATGCGTGCGGAGTTGGAGAGGGAGATGAAGTCATTACAGTTCCTTTTACCTTTGTTGCAACTGCAAATTCCATCTTGATGCAGAGGGCAAAGCCCGTTTTTGTCGATATAGAGGAAGAAACTTTCAACATCGACCCTTCAAAGATAGAGGAAAAAATAAATGGCAGCACAAAGGCAATACTTCCAGTTGACTTGTACGGCCAGGCCTATGATTACGATGCAGTTGACAGGATTGCCAAAAAACACGGATTAAAAATAGTGGAAGATGCATGCCAGGCAGTTGGAGCAGACTACCACGGCAGAAAATGCGGGTCTCTTGGAGACATCGCTTCTTTTTCATTCTATGCAACAAAAAACCTTATTACAGGCGAAGGAGGGATGGTTACAACAGACAATCCTGAAATGGCAGAGCTTGCAAAAAGGCTCAGGCATCAGGGCCAGAGCGAAAGCGCAAGATACCATTATTTTGACTTGGGGTATAATTACAGGATGACTGATATTATGGCTGCAATAGGCATTCCGCAAATAAAAAAAATAGAAAATCTCAACAGCGTAAGGATAAAAAATGCAAAGCTTTTGTCGCAGGGCCTTAAAAACATAAAGGGGATAGAAGTTCCCAAAACAAAAAGCGGGTTTAAGCACGTATTCCACCAGTACACAATAAAAGTCACTGAAGACTTCAAGCTAAACAGGGACGAAGTAGTGAAGTTTCTTGGCAGCAAAGGCATAGGCTCAGGAATTTATTATCCGACTCCATTGCATCTTTTCAGCCACATAAAAAAATACGGCTACAAGGAAGGCGACTTTCCGGTTTCTGAAAAATTAAGCATGCAGGTCCTGTCGCTGCCAGTCCATCCCGGCGTGAGCGAAAGCCAGATACAGGAAATAATAAGCGCTTTTGGCGAGATGGAATAATGGGCAGGTTGAATGTTGCAGTCATAGGAATTGGCGCAATGGGCAAAAGCCACGCAAGAGTTTATTCTGAAATGAAACAAGTCAATCTTGTTGCGGTATGCGACCAAAACGAGGTTGAAGAGGCAACTGCAAAAAAATATAGCGCAAATTATTATCAGACCACGAAAAAAATGTTTGATTCTGAAAAAATTGATGCTGTTTCTGTCTGCGTCCCTACAAAATACCACAGGGAAGTCTCGATTGACACAATAAGCAGGAAAATTCCGACGCTCATAGAAAAGCCAATGGCAGCAAATGAGGCTGAAGCGTCAGAAATAATAAAAAAATCAGAAGAAAAAAATATCAAAGTAATGATAGGCCACATTGAAAGGTTCAATCCTGTAATAATGGAATTAAAAAAGAGGATAGAAAAAAACGAGCTTGGCAAGATATACAAGGCCCATTGCCAAAGGCTTAGCCCATTTCCTTCAAGGGTCATAGATGTCGGAGTCACAATCGACCTTGCCATCCATGACATAGACGTCTTAAGCTACATAATAAATTCAGGAATAGAGAGAGTTTATGCAGAGACATCTCAGAAAATCCATTCAAAGCACGAGGATTTGCTCATAGGGACTTTGCGGTTCAAGAATGGAGTTATTGGAGTAATAAACGCAAACTGGCTGACTCCAAAAAAAGTGCGCGAGATTGCAATAACCGGGGAAAAGGGAATGTTTGTGGCAGATTACATCACCCAGGAGCTTGTTTTTTGCGAAAATGATTTTGTAAATCAGGAATATAATGGGAATTTAATGACAGTGATTGCAGGAAAATCAAAAAGCATAGAGATAGTAAAAAAAGAGCCGCTGAAAAACGAGCTTGAATGTTTCATTGACTGTGTTTCCAATAACAAAGAAGTCCCGATAAAAGGGTCTGACGGACTTAATGCAATAAGGGTTGCGCAAAAGCTGCTCGAGTCTTCAAGAAATAACAAGGTAGTAAAAGTATGATTATCAATGTAATTGGTCTTGGCAAGGCAGGCCTTCCGCTTGCTGCAGTAATTGCAGATGCAGACCTTACCGTGAACGGAATAGACGTCGACAGGAAGAAAGTTGATATGATAAACTCAGGGAAAAACCCGATTCCTGAAGAGCCTGGCCTTTCTGAAATAATAAAAAGATGCTCGGGCAAAAACTTAAAGGCTTTTGAAAAGATTCCTGAATCAGGCAAGGACTGCGCATATATTGTCATCGTGCCTCTTTTCATAAGCCATGAAAATGTTCCTGATTTCTCAATGTTAAAAAGCGCATTTGAGAATGTGGGGAAAAAGCTCAAAAAAACCGATTTGGTTGTCCTTGAAACAACAGTTCCTGTCAAAACCACTGAAGTTTTTGTAAAAAATATTCTTGAAAAAGAGTCGGGCCTTAAGGCAGGAAGTGATTTTTATCTTGCTTACAGCCCCGAAAGGATAATGACTGGCTATTCCATATCGAGGTTCAGGGAATTTCCAAAGATTGTCGGCGGCATTGACAAAAAAAGCACTGAAAAGGCGTTTGAAGTCTATTCAAAATTTACAAATCCCGTCAAAGTCTCAAATTCAAGGACTGCGGAGCTTGCAAAAATTTCGGAAGGAGTATACCGCGATGTCAACATTGCCCTTGCCAACGAGCTCCTAAAGGTTTCAGAAAGTTATGGTATTGATTTTTGGGAGATGAGGGAAGCTGCAAGGCACCAGTACTGCAATATTCTTGAACCCGGAAATGTCGGAGGCCACTGCATACCGGTTTATCCGTGGTTTATAATAAATGAATTAAAAGCGCCGCTGATGAAAACTGCGCGCGAGCTTAATGATTCAATGATAGAATTTTATGCTGACAAGCTGAAAAAATTAAAAGCAAAGAAGGTCGGAATAATAGGGCTAAGCTACAGGGAAGGCGTAAAGGAAAAAGCCTACAGCAGGTCAGTTGATTTCATAAATCTCCTCAAGAAAAAAGGATATGAAGTTTATGGGCTCGACCCGCTGTATTCAAAAGAAGAAACAGAAAAGGAATTTAATGTTAAGTTTCTTGAAAAGATTGAAGGGATGGATGCAGTTGTGCTGATGAACAAGGAGAAAAAATACGATGATATCCTGAGAAAGATGAAAGAAAAAGTAATAGACATAAAAAACCAGCTTAAGTGACAAAATGAAGATAGTCTCAATAATTGGCGCAAGGCCTCAGTTCATCAAGGAGGCTTCCCTGTTAAGGCACATTGGAAAAAAACACAGCGAAGTTATTGTTCATACAGGTCAGCATTATGATTTTGAGATGTCAGGAGTTTTTTTTGGAAGCCTCAAAATTCCAAAGCCTGATTACAGCCTTAATGTTGGCTCAGGCCCTCACGGAAGGCAGACAGGAGAAATGCTCGCCAGGATTGAAGAGGTTCTTGAAAAAGAAAATCCCGGACTTGTGATTGTTTCAGGGGACACGAATACTACTGTTGCAGGCGCGCTTGCAGCCTCAAAGATGCACATAAATATTGCCCACATAGAATCAGGGATGAGAAGCTTTGACAAAAGAATGCCTGAAGAAGTCAACAGGGTTGTTGCTGACCACCTATCTGATTTGCTCTTCTGCTCGACAAATACTGCTGTAAAAAATCTTGCAAATGAAGGACTCAGGAAAGGCGTGCATAAGGTCGGGGATGTGATGATAGATTCCATTATTGAAAATCTTCCCGTTGCCAAAAAAGAATCAAAAATAATGGATGGAATTGGCCTTTCTGAAAAAAAATACATTCTGATGACAATTCACAGGGCTGAAAATACAGACAGCAAGGAGAGATTAAGAAATATAATCAGGGCTGCAATAAGCTCAGGTGAGAAAATAGTTTTCCCTATTCATCCAAGGACACAAAAATGTCTCTCGCAATATTCTCTTGATAAGGAGCTTAAAGGAAAGAACATCATCATAACAAAGCCTGTTGGATATCTTGACATGCTGATGCTTGAGAAAAATGCGTCAAAAATAATAACAGACTCGGGAGGAGTGCAAAAAGAAGCATATTTTTTCAAGGTTCCGTGCATCACAGCAAGAGACTCAACTGAATGGGTTGAGACCGTAAAGGACAAATGGAATGTTCTTGTTGGGGCAGACAGCCGGAAAATATCAGCTGCCATAAAGAAAAGCAAGGATGGGATTAAGCAGACTGAGGATTATGGAAATGGAAATGCAGTGAAGAGAATTGCCAAGATTATAGATAAAATTTAGCTGACAGAGATTTCTATGAATTTTTTTGCTATTGAGTCATAGCTGTAATTGGATTTTGCTGCCTTAAGGGAATTTAGTGACATTTTCTGCCTAAGAGGCTTGTTTTTGAGGAGTTTTTCCATTGCAGAAATGAGCTTTTGTTTGTCGTGCTCAGGGAATTTGATGCCGTTTTCAAAATCTGTGAGGTGAGCTAGCTGCATGTCTGCAATTATCACGGGAAGCCTGCAGGCCATTGCCTCTATTATGCTTACAGAATTGTTGCCAGGCCAGACTGCCGCGTCAGAAGCAGAAAAATAGGATTTTACCTCTTCTTTCTTCACAAATCCTGTAAATATTATCCTGTTTCCAATATTTTGCCTTGAAGCAATTTTTTTTAGCTCATCTACGTAGCCCTTATCGCCCCCGCCGACAATCATCAGCTTTGAGTTGGCATCATTTATTTCAGAAAATGCATCAAGCAGGAGTTCAAGCCCTTTTCTTCTTACAATCGTTCCGGAAAAAGTGAATAGAATTTCGCCAGGCCCTATGCCGTATTTTTTCCTTGTGGATTCTCTTGATTTTTTGTCAAAGCTGAAAAAGTCCGTGTCAACACCCAAAGGCACCATTGTCAGGCGTTTTGGAGAAATTTTATGTTCATTGATGAGAAATTTTTTTGTCTCTTCTGTTACTGCTATTATCTTGTCTGCCCTTTTCAGGCTGTAGTTTACAACAAACTTCCTGAATAGCTTATAGTCAATCTCCCTGAGAAATTTTTTTAGTATCGGATGGTTTGGAATTTCGTGGTGAAAATCATGCTGGTCAACAACAAGCCTGTAGCCAAGAAGCTTCTTGTACCTTGCAGCAAGCGTTGTAAGGCCCTGTCTGCTCTCGTGTGAAAAGACAACGTCAGGCTTTATTTTCATGAGCGCTTCTTTAAGTCCTGTGCATAAAATGAAGTCAGAGTATTCAAAAAATGACTTTAGCCTGTGGACTTTTATCCCGTCAACTGTGCTAAATCCAGCTTTTCTTTTTCTTGATGTGTCTTTTATGCCAGCTTCCTTAAGCATTGATTCTATATTTGGAAAAGGATAAAAAAAATCAGAAGTTATGACGTGGACATCGTGCCCCATTTGAGCGTGCTTTTTCGCAAGATAGTATTCCTGGTATCCAAGTTCAGGAACAAAGTAGCCTGTAACGTGCACGATTTTCATACAGCCAAAATACCATGCCCGATTTTAAATCTTGCTGTTCCAAAGCCGAGCTTATGATTTACGCCCGCCCTATGCCGTGATACAGGATTCCCATTGATTTTATTTTTTCCTTGTCAAGGCAGTTTCTTCCATCAATGACAATTTTTATTGAATTTGTTTTTAACTTCTCTAGGTCCAGGTTTTTGAATTCTTCATGGTTTGTGACAAGGATGATGTAATCGCTTTTTTCAAGCAGTTCATTGGTGTTTTTCACATTGCTCTCTTTTGGAACATAAGGGTCAAAAACAAAAACTTCGGCGCCCATTGATTTTAAAAGATGTATCACTTCATATGCAGGGCTTTCCCTCACGTCGTCAACATTTGCCTTGTAAGCAAGCCCTAAAACTCCGACTTTTGCGCCGCTTAATTGCTTGTTCAGTTTCTTAAGCTCGTTTTCAAGAAGTTCTACAGTGTAATGCGGCATGTGATTGTTTATCTCCCTTGCAAGAATCAGGAACCTATGGTTGAATCCAAGCCTTTTTGCTTTTTCTATAAGGTAATAAGGGTCAACGCTTATGCAGTGGCCTCCTACGCCGGCTCCAGGGTAATGCGGCATGAAAGCAAAAGGCTTTGTTGACGCGCCTTTTATGACTTCAGTTATGTCAATGCCAGCCTTGTCAAAACTCTGGGCCATTTCGTTCACAAAAGCGATGTTGACATCCCTGAAAGTGTTTTCCATTATTTTTGTGGCTTCGGCAGCCTTGACGCTTGTAAGCTCCATTATCTCCGCATCGACTATGCTTTTATAAAAGTCTGAGGCTTTTTTTGAGGCTTTTTTTGTTATTCCGCCAACAACCCTCGGCAGCCTGTCAATAGTCCATTTGGTGTTTCCCGGGTCTATTCTTTCAGGGCAATGCGCTACAAATACTTCATCGGTAAATGGATTAAGCCCTTTTTCCTGAAGAATGGGAACAACAATTTCTTCAATTGTCCCGGGATATATTGTTGATTCTATGACAAAAAGCGTGTTTTTCTTTATGTGGCTTGACACAGTCCCGCTCGCGCTTTTGAGTGCTGTCAGGTCGGGTTTATTGTTTTTGTCTATTGGTGTTGGAACACATACAATGACGACATCAGAATTAGGGATGCAGTCGGCCGGATTTGTAGTTGCGGTAATTTTTCCCTTTAGGGCTTTTAGCTTTGCAGAAATTGCAGGATCATCAATCGGGCTTACGCCTGAATTAACGCTTTTGGTCTTGTGTTCATCGACATCAAACCCATAGACCTTTTTGCCCTTTTCTGCGCAGAGGCACGCAAGAGGAAGACCGACATATCCAAGGCCTATTATTGTTACTGTATTCATCTACGAAAGATGTCCAAATTGGTTTATAAAATTTTCTAATAAGCGGGTGCTGTAGAAAATGAAGGTTATTGCCTTTTGCGAGGCCCTGATTTGTACGGATGAAAAGCTAACAAAGGGGATACTCCATACGGGAAATGTCAGCCTACGATTTGAGAAGAGAGGACTGAGCTTGGCAATAACCCGAGCCGATGCGAGATTTAGGATGGAGCCTAATAAGCTTTAAATATAAAAGCCAGTATCTTGAGCTTATGAAAATACTTGTGACTGGAGGAACCGGCTCTCTTGGAAAATCACTCAGAAAATTGCTAAAGGATGCATATTTTCCAAGCCATTCTGAGATGGACATTACAGATTCCAAAAAAACAAGAAAGGTTATACTTGATTACAATCCTGATGTCGTTATCCACACAGCAGCGCTTGTCGATATAAGGGCATGTGAAAAAGACAAGAAGAGGGCATGGATTACAAATGTGGAAGGAACTCAAAACATAGTAAGCGCGCTAAAGGAGCTGAAAAATAACTGCCATTTTGTTTATATCTCAACAGCATGCGTATTTGAAGGGGAGAACGAAAAGTACTATACTGAAGATGATATTCCTTCTCCAAAAAACTTTTATTCACTGACAAAAGTCTGCGGCGAGATTGTGTCAAGGCAGCATGAAAATTCGTGTGTAATAAGGACAAATTTTGCTCCAAAGCAGGAATGGAAATATCCAAAAGCTTTTACTGACAGGTTCGGAACTTATCTTTTTAGCGACAATGTTGCAAAGGCAATTATTGAACTCGTGCATGCAAAAGAAAAAGGAATTATCCACATTGTCGGCAGCAAAAGAATGAGCATTTATGATTTGGCAGTTTTGGCAGGCTCAAAAAATGTCAGAAAAATGACGCTAAAAGAGTATGAAGGGCCAAGTCTTACTGTTGACATGAGCCTTTCAACAAAAAGATGGAAAAAATACCAGATAGAGTGATTTTACTCAACTGAGTTCAATGGAAAACAAAAAAAGGCTAAACCTCGGATGCGGTTATGATTACAGGAAGGACTGGATTAATGTCGATAACGACAGGAAAAAGAAGGCAGACCTGTATTTTAACATAGACAAATATCCTTATCCGTTCAAAAAAGAGGAGTTTGACCACATACTTGCATCGCACATTGTAGAGCATCTTGAAAATCCGTTTCGCTTTATGGATGAAATAAAGAGAATTTTGAAAAAAGACGGAGTTCTTGAAATAATAGTCCCGCACTGCACAAACATTATGGCTTTTGACCCCCAGCACAGGACTTATTACAGCTATAAGTCAATGAACCATCTCAGCAACGATTTTGAAATAAAGGAGATAAAACTGGTTTTTACCCCAAAATACAAATTCATGGAGATTTTTGCGCGGAAGTTCCCGCTCTTCTATGAAAATACACCGCTTCGTGTTTTTCCTGCAAAGGAGATAAGAACACTATTCAGGAAAAAGAACGGAGTTAAATAAAAAACTAAAGTTAATTAGCCATATTATTTCAGCATTTTCACGATAGCAGAAGCAAACCCTGAATTGTCATTTTCCCTGACAAGCATGCCGTGCTTTACAATCTCTGGGTGAGAGCATACATCAAAAGCAACGACTTTTTTGCCGCATGCCTGCGCTTCCGCAATAGGCAGGTTAAATCCCTCCCATAGGGACGCAGTAACATATAAATCACACGCAGCGTAATAATACGGCAGTTCGTCATCATCTGCAGACTCGACAAATATGACGTTTTTATTCGACTTCATTTTCAGTTTTTCAAAATAATCCGAAAAAGTGTGCTTTCCGACAATTATCAGTTTCAAGTTGGGTATTTTTTTGCCTGCATCATTAAAGATATCAATTAGTGAGTGAACGTTCTTGTGAGGTGATAATCTCCCTACAAAAAGCAGTACTTTGTCTTTGGAATCTAGCTTGAGTTTTTTTCTTATGCTTAGTCCGTCAAGGTTTTTCCTGAATTTTTTTGTGTCAATTTTGTTGTAAATTACTTTGCTCTTAAGCCCGGTCTCGCGCTCAAGCTCCTTTTGCATGAACTTGCTTATTGAAACTGCTTCATCGGCACTTTTTAATGAAATTTTGTTGAAAAAGTCAAAAAGATTCATGTAGATTTTTTCATGAAAGCTTGTGAAAAGCTCTGGATAGCCAACGCCGTGATTGTAATACACATATTTGATACCATATTTTTTCTTTGCTTTTGATGCAATAAGGTTCATTGGGTAAAGATGGGATATTGTCAAGTCATAATCCCTGAATTTTTTTGCTGTCTTGTTGATTTTATTGATGTCAAGAAAGAATAGCAGCCTGTAGATTCTTTGCAAAAACAATGATTTTGGCATTCCGAGAATATCAACAGAGTATTTCTTTGGAAGTATGTCACCTTCAAGGCAAAAGACTGTTACCTTGTGGCCTTTTTTTGAATATTCTATGGCCTGCTGCTCTGCAACCCTGTCAGGGCCGCTGAAATGCGAAAATGTCGGGACAAGTATTGCAACTTTCATTTAACCTCGCCCAAAATGTAAAGAATCCTGAATTTCAGTACAGCAAAATACCCTGATATTATCTGCTTTAGCCCAAGCTTTGATTCGCCTTTGACCCGGTTTACAAAAACTATGGGAACTTCCTTTACCTTAAAGCCCTTGATTTTTGCCAAAAAAAGCACTTCCTGCACAATCGCGGGGCCTTTTGACTGAAGAGAGTAAACATTGATTTTTTCAAGCACTTTTCGCTTAAAGCACCTAAAGCCTGAATTGCAGTCCCTTACATTTAGCCCAAGAAGAATCCTGATGTAAAAATTTGCAAGGTGTGTAAGAATCCTCCTGCCCATTCCCCTCCCGACTTCTCGGCTTCCCTTCACTCTTCTTGAGCCAAGCACCAGGTCCGCATTTTGCAGCTCTTTTATCATTGTCGGAATATTTTTAGGGTCGTGTGAAAAATCAGCATCCATCTCTATCACAATGTCTGCGCCGTGCTCTAGGGAATAAATGAATCCTGCCTTTCCTGCTGCTCCGCGTCCCTTGTCTTTTTTTCTTAAAAGAAGATGAACATTCCTGTTTTTTGATGAGATTTTTTTAACAGATTTCCACGTGCCGTCAGGAGAATTATCATCCACAACAACAATTTCGAGGTCTTTGATTTTAAGTTTTAGTAATGCCGCTATAAGGTTTTTAATGTTCTCGTTTTCATTGTATGTCGGAATCATTACAAATGTTTTCATTTTGATTGATAGTATAAGCTATAGTTTATAAATATGATTTCTTGGAAAAGTTTAAATATGTTACCTTAAAAATAGAACGTTATGGTAAAAGACCTTTTTCAATTTAATATTAAAAATATTTTGGGTTCCGCTTATCAGCAAAAAAAGAAGAAAATTAAACTAACTCCTAAAGAAAGACTATATGTCTGGGAGCATCCAAAGCTATATGGTAGAACTTGCCATATATGTAGCCAGAGAATAACAAAAATGTCAGAATTAGAGTTAGATCATAAAATCCCTTATTCTCAAGGTGGCAAAAAAATGAATTTGGCACATAAAGACTGCAATAGTATGAAGGGTAGTAAGAATTTAACTTATATTCAAAAAAAGATGGCATTCAAGATTGAAGATAAGAGGCAAACTAAAAATAAATCAAAGAAAAAAAAACTAAAATATAATAACTCATTTGGATGGACAATGACAAAACCACCTAAATTTTTTTGACTATCCAATTAGTATTGACATAATACTCTTTATTTCTAAACCATCTATTTATTGTGCCACGTTCAACCCCAGTTTTTCTAGAAATTTCTGCTTGATAGAATCCTTCTTCTCTTAACTTAATTGCTTTTTCAAAATCGTTTTTAGTGTATCTGTTTTGTTTTCTTACATTTTGTAATTTTAACAAAGCTTCCCACTTTCTTTTTATTGAAAAGCCAACAATTTCTTTGAATTTCTTATATGAATCAGAACCAGTGATGAGAACTTCATAGCCCAATTTATAATAGGGATTTTTGTGTTTTTTTAAAATTGTTATATAATGTATTCCTAATTTGCTCAACAAATTGAGTATATCTAAAAATCCTTCTTTGTTTGAAGAAGTAGCTTTAAGTGTGTATCTTTCCGGATTTACATGACCTTCGCTGTCATAAAAACCCCTGAGAAAACTACCAGTAATTTTTATATTGGTAGACTCAAAAATTTCCTTAGGAATCCTCCAATTATGAGTGTTAAAATTTCCATAAGACAGAATATCTTCACATAATAATTTTGAGCTAATTCCAAATAAATACTGAACACTCCAATTCCCTTTTCTCGGTTTTATATTTCTTATTTTACTAGAAAGACCATAAGCTTTTTTCATGTTTTTCTGAAATTCACGAACAAAATCTAAGTCTATAGCCATTAAACCAATCCTGTAGCTTCTTATCGAAATCCAAGCGTCTCCACATAAAACACCTAGAATGTATGCTTTTTCTTGTGTAAGTCCAGTAACTTTTATTTGTTTTAGACTGGCATAAGTTTTTAGCTTATGGGATTCACTATAACTCCTAATCTTGACATTCATATTTTTTAAACGGTTAAAAATTGTAACCGTGTCACATTTCATAATCTTAGCAATTTTGTACGGAGGCAACTCTTTCACCAAATACAATTCTTTTATCCACTCTTCGTCCAAATTCAGTCTTTTTCTTGTAAATATTTCAGAATATTTTTTATGTATAATGTCCATATGCTTTTTGGAGTTTATACACTTCAAAAACCATTTAATAGAATTCCTGTCTCTTTGATGACCAATTCTTATGCCTAATTTTAAAGAAATATCTTGCATCGATAAGCCGTCATTTGACATACTTTCAATTTTATTTCTTAACTCAACATGTTTTTCGTTAATCATTTTAATTAACCTCCAAAGTTTTCTAGTCTTGCAAAACTTTGGAATAAAAGGAAAAAATGGAACGTTATGCTAAACTGCATAATTGATTTTTGTGTCAAAGACCAAAAATCACTATTTAGCAGTTTTGCGTGTTTCTTTTTTCCTAAATTAGAAAGATTTAATTTAAATACTTGATGTCGGGAAATGTCCAGTGGTCTATGCACCTTTTACTAATCTTTTTACCGCACTTACTATTTCATCAACATTATAATCAGGGGGAATGTCACATTTTGACTTATAACAGCATAGGCATCCGACTTTTGGTATTATTTTGTATCCTCTAGAATATAATTCGATTTCACTTGAACTCGTGGGACCAAAAAATACGACAATTTTTTTCCCAAGAGCAACGCCAATATGGAGCGCAAGGCTGTCGCTTGTCACAATCAAATCGCATAAATTTACAAGTGCCGCAAAATCCATTAGCTGGTTACCGCATCCTGCATCTATCACTTTTGCTCTCGTAAGTCCAATGATTTTTTTGTTTCTTTGTTTCTCTTCAGGCCCCCCGAAAAGTATTATGGATGAGGAAGGGAATTTTATCTTAAGTATGTCAATTAGCTTTGCAGTCTTTTCCTCGCTAAGTTTTTTGCCTTCCCATCTGCCGCCGGCGCCTGTGTTTATGCCTATCACGGGGTGTTTTCTTGAAATATTTTTTGAATCTGAAAATTTCTTTGCAAAATCGAGATTTTTTTTGACAAGATGAAGTGAAGGAAGCTGTTTTTTGTAATTAAGCCTGAGTATTTTGTACATAATCTCCTGATAAGTCAGTTTGTTTTTTCTTTTGAGAAAATCTGCTTTTTCTTTTCCAAGCCGTGAAATCAGCCCCATGTCAAACCAAAGGGATGAGTCATCAGTATAAGCCTGCTTTCCGTCCTCAATATAAGCCCCGATTATTTTTTTTGATTTCACTCTGGTTGCAAGCCTGCAGGCATCAGTCTCATCATCAAGGCTTATGACTAAATCATAACTTGATTTCTTTATTTTATCAGCAGGCTTGTCTATTAAGGAAACTAAATCAATCTGAGAGTTTGTCAGTATTGTGTCAAGCGATGCCTTTCCAGTCACCCAGTGGATTTTACAATTCCGATATTTTTCCCTTAGGCCCTGCAATATGCAGGTTGTCCTTATTACATCGCCGATTGCACCCAGCTTGATTATGAGAATATCCATAGGTTAAGTTCACATTGCCTAAATTTAAACTTTTCTTATGCCCAATAGATTCAAAGCCAGGGAAATCAAAATCACGGCTATTGGGAGAAATAGTGAATGAAACTTGATGTTAACTCCGAGCAGCCCAAAATAGTAACTCATCACTCCAATAAGGGCTGCCCCCATTATTGTGCCTATGACAAGTCTCTCTGTAAAGCCAAGTTTTTGGTTCCAATAAAGCATGATAAAGTAACCAGGAATCATAAAAAGCCAAAAAACTGAAATTGCAGTTTTTATTGTTGAGATTAAGCTCTCGTTAAAAAAGGCGATTTTGAACAGGGCAATAATTATTAGTGCGCAGGCTGCCAGATAAAGCAATTCTCTTTTTAATAGTTCAAAAAGTTGTTTCCCTGATGCAGCTGCTTTTAGGTTTCCCATTTTTTAACACCATCACTACTTCATTCTCAAAAACTTTTGACACGAAGTCATTTTTTAAAAGTTCTGATGCGATTAGCAAATTATAATTTATGAGGGGAACTTGCTGGGGAAGCTTGTCTATGACTAAGTAATCAAATGAGCAGATGTCCATTGGCCCAAAAAAATGTCCGCTTGGCTGGATTTTTTCAAGGTCAATGTAATTAAAAAATCCAAGCCTCTGCCTGATTCCGCCTCCGTTGTCTCCGGGAATTTCAGAAACGTAATATCTTTCTATAGTTTTTTTGTCTAGCGATTTCTGCATGCCTTCCGTATCAACCTGGGTGTGTATTCTTTTTGAGTTCCTTAAAAGCGCGTCCTGTGAATAGATTACCCCGTAAAAAAAGTATATGCTTGCGTTTTTCTCTGTTTTTTCGCTGATCCATTTTAATGCATTCCAGTGGTAAGGGTTCATTATGCCGTTGTCGTGAAATGGAGTGTAGTGCAAAATGCCTGGTATCGGGATTACGCCTGCAATTATTATTGTTAAAACTGCAAAAAGCCCGAAAAAATGGTAAAAGCTGGAATTTTTGTAAAAAAATCTGATGGCTAAGTATGCTCCAAAACCAAAAAATACTGCAAAATAAATCGGCCAGAACAGCCTTAGCTGAAACGACCTGAAGCCGAAACCGGCATAATTCATAAAGCCGGCCAAAAGCATTGAATATCCAAAAATAAAAGACGGATGAATTTCTTTTAATTTTGTCAGTGAAAGAAAAAATCCTATTCCAATGATTACAAGCAGCAATCCAAAACTGCCCAGGTAAATCCCTAATCCGCCGTCCCAAAGCGGCTCTATTCCAAAAACATAGGGCTGTGTTATTCTCCAGGTATTGAGGAATATCTCAATATAATATGCACAGACTGCAAAGGTAAGCGCGGCAAAAACCAACAGGCTCTTCAAAATATTTTTGTCATGTCTTGCTAAAAGCAAAGGTGTGAAGAAAAATACTGTAAAGACTCCCCCAAATACAGCTTCTGATGCGTGAGTCAGAAAAATTGCGCTGAATATTATGGACATAAATAACCAGGAGTTTCTAAGCTCAATTCTCGCAGCAGACCAGGCAAACACTATAAGAAATGACTGCGCAAGCAAGGAAGGCCAGTGTCCGTTCAGGACCCCTACAAGCGCGGGCTGGGTGAAAATCAATATCGATAAAGGAAGTGAGAGCAGTGCAACCTGCTTATTGAGAATTCTTATCAGGAAATATGCTGCAATCGGCGAAAGCGCCATGAAGAACATCACAACAAAATAAATGGAATCGTAAGTTTCCATGCCTGAACTGTAAGAAAGCATTACAGCCAGATGGTAAATTACCGGAGGATATCTTGCCGCTGCATTTGGAAGCCCCCTTGATATGTAATCTGCCTCGTGCCTGAAATTCCCCGCATCCTTTATCCAGTCTGCCCTTGTCTGGTGCTGAAAGGCATCAGATGAAAAATAGCCATAGGGAAACGGGTGCAGGATTCTGTGGTCAAATAATGTGCCTGGCCCGATAAAAAGGAGCAGCCCGAAGAAAAATACAAGGATGAATTTTTCCGTGTCAAGTTTCATTTTGCCTAAAAGTCTCAGTCAAGGTTCTGCCTTTTGTTTTTTATCATGCCTTTTTCCGCGTATTCGTTCTCCTCTCCGATATTGTCTATGTTGTATTTTCTTTTTTCAATTATGCTTTTTGCCGCAAATATTCCTGTGTCAAGCGCTATGTCCTGGGCGTGGTACTTGAACCTGCCAGCCCGCCCTATGTAATAAAGATTCTTGAATGACTTGAGGTATTTTTTTATTGTTATGTCGTATTTTTTATAGTCAAGTGTATAGAGCGGATAGACGAATCTCTCCTTGTGCGAATAGCACTTTATCACTTCCTTCCTCTTGATGAAACCAAGTTTTTCAAGTTCCTTGATTGTAAAGTCAAAGAGCTTTTCGTCTTCCATTTTCCAAAGCTCATCATCTTCAAAGCAGAAGTATTCCACCATCAAAGAAGTTTTTCCTTTTGGAGACATTGCCTTGCTGAAGTTTCTTGGCTCATAGAATCTTCCAAAAGGTATGTTCTTGTCAGGAAAATATACCCAGTTGTCCTTTGTCACGCTTTTTTTGTTTAGCTCAATGAAGATGTATATCTGGGACCTGTGCTTTAGCTTTTTTGCAGCCTCGATTACATGCTTTGGGGGCGCAGGATTCATTATTCTTGCAAGCAGTGTGATTGGAATTGATGAAATGCAGTGGGAGCATTCAAATGTTTTTATCCCGTCTTTTGTCTTTGCCTCGATTGATGTTACCTTTCCTTTCCTGTGGTTTACCCTCACTATCTCAGAATCAAGCATTATTTTGTTTCCGTCCGATTCTATTTTTTCCTTCATTTTCTGGTAAAGGAATCCTGCTCCGTATTTCGGGTAATAGAAAGTGTCGACAAGAGTTGCCGGGCCTTTTTTGCTGCCTTGCATTCCTTTCATTACCGCATTTTTTATTGCAACATAAACAGACAGGCCGCCGATTCTCTGAAGCGCCCAGTCAGGCGACATTTTATTGCAGGGTATTCCCCATATTTTTTCAGTGTAATCCAGCATGTTGAATTTTGCAAGAGTCCAGCCGAAGTTGTTTATCGCGTAATCCTCAAAGGACTTTAGTTTTTTCTTGATTATCATGGACTTTGTCCTCGAAAAATAATAGTCAAAAACCATCCTGAATGCCTTGTATGGCCCGACTCCGATTAAGGTTGGTATGAGCTCAACAGGGTATTTGTAGAATTTTCCGTTTACATAAAATCTTGAAAGGCGGTTTACTTTAATCCAGTCGTCACCCAAAAGCTCTTCGATTATCTGGTAAAGGTACGGCTTTTTGCTGTAAAACCTGTGAGGGCCAATGTCAGTCAGAAAATCGTCAAATTTTAAAGTTCTTGCAAGCCCTCCGACAAAAGGCTGCTTGTCAAAAACCACGCATTTTTTTTTATGCTTGCTTAACTCATATCCTGCCATCATCCCGGCAGGGCCTGCACCAAGTACAACTACACTTTCCATTGATTGTTTTCTGCAAAGTAGAAACATATTTAAAGGTTTTTGATTTTTTTGGAAATGATTAAATTTGGGCAAAGGGAGCTGTGTTGTTAGCGGAGCTGGGGGATTTCTTGGAAAGTTTCTTGTAAGCGGGCTCTTGGAGAAAGGGATGGAAGTGAAGGCTTTTGCCAAGCGCCAGCCGGAAATAAAAAACAGCTCAGTCAGTATTATGCAGGCCGATATTTCAAAAAGCCTTCTTGAATTCAAGGATGATGTCAAAGGCGCCTCCTGCATGTTTCATCTTGCTGCCGTTGCAAATATTTATGACTGCATTGCAGACATCCAGAAGTGCCTGGATTCAAATGTCACTGGAACTGTCAATCTTCTCGAGCTTTGCAAGGAATCAGAAATAAAAAAATTTGTTTTTGCAAGTTCCTGCTCAGTTTACGGCAACGCAAAAGTTGTGCCGACAGATGAAGAATCTGCCCTGTCGCCTCTTGAGCCTTTTTCAGCCTCAAAAATAGCAGCCGAAAAATTCATTGAATCATATTCGAAGCTTTACGGCATTGATTTTCTGGTTTTCAGGATATTCAACCTCTATGGGCCTTCGCAGACTAACAGGATAATACCGCATCTTGTAAAATCTGCGCTGAATTCAAATGAGATTAAAGTAAGAAATTGTTCGGTAACAAGGGACTATATCCACGCAAAAGACGTCACTGACGCGTTTTTGAATTTTTCAGAAAGCAAAAGCGGCACTTACAATCTTGGATCGGGAGTTGAAACAAGCATAAAAGACATTGCCGAAAAGCTCGGGGCTATCCTAAAGAAAAAAATAACTGTCCATGAAACAGATAAAAACACGGGCGCAGAAATAAAGAGAAGCTGCGCCGATATGGGAAAAATGAAAAAGGATTTCAGGTGGGCGCCGAAAATCAGCATTGACGAAGGGCTTAGTGAGGCAGTAGCAAAAATCAGGCAAAATTCATGAAATATCCAAGGTCTGATTTTGCGGTTATGAACAGGTAGATAAAAATTATGACAAGAACTGCAATAATAATGCAGCACCATTTCTTAAAATTATTTGTTGCAGTTTCGTCCTTATGGGCATAGTATAAAGAGGCGATAAGCGAGAGTATGACAACCCCCAATACCAGCATCCAGTGATGGGGAAACAATGGATGGTGATTGAAATTTTCAATGAAATTTCCGCCTTTCTGGCACGTTTTTCCCATATTGACCCCGTAAAAATTGCCAAAAACGAATGCAACGACGTTATTTGCGGCAAACCTGCTTTTTTTGCATATGTGCTCAAATGCATTATTGTAGTAGCCAAACATTTTCTGCGCAGTCTGCTGGCAATCCTGAGATTTCGACATCAGGGCATAAGCAATGTGCATTCCTGTCTGGGGAGTATGCTCAAGGTTTGGAAATACAATTGTGCAGTACTTGGCAGTTACGCTCGAATTAAGCCTCATCATTGCCTGCGCTATCATAGTTGAGCTGCCTCTTGGCCCGTAAAGTATCAGGCTGTACTTGCCCTCTTCAATTTCAGACCTGATTTTGTTTATTTCCTCCTCCTGCTTTTGGGCAGTAGCCGCAGCAACCTCGGCTGAAGGTTTCCATTTTGAAAGATCAGTTATCCCGAGTTTTTGCAGCCTTGGGCCTGACCATTCATCAATTGTAGGCTGCTCAATAGTGTCTCCTGCAACAGTTATCTTTGAAGGGTCTGCCTGATAATCATAGTCCAAAAGCAGGTTTGCGCTGTCTAAAAGTATGTTTTTATCCTGCTTTGGGATAAAGTGGATTCCGTATCCCACTTCTTTTTGAAAATCTTTTAGCGTGATTGCAAGGTCATCATACAAAAGAGTCGAAACTTTATGCTCTTCTATTGACGGAAAAACAAGCACAAAAAACAGGATTGCGTAAAAAAAGGCATTTTTGTAGCCGTGTTTTTTCAGCCTGCTTTTTGCCAAAGCGAGTGTTATGATGAAAAAAGGAATTGCCGGAAAAGTGTATTTGCCAAAGCCCATGCCTCCGGGCCCCTTGTGTATTACATAAAATATTGTAAGAAGCCCAAGCCCGCCTGCAAGCGCAAACACTTTTTTGCCTTTGAAGAATTCATAGGCTGAAAACAAAATTGCTATGTATAATACAAAAAGCCTTGAGTCAAGGTATTTTGAGGGGAGCAGGTGAACTGCAGCCTCGAAAAACCCGTAAAGCGGGTCTGTGCTGTGCGCAAGAAGGCTGTAGTCAAGAATTTTTGGATATCTTATCCATATAATGACAAAAACCAGAAGTATGAGGGCTATTGCCTTAAGAAGAGGGTAAAATTTTTTTGGGCTTATGGACATTTTCGCTTTTTCCCCGAGGACTATTTTTATGGCCTCCGAGTGGAAAGGATAATAAAAAGCAAGTATTGCAAGGATTATGACAGACTGCATGGACGAGAATATTGCTGCGGCAAAAAAAATCCCGCTAAAAGCCCAGCTGAATTTCAGTCTTGAGTAATAAAGGAAGTAAAATCCTATGAGCAAATACTGCATCGACCATATTTTTTCAAGGTTGGTTGTGTTTGACTGCGGAAACAAAAGCAGTAAAGAAACAAGAAGTATGAACCAAAAATCGTCTTTTCCGGATTCTATCTTGGCTATCCTGTAAATAAGATATATCACTATTGCAAGCACTGCCAGGACAAAAACTCTGAGCGCCGTCTGGTAAAAGCTGCCGAATATTGACTTGAAGATGAATGCAGTGTAAAACAAGACTATCCCGCTTGCGCAGTGGGGCTGGCCTGAAAAAAGAGTTCCCTGTTTTACGTAGTCAAGGCACACATCCCAGTCAGACCTGTAGGCTGAATTCCAGTCAATCTGCCCAATCTGGAAAAAAAGAACTCCTAGTGTAAGCGCAATAAGCAGTATTTTTCTTAATTTTGGCATTAGTGGTCTACGAATTAAATTGTTTATATATTTTTGCAATGATGAGGATTCATCCAAAAAAAGGGTTAGCGGCATCAGGTCAAAGTTCCAAAAACGAACAACAAAAAAGATGACAAGGGGGTTGCCCCATCCGGGGAATGTCAGCCCTTGAAGAATAGTTGTGTGAACTTTGAAGCCGCTAACCTGAGCGGAGCGAATTTTTGGGTGAAGCCCAATGGTAAATTATTTAAATAAATCATAAGATGCTGCTGTAAATGGATAACCCTGTTAATTGGCTGAGAAAAAAGCACCACTACGGAAGGTACACAATAGTAAAAGTCATTGTGAAAGAAAAAGGAAAAAATCTTTTGGACATCGGCTGCGGCTCGCCTGCCAATTGCATGAAGGAAGGAAGTTTTCTCACATTTTTGGGATACGGGCAGGGAATGGACATCGAGCCAAGAAAGGTTAAGTTCAAGTTCACTATAGGTGACATGATGAAAATGCCATTTCCCGGCAAGAAATTCCAAGTTGTGACTGCAATAGAAGTCATTGAGCACGTAAGCAATCCCGTAAAAGCTCTAAAAGAAGTGCACAGGGTGCTTAAGCCAGGCGGAACTTTTGTGATGAGCACTCCAAATAACATTACATTTTTCAAGTTATTCTGGTTTTTCTGGGAAAAAACATTTGGAAGAGAATGGCACTGCACCCACCTTACAGAATACAGGAAAGAGAAATGGCTTAAGATTATCAAAAAGACAGGCCTTTTCAAAATAAAAAAAGTGATAGATTACTGGCACATAAACACGATTTACCACCTTGAGAAAATATAACCGATAATTTCAAATGATTCTTCAAAAAATCAGGGAAAACAAGATTCATATTTTCTTCATTGCTCTTTTATTCATTTCTGTGTTTATTGTGTTCAGTGATTACTTTTCAGGCAATTATTGGGTGCAGATGAGGGGGGATGTTGGAATTCCAAAAACAGGCACTGATTTTGCGTACCACGCCTCAAACTTTTATGTTCTCAAAGAGTCGCTTTCAAAGTTTCACATTCCTCTTTGGAGCCCTTATACATTAGGCGGGATGCCTTTTTTTGCAAAGCCCCAGCTTCCTGCATTTAATTTCTCCTGGCTAATTCTGATGCTTTCGCCTACAGCGTGGCAGGGATTAAAGCTCGCTTACATGTTCCATTTTATCCTCGCAGGAATTGGAATGTACCTTTTCATGTATTTTTACATGAAAGAGGACGCAAAGGTCTCGTTCATTACTGCTTTAGTGTACATGCTCAACAGAAATCTTGTAAGCGAAGTGTGGAGCGGTCACATGAATGTGATAAATGTGTACGCATTCTTGCCTTTTATTTTGCTGTTTTTGCTTCTTGCATTAAGCTCAAAAAAATGGGCTTCAAATTCCGTTTTTGCAGGGATTGGATTTTCTCTTTTGCTTCTTGGAGGCAGCGCTCAGGAGCTGATTTTTACCGGAATTTTCATTTTTCTCCTGATGGCTGCGAATATTTTCGGGAAAAATATTTTCAAAAGAATTTTCAAGGTTGTGCTTGTCGGGCTTGTATTTGCGCTTGTTTTTTTTGGGCTGTCGGCAATAAAGCTGCTTCCTTCAATAGATTTGGTGAAAACCCTGAATGTCAGGGCAGAAGGGCTTTCCTACGAAGCCCTTGTCGGTGACGGCACAATCAATCTTATGAACGCTGTGCCGCTTCTTTTCGCGACATTCGGCATTTCATTTGTTTTTCTCCTATTTGCATTTCAGAGCGCAAAAAAGAAAAAAATACTGCTGGTTTTTTCGCTCCTGTTGTTTGGGATTTTGCTTTTGTCAAAGTCCTTCCTCATGCAGATTTTGTGGCAATACTTCCCGTTCATAAATAAAATAAGGGGGGCATACAAGGTGCTCGTGCTTTTCATTTTCCCATTCTCAGTCCTCATTGGCATTGGAGTTTCAAACTTGTCAAAAGCAGTGGAATCAAGATTCAAGTTCAGGCGCGAGCATTTCCTCAATTTTGCGGTTTTATTGCTTGCATTGGCTGCTTTGGCAAATGCAATGTTTTTCGGCCCTGAAAAAATGATGTTTGATGACGTAAGAAATCCTCTTTCAAAAAACCAGGTAATGAATTATATGGCTAACGACAAGGAAATTTTCAGGTTTAACCAGGTTGAGACAAACGGGATTGACTGGGGGACTGACATGTATTCCGTTCCATTGGGTCTTGAAGAGGTATACGGCTATGACAATGTCTGGAATTTCAACTATATGCCGGTTTACCTGAGCGCTGCTCAAAGCGAGCCCGACAAGATGCTTGGAATTCTCAATTTAAAATACCTTACCTCCCAGGCTCCAGTTAATATTTCAGGGTTTTCACTTGTCAAAAAATTTGAGAAGTGCGGAGATTATGACAAGGATTATCCAGTCTGCCAGCCAAGAAAATCAGACGGGCCGTATCTTTACAAAAACGAGAAGTTTTTGCCAAGGGCAAGAATGGCCCAAAATGCAATTTTAGTTTTAGGAGACGAAAATGCACTGAATATTGCTTATTTTTTGATGTTAAATGAAAATTTTGACGAAAAAAACACAATAGTAATAATGGAAAATAACATTGCCAATTTGGAGCAGGATGCCCTAAACGCAATGGATATTTTTGTTATTGCAAAACAACCAAGCGAGGCTGATATTTCTGTGCTTAAAATAATGAAAGACAAAGGCAAAAAAATTCTGCCAGACATATTTGCAAATGAAGGCCAAATATCAGAGGAAAAATTTGCCAAGGCAGTTTCCTCCCTTAAGCAAGAAAAAACAGATGCCGGGCCGCTTGACATCAGATATGAATCAAATGACAGGCTTTTTGTAAAATCAAAGGAAAGTGGGTTTATAATAATGAGCGAGCAGTATTCAATTTATCCCGGCTGGAAATCATACATAAGCGGAAAAGAAAAGAGAATTTACAGGGCAAACGGAATTTTCAGCGCAGTTTATGTCAGCGGAAATGACAGCATTGTGGAATTTGACTATAAGCCAAAATCATTTATGTATGGCGCAATTATAACAGTTGCAACGATTTTAGTGCTTCTTTCTCTTGCATTTTTTGGCAGATTCAGAAAAAGTGATTTAAAATCAGGTTCTTAATGTAATTATAAAGCTCAGCTTAATCCCGAGAAAAAATCATCAAATGACTTAAGCAAAAATTCCATTCTTTGTGAATCTATGCCTGGATAGACTCCGACAAAAAAAGTGTCGTTCATTATCTTGTCTGTGTTTTTGAGTGTTCCGTGGATTTCCCTTTCTATGTCAATGTATGCAGGCTGTTTTAATATGTTACCTGCAAAAACCATCCGGGTCTCTATTTTTTTCTCTTCAAGAAATGAAGTTATTTCTTTTCTTGAAAATCCGCATCCATCCTTTAATGTTATTGGAAATGCAAACCACGAAGGATTTGCTTTTTTGTGCCATTTTGGAAGTGTTATTTTATCTTCATATTTTTTTAAGTGATTAAAAAGTGCTGTAAAATTTTCCCGTCTTTTTTCAATAAACATAGGAAGTTTTTTTAGCTGCTCAAGCCCGATTGCTCCCTGTAAGTCAAGGACTTTTAAGTTGTATCCTATCTCAGAATAGATATATTTGTGGTCATATCCCTCTGGCAGGTCTCCAAGCTCCCATCCGAATCTTTTACCGCAGGTGTTTGACATTCCTGGCAGGCACCAGCAGTCCCTTCCCCACTCCCTTATTGATTTAAGGATTTTTAGCGTTACTGCATCCTGAGTCATTATCGCGCCGCCTTCGCCCATTGTCATGTGATGCGCAGGATAAAAGCTCACAGTTCCAAGCTCGCCGAAAGTTCCAAGATTTTTTGAGCCAAAAGTGCCGCCGATTGCGTCGCACGTGTCTTCCAAAAGCAAAAGGTTGTAATCTTTCTTTAAATCCATCAAAAGGTCCATGTTGTTCGGATTTCCAAGAGTGTGCGGAATTATAATTGCGCTGATGCCGCTGTTCACAGCTCCCTTTAGTGATTCTTCATCTGCATTGTAAGTCCCTATTTCTGCGTCCACAAAGACCGGCTTTAGGCCGTTTTGAATTATTGGCGCAAGAGTTGTGGGGAATGTTACTGCTGGCGTGACTACCCTGTCGCCGGATTTGAGCCTGTGTTTTAGCTTCTTTGACTTCATCGATGTGACTGCAATGAGGTTTGCAGAAGAGCCTGAATTTGTAAGGACAGAAAACTTTGAATTGAGTGATTTAGCGAATTCCCGCTCAAACTTGACGCAGTTGTTTCCGTGGGTAAGCGTAAAATCAAGAAGCGAATCGACTGCGCTTGTCATTTCTTTTTCATCAAAAACGCGCCCGGCATAGTTAAGCTTGTCAGTGCCCGCATTAAAACTCCTGTCCCTGAATTTCAACTCGTACAATTTTTCAACAAGAATTTTTATCTGCTGCCTTATCAATTCCTCGTCCCCTTCCATTTTTATCGGATTATCAAATAATTATTATAAATCTTGTGATAAAAGGGGGCATTGAAAAGCTGAAGGCTGCCATCTAACTTTGCGAGCACTTTTAATGAAATGGTTTATGGAAAAAGGAAATTGCAGGGACGTGAGCGAGCAAGAGGCGAGCTCTTGCAAGTCCCGGAATTTTTCCCTTAAAAGAACAATAAAAGAGTGCGAGCTGATGGCAGCCCGAATGAAATGAGAGCTTTTTGATGCCAATAAAAGTGAACATTGCAAAGTTAAGGCTTCAATCAGTCAGGATAATCAGCCAGCGCTGTCAAAGAATTTTTGGTACCACTCAAATGTTTTTTTAAGGCCGTCGTCAAGTTTGGTGTTTGCCTGCCAGTTGAGCAGTTTTCTTGCTTTTGAGCAGTCAAGGTATTGTTTCTGGATTTCGTTAAAAGCCTCTGAAAGGATTTTTGGCTTAAGATTTGAATTTGCAATTTTGGATATTTTTCGGACCAGATCAATTACTGAAATTGGGCTCTCCGGGCTGAAGTTAAATACGTGTCCATGCATTTCTTCATCATCTTGGCTTTTTGCAAGCATCAAAAATGCATCAACTGCGTCCTCGACATAAAAATAATCCCTTACTAATGTGCCGTCGCTTCTTATTACAGGCGCCTGTTTTTCAAGAAGGGATTTTATTGTTCCTGGAATTATCCTGCTAAAATTCAGGTCTCCTCCGCCATAAATATTTCCGCATCTTGCAATTCCAATCGGCATTTTAAATGAGTGTGCGTAAGACTGCGCAATTATGTCGCAGCAGCTTTTTGACGCGTCATAAGGGTTCAATCCGTTTAATTTTGAGTCTTCATCATAAGGCAGCTTTTCGTGCTCGCCATAAGCCTTGTCGCTTGATGCAACAACAATTCGCTTTACAAGCTTAAGGTGCCTGCACGCTTCAAGAACATTCCACGTGCCTTTCAGGTTTGCCTCAAAAGTGGAAAGCGGGCTCCTGTTCGCCGTCTGCACAAGCGCCTGTGCGCCTAAATGAAAGCAAGTGTCAATTTCATATTCATTAAGCGCCCGCTCAATAGTCCAATAATCTTCAAGGCTCCCGTGAACTATGCTTACTTTTTTTAATGCGCCTGAAAGCTCAAGCTCTGAATTCGGAAAATGGTCTCTTTTGATTATTACAACATTTGACTTTTTTTCAACAAGCGTTTTTACAAGCCAGCTTCCAAGTATTCCTGTAGCGCCTGTAACAAGGGCATTTTTTCCCCTCCAGTAATCAGAATTTGTTTTTTGATTCATTGCCAGATTTTCCAGGGAGCCTCGCCTGAATTCCAGAGTTCATTTAAGCCTTCTGCATGCTGCTGTATGTCCATGCACTGCCAAAACCCGTCGTGCCTGAATGCCACGAACTGGTTGTCCTTGACAAGGTTTTTGAGTGGCTGGTCTTCAAGCGCGCATTTTCTGTCATTGCTTAGGTAATCAAAGACTTTTTTGGTAAAGACAAAAAATCCGCCGTCAATCCTGTTTGTGTGCACGACATGTTTTTTTGTAAAATCTGATATGAGCTCATTGTCAATGTTTAAAACTCCAAACCTTGCAAAGGGCTGGACTGCAGTTACAGTTGCAATCTTTCCGTGCTTTTTGTGGAATTCATAAAGCTCTTTTATGTTTATGTCTGCAACCCCGTCGCCATAAGTAAGGAAGAAGTCATCCCCTGTGATGTATTTTTCAATTCTTTTGATTCTTGCCCCGGTATAAGTGTCAAGGCCCGTTTCTGCAAAAGTGATGTTCCAGTCCTCGCCGTCGCTGCCGTTGTGATGTATTATTTTTTTTGTCTTTGGATTGTAGGTTATGTCTTTTCCATAAATTTCGAGGTCCATGAAGAATTCTTTTATCATGTGGCCCTTGTAGCCAAGGCAGAGAATAAAGTCCTTGACCCCATAATGAGAGTATATTTTCATTATATGCCATAGTATTGGCATTCCCCCTATCTCGACCAATGGCTTTGGCCTGAACTCAGTTTCCTCCCTAAGCCTGGTTCCCCTGCCCCCGCACAATATTACTGCCTGCATTGACAATCAGTTTGTCCACTTCGTTTTTAAATCTTTTCAAAGAGATTGCCACACAGGCAACAAAAAACCATCAGTATACTATAGGGCTGCCATCAATTTACGAGGCTCTGATTATACGGACGAAAAGATGACAAGGGGGACGTCCCTTACGGGGAATGTCATCCCACGATTTGATATGCGTAGCCGAGTTCGATGGCAGCCCTAAATAGATTTTTACCGAAGCCAAATAAAGTTTAAAATGATTAATTTAATTTAGTTAGAATAATTATTAACGAATTAAATATTCAAATTATCATAAAGCCCGTGATTTTCCTTAAACCATTCAACTGCTTTCTTAAGAGAATCATCAAAAGGAGTTATCTTGAATCCTTTGACAAGTTTTTTTGATTTTGTCATGTCAGACTGCCAGTGCTCCGTGTCAAAATCGCGCTTTAGTGCCTTTTGCCAAAGCACTTTGCTTTTTGAATCCGAAAACTCAATTATTTTTTTGACTACATAGGAAATTTTCATCTCCTGCCCGGAACCAAGATTTAATGTTTCTCCTTTAAGCTCCTCACCAAGCCTTGCAAGCCTTGTATAAAAGTCAACAACGTCGTCAACGTGAATATAGTCCCGAACTGAGTTTGGGTCGGAAAGCTCCAGGTCTTTTCCCTTTGCAGCATTAAGCGATGCATATGATATCAGCCTTAAAGGGTGGTCGTAAGGCCCGAAAGGCGAGAAAAGCCGCACGTTAACTATCGGCAGGTCATTTTTTTTTACAAAGTTTGATGCATAAAGTGTTGACGCAAGCTTTGCAACTCCGTAAGTGTTGATTGGGCTGCAGGAGTCTGTCTCCTTCATTGGGCTTTCCTTGATGCCGTATTCAGATGAGCTGCCTGTGTTTACAAAGCATTTGAATCCTGCTTTTGAGCACGCATTTATCAGTTTGACTGAGCCAAGAAAGCTTGTGTTTATGACCTCTCTGTCATCAGGGTGCTTTCCGCCGTATAAGCCTGTTGTTGCAAGGTGGTAGACTATGTCAGGCTTTGCGCTTTTTGCAATTTCATTTAGCGCATTTTCGTCAGTTAGGCTTGCCTCGTGTATTGTTAAATCTGATGCGATGTCCTTAAGCCTCCAATGGTTTGAGCCTTTTCTTGATATTATGTGGACTTCGCTTGTTTTACACAGCCTTCTTGCAAGGTTTGAGCCGACAAATCCTGTTGCGCCGCTTATAAGAATTCTAGTTTTTCCCATCTTTAAAAATTTCACCCATAAATATTTAAAGTTTTTTGTTTGAAAATACAAAATGATTAAGTCTCTTGCATTTAAAGGTGTTGACAAGGACAGGCTTGGCAGGATTAATATAGATTCCTCAAAAATCAGGGATGATTTTTTTGATTATTCAAAGGCAATTGTGAAAAAGCCCTGGGGCTATGAATATCTCATTTACCAAAACGACAGGGTTGCTGTCTGGATTCTTTACATAAAAAAAGGCCACACAACCTCAATGCACTGCCACCCAAGCAAAAAGACTTCACTCATTGTGCTTTATGGAAATGCAGTCTGCTCAACTCTTTCTGAAAAAACAAAAATGTCTCCGGGCGACGGCCTTTTGATTCCAAAGGCAGTTTTCCATTCAACAAAGTCAGATTCTGATGGTGGCATTTTCATCATGGAAGTTGAAAATTCCACGAACAAAAGGGACCTTGTCAGGATAGAGGACAATTACGGCAGGGCAGGCCTTGGCTATGAGACAATAGAAAGCATTTCATTTGACTTAAAGAACTACAATTATATAAGCATGATTAACTCAAGCATTTACTACAATGTCAAAAAAAAGTTCGAAAAGTGCAGCATATCTTTGCAGAAATTTTCGGGCTGTGATGATTTTGTCAGTTCCCTTGAAAAAAATCCTGAGGATGTCATAATCCTGCTTAAAGGAAAAGTAATGGACAAATCAAGAAAAGGCATAATTGATTTTGGAGACACCCTTGATGCAAAAAAAATAATAAGTCTCAGGCCGCATTTCATTGAGGGACAAGTTGAGGCAATACTTGTAAAGAAAAATGATTCAATGGTGAAGGTGTCTGATTTCATAGCTTCTTTTCTTGAGAAAAACTCGCTAAAAAATATTTTTTTGGTTCCCGGCAACACAAACATGCACCTCATAGATTCCATAGGGAAGAATACTGAAATGAAGTACATATCAACCCAGACAGAGCAGGCGGCAATTATGGCAGCAGAATCATTTGCAAAGCTTACAGGAAATGTCGGGGTTGCAATTGTTTCATCAGGCGCAGCGTGTGCAAATTCCCTTATCGGAATAGCAGATTCATGGGTGGACTCCACTCCTGTTTTGGCAATATCGGGCCAGTGCCAGTCAGACCAGATTGCTAATGATGGCTTAAGGCAGCTTGGAGTTCAGGAAATAGACATAATAAGCATAGTAAAGCCGATTACAAAATATTGCGTAAGAATAAATGACCCTCATAAAATAAAATATCATCTTGAAAAAGCCCTTTACATTGCAAACAACAAAAGAAAAGGCCCTGTGTGGCTTGATATTCCGATTGATGTTCTTGGAAGCAACATTGATGAGAAAAAAATGGACTCGTTTAATGAAAGTGAATCCAAAAATCTCAGGATAATGCAGTCGCAGATAAAAGAAGTTATTTCTCTCCTCAATTCCTCAAAAAGGCCGGTGATTTTTGCAGGAAGCGGCACAAGGATTTCGGGAGCAAAAGATGATTTTGTTGAATTGATTAAGGCCCTCAAAATTCCCGTTCTCACCACAAGAAAAGGCTCTGACCTCCTCACTGAAAAAAATCCTTTTAATTATGGGAGGGCCGGCGCTTACGGGCAGAGAAGCGCAAATTTCATTATTCAAAATGCAGACCTTGTCATAAGCATTGGCGCCAGGCTTTCAATTCTTCATCTTGGGAGGAATTTTGGAGCCTTTGCAATGCACGCAAAAAAAATTGTTGTAGACATTGACAGTAATGAGCTCAGAAAAAAGACAATAAAGCCCGCAATTGCAATAAATGCTGACGCAAAGGAATTCATATGCGAACTCGTAAAGTCAACAAAAAAAGTAAACACGCAATTTTCGGGCTGGATTAAAAAATGTGATTACTACAAGTCAAAATACTCTGAATCTCCAATTGACAAAAAGAAAGGCTTTGTGAATCCTTATTTTTTCATAAAATCGCTGTCTTCTGAGCTAAAAGAAAATTCCGTGATTGCAGTAGACGGCGGCTCTCCATTGATTTATTTTATCCAGATGTTCAAGTTCAAAAGCGGCCAGAGAGTAATTGCCTCAACAGGCCTTGACAATCCAAGCTTTTCCCTCCCGGCGGCAATAGGTGCAGTTGCGTCTTCGCCAAATTCAGGAATCGTGTGTATTTGCGAGGACCACGGGTTTTTGAGGCAGGCCCAGGAGCTTGAAACAATTTCTTATGCAAAAATGCCAATCAAGATATTTGTCTTGAACAGCGGCGGCCACTCATATCTCAGGAAAATCCAAAAAGAATACTTTGGCCAGCGTTACACTGCTTCGTTTAGGACAAATAAGCTAAGCTCAGGCTACATAAGCGGCATTTGCAAAGCTTACGGGATTGAATATTGCAGTGTTTCTGAAAGCAAAAACCTTGAAAAATCTCTCGCTGATTTTCTGAAAATAAAAGGGCCGGCAGTCTGCGAGCTGAATATTGACCCGGAGCAGGAAATAATTCCGAGGATAATCCTTGAAGTAAAGCAGGACGGGAACTGGATAGCAAAGCCGCTTGAGGACATGTACCCTTTCCTCAATAGAAAGGAATTTAAAGAAAATATGATTAACAAGAGCTCGGATGAAAATTAATTTTTTTCAAATATTGGTCCTGTGATAATATGAGAGTGGCAGATTACATCATTGATTTTGTCTCGTCCCTTGGGGTAAAGCACATATTCTCGATTCCCGGAGGGGGCTCAATGTATATGAACGATGCCCTTGGTAAAAGCAAGTCTGTAAGGCCTGTTTCAACGCACCACGAGCAGGCCCTTTCAATGGCAGTTGAGTCATATGCAAGGGTCAATGGATTTGGAGTTGGAATGGTTACAACAGGCCCTGGCGGAACTAATGCAGTAACTGGAGTTGCCGGTGCGTGGATTGATTCAACACCCTGCATTTATCTTTCAGGCCAGATATCACTAAAAGACACAATACTTGGGACAAATCTAAGGCAGAGGGGAGTTCAGGAAATAGACATAATAAGCATAGTAAAGCCAATTACAAAATACGCAGTGATGGTAAAAGACCCTGGCGAGATAAAATACGAGCTTCAAAAAGCAGTGCACATTGCAAAAAGCGGAAGAAGCGGCCCTGTGTGGCTCGATATTCCATTAAACGTCCAGTCAGGTTCCATTGAGCCGGACAAGTTAAAGGAATTCAGGCCTTCCAAGGAAGAAGCCCCTATTTTTGATTCAAAAGAAAAACTAAAAGAAAATGTTTCAAAGTGCATAAGCCTTCTCAAAAAATCAAAGCGGCCTGTCTTGTGGGTCGGCAATGGAATAAAGCTTGCAAAAGCAGAAAAAGAAATGGATTCATTGATTTCAAGATTGAAGATTCCTGTATTAACAACATGGAACGGCGCAGACTTGGTTGACAATGAAAATGAGTTTTACATAGGAAGGCCTGGCCTGTTCGGCCAGAGGGGCGCTAATTTTTCTGTCCAGAATTCAGACCTGATAATAGCTGTCGGAAACAGGCTTTCAATTCCCCAGACAGGGTTTAACTTCAGCGCTTTTGGAAGGGGCTCAAAAAAAGTTTTTGTTGATATTGACAAGTCAGAGCTTAATGACAAGCCATTCAAGGCAGACACCGCAATAAATTCTGATGCAAAAGAATTCCTGTCAGAGATGAATTTACAGCTGTCTTCACTAAAAGATAAAAATGAAAATAATTACAAAGAGTGGGTGCAAACCTGCAAAAAATGGGTTTTGAAATATCCTGTTGTGCTGCCAGCTTACCTTAAGGAAAAAAAAGTTGTAAGCTCCTATGTTTTTATTGATAAGTTATCAGACAGCCTTTCAAAAGATGATGTGATTGTCACAGACATGGGAACAAGTTTTACGACAACATTCCAGACTTTTAAGGTAAAAAAAGGGCAGAAATTTTTTACTTCAAGCGGTCTTGCTTCAATGGGTTTTGGGTTGCCCGGTGCAATAGGCGCGTGCTTTGCAAACGATAAAAAAAGAACCATATGCATTGCAGGAGAAGGAAGCTTCATGTTCAATATCCAGGAGCTTCAGACTGTTGTGCATCACAGCCTGCCGATAAAAATATTCTTGTTCAACAACAATTCATACCTTTCGATAAAGGCAATGCAGGATGCAAACTTCGGAGGGTTTCACGTCGGCTCTGACAGGGAAAGCGGCCTGACTTTTCCTGACATGGTTTCAGTTGCAAAATCATTTAAAATAAAAACCGAAAGGATAAATAACCATTCGGAGCTCCACAAAATTCTGGAAGTAATAGAATCAGACGGGCCTGTTTTTTGCGAGGTTGTATTGGGTAATAATGAGATTTTGAGCCCGAGGCTAAAGACAATAATGAAAAAAGACGGCTCGATGTCCCAAAGCCCTCTTGAAGACATGTGGCCGTTTTTGGACAGGAAAGAATTAAAGGAAAACATGATGATTCCGATTTTGGATGAAGAGCTTTGAAAATTAAAACTATTAAATTAAAGTTGAAATAAAAAATCTAAAAATAATTTGGAGGATAAAATGAAAAAGGCATTGATAATTACAGGAAAAAGGGTGCAGGACCACGAATTTATTTACCCGTTTTACAGGCTTCAGGAAGCTGGGTTTAAGGTTGACGTTGCAATAAGGGGAATGGAGACTGTACAGGGAGATTTAGGGACAAAAATAGTCCCGACGCGCGACATTGCAGGCATAAAGGAAAAAGACTATGACTTATTGATGATTCCTGGCGGCGCAAAGGCACTTGAATATATCAGGCAGGACAAGGAAGTGCTTGATTTCATCGCTGATTTTAACAAGGCCGGAAAAGTGATAGCGTCAGTCTGCCACGGCTCGCAGCTCCTGATTTCAGCCAAAGTTGTCAAGGGAAGAAAAATTTCAGGGTATTACAGCATCAAGGACGACATTAACAATGCCGGCGCAACTTATGTGGACGGCCCTGCAGTTGTTGACAAAAACATCATAACATCACCGCACTACAAGCACCTCGGGGATTTCATGAAAGAGACACTAAAAAAATACGAGGAACTGAATAAATGAAGGGCATAAGCCTCTGTGTTTTGCTGCCGACAAGAAATGAGGAGCAGAATATCAGGTACATGATTAAAGAAATACGGCAGAAATATGACTTCGACATTATAGTAAGCGACGACCATTCTCCAGACAAGACAAGGGAAATTGCAAAATCGCTTGGAGTTGACGTTTTCTTAAGGAAAAAGCACGGCTATGGGGAAGGCCTGAAGGAATCGCTGATAAATGCAAGAAAAAGGGGCCACACCCACATGCTAGTCATTGACTGTGACAGGACTTACTCGATAAACGGCATCAGGACGCTTTTCAACAGTGCAAAAAAAGGCTATGACCTTGTCAACGGCGGCAGAAGGCTTGGCGACATAAATTTCGTAAACCGCTTTCCAAATTTGTTTCATACAATGCTTGTCAATATCCTCTATTTCACGTGGATTAGGGATGTCAATTCAGGAATGAAGCTGTTTAAGATAGAGAGCTATGAAAAAAAGATAAAAGGCTCGGGCGCGGATTCAACAGTTGAGACCATAATCATTGCGCTCAAAAATAATTACAGGATAAAAGAGATAATGCTCCCGTACAATGACAGGTCAAAAGACGACGGGCGCGGCAAGTCAAAAGTCAAGATTTCCGACGGGTTTTTGATAACAAGGAAAATATTTGCAGAAAGGTTCTCAAAAAAAGGCAGGTCAAGATGAAAATCAGGGCATTGCCGCTGCTAATAGCTGTTTTTTTTGTTTCTCTCGGAATTGTAACAAAACATTTCAATTATATTGCCGTCCTTGCACTGGGAATTGCCGTATTAGTGGATTATTTTTCGAGGATGAACGAAGGAACTAAAAACTTAGTATATATTATCAGCGCATTTTCTTATATACCCCAGATGCTCGGTATTTTTCTCGTGTTTCTTCCATTCTGTGTTTTTGGTTTCCTGATTTCAAAAAGGAGCTTTGCAAAAAATTACATCCTTGCATTTGCGCTTTTCTTCATTCCTGTAAATCTTGTGTACCTGATTACAACTTATACTCAGGTATCTCTCAATTATCCGCTGATTTTGGCGATATGCTACTTCATGCCGGTTGTTGCCGCAGTTTTTCTGAAGAAAAAAGCAGTTTCATTTTTTGAGGTAAAAAACAGGGAGGCTATTTTCTTTGTAATTATCCTGATGTTCACGTCCCTGGTTGCAGTAAGCATTATTGACAACAAGAGCCTCTTTATGGTTAACGGCATAAGGATATTCTCAAGGGTAAACGTTGCCCTTGAAGGCCTCAGAAATGAAGGCATGGTGCCGATTTACAATCCAGGCATTGCTGACGGCGAATCCACTTATCTTTGGAACACTCCTTCATTTAAAGTAGGCGCCGCGCTTGTTGCATACCTTAACAATACAAAAACCAACATACTATTTTTTAACGCCCAGATGGTGTTTACGCTCTTTTTGTCTGTTCTTGGCCTCGGGCTGCTTTTTGGGTCTATCGTCAAAAACTATGAGCTTAATGAAAATTTCTTTCTTGTAATAGCAATAGCTCTGATGACAGGGCTCAATTTTTATTTTTTAAAGGGGCTTGAAAGCTATAAGGCATATTACATCTATCCAATAGCATATCTTTTCCTGCTTATAATTCTTGACAATCCAAGAAAACTTCTTGATTTTATGGTTCTTGGATATATAGCCATGATTTTTACGACAACGCACCTTCCTTACGGAAGCGGCATAATTGTAATAGGTTTTTGTGCCCTCTTGCTCACAAAATTTTATTGGATTAAGGACAGGTCTGAGCTAAAATCTGTTTTGAATATCCCGCTGAAAAAAAAGATTGTAATATTGGCAGTGTTTTTGGTCGTTTTCATCATGCCTCTTTATTACCTGTCTGCAGGATTGATTTACAAGGATTTTTTGAAGGCAACTACAATAAAGATAACTCCGCAAAGCATGAAGACTGATTTTATTTCGACATTTTCCGCAATAAAAAGCGACATGGCAGCAATATTTTCCCTGAAGATTCCTGAAATACAGAGGATAGATGACCACAGGGTGGGATTTTTCTTCACTATTTTAGGAGCGCTGTCAGTTTTAATGCTTGTTGTTTCTTACAAGTCAGAAGATGTGAAGAAATTCCGGGCGCTTTTGCTTGGATTTGTTATTGCGCTTGCAGTTTCCGGGCTTTTTTATTCAAAAATCACTGCATCTGTCGGCGGGTTTTTCAGGACAAATATCCAGATGCTCCTGATACTCGCAGGGGCGTCTATAGCGGTTTTTGTTTCAAGATGGAATAATAAAAAGGCAAAATACGCTTTTATTGCGCTCGCATTCGCATTGTTTTTGTATTATTTGCCTTATTCCCAAAAGACCATAAGGGCAATACACGAAGAGGCTTTTGCCGGAGGAGATATCTATAAGCAGGAGCTTGATTTGATAAGGGCGCTGCCGGCTGATGCGAGGATTATGGATTACGGGGTTTTTAACAACGCAATAGACTTTGGAGGAAATTATCTCACGGGAAAATATTTCTCGCGTGATGAGCGTGACCTGATGAATATTGAAAGGAGAATTTTTGAGCGCGTGCACGGCCAGAATTCATTTGGCGAGCCTGATATAGTCATGACAAAGTCAGGAACGGAATTGTCAAATTACCTCATAATGGGAGGTTACAAGTATTTGTTCATCAACGGCTGCCATCCAATTGGGAATTATGTGGTTTCCGTTCTTTATCCAAACTACACTTATCCAATTTATCAGAACGGCTGCTTTTTGTTTTTGGTTGTCAATAATACAAACTATGCCGAAAAAGTCGACCTTGTGAAAAATCTCAGTGAAGAAATTTACAAGGAAAAAGATGCTTATAGGTTCATTTCTGTCAGCCCACATTATGATTTTAATGAAAAAATTGACTATGTTCAGAACCCAAAATTCCCGCAGGGCCTTAATTTTGAAAGGGTTTCTTTTTCTGAAGTGAGGATTCTTGGAGATTTTGATGAAAATGATTATGTCGTATTTAAGGAGCATTATTTCCCAAGATGGAAGGCATATATGGACGGAAAGGAAGTGCCTGTATTATCAACGCTTCACGAAAAAGTGCTGATTAAGACAATAAAGGGAAGTGAGATAACTCTAAAGTATGTTGTGCTTGCAAAGGAAAAAGTATTCGGCTATGCGTCTCTTTTTGCACACTTTTTTTTCATAGCTGCTCTTTTCTATTTTGCAAAAGAATTTGAAAAAAGCAAAGAATATGATTAATCAGTCAAATATCCTATATTTCAGAAGGTAATATGCTGCTGCAATTCCGTCAAGCCAGGTTATTTTTTTCCCTTCTTCAAACTTTCTTGCGTTAAAGCCTATAGCAACTTCGTGTATTTTATGGCCGCTTTTGAGGATTTTTGCGGTAATTTCCGGCTCAAACTCAAATCTGTTTGCTTTCAGGCTGATGTTTTTCAGGATTTCTTTTTTGAAAACCTTGTATCCAGTTTCCATATCAGTGATTTTTGAGCCATAAAGGATATTTGTCAGGAATGTAAGAAAATAATTTCCAAAGTAATGCAGCTTGTACATGCGCTCAATATTGCTTTTGATGGATTTAAGCCGTGAGCCGTAGACAACAAGCGCTTTTTCCTCAAAAATCGGCTTTAGGAGCTTAGGGTATTCCTTTGGGTCGTATTCCAGGTCTGCATCCTGTATGATAAGTATGTCGCCGGATGATTCTGAAATGCCGGTCCTTATAGCAGCTCCCTTCCCCATGTTTTTTTTGTGAAAGCAAACTTTCACGGAATCTCTTTTTAGTTTTTGAAGTAGTTCTCTTGTGCCGTCAGTGGAGAAATCATCAACAACTATTATTTCCTTAAAAGTATTTGGTATTTTTTCCCTTGACACTTTTTCTATTACTTGCAGAATGCTTTTTTTCTCGTTGTAAACTGGTATTATTATTGAAAGTTTTTGCATGGGCAAAAAAATATATTTATGTTTAAAAATATATGGATAATGCGTCAGCGGGTTATGCCCTTTATCAGGTTTATCGTCCTGTTGTTTACCCCGAAATTGCTGCTGTATCCAAAGTCAAAGAAAGCCGCAAAATCGGAGTGTAAAGTTCTTTGTGCAAGTTCTGCCTGCCCATTTAGAATAGATATCCTTTTTGCGGCAATTTCTGTTAATTTGCTTTTGTAATTGATTTCACCCTCAAGATTTTTTTTAATATAGCTGCTGATTAATCCTTTGTTTCTGGAGTAGCCGATAATCTGCGGTGCAAGCGACAATGGAAGAATCGAAGTAAGTTTTCCATTCCTTGCAAGAGCCCCCATTTCCTTCAGGGATTTGTTTGATTCCCAGTCTTTGCAGAATTCCGACTGGTTTTTTTGGCCAAGATAGTTAATGCTTTCTTCACTCTCGATATTAACAAGCTCTTCTGAAAGTAAAAATTCATCAAAGACCCTTATGAATTCCATGGTAATATTAAGCGCGCTTTCGTGCAAGTCGGCAAGTTCCTCATAGTCCTCAAGTTCAAACCAGTTTTCCCTGAGCCCGCCAACCCTCTTAAGCAGGCTTTCAATTCCTGATATTCTTGTCTTTGTTATTTCTGTAATGAATTTTGCACTGTACTTCAGCGAATTAAGCCTTAAAAGCGTGTCTCGCACATTAATCTTTTTTTTTATGTGCTGCTGCAAAAAGTCCCTTGGATAGTGCCTTATTATAATGTCATTGAAAAGCGAGATTCTCACAAGGTTCTCTTCACTAGCGCTTATGTTCCGGATTTTAAGCTCTTTTCCAAAAAGCTTTTCATACTGTGATTTTGGATAGATGTAGTTTAGCTTTTCAAAGTCATCCTCGTAAATGTGGAAAAACGGGTGCCTTGCAAGGTATCTTGTCTTTTTGTCAAGAAAATAAAATCCGCGCTTTAATAGTGGAAGCTTTTTCGGATTTTTTTTGTGAACAAATATCAAATCCATGTCAGAAATTCCAGGAACAAACTTTCCTGCAAAGCTGTAAATTGCCAGGACGTTATTTATTTTGGAATAACTAGTGGTAATTTTATTTAACGCAGTTTCATAGTCCTCATCAGTATATTTCCTCGGCAAGTTGAAAAACCTGTATTCACTTGTTTTTGTCATTGTCCTTTGCATTCTGCCAGGCTTTTTCAGAAAGTGAGTGCATTTCCTCAACTGTTTTTTTGATGTCTATCCTGTTTGCTGAGGCAATTGTTCCGAAAATGTCGTTTGCCCTTGAGCTGATTTGGTGTGAAAGAAGTGGGTTGAAAAGTGAAACAGGGAATGCAAAGTTTGTAAATGATTTGGCTTTCCACTTGCTCCTCAGTCCGCTGATATTCTCAATTATCTTCCATTCTTCACTTCCAAAGTCCTTTCTTGCCATTTCAAATGAGAATTTTTTGTACATGAGTATTCCTTTTGACTGAAGATAAAGCGAAGGAAAAAGAGTTATGCTGTGCAAAAGAACTTTTGTATCGTAGCTGCTTAATTTGTACAGCTCCATTGATTTTAATTTTCTGAAATAGCTCACAAACCAGAACAGGTCTTTTAGCGCCTCGCTTCTGTATTCGCGTGCATTAAACTGCATTTTTTTGTCAGAATCAAAAAATGAGACTGCATAGTTGAGGGCAGGAACCGGAAAGTAAGCCTGGCAGTAGCTTTCCATGTCGTGCTCGCTTATTATTATGCTGCCGTGATGCTGCAAGGGATCAATTTTGTAAAAGTATTTTCTCAACAGATAGATGTTTTTCCTGAGTTCTTTGAGTGAATGCGGGTCTTCAGTTGATTCTTTTGAGACTATTGCAAGGGTATCAGCATCAGACCATCCCTTTATGTAGTCCCTTGTTGCAAGGCTGCCGTGAAGGTAAAATCCCAGAAGGTATGGCCTTAGCTTTTCATCAGAATAATCCTTGATTTCTGAAAGCGGCCTTATGTAGGAAAAATCTTTTTCATTGTAAGCTGACAAGTCAAGCTCCCTGCATTTTTCTTTCATAGAAGGTTTTGTCTTAACCTGTATTTTTTTAAGCGCTTCTTTGAATTCCGTGTATGAAGAAGAGAGTATTTCCGCAATAAGCCCTTCGCTATTGCCTTTTTTTAACATTGAAATTGATTTGGAAAAGTCATGTCCTTCTTTTGAAAGAAGCTCAGTTATCGTTTTGAGGCTTTTTAAGTTCTCCCTGTTGCTTTTTGAAGTGCCCTTGATTAGGGGATAAAAAACATAGCCGGCATTTGAAAATCCTCCGTTAAGGTAGGAATTAAGCGTCTCGTTAAGCAGGTTTTGCAGGCTCCTGACAAGAAAATGGTCATCAATCAGTGCATCTTTTGAGGCAATGTAACTCTCAGGAAGCAGGTCCTTGACGTGATTTAAGTCGTCATCATCAAGATAAAAATCACTTATTATTCTGTAGCTTGTCATTTTTGAATATGTCTGATATTAGCTGAAAATCCCTTTTGTCAAAAGTTTTTAGCAGTGTTATTGATGCAAGATATACCATGGCTGAGAGTATTATTGTAAGAACAAGCCCAAAAGGCATGAATTTCATTGCAAGCGCCATTACGATGCAGGCAAGTGCCGGCTTTATCAATATTTTGAAAAAATTGTAAAAGTAGAGGTTTTTGCATACATAATAGTAGTATACCACGAAAAGGAAAACCTCTGTGATTATTGTGGCATATGCAACCCCTATGAATCCGTATTTTGGGATGAAAATCAGGTTAAGTATTATGTTAAGCACCGCAGTCAGCCCCTGCCCAAGCATCCTCTTGTACTGGTTGTCAAGGGACACTAGTATTGTCCCAAGCAGAAAATTCAAAAATTTAAGTACAATGAAAAAGGAGATGATTTTTAGTATTGGTATTGACGATTCATAGCTGCTTTTGTAAAGAAGATAGATTATCCTGTCAGAAAGCAGAAAAATTCCTGCAGAGATGGGCAGGCCTGCCATGTAGAGGTATTTGAACGACTTTTCGTATAAAGTCCTGAATTGCTCTGATGTTTTTTTATATCTTGAAAATACTGGATAAATTGCATTTGTATAGACTGTGGGTATAAAAATAAGGGCAAGAACTATGTTGTATGCTGCGCTAAATGCTGCAACTTCAGAGTCTCCCTTCATCTTTGAAAGCATCACCGTGCCGATAAAAAAATAAACCATTCCGAATATATTGGAAAATCCTATTGGTATTGCCTCCTTAAGGATATTAGCCATAATCTTTGTGCTGATTTCAGGTTTAAAGGAAATCAGCTTTCTAAAGGCAATGAGAGCTGCAGCCGCAAGGCCTGCAAGTTCGGATAAAACAAATGAAATTGCAAGGAAAAAAACGCCAAAGCCGTTAGACAGGAAATAAACAGAAATTGCCGCAAGCACTATCATTTTCACTATTTTGTTTGAGGAGTCATATTTCATCATCTCAAATCCCCTGAATACAGAATAGAAAAGCTCAGTAAATGTGAGTATGATTGTGAAAGCCCACATAATGTATACAACTGTTTTTGTGTCTTCTGGGTATCCCAAAATGTTAAGTGAAGCAAAAATTACCAGAAAGGATATTAGTGAAAGGAAAACTTTTACAAAAAATGAATTCCAGAATAACCTGCTTGCAGCCTCTTTTTTCCTGTTTCTTGATATTTCCCTTACAAGATATGTGTATATTCCAAAATCTGCAAGGATTACTGCAATGAACGTTATTGCAAGGGCAAAATTGAATTTTCCAAAACTCTCCTTGCTAAGGAGCCTCGCGGCATAAAGCATTATCAGAAACTGCAGGCCTTTGGATATGATTTCAGCGGCTCCGAGAAACGCAGTGTTCCTGTATATTGTCCTGGTAGCACCCATTCCATAAATCAAAATCCCTGCCTATAAAAAGGTTATGACGCACTAAATGGCAGCGTTCAAAATGTAGGTTATTACCTTTTTGCGAGGCCGTAATTTGAACGGATGGAATGCTGACAAAGGGGATGCGCCATCCGGGCAATGTCAGCCCGTAATTTGAGATGAAGGAGCCGAGCTTGGCAATAACCCGAGCAGAGCGAGATTTTGAACGCTGCCAACGCACTAAACAAAAAGTATAAATAAGCAGTAAAACATCCAAAACCAATGGCAGACAGGGAACTAATACTCAAATTAAAAGAAAAAGCAAAATCATTTAGAAAAGAGATTATTGACGTGATTTACAAGGCCCAGTCCGGCCATCCAGGAGGCTCGTTAAGCGAAATTGACATGCTTACTGCGCTTTACTTCTATAAATTAAATGTAGACCCGAAAAATCCGAAGTCAGAAAACAGGGACAGGTTCATTTTGAGCAAGGGCCACGCAAGCCCGGGATTATATGTTGTATTGGCAAACAAGGGATATTTTCCAAAATCGGAGCTTGACGGTTTCAGAAAAATCAACCGAATGCTCCAGGGACATCCTGAACTAAACACTCCGGGAATTGAGTTTGCCGGAGGCTCGCTAGGGCAGGGAATCTGCTTTTCAGTCGGTGTTGCTCTTGCAAACAGGCTTGATAAAAAAAGTTCGAAAGTTTATGTGATGATTGGAGATGGAGAGGCACAGGAAGGCTCTGTGTGGGAGGCATCAATGGCAGCTCCGTTTTACAAGCTTGATAATTTAATAGCAATCCTTGACAAAAACCAGGTTCAGGAAACGGGAAAAACAGTTGACGTTATGGACTTAGGCGATGCAGAGTCAAAATGGAAGTCATTTGGCTGGAATGTGATAAGCATAAACGGCCACGACATGGATGAAGTTGTAAAAGCGCTTGATACTGCCAGCGAAACTAAAAATGGGAAGCCCACAATGATAATCTCAAACACAATAAAAGGAAAAGGAGTTTCATTCATGGAGCTAAACCACAAATTCCACGGCAAAGCCCCGAATGACGAAGAATACAAAAAAGCAATTGAAGAAATTGAGAGTATCGACATAAAATCTTTTAATTAGGGGTTGAAAATAATGAATGACATTTTTGCAATAACCAAATCAAATTCAGTATATCATATCCGGAACCATATAGCCGGGGGATTTAAAGTGAAGAAAATTTGCCCGGTGGAGAATGAGTTGGATAAGCAAGAATTTGATTTGCAAATAGTTATAAAGGAAAATCAGATGGTGCACATAATAAAAATTGATGACCTCATTAAAAACATGCAGGGCTCTAATCTAAAATACATGGTTGAAAGGGAGAAATTTAAAACTACATCACCAATAGTGTCTGCATTTAGTGTAGGTCACGTAAAACAAATTTTCTGATAGGGAAACTTAAATGCCGGAAGAAATAAAAAAAATTGCAACAAGGGACGGGCACGGTAAGGGCCTGCTTGAGCTTGGAAAGAAAAACAAGAATGTCGTTGTTGTAGATGCTGATTTGGGAGACTCAACAAAGGCAGAATTGTTTGGAAAGGAATTTCCTGACAGGTATTTTCACATGGGAATTGCCGAGCAGAATATGATAGGCGTTGCCGCAGGACTTGCACAGTCAGGAAAAATAGCTTATGCAAGCACATTTGCAGTGTTCTCTGAGAGGGCTTTTGAGTTTGTCAGAAACATTGTCGCTAGAAACAAGATTAACGTTAAATTAACCGGAAGCCATTCAGGAATTGCAACTGGCGAAGACGGCAAGAGCGCACAGGCAATTGAAGATGTTGCAATTTACCGCTCCCTTCCCTATATGATTGTGCTTCAGCCTGCTGATGCTGTAGAAGCTGAAAAAATGGTTTTGGGATTGGCTGATTACAACGGCCCTTCTTACATGAGAGTGCACAGGACAGCAGTTCCTGTAATACACGGTGATGATTACAAATTTGAAATAGGAAAAGCTGAAGTTCTCAAAAAAGGAAAAGATGCAGTCATTTTTGCATCAGGCACAATGGTTCACGAGGCATTGAAAGCTTATGATATTTTAAAAGGAAGAAGTCTTGATGTTTACATTGTAAACGTCTCAACGATAAAGCCGATTGATTCAGAACTTATAATCGAGCTTGCAAAAAAAACAAACTGCGTGATAACTGCTGAAGACCACAACATAATAGGAGGGCTTGGAAGCGCGGTTGCCGAGGTACTGGGTGAAAACTATCCGTGCATAATGAAAAGAATTGGTGTTATGGACAAATACGCAGAATCAGGAAATCCAACTGAACTTTACAAAAAATACGGCTTAAGCGCAGATTCAATCGCAGAAGAGACTGAAAAATTGGTTAAGAGAAAAGCTTGAATTTTATTTTTAAAATATTGAAATTACAACTTTAAATAATCTAGAGTTTATTTAAGACCTACATTAAATAACTAAAATAATTTTGATTATAGTTACGCCTCGCCATTTAGCTCGGCATACATTGTGCGCATAACCCGCACAACTCGCCCCATTTGGGCGAGATTAAATTGCTTTCAGATTTTAACTAATTCCAAGAAGCAACCTTCGCAATGCAACGAATCAACTTAATGCGTTTAGACACACTATTCTTCAGTTAGGTTTTATGTGTCTAAACGTCAGGATGAATCAAACAATTTCAATGTAACTTTGATTCATCCGTATATGCGGCCCAATGCAGGCCGCCTATCTTTCGCGGAGCGTATTTAAGATTATTAAATTCTAAGTAAGGTAAATACTTATCAAAACCTTTAAATCCAACCAGTAATCTTAGAGAGTTATGGAAAACTGGGTTTATTATGGATTATTTGCCGCACTTGTCTTTGGCATAAACACTGTAATTTACAAATTCGCCCAGCAAAAAGGCAATATGTCGCCGTATTATGGGAGCTTTCTCATGGGCCTTGGAATTGTAATTGTATTTGGCGTTTTCATGCTCTTTAACCGGAATTTTGAGTTTGAATGGAAATCAAGCTCACTTGCTTTGGGTGCAGGAATGCTTTGGGCAATAGGATTTTTGGCTGTGGCTATTGCAATATCTCAAAAAGCAGATGTCTCGCGGCTTGCACCGATTTACAACACAAACACACTGGTTGCAGTCGTTCTTGGCATAATTTTTTTAAAAGAGATTCCTGACGCTTCCCAGATGATAAGGGTGATTTCGGGCGCGCTTCTCATTGTCGGTGGCGCGGTACTGGTAAGCGTTTAATGGAAAGAATTAAGTGAAATAATGAAAAAAGAAGATAAAGAGAAGCTCATTATGGAATTAAGGCATAAATACATAGAATCACTTGATAATTGGTCTACAAGCGGTTTTTATCAAAGGTTGGGAATTATAGGGGGCATAATTGTATTCGTGTTTTCTGTAGGTTTAATCAAACCAGAAGCATTAAACTCTTGGATAGTTATCATAGCTTACCTTTTTTTAATTTATATAATCTATACAAATAATCAATATTCAAAATATGTCGATGATTTATACGAAGGACTCTTTTTGGCAATAAAGGGTGATAAATTACTAGAATTTGAGATTAAAAAAATAAGTTGGTTCGGTAAAAATATTTATTATAAAAGAAAACTCAAAAAATAACCACTGGACATCTTCACCTATAATATTTAAACTAATTCTTAGGCTTCGGACTTAAATGCGCAATCAAAAAATTGAATTAGGATGGTTTAGCATTAGTGAGGATGTAAAACAAGTTTTATTAGGCAGCTTGCTTGGCGACGGTTGCTTGGAAAAAGGCTCCAAAAATGCAGGTTTTTCATGCTGCCACAATTTAAAACAAAAAGAATATTTTTTCTGGAAAGTCGATATTTTAAAACAATATTTCAAAGTTAATTACAGTTACAGAAAAAATGGGGAAAAATATTTTATATATAGACTTCGAACTAATTATTCTGAAATCTTAACAGAATTGCATAACCTAATTTATATTAAATCCAAACTGCCAAGAAGAAAATGGCTAAAAATTATAAATCTTGATTTTTTGGAAAACTTGGATAAATTAGGTCTCGCTGTTTGGTACTGTGATGATGGAACCTATTGTGTAAGGGATAAATCCTGCTCAATAGCAACTTTAGGATTTACTCAAAAAGAGAATTTACTAATTAAAGAGTATTTTTTGAAGAAATGGAACATAAGTGCAAAAGTCATTAAAGAAATCAAGAAATACCGAAATGAATATAGGACTTATTATAAATTAACTTTTAATAAAAATGAAACTGAAAAATTTCTTAATTTAATGAAAAATTTTGTTCCGAAATCCATGGTTTATAAATTAGGACATTACTCACAGAAAAACAAAGAATTAATGGAAAGCGAAGATAAAAGATACAAAACCATCAGGAAGGAGTGGTATTACACTAATCACAATAAAGCATTGAATAGGGCCAAGAAATATAGGGAGTCTCATAGAGTTATTATAAACAAAAAGAGGGTTGATTACTATTGGAACAATCCTCAAAAATCTCGTCAAAGTGGCAGAGAAAGTATGAGGAAAAGAAGGGTTTTAAATAAAGAAAAAGTAAATATTATAAACAAGGATTATTATCATAGAAATAAAGATAGGATAAATAAGCAAAGACGAGAAAGATTACTTAAATACCATGATTACAAGGAAAGGAAGAATGAAAACGGTATTAATGGTATTTTAAAAGAAAATTAGCAAAGGTGAGTTAAAATGCAGCTCTTTATTGATTCAGCGAAAACAGATGAAATTCGAAAAGTGGCAGATTGGGGAGTTTTGGACGGCGTCACAACAAACCCGTCACTGATTATGAAGGCAGGGCGTGATTACAACGAAGCTCTCAAAGAGATATGCTCAATTGTAAAAGGGCCTGTGAGCGCAGAAGCTGTAGCACTTGATTGCGACGGCATGGTGAAAGAAGGAAAGGAATTTGCAAAGATTGCAAAAAACATAATTGTGAAAGTCCCGTTGACTGTTGAAGGCCTTAAAGCATGCCAAAAGCTCACAAAGGCAAACATAAGAGTTAATGTAACTTTGTGCTTTTCTGCAAACCAGGCTCTCCTTGCAGCAAAGTCAGGCGCTTTTATCATAAGCCCTTTTGTTGGAAGATTGGATGACCAGGGATTTGACGGGATGGATTTGATAAAGGATATAAGGCTCATTTACAATAATTACAAGTTCACTACACAGATACTTGTAGCATCAATCAGAAATCCTGTCCACGTTCTTGAATCCGCAAAAATAGGCGCAGACATTGTAACTTTGCCTTATTCAGTGTTTGAGCAGCTTTTTAGCCATTCCCTGACTGATTCAGGAATAAAGAAATTCCTCGAAGACTGGGAAAAAGTGCCTAAGAAGAAATAAGATAATTCTTTTGTCTCATTTATTCAAAAATTCAAGCCCTATGTTGCTGCACACATCCCTAAACCCGTAAAGGCACATTCCAATTCCTACAAGGTAAAGGAAGTAAACCAAGCAGCCAAGAATTATTCCAGTTACTGCAAAAGCCTTTCCTGAATATTTTTTGGGCTCATTTTTTATGTTACGCAGTGCCTTCATTCCGTGGTAAACCGCAAGCGCGCCGAGTATGAAATTAAGAAGAGGTATCCAGAACCCAAGCCCGAGCACAAATGACGAGACTGCCCTGGCTTTCGATTTTTCCGCTTTTAGTTGTTTTTGAACCATTCTATGGTTTTTGATATGCCGTCGTTTAATGTTATTTTTGGCTCCCACTTGAGCTCTTTTTTTGCAAGGGTTATGTCAGGGCATCTTACGTGAGGGTCGTCCTGGGGAAGCTTTTCAAATTTAATTTTGCATTTGCTTTTCGTCATTTTTTTAATTATTTGCGCAAATTCAAGTATTGTGTGCTCTTCAGGGTTTCCAATGTTTACAGGATTGTTTAGCCTTGAGTTTGCAAGCCTGTAAATTCCGTCAATTAAGTCGCTCACATAGCAAAAGCTTCTTGTCTGCTTTCCTTTGCCATAAACAGTAAGAGGCTTGTTTTGCAATGCCTGCATTATGAAGTTTGGAACGACCCTGCCGTCTTCTTTTCTCATCCTTGGGCCGTAAGTGTTGAAAATCCTCACAATCTTTGTGTCCAGTTTATGTATCCTGTGATAAGCCATTGTCAATGCTTCAGAAAATCTTTTTGCCTCATCATAGCAGCCCCTTAATCCGACAGGGTTGACATTTCCCCAGTATGATTCAACCTGCGGATTGATAAGAGGGTCGCCGTAAACTTCTGAAGTTGATGCAAGCAGAAATTTTGCCTTTTTTGCAAGGGCAAGTCCAAGCGAATTGTGCGTTCCAAGGCTCCCTACTTTTAATGTCTGGATTGGAATTTTCTGGTAGTCAATAGGGCTTGCAGGGCTTGCAAAATGCATGATTAAATCAACTTTCCCGTCAATAACTATGTGCTTGCTCACATCATGGTGAATGTAATTAAAATTCCTGTTTGACCTTAAATGCTCAATGTTTTTCAATGAGCCGGTTATGAGATTGTCAACAGCAGTAACTTTGTGCCCTTTATCCAGAAGAAATTCGCAAAGGTGGCTTCCTATGAATCCTGCGCCGCCGGTTACAACAACATTTTTCATTTTCATTGCCTGTAAGTCCTGTCCGCAAGTTTTAGCTGCTCCAAATCACCTATGTCAAACCATTTTTTGTCGGTTGAAAATGTATAAATTTTGTCCCTTTTGTGAAGCCATTCGACAAAGCTGCCGCTTTTGTCAGCGCTGTTTCCCTGCAAAAGGTATTTTTTTATTAAAGGCACTGTCTTTTTTGTAAAGAAGTAGATTCCTGTCGAGACAAGCGTTGATTTTGGCGCCAATGGCTTTTCCTCAAAATTGGCAACAATTCCGTTTTCTGTCTCAACAACACCATACATCTTTGCAAGCTCACTGCTTTTGACATCATAAAGCACTATAACGTTTGATTTTTTTTTCTTAAAATAATTTGCGGCATCAGCAAGCGAAAGCTCAAAAAGGTTGTCTCCGGCAATTACAAGAATGTCATCATCAATTTGATTGCTGTCAAGTGCAAACTGTATGTCTCCGATTGCCCCAAGCCTGTCTTCATTCGTCTTTGTGCCGTCGTTATAAATAGAAATTGGGATATTTGTTTCAAATGATGAAAGCCAGCTTTTGAAATTACCTTCAAACTTGTCGTTTGTGACTATGTGGACTCTGCCCAGGTTTTTTATTTGTTCAATCTTGCCTATGATGTGCTCAATTATTGGCTTTCCTGCAACTTTCAAAAGCGGCTTTGGAGTGTCTCTTGTGAGTGGATAAAGCCTTGTTGCATATCCTGCAGCGAGTATTATCGCTTCCATCAGGCCACTTCCTTTCTTCCTATGCTTATGTAAGAAAATCCGAGTTTTTTCATTTCTTCCGGATTGTAAATATTCCTGCCGTCAACAATCAGGTTGTGCTTCATGAGTTTTTTCACTTTTGAAAGATCCATTTTTTTGAATTCTTCCCATTCCGTTAGTATAAGAACTGCGTCGGCATCTTTTAAAGCGTCATAAGGGTTTTTTGAGTAGTTTATTCCCTTAAATATTTTTTTTGCAAGCTCCATTGCCTTTGGGTCATATGCAGTTATTATTGCTCCCTCTTTTGAAAGCTCATTTATTATATCGATTGACGGTGCAAATCTCATGTCATCAGTGTTCGGCTTGAATGCAAGCCCCAAGACTGCAAGCTTTTTGCCCTTTACAATCCAGAGTGCCTTTTCAATCTTTTTGATGAAATTTTTTACCTGGTTCTTGTTTATTTCCTGTGTTGCCTTTAAAAGATTAAAGTCGTATCCCATCTTTTCAGAAATTCTGATAAACGCCTCGACATCTTTTGGAAAACAAAAGCCGCCGTATCCTATCCCTGCGTTCAAAAATGACTTTCCTATTCTTTTGTCGCAGCCTATTCCCTCTGCAACTTTTTCAATGTCAGCGCCTGCAAGCTCGCATATGTTTGCAATTGCATTGATGAACGAGATTTTTGTTGCAAGAAACGAGTTTGAAGCGTGCTTTATGATTTCCGCGCTCTTGATATCGGTAAAAATAATCTTTGCATTAAGCGGCTTGTAAAGCTTTTGAAGTATTTTTTTTGCTTTTTCGCTTTCACATCCCAGGACTACCCTGTCAGGGTTCATGAAATCCCCGATTGCACTGCCTTCTCGCAAGAATTCAGGATTGCTCACGACGTCAAAATCAACCTTGTGAACATTATAGGCCTTGATTGATTTTGCAACTTTTTCGCCTGTCTTTACAGGGACCGTGCTTTTTTCAACAATTATCTTGTATGAATCCATTACTTCGGCAACTGTCCTTGCAACATCCTCGACATAGCTTAGGTCAGCTTCGCCGTTGTCCTTTGGAGGAGTTCCGACGCAGATGAATATTACCTCTGATTTTTTTATTGCGTCTTTTAAGTTTGTTGAAAAGCTTAGTTTCTTTGCCTTCTTGTTTTTTGCAACAAGCTTGTCAAGCCCAGGCTCATAGAAAGGAATCTTGTTATGGTTAAGCTTGTCTATCTTTGACTTGTCAATGTCAACGCAGATTACATTGTTTCCAAGCTCTGAAAAGCACGCAGCTGTAACCAGCCCGACATACCCTGCCCCCGCCACTGCTATTTTCATGCACCTGAAAATGCACAATGTATTTAAATATCTTACCATTATCCTACTTTATGCCACCAATTTTGAAATTTAATTTGTAGGTTTAGAATTAGTTTAAATCCGTCGTATTTGGGTTTTTAAGTTAGGACAAATTATGAGTTAAATAAGCCGTCTTTGTGACGACTTTTAGATAGGCCTCGCCAATTGCTCGGCATACATTGTTAGCAATTCGCACATTCGCCTTCATTGGAGCGAAAGTTAATTGAAATTGGTGTAATAAATCGAGGCAAATTTTAGTGCTAGTCAAAATTTGCCGAGTGAAGATAATAGAGCGAAGCGAAGGGTTTAAGAAAAAGTCAAAAGATTTAAGATTAATAAAATGGTCAAGTCAAAAATATCAATAACAATAAACGAGAACACTTTAAGGGATATAGACGCAATTGTCGACAACATATACATCAGAAACCGCTCGCAGGCAATCGAGCATCTTGTCAATAACTCGCTAGGCGAGAACAAGACTGCAGTTATTTTGCTTGGAGGCGACGAAGGCCACTTGAGGATTTCAGGCGATGAATACAGGCCCACAGCAAAAATAAAAAATTCCTCGGTGATTGAGCTTGCCCTAAAAAAACTGCGCGAGACTAACTTTAAGACAATCTACATAGTTGCCAGGCATAACCTGCTTACAAGAATTTTTGAGATGCTAAAAGAAGGCAATGAATACGGCGTAAAGATTAACTACATTGAGGAAAAGTCGTCAAAAGGAACTGCAGACTCATTACGGCTTTTGAAAGGAAAAATAAATTCAAATTTTCTGGTAGTGTATGGAGACATCATATTCAGTAAAATCAATGTAGAGCAGCTTTGGAATGACCACGTCAGGCAGGGTGCAATAACAACAATAATGCTTACAACATCGTCCAGGCCAAGCGAGAAAGGCACTGTGAAAGTTGAAGGCTCAAAAGTCCTTGCATTTACCCAAAAGCCAAAAAAATCAGACATCTATCTTGTCTTTTCCCCTATTTTTGTGACTGAGCCCCATATCTTTGATTACAGCGGCGCAAGCCTCGAGTTTGACGTTTTTCCACTACTTGCAGAGAAAGGGTTTCTAAACGGGCACTTAAGCTCTGAAAAGGAAATGCACATACATTCAAAAAAGGATTTGCTTAATTTCTAAGAATGGCAAAGCTGAGTAAGAGGATTGAAAATGCAGTCAGGCGGGAAAAAAACAGCAAGGAATACGCAGAAAACTACCTTGATTATGAAGAAGATGTGAAAGGGCATTTTGACTTTGACACAAGGTTTCTTGATTCTTTGCTAAGAAAAAAGGGATCGCTTTTTGATGCAACAATGGGAACAGGCAGGCATTTGGTGCACTTTGCCAAAAAAGGGTTTAAGGTTTATGGCAATGACTATAATAAATTCATGATTAAAGTATCTGCAAAAACCCTGAAGAAAAACAGGATAAAGGCAGTTCTTTACAATTATGACATTTCAGACTTGTCGAAAATAAAAAGTGATTCATTTGATTATGTTATTTCGATGTATTCAAGCTTTGGATGCATTCCGACTAAAGCCAAAAGACAAAAGTCAATGAACGAGCTTTTCAGGGTTGCAAAAAAAAATGGATTTGTTATTGTCCATGCTCATAACAGATTAGCAGGGATAAAAGAGCCTGACATGTACTCCTGGCTTCTCAAGACTTATTTTTTTAGGGAAAAAGACCTAGAAATTGGAGATTATTATTTTTATCACAGCAAAATCCTGAATAAAACATATATGCACTGGTTCAGCTTTGATGAATTTCGCTCGCTTTTTGAAAATGCAGGGCTAAAAATAGTGAAAAAGATTTTTTTGAACAAGGAAGAGGATGATTATTACAGGGGAATTCTTAAGAGAGTTCTTTCGGGCGGGTTTATTTTTGTTGGGAAGAAAATTTGATTGTTTGGAGTTATTCTATATTAAATCCTTATTTGGTTACGCCTCGCCATTAGCTCGGCATACATTGTTCACAAAACCCGCATAACTCACCCCATTAGGGTGAGAATTGAATATAAGATAGCTAGAGAACAATTCAAACGAGTTTCAAAAATTTGAAAAAAAGGTGGACAGCTTTCCCAGGTTCCCGCACGTAAGTGCAGTACAATTGGAAACGGAGGCTTTCTTAACTGCCGAGTTCGGAATGGGATCGGGTGAACCAGGCCCCTATGACCGTCCAATACCAAGAATGAATGGAGGGTTTAAAAAGGTTTCTAAAGCAAAAATCCTGTAAAAATTTATATTTTATAGAGTGAGTTTTAATAAATTGATAATTCTTTTAGTGTAATTTTATATGAAAGTTCACAAAAGTGATTATGTCAAATACAGCAGGTTCATAGTCAGAAAGCTTCACAAATCAACTTGCTATGGCAAAGGCTCAATGTATGGGGAAAATGTGCTTTCCGGCCTTCCAAGCAAAGAAATAGGAAAAGTTGTGCTTGAATCATTAGTCAAGCAAAACATCTGCCAAAAAAAGAAAAAAGAGCATGGATGGAAGTATTATCTTAACATGGACAGATTTGATAAAATAAAGGAGATTACTAAAGAAACAGGAAGCTGCTCCATAATTCCAATGGTATTGATGCTATAAGTAAGAGATAAAAATTTATCCCTTATAGGATAAAAAGAAAGCTTTTTATATTTAGGAGTTTTATCACAAATTATGACAGAAAAATCCGCATTTTTGGAAATAGAAGGGAGCAGTCCGAAAAACAAGGTACTTGATTTTCTGATAGTTTCTCAGGATTTTGATTATTCACTTAAAGATATTGCCAAGTTCTCAAATGTAAGCTATCCTTCAGTCAAGCAGCTAAAAAAGGAGCTTTTGAAAGATAAGTGGATAACTCTTGTAAGAAAAGTAGGCAGGGCGCAAATGTACAGGCTTAACATAAAAAATAAAAAAGTTCAGAAGTTTATAGAGTTTTACTGGGCTGTGGTGGATGAACAGGTTGAAAGAAATTTGGGAATAAAAAATAAACAGGATTTTGGTGCCAATACTAGTATTGCCGTTTCTGCAAAGAATGTTTAATTTATAGAAATTATAAGAATTTAGTATTAATATTAAATCAAATAGCTTACCAATAGTGATAAGTTTACAATATTACGTAAAGTTTATAAATACGTAAAACGTACTTTTAACTGGTGATTCAAAATGAACATAGAAACAGCTAAAATGTCGCAAAGAGGGCAAATCATAATACCTAAGGAAATAAGGGAAGAAGTAGGAGCTCTTGAAAATACAATATTCGCAGTTAGTGCCTTTGATAAAAACACAATAGTTATGAAAAAAGTGGATACAACTTCGTTGGTTAAGGAATTCAAAAAATTCAGGGACAATACAAAAAAATTGTCTCCTGAAAAGATTGGGGAAGAGATAAATGAGTCAAGAAAAGGTTAAAGTAGTTTTAGATACAAATATCATAATATCTGCTGCCATTTCAAGTGATGGCAATCCCGCAAAAATCTTCGAGTTATTGTTAAAAGATGAGATTGTCAACTATGTAACATATGAGATTTTAGATGAAATTAAAAAAGTTATAGAAAGGCCGTTGTTCAAAAAATATATTGGTGCTGATTACAAAAAATTCATTATGGATAATCTTATTGATAAATCAGTTTTGACCAAATCTTCTTTTGATGAAAATGCAGTTTTGAATGATGAAGAAGATAATAAATTCATAAATTGTGCTTTATCAATTAAATCAATTATAATATCCGGAGATAATCACTTGCTTTCTTTGAAAAATTATAAAGGTGTAAGGATTCTAAGCCCAAAGGAGTTTTTGGAGGAATTTTATTAGGATATTTTGTATTTTTATACAATTTATAAGTGTCAATTATTAATAGTTTTATGATGTTCTTACTAGAATGCTGATGAAAGATATTGCCTTAGAACAAAGGCCGAGGGAGAGATTAAAATCCAGTAATTCTAGCTTCCTTAGTGATCCTGAATTGCTTGCTTTGATTCTTGAAAAAGGCACCAAAGGAGAAAATGTCCTGGATTTATCAAACAGGCTAATTTCCAGTTTTGGGCTTGAAAACCTTAATTCCCTGTCTTTACAGGAACTAATGAAAATAAAAGGCATAGGCTTAGCCAAAGGGGCTAAAATCATTGCTGCATTTGAGCTAAGCAAAAGAGTCAATTCAGGCAAAATCTGCGAGAAAGTGATTAAAAACCCTTCAGATATCGCTTCATACTATATTGAAAAGCTCAAGGATTTGAAAAAAGAGCATTTTATTGCAGTGTTTCTTGATTCCAAAAACAAAATAATCAAAGATGAAGTTATTTCAATCGGGACATTGAATTCTTCATTGGTTCATCCTAGGGAGGTGTTTAAGGAAGCAATAAAGAACTCTGCTAATTCTATTATATTGGTTCATAATCATCCATCAGGAAATGTTGAACCTTCAGATGAAGACTACAGAGTTAATAGGGTGCTTGTTGAAACTGGAGATTTAATTGGAATAAAAGTTCTTGATCATTTGATTGTTGGAAACCATAGTTATAATTCATTAATTGTCAGATAGGTTTATATAAACGTACTATTCAGCGTACTATATGAAGTACAAAATTTATTGCCATGAAAAACTTAAAATTGCATATAAGTCCGGACGTTCAGGAGAAAATATTATACAAACATGGCATAGGAATAGATGAACTCTGGGAGGCAATTAAACACGGAAAGCCTAAAATTATCAGGCAAGAAGATAAAATTTACATATCAATAACACACTATGTTCGTTACATAACTATGATATTCAAATATGATGAGCCAATTGCAAATGTCATAACGGCTTATCCATCATCAGAACCGCAAATAAACAGGTATAATAAAAAATGAAATCCAAATATCAGCAAGAACTTGAAAAAGAGCCGTTTTATAATCTTAAAACAAGAGATATGGGGCAAGAAGCCAATATCAAGTTAGAAGAAAGCTCGTTTAAAGGGCCTTTTCAATGCCATGGGAAAAAGACTGTTTTGACAGGCAAAAAAGTATCTTATGGTCATATTGAGTTTGCTTATGATGTTTGGCAGTGCAAGACGTGCAAAAAAGAATATGTTGATTTTGAACAGGCCAAGAAATTTGAAAAATTCCTCATAGTTAAACAATTACTAAATGAAAATACAATAACAGTAGAAAGAAACATGAATTATGATGGTAAAACGTTCTTTTTTAGGTTTCCAAAAGAACTGACTAACAATCTGCATAAAGAAGACTTGGTTGATATCAAACTGCTTTCAACAGACGGAAGAATGTTTTTAATTGAAATTAAGCATAAGAATTGAAGTTTATTTTTTGTATTCTTTTTGTTTTTCTGCTATGACCAATTTATCAGATGATTGAGAGATATAATCATTAAAAGAGTCTACATAATGGATTCTTGACTTAAAATAATTCTCAACTTCCCTATCAACAAAATAGACGAAGCATCCTTTCATTCCCCTAGACATTAAAACTCGATAAATATTTCTTACATATTCATCAAATCTATCTTTGCTTCTCTTAAGAATTGGGTCTTTTGTACCCAAAATATTTCCAACTAAACAATCTCTTAGTTTATCATATTTTAGGTCAGAACCTATAATTACCCCTATATAATCAAACTCAAAACCCTGCGCAGTATAAATACATCCAACTTGTTTAATTCCTTCAGGTTTATATGCCCATTCATACCACTTAACATAACCTTCTGGAGGCTTAATGTCTCCGTGAGTCTCCCAAGGCATTTCAAAGTTTCCAATTTTAACATCGTTTGCTAACTCCCCGTTAGCATTTAATTTTGTAGACCAAGGCCAACAATAGCCTGCAACAATTCTTGCACTCATTTTCTTCAAGGAATTTTTTCCTTTTATTATTTCGTAAAGTCTATCTGGAGAATCTATAATTTGAAAATCAAAATTATCCTCTTTTTTAAGAATTCGTTTTTCAGTTGTGTACCCTAATATAGATTCTAACCAATCCAAATAATTATCCGACCCATTACATCTAAACTGCGAAGTCAATTCCCATTCTTCAATGTTTCTTCCCAGACTCTCAGCGGTTCTTTTGATTAATTGGGTATTTCCTACTTCTGCCCCCCTAATAACTTGCTTATCATCAATAAAAAAAATAGATGTTTTTGCACATCTGATTAATTGTTCAACTTGAGGCATATTAGTTCTATACTCTTTTTTAGTAAATCTATGGTCTGATTTTTCCCCAATTCTGTGTGCTTCATCAACAATTAAAATGTCTAAATCACATTCAGATATCCTTGTTGGGGAATATGGATGCAAACTTGTAAAAAGTATTTTTGCATTAACTTCTCCAGCTTTTTGCCCCCTTTCCATTTTATATTTTATTGCTTCAATTAATGGTTTTGACCTTGATGAAAAAAAGATTTTGTATTTTTTATCTTTATGTCCTGAAAATTCTGCTAAAATATGTAAGGCAATTACTGTTTTTCCAGTACCAGGTCCACCCTTTACGATGACTACATTTTTTTCGTTTTTTGTTTCTCCTCTTTTTATTTTATCAATAATCACATTTCTTGCATATATTTGATCATCGATTAAATTAAAATCAGATTCTTGTTTAATAACTTTTGATGCACTATCCAAAAGTTTTCTCGAAGGTCTTATGGGAGAGTTCATAAATTTATTAAATATGTCGAAACCGTCTTCCTGGCACAATAATTCTTTCAATCTATCTGCCAATTTTTCTATATCCTTTTTTGTGTAAATAGGAAACTTATTAACAACTTCACTATATTTTGCGTCAAACAACCCTTCTCCTTCTTTTTTATCGTAATTTGGACAATAAGCATAACCAAATAAACATGTTTCATTTTCTTCAAATATTTCTACAAATCCAATTAAATAATTATGGTATCCTTGAACTTGTTGTGAAGGGTGTGCGACCTTTCGTTTATCTCTTCCAGTATAAGTTTCAATAAAATTCCCTTCACATTCTAATGCTTCTACTTGTTTCCATTGTTTCATCTCAATATGTATGACTGTACCCTTTCCATTTTTATTTTTTCCAAATAATAAACAATCAATTCTTTGTTGCCTATAAGGAATCTGATATTCAAATGAAACATAAATATTTTCTAAACCGCCAAGCTCAATTAAATTTTTAATTACTTTTCCAGTATCTATCCAAGAATTAAACTCGGAATCTCCTACTTTTTGACCATAAGAATTTGAAAAATTTTCTTGCATTATATCTGCAAATTTATTAACTAAAACATCACTAAAAAATTGCTTTTTCGGTGCGTTATAAATTGTTAGTCTATTCAGCATTTTTAAATCTCATCATATTTTTTATTAGACCCTCTAGATTTTTCAACAGGGTATTTTTCTTTGTTTTTTTGAATTTTTTTACTCAATTCCGTTGTTAAGTCTATATTATATTTTTGTGATAGTCTCAAAACAAAATATAATATATCAGATAATTCTTCAGAAATTTCTTTTTTCTTTTCTGGAATTTCAAAATACCCTTCAATCTCTTTTTCTGATTTAAATCTAAAATGTTCGAGTAATTCAGAAGATTCTGTTATAATACCTATAGCTAAATCTTTTGCATTGTGATATTGATCCCAGTCTCTTTCTTCACAGAATTTTTTTACTTTATTTTTCAATTCTTCTATAGTTGTATCGTTATCCACTATATCATAACTTTAATATTTTCTTAATAAACTTTCCCTTATTTTTGTGACACAAGTCAAATTCACCAAATCCTTTTTATACCAATCAGATATAGTCATTTTCATGGGAATATTGGACATTTTCAGAAAAACAGAGAAAAACACTAATTATCAGCCTTTTGAAGTTGAAGAAACAAAGAAAGGAGACTATGAAACATTCTACAAAAAGCTGCTAAACACAAGCCTAATAATTCTAATAGTAGGCAAAAGAGGCTCAGGAAAGACTGCCTTTGGGATGAAATTAATTGAGTTATTCATGAAAAAATCAAAAAGAAAGTGCTATTGCTTAGGTTTTGAAGAGGCAAAGCTTCCGTGGAGCATAAAAAAGTCAGAAAATATTGAAAGCGTGCCAAACAATTCAATAGCATTGATTGACGAAGGCGCAATTTTGTTCTCGTCACGAGATTCAATGAAAAGCCCGAACAAGGAATTAAGCAAGTTCATGGCAATTGCGAGGCATAAAAACCTCACATTAATCATCATAACCCAAAACTCGGCATTGGTTGACGTCAATGTATTAAGGCTGGCAGACACTTTGATGTTTAAAGAGCCAAGCCTATTACAATCAACTTTTGAAAGAAAGGCAATAAAGGAAATGTATGAAAAAGCATCAAAAATGTTCAAGAACAAAGATGACAAGGAAAAATACACTTATGTCTGGGATGATGAATTTGAAGGGTTGCTGTCATTCAGCCTTCCTGAATTCTGGAATGAAAAAATAAGCAAGTCTTTTAAGAATCTGAAATAGGTTTGAATTAAAGGAAATTTATTTTAACCGATTGCCTTGAACATAAACCTGCTCTATATGCTCTTTTGTAGCTCCATAAATAATTCTTAAAAGAATTTCTTCAGGCTTTTTGTTCAGATTAAATCTGCCAAGCGTGTTTGGATCTCTGATAACAAGGAAATCAGCTTCTTTTCCAGGCTCAAAACTTCCGATTTTATCGTCCAAAGCCAGAGCTTTAGCGCTTAACGGGGAAAACCATATAGGTAGGCTAACTTCTATTTTGATTTTAGAATGTGTAAGGGGCAATTTGCCTGCTGGAACGTATAAAGCAGAAAGATTTAATGATGTCTACTCAATCAAACCTCAATAATTATTTTCTTCTCTTTCTCATTAATCTCTTTGATTACTTTGTGCCCTTTGAGCTTCTCTTTAATCTCCTTCCACGAATGCTTTAAAGAAATTTTGTTCAGCTCATCCATCACATTCTTGACAAGAGAATATTTTTGATAAATAAGCTCTCCTTTCTCCCTGAGTTCCTTTTCTTCTGCTTCAAACTCGGAAATTTTGGCTTGTTGCATCTCAATCATTTTTTGCATTGATTTTAGCTCCTTCTCCTGCTTTGTCTCCTTCACTTCCTTAAACTGCGAATAATAAAATTCAAGGGACGAGCTAAAGCTCTCAAAATCCTTTTTTTCCTTTAAAGCATAAATCTCCATATCAAAAGGCACGGCATCAATCACGTTTCCATTTTCAAAAACTGCTTTTGCGCTGATTTTTTTGGAAATTAATTTCTTGACTGATGCAAGCAAGATAGCAGCAAATTTTTCATCAATATCTTTTGGAGCGGAATTCTTTGAAATTTTCGAATTTAAGCAAGCCTCTTCAGAATAAATCCCCCCAAGCCCAAGCTCAGTTGCAAGGCACGTTACAATTGAGTCTTTTTTTGAGCTTGAAAGCATCTCATTTAGTTCTTTTTGAGTAAGCTTGAACATGTCAAATTTTTTGGACGGGTTTTCATACTTTATTTTTGGCTTTATTGTCCTGTCTTTAAACTCGTGATGCTCAAGCGCATTGATAATAATGTCATCAGAACTGCAAAGGATTGCATTTCCTTTTCCAAAAAATTCAACATAAAGGTGTTTTTTGTCATCCTTAAGATTAAATGTAAACTTTACAATTCTCTCAGAATTAACTTGCTCAATTGAAGTAAGGAAGTTTCCGTCAAGGTATTTTCTCAAAAGCATCCCAAATCCAAGTGTTTCCCCATAATCCTTGCTTTCAGAAATGAAAAGCGACTTGCCGACATTTATTGAAAGGATTTTCTTGCCCTGCCCTGACTTGTAAAGGCTGAAGTAAATTAAATTCTTTTCAGGCTGGTAAATCTTGTCAATCCTTGAGTCCTTTAAATCAGAAATTTCCTTTGACAAATAATGAATCTCAAGCGACGAAAGCTGCTTCATTTTATCCCAAAAATCCCCTTACAAATCCTGCCCTTGTCACGTTTTCTGAAATCAGCTTGTGGTCTCTTTTGCTTAAATCCTGTGCAATTATTGATGTAATTTTCTTGTGCGCCTCGTTTGGCTCAAAGTCAGTCATCTTGCTTATTTTTTTGATTTTTTTTGAAATTTCGAGAGGGAACAAATCAAGGTTATCTTCGTTTAGGAATGTAAGCGAATCCCTTAAGTCATTATCAAAGTTGGTATAGAATGTCCTGATAAAATCAAGTTCTTTTTGGTTAAGGCAATCAAGTGATATAAGTTCAGGCGGAAGCCCGTATGAATAAAGTGATGCGCAAAATGTTATCGCCCTTGGCAGCTTAACTCCTCCCATGTTTCTCGAATACCCAAAAAGGCCTATGTGCAGCTTTCTTTTCCTTCTTGAAGGGATATAAGGAACCATCTCATTGATCATTGGTACAAGTATCTTGATTTGTTTTTGGTATTCTTTTGTAAGCTTCTCGATTATTGGAATGCAAAGTTTTTCGTTAACTGAAACAGGCTCTGACGGCCTCGAATTGTTGAGCACTTCAACTGCATTATTTACATCCTTTATGTTGTAGTCATACTTGAAAGCTGACTGTAAAGTATATGTGTGCACGCTTGGATAGCCTGCTATGCAGTTTTTTATATTTGTCGGCTTGAAGTTTCCACGAAACGGCGCGCTGCCGCATCCTAAAATAGGAAGCATGTCTATTGAGAGCTTTTTTTGCAGCTTTCTTATTTTCTGAAGTGAAACTTTGAGCATAAGCACTGTTGCAAGATTTCCGTAGTTAAGTGCAGGGTCGCTTCTTGCAAGCCACACCCTCTGATATTCCTTTATTTTCTCTCCCAAAACATATTTTTCCACGATTTTTTCAGGATTTAGGATGTATTCTTTTTCCTCAATTAATGGAATCATCCTCAGGCTCTCAGGCTGGAATTTTCCAATCCATTCAGAAATTTTTATGTCATTTCCAAGCTTGCTGTGCTGCTTGCCGACAACATGTTCTTTATAGTATTGGGATATCCTTGTCAATTGCCTGTAATCGGACGCCATTGGAAGCGCAATTTCAAAAATCGGCGCGATGTCTTCCCCATAGAAAAGTTTTGCGGCATCAAAGTTTCTCGGAATGCTTTCAAGAGTTTCAAGCAAGATTTTGGCTTCATTCTTTTCAACATCGGGGTTTGGAACTCTCAAAGTCAAGAATAGGTCTTTTCCGAGCTTGTGTTTTCTAAAATATGGCTCGTAATTTGCAAAAAGCTTCTTCACAACATAATTGTCAACTTCCTTTCCCTCACAGTCCCAAAGCTGTTCTTTGCAGTGCATGTGCGAATAAGTGTAAAAAGCCTCTTTTATCTCGTCATCTCCTGCAATTTCAGAATTGTGTGTGAAGAACGGGTTGCTGACGTTGTCAGGATGCTGTGTTGACATCGCCCTTGAGACATTGTGATTAGGCATAAGAATAAGATTTTATTTTGGTTTAAATAGATTGTTGTTGCAATATAATGTACTCAACTATTGTCTCCATACTTATTGGCATATGGTCTACTGGGTCCAGATACATATTTGACTCAATGGGAACACCACTTGCTGAGCATAAAATCCATTTTCTCGAATCGTCAACCCCATAAACATACAAAAGCCTGCTTTTAGGTTTTCCAGGATCTCCTTCACAAATGGTTATTTCAGCCCTATGGACTGAATAGAATTTCGACAGCCTTCCCATTTGAATTGTTGTGTTGTCCAGTACTGGCAAATCCTGCGCTATTTTCTCGAGTGCTGATGAATCCATTGTAACACTAGTTGATTGTCTTAAGCCACTTCTCAATTCTGTCCATCCCTTTTTCTATTTCCTGCATTGAAGTTGCGTAACTTAGCCTTACAAAATCATCAGAACCGAATGCGTTTCCAGGAACTACGGCAACTAAAGCCTCATCCAAAAGCTTTGAGCAGAATTTCGTTGAGTCCAGTTTTGTGCTTTTGATTGAAGGAAATGCATAAAATGCCCCTTCGGGCTCGACACACTCAAGCCCCATTTCATTGAGCCTTTTCCACATGAATTTTCTTCTTTCGTCAAATGCCTTCACCATTTTTGCAACAGAATCCTGCGGCCCGTTTAATGCTTCAATAGCAGCCATCTGTGCTATGTTTGACGCATTGCTTGTCGAGTGCCCTTGTAAGTTTGTCATTGCATTAACAAGCTCCCTGTTTGCTCCAAGGTATCCAATTCTCCAGCCAGTCATCGCATAAGTCTTTGAGACAGAATTTGCAGTGATTGTGAGGTTTTTAATCTCGTCATTTATTGAGGCAATGCTTAGGTGCTCTTTTCCGTAAATCAGGTATTCATAAACCTCATCAGAGATGACATAAAAATTATGGTCAACTGCAAGCTTTGCAATCTTCCTGATTTCTGAAGGCTCAACAACAGCGCCGCTTGGGTTTGAGGGGCTGTTTAGAAAAAGCAGTTTTGTGTGCTTTGTTATTTTTTCCTCAACGTCTTTTGCAGTAAGCTTGAATTTCTCGTCAGTGTTGCAAAACACAGTCTTTGCATCACAAAGCTTAATCATCTCGTCATAGCTTACCCAGTAAGGCACTGGCAAAATCGCCTCGTCTCCTTTTTCAAGCACTGCCATACAGATGTTGTAAAGCGAATGCTTGCCGCCGCAGCTTATGAGTATTTCAGAAGTGTCATAATTTATTTTGTTGAATTTCCTGAACTTGTCGGAAACTGCTTTTTTCAATTCAGGAATTCCTGCAACGGGAGTGTATCTTGTTATGTTGTTTTCAACAGCTTTTATCGCAGCCCGCTTTATGTTATCCGGCGTATTAAAATCTGGCTCGCCTGCGCCAAATATGACCATATCCTTGCCATCTTTTTTAAGCTGCTTTGCCTTGGAATCTATTGCCAAAGTTGCGCTTGGTGCGATGTTTAGAACCCTTTTCGTTAAATTGTTTGTCATCTTAACTTCTTGGCAATTGAAGTAATATTAATAGTTTTTGCAGTGTCAACAGTTATGACTTTATGTTTATTCTTTAGCGCCTCTTGCCTGCATACATCAAATATTTCTGCCTGCAGGTTCTCCTTTATTTTTGCCTTTGAGTATTTTCTTTTTTTCAGCCTTTTATTGAGTTCAGAAATGCCGCATTTAGTGACAATGCATAAGTCAACATATTTTTTAGGAAGATAATGGGAAAGGTGCGAATCTATTATCATTCCTTTTATTTTTTTAAGTTTATTGATATAGTCGTTATTTAATGTTTTTCCGTAATTGAAATATCCGTTTAATGAGTAGGAGTTTAATGTTTTTAATAATTGCAGTGTGTTAATGCTGTCATGCCCCGCCAGCTTGGCAAGCTCATTTGACGTTTTTACATTATGGCTTTTAAAAAAATCCCGGGCTCTTGTAAAATACTTGATTTCTTTAACTAACTCCTTGTTCAGTTTCTTAATGTCAACTATTTTTGACTTTCTTTTTTTATCGTAACCGGAATATAATTTGTTTTTGGAAACAAAGCCGTTTATATCAAGATAAAGAAAACCAATCTTTAATGCCAGTTTTTTGGCTACTGTTGTTTTTCCTGTCCCTGGAGTTCCTGTCACGCATATTACTTTCATAATAACGGGGAGTAGTAACCTTTTTAAATAGATATTCTATCCTAAGAGTATTGCCTAGAAGCGTTGCTTCAACTACTGCGGGGCTATAAAATGCGGTTCAGAATTCTGGACTCATTAGATTAAGCAAAAACATTATGAGGTATTAAAATGGAAGAAAAATTTTTGGTGGCAAGGGATACTTATCTTAAGTCAGGAATACACATCGGCACAAAATTCAGGACAAAATACATGGAGCAGTTCATCTACAAGACAAGGCCTGACGGCCTAAGTGTTCTGAATCTTCAGAAAATTGATGAAAGGATTACTATCGCGGCATCATTTTTATCGCAGTACGACCCAAAAGACATACTGATAATATGCAGAAGGGAGAACGGCTGGAAGCCTGTTGAGCTTTTCGGAAAATTGACGGGGATTAGGATAATTGCAGGAAGATATCCTCCCGGAATGCTTACAAACCCTCAGCTTGAGGAATACACAGAAGCAAAGATTGTAATGGTAGTTGACGCCTGGCCTGACAGGAATGCAGTAATGGACGCTGTAAAAAGTGGAATTCCTGTAATTGCATTATGCGACACAAACAACCAGTCAAACTATATTGATTTGGTAGTGCCTTGCAACAACAAGGGAAAGAAATCGCTTGGATTGTTGTTTTTCATCCTTACAAAGGAATATATGAAAATTAAAGGCACTCTAAAGGACAACGAAGAACTGCCAAACAAGCTTGAAGACTTCACAGAAGAGTGATTTTCTTTTTGATTAAACCAGGTCAAGAAGGTCCTTTATTGCCGTCTTGATCGGTTTTCCGTTATAAATAACTTCATACGCCTGCTTTGCAAGCGGCATTTCAAGGTTATGCTTTTTGGCATATTCATAAACTGCCTTTGTTGTGGGAATTCCTTCTGCAACCATCCCCTTCATTTCAGTCTTGATTTGGGAAATTGATTTTCCTTTTGCAAGCTGCTCGCCGACATACCTGTTTCTTGAATGCTTGCTTACGCAGGTTGCTATTAGGTCTCCAACGCCTGCAAGGCCGTAAACTGTGCCTCTTTTTGCCCCAAAAGCCCTTCCAAAAGTGTTCATTTCAACAAGGCCCATTGTCATTATTGACGAGCGCGCATTGTCCCCAAATCCAAAGCCGTCACATACGCCTGTTGCTATTGCAGTTATGTTTTTCAAAGCGCCGCAGGTTTCAACTCCTGCAATGTCATCAAGAGGGTAAACCTTGAAGGAATCCGTGCTGATGGCTTTTGAGCATGCCAGTGCAGTTTTCTTGTCCCTGCATGCAATCACGCTTGCCGTCGGCATTTTTCTTGCAACTTCTTCGGCGTGGTTTGGGCCTGAAAGTGCTGCAACCTTCACTCTTTTGCCAAGCTCATCCTCAATAACTTGCGACATCCTCTTGCCGCTGGAATGCTCAATGCCTTTTGTTGCGCTGATTATAATTTGATTTGAAACAAACGGCTTTAGCGACTGCATCACATTTCTTAAGTATTCACTTGGAATCACGCTTATTATAATCTGCGAGCCCTCAACAGTGTCTTTTATGGAATTTTTTGCAAAAAAATTGGATGGAAGCGTAATTCCGTCAAGATAAGTCTTGTTCTTCCTCGTCCTGTTTATTTCATCACAAAGCCCTTTTCTTCTTGCCCAAAGGCTGACTTCGTTGTTTTGCGAGACTGTTGCCGCAAGCGCAGTTCCCCAGCTCCCTGCCCCAAGAATTGCTATTTTCATTTTTTGGATTAAAAATTTAATGTATATAAAGTTTTACTTGAAAATATCAGTCAAAATTGTATTTCTGTTTTGAAAGCCTTGCAATCTCTTTCATTATTATGTTTGTAACCTCTCGTAAAAGTTTTTTTGTGATTCGTTTCCCGTAATATTTTTCAAATGTGATAGGCTTTCCGATATTGACTTTTGCACTTTTTAGCCTTGGGAGATATTTTCCTTTCGGCATTATTTCAAAAGTCCCTATAAGGCCGACAGGAACTACTGGCGCTTTGGAAAGCAGCGCAAGCCTTGCAACTCCAGTCTTTGCTCTCTGCATTTTGCCATCAAGTGTTCTTGTGCCCTCGGGATAAATACCAATTATTTTTTTTTGTTTTAGCTCCTTTATCGCCTGCTTAAGAGCCTCTTTTCCGCCCGCCTGCCTGTCTAGGGGTATCGCGCCGGCGTAATTGTGCCAAAGCCGCTGTGCCAGGCTGTCAAAGTGCTCTTTTTTTGCAAGAAAATGCAGTTTTTTGTTGGTTTTCGGAATCACTATTGAGCAAAGAAAAAGGTGGTCAACATAGCTTGAATGGTTTGCGGCAATTATCAATTGAGAGTTTTCCAAAATATTCTCAACTCCAGTTATGTCCTTAATCCATAGCCGGAATACCGGAACCAGGAATTTTTTGGCAAAAAAGTATACCATTTTTTCAATAAATGTATTTTTGTCCTATCATTTTTGCGATTTCTCCCATAAAAACCCTCGTCAGTTCATCAGCTAATTTTTCTTTCTTTCTTTTGAGTTTAAAGTCTGAAGGGTATACTGGTTTTCCTATTTTCACCCGGCATCTTAAAAATCTTGGAAAAAGTGCGCCTTTTGGGAGCACTTTATATGATTCTATAATTCCTACAGGCAAGATAGGTGCACCTGAAGCAATAGAAAGTTTGGCAGCGCCGTTATAAGCCTTGCCCAAAACTCCGTCAGGACTTCTTTTTCCTTCCGGAAATATTGAGATTATGTCACCTTTTTTAAGGTATTTTAGCGCCAATTTCATTGATTTTTCGTTTTTGTCCCTTGAGTTTTTATCTCCTGAGACAAAAACAGGAATGCATTCTCCGCAGTCAAGAATATTTTTTGCAATTATGTTTTTCCAGAACTTTGAATTCACAAAAGGGTGTATTTTTCTGTTAAGCCTTTTTGCTATGATTCCGTGTGATAGTGCTATGTCATAAAAGCTTGAATGGTTCAGCACTACGATAAAAGCTCCTTTTTGCGGAATGTTTTCGATGCCCTCTATTTTCTTGACCCAAAGCTGATACCAGGACCAGACTAGTGTGTTCCATATAGGGTAGACCATAACTTAATTTAAGGACTATTTAATAAAAATGTTTGGGTGACCTATAAATTGCTGCACTTGAAAGGTTCAATTACTGTGTAGGCTGGTCCTTTTCTTGTAAGCTCGCTTTTCATTAATTCAAATTTGTCAACCGTTACTGATAGATTTTTGAATTGTATTTTTATTATTTTTCCGATGAACTGTTTTTTGTCGTCCAATTTCCTGGCTCTTGCCAAGGTGACATGGGCCGTAAAGTCAAAATCACTGCTAAAACCGCTTAGTGCGGATTCTATGGATTTTTGGAGCTCTAAAAGATTGATTTGCTGCTTTATGCTGACAAATACGACTCCCGGCTCGCCTCTTGTCTCAAAAACACCGACTTTGTCAAGAAAAATATTAAACTTCTCAAATTTTATTTCCTTTAGCTTTGATTTTATTAAGCTGTAATTTTCCTCTTCCACTTCTCCAAGAAATTTCAGCGTTAGGTGAAAAGAAGTTACAAGGGAAAGATTTGAGATTTCCAAAAGCTGCGATTGAATCTCTTTTAAGTAGCCATTAATGCTGTCAAAGTCAATTGCGATGAAAAGCCTCATGAGAAAAAATAAAATTATAAAATAAAAAAATAATTACTGTGTTTCTTCTTCGCCTTCTTCTCCAAAGTTGTCTGAGTCAGAGTCTGACGGTTCTTGCTGGTCTGATTCTTGTGAACCTTCTGAAGGTTCCTGCGATTCAGACGAGTCATCTGACTGCGGCTGCTCTGCGCTTGAATCAGAACTTCCTTCTCCGATTACTTCGGCAAAAGCTACTTTTTGTAACACTCTTGTGATCCTTATTTTGTAGGTTTTCCCTACTTCAGTACCTGGCACGAATATGACAAAACCGCTTACTTTTCCGATTCCGTCTCCTTTTTCGCCTACGGCCTCAATTTTCACATCAATCTCGTCGCCGACCTTTACAGGGGCAAAACTTCTGCTGGCGCCAAAATCACGCCTTCCTCCTCTATCTTGTCTCATATTTATTTACCTCTATGTTATTTAAGCTTTTTAGAACTCGTCATTCTAAAAACAATCTTGCGCACTGCGCAATAGTTCTTAGAAGGCTTATTTAGTATTTAAAATTACCTGTTTCAAAAATGCAGGCCGCCGTTGATTGGAATTACTTCCGCAGTTATATAGCCCGCCATTTCTGAAGAAAGGAATGCTACGAGATTTGCAACATCTTGTGGCTCGCCGCTTCTGCCGATTGGAATCCTTGCATTAAACTCCCGCCTTACATTTGCAGGTATGGGCCCGAGTATGTCGGTTTCTATAAGTCCAGGGGCAACGGCGTTGACTGTTATTTTTTTACGGCTTACCTCTTTTGCAAGGGATTTTGTAAAGCCTATGATGCCTGCTTTTGATGCTGCGTAATTGCACTGGCCGAAATTCCCGTCCAGCGCAACTATGGAGCTTATATTGATTATTCGCCCGTTTTCGTTGATTAGCGGCAAAATATTCTTTGTCACGTTAAAAACACTGTCAAGGTTTGTGTGGATTACTTTTCTCCATTCTTCATAAGACATGTTCTGCATCGTCTTGTCCGTTATTATGCCGGCGTTATTGACAAGTATGTCTATTTTTGAAAATGATTCCTTGATTTTCAATGCCATTGACTTTGCCGATTCAAAATCAGAAACGTCAGCCTGGATCAAAATGCCGTCAGAGAGTTTTTTCACTTCATTAAGCACTGCATTTGCCTCAGCTTCGTTTTTATTGTAATTTACAATAACTTTTGCGCCGTTTTTTGCAAGCTCTATTGCTATTGCTTTTCCTATTCCCCTTGATGCGCCTGTGACAAGCGCGATTTTTCCCTTTAGGCCAAGCTTTTCTTTGTAATAATCTGGCTTTTCAGATTTTCTTGAGCTGACATAGGCAATTTCTATTGTAAAACCTTCATCATCTGAAAGCTTGTTGTTTTTCTTTAAATCATCAAAAAGCATATTCGTTGCAATTGTAATAAGCGTGTCTCTGTCTTTTTCTTCCTTTGGTGACGGCTCATATCCGCCGATTTCTGGAAGGATTCCTGCCTGAAGCCTTTTTACTCTTAGGAAATTAAGCCAGTCGCTGTATTTTACCTTAAAATGCTTAAAGTGGGTTTCCTCATGCTTAAATCCTGCTTTTGCAAGGGACTCCACATAGAACTCTATTGGCCTTGGCTCTGGAAATACAAATTTTCTCTGAGATTCGTTCTGCCTTATTTTTTCGTCGAGGTCTTTTCTGTATTTTGCAAAGTTAGGGTCGCGTCTTACAATGTCAAGCGCTATGTCATGCACCCTTTTGACGCTGTTATCAACCATCAATGCACCTTCAGGCCTTGTGCTTCTTGTGATGTTCCCGCTTTGGAATATGAAAGTGCCGTTTGGCTTTAGTGCTTTGTAGATTCCGTCAAAAGCCGAGCCTATGTCACTCACAAGGTGAAGTGTGTTTGCAGATATGACGTGGTCAACAACTTCCCGACCTACAGTCTCTGCCAAAGTCATGTAAGTGTCTCCTTTTTTCTCCAAAAGAAAGCACCTAACATCCGGATTGTTTTCAAAAATCTCGAATGCCTTTGCAAGCCACGCCTGTGAATTATCAACCAAGCAAAGTTTTATTTTTGATTTCATCTTGGACATTAGCTTCATTGCCGATACTCCTGTGCCCGCTCCAAAATCAACAACTACATCATTGTCTTTTATTACAGGGATTGCAATTCTAGCCAGTTCGTCGAGAATTTCAATGTAGTATTCAGCGTTGCATACCGCCTCGTGATATGCTGATGCTCCTTTGGATACCGGCCTTGTCGGCTTCCAGGGTTTTTTTAATAATGTTTCAGGGCTCATTCTAAAAAGCAAATCCCCCATTGACATTTATTGTCTGTCCAGTGATATATGATGATTTTTCTGATGCCAGGAATACAGCTACATTTGCTATTTCCTCAGGCAGTCCTGCGCGCTTCATAGGTATCATCCATAGCGTCACTTTCTTCTTCAAAAATGGGATTTTATCCGTCATTTCACTTTCGATAAATCCAGGAGCTATTGCGTTGACTGTTATCTGCTGTTTTGCAACTTCCTTTGCAAGGGATTTTGTAAAGCCTATGATGCCTGCTTTTGATGCTGCGTAATTGCACTGCCCGAAATTTCCATATAGTCCCACAATTGATGATATGCTTATTATTCTTGAATCTTTTTGCATAAGTGAAAGTGCATTTTTTGTTACAAGGTATATGCTGTCAAGATTTACATTTATTACCCTGTTCCATTCTTCCGGAGTCATTTTCCACAGTGACCTGTCTTTTGTGATTCCTGCATTGTTGACAAGAACATCAAGTCTTCCGAATCTGGATTGTATTTCTCCAAACATTTTTTTGACTTCTTCAGGATTACTGACATCAGCTTTGATAGAGATAGAATTTTTTCCCAGATTTTTTATTTCACCAACCACCTCTTCGGCATCTTTTTGGTTGCTGCTATAATTTACAATGACGTGGGCGTTGTGTTTTGCAAGCTCTATTGCTATCGCTTTTCCTATTCCCCTTGATGCGCCTGTGACAAGCGCGATTTTTCCACTTAGCATTTTAGATAATAAATAAAATTTTTAGGATAAAAAAATGTTTCTATGCTCTTTTATAAATGTTATTGATAAAAAAAATGCATAAAATTTGTTTTTATAAAAATAACAAAAAAATGCCTATAGCTCAGAAAGATTTAAATAGTAGCTGGCTATTTTCTGTAATAACTCATCAGTTATAATAATTCATTACTATTTTAAAATGAATTTATTGCTGAGTGATGAAAAATAACAACATTTTAATAGTAGTGTTTTTTATCCCCTGTACAATAATAAAAGGGGGGTGTAGTTAAATGATAGTTAAAGAAGAATTTTTAAGCAAGTTGAGAAGGTTTTTCAACCTGAATTTGTATGAAGTAAAGATATGGACTGCTCTATTGAGCAGGGGAGTTTCTACCGCAGGGGAATTAAGCGACATCGCAAATGTTCCAAGGTCAAGAAGCTATGATGTTCTCGAATCCCTTGAAAAGAAGGGTTTTGTTATAATGAAATTGGGAAAGCCGATAAAATATATAGCTGTCCCTCCAAAAGAAGTTGTTGAAAGGGTAAAGAAAAACGTCGAGCAGAGTGCCAAAGACGAAGTGAAGAAACTTTCTGACTTGAAAAACACTGAAATAATCAACGAGCTAAGCGTGCTTCACACTCAGGGTGTTGAGCTTGTAGAGCCTGCTGACCTTTCAGGTTCATTAAGAGGAAGGCATAACCTTTACAACCACCTTGAATTGACAATCAGAAATGCTGAAGAAACTGTCACAATCATGACAACTTCCCAGGGATTTTTGAGAAAAATTGAAGGCCTAAAGCCGACTTTTGAAAAGCTTAAGAAAAGGGGAGTAAGGATAAGGATTGCAGCCCCAATGTCAAAAGACTCAGCAGCAGCAATAAAAGACATACAGGGAATTGCTGAAGTAAGGCACACTGACACAAAGGCAAGGTTTACAATTGTTGACGGCAAGGAAATAATCTTTATGATACTTGACGACCAGGAAGTGCACCCTACATATGATGTTGGAATCTGGGTGAACACGCCTTTTTTTGCAAGCGCTCTTGAGAACTTGTTTGAGCTTGCATGGAAATCAATGAAGCCTGCAACAGAAATTGCAAGAAAATAATTTATTTTCTTTTCTTATTTTTATTAAATTCTGAATTAAGTGCATATGTCCATCTTGACATATATAGTTGCAGCGCTTGACGGGACTGGAAACTGCTTTGATTTTTTTGAACCTGTGCACACAGCCCCTATGCTGATTTTTGGTGGCTGACCCTGATTGTAAATCAAAAATTCATATTTTAAGTGCCATTCATCAAGTGTCCCTTTCATTATTTCAGTTGCCCGGTCTTTTACAAATTCGCATGATGTCTGCCCGTTATCGCAGTTTAATCCTTCAGACTGAAAGCAATCCTGTATAAGCTCAGTCATTGAGAGGCGGGAGCACAAAGGCGCATTTGTTTTAAGAAACGTGTTTATCATGTTTGATGCAAGCTCTGAATTTACAAATCCCTGCCGTATATTCTTCTGCGGCTTTAAAAGAAATCCGACTGTAAAGGTTATTGCCAAAAGAACTATCACTATCACGATTGCAAGCCCGAGTATTTCCATCTGGGATTTTTTTTTAGTGGTTTCCTTTCTCATGTTAGTTTGTTTAGCTGTAGGTTTCTATCTGCAAAATCCCAAAGGCGTGCTGCCTTGAAAGAGGGTCATATATCGAGACAGGAAAATGGGTCACGTGCTTGGTTTTGTAATTTGGAAGTGTCTTTGAGTAAAGCACAAAGCTGTTGCCAAAATCCTGTTTTGGGTATACCAAAGAAACATTGACTCTGCTGTATTCAAAGATGTCAAAATAATAAATTTCATTTGCAGGGTCTTTTAGCACATTGTATGTGGATTCAAGCTTTAAGACATCAATGCAGTTGTCCCTAATGACATTGTCCTCGCTGCACTGAAGCTCAGGCAAAAACATTATGCGTTGCGCAATTGCAATGGATTTTTGCTCATATATTTCCTGCTGCTCGATTGCAAGGTTGTCTTTTGCAAACTTTGTGTAAAATATAAGGCCGATTATCACAATAACAAAGAACACCAAAAGGACAGTTATTGTCTCGCCAATCTGTATCTGGGATTTTTTTTCCATTTTAATACACAAGAGCGCATGAATATCGTTTTGCCTCAAGATTTTTTGCCGAAAGTGATTTTGAAACGTCATGAATTGATTTTGTGTCTTCTTCTGATATTCCTTTTAGGGCCATGTTTCTTGATGATTCAAAAATATCCCTAAGCTCCGTAAGTGCGAGCTGGTAAATTGCCTTGCACTGTGCCTGCCTCCCATAAGTTTCCGAGCGCAAGAATTCCTGAACCCTGTCTGCAGTAACCCGGTTTACAAGCATAAGGTGCGCATATGCTGCCTGCATATTGCATTCATAAGTTTCGACGCTGTCTGAGTATATCGCGCCTATCAGCGAAGATTTTGTGAGGTAGCTTGAAGTTCCCTTTGAAAGCCAGGAGTCTTTTTTCTTTGAAAAAAATTCGATGGTGCCTATTTCCATGTCTCCGGTTATTTTTAGTGCAGTCACGTCTTCATCAGGCATTTTTTGCAGTGAAGCTGGTATGTCTTCAAGTGACTCAAAGAAGACAAATCTTACTTTGTAGTTGTTCTCATTTTTTATCAGTGGAAGGATTTTGTAAAAATCCTTGTTGATTTCATTTGGAAGTGTCCTGTTTATTTGGGCTGCAAAATCGCTTTCTCCGACAATTATGTACTTGAGCTGCCGGCTTGTAATGTAGAGTAAATTTGTCGCCCTGTAAGGGGCGTTGAAATCAAGTGTCTGTGTTATGAGCCTGCTTCCCTGTATCTCCTCAGGCCCAAAGAGAATCAGGTTTTGGTACTGCCTTGAAGCCTTCCCTATTGAGAGCCTGTTGCATCCGAGCTCTATGCTTGATTCAGGTATTTCAATTAAGTTTGTTGTGTAGGTGCTAACCGATGCCCCTGCAATTATGGATTCAAGGCTTTTTAATACAGAATTCATGTTTGAAACTTCTGAAACATTCTTCTGCCTTATTATAAAAACAATAAAAAAAATCAGGATTGCCGAGCCCGCCAAAAGCACAAAAAGCCAGTTAAACTGCACTTCTATTCCTTTTTTGTTTCTCATTTTGGACTAATTCCATTCAGTTATGTCAACCCTGTTGCCCCTGCCTTCAAGCCGCAGGCTTATTGTCGAGCCCTGGGCGCCGGCGCATAATACATCCGGTTGTGTGGAAATTTTCCCTATGTAGAATGAGTCTTTGACTGACTTCTCCATTAAAAATACATTATTTTCTGATTCTGATGCTATGCTGTCTTTTATTATTGGGTCTGTGTTTGCCAGAACCTGCGGTTTTTCAAAATTTTCCACAAGGCATATCCTTGAGAACCCCGAGCAGAGGCTTATGTCTTTTCTCTGCACGCTCCCATAATCCGTTGTCATGCTCTTCACTGCATTTTTTAAGTCGCTTTTCAGCTTTGCCATGCAGACTTCGTCAGCCTTTCCCTTGAAGCTCTGTATTGCATTATATCCATAAATCAAAATAAATGCAACGAGCACCATTGCGAGCACGTAGATAAAAACCTGCCCGTAAATTTGTGACTTTTTCATGAAAATAAGAGCTATAGGGCTGAATAAAGGCTTGAATGCTATTTTTCTTTTTGGCCTTTTTGTGATTTGGCTTTTTGGATTTTGTCTTCCTTTTCTTCGGCTATATCCTTGAGTTTTTTGTACAGTGACTGGTTAAATCTGGCTGATTTTTGGCCATCTTCATTTTTGCCGCTTGGTGAATTTTTTTGTGTCTGGGCTTTTTTTGTTTTGGCCCGCTCAGTTTTTTGGGGGTTTTTGGCTGCTTCTGTATTTTTGGAAACTCCATTCTGAATATCTTTTTTCGTTTTTAGGTCTTCCGATTTTTTCGCGGCTGTATTTGTTTTGTCTGACTGCGGTTTTGTCTGCGCGGGCTGCTTTGCCAAATCATTTTTGGACTGCTCGCCTCCAAATGAGCCAAAAAGCTTTGACTGCTGTTTTGACATTGATTCCTGTTTTTTCTTAAGCGAGTCCCTTGCCCTGATTTGCTCTTGGTTTATTGCCTGAGCCGGTTTTAAAGCCGGCCTCTGCATCTGCGGCTGCGCTCTCTGCGCTGCCTGTGGAGGGAATGATGGCTTTGGCAATGTCTTATTTGAGAAAGCAAACTGCTCTTCTTCTTTTTTTGATATTATCCTGTATGCCATGAATCCTGCGCCGCCAACAAGCACAAGTATAAACATCACAAGCCCGAATATTTTCCAGAAACTTGTGCCCTTCGGAACATCTTCAGGGTCAGTCGGGTTTGAGCTCTTGTCGACTTCTACTTTATCAGAATATGAGTCTCCATCGGTATCAGAGTTGTTTGGATCTGTGCTTTGGCCGTAAGTATTTGCAAGCTCAAACTCTTCGAGGTTTGTAAGGCCGTCACCGTCAGAATCTTCATTTGCATCCGCAGGGTTGTTTGGGTCAAGGCCTGCCTTGAATTCCCAGTCATCAGGCATGCCGTCGCCGTCAGTGTCTGTGTTTGCAGGCTCCTCATTTCCGGGGTCAACACTGTATTGGCATAATAAGTCCTTGCATCCCATTCCGCTTGAGCAATCCTCGTCTCTTGAACATCCCTGCCCTTCTGAGCATTTAAGAGGGCATGGGCCGCCGCAGTCTATGTCTGATTCATCAGTTGTAAGCTTGCCGTCAGTGCAGGTATCAAGCAAACAGATTCCAAAACTGCATGAGCTGCTTTCACAGTCGCTGTTTTCATTGCATGATTTCAGATTAGGGCAGCCGCTGCACGGGCCGCCGCAGTCTATGTCTGACTCTCCCTGGTTTTTTATGGAATCTGTGCATGTTGCACCGGCGCATTTTTTATTGGAGCAGAACTGGCTTGCACATTCTGTGTCATCATCACAATCCTGCCCTACTGCGCAATCACCGCGCTGCTTGCATGTTATCTCGCCGACTAAAGCATTGCATTCTCCAGTACTAATCTGGCATTCGTTGCATTTTATTGTCCCGTTAAAAAACTGGCTGCTGTATGCAGTGCATCTCAAGTCAGAAATATTGTCAAACTCGTTTCCGTCGCATATCTCTCCAAAGTCGAGCCTGAAGTTTCCGCATCTTGATGCGCTTTTGCATGAGCTTGTGTCTAGCTTGCATGAATTGCATGCAAGTGTTCCAGAGCCAAAGTCAGGGCTAAAGTCGCTGCATTTTGTATTTGGCAGTCCGAATGCCGTGCCGTCGCAGCTTTCGCCAGGGTCAATTATTCCGTTTCCGCATTTCGCCACTTGGGTGCATGAGCTTGTGTCTAGTTGGCACGAAGAGCTGCATTTTAAAGTGCCGCCGGAGAAAGTTCCGTATTGGTTGCAGTTTTTAATCTGGCCGAATATTGTTCCGTCGCACTGCTCTCCGATGTTTATTGCGGAGTCCCCGCATGTTCCAGTTACTCCCTGACAGTCTAATGTGTCAAGTGAGCATCCATCACAGACAAGGTTGCCGCCGGAGAAAGTTGTCGGGTTGTAGTCAGTGCATTTTCCGCTCAATGGCCCGAGATTATTGCCGTCGCAGCTTTCGCCAGGGTCAATTATTCCGTTTCCGCATTTTTGTTTTTCCGTGCAGGAAGTTGTGTCGAGCTGGCAGGTTGATGTGCATTTTAGGTTGCCGCCGGAGAAAGTGTTGTTAAACCCAAGACAGGTTGTAACTGAGCCAAATGTGTTTGTGTCACAGCTTTCGCCAGGGTCAAGAATTTTGTTTCCGCAGTCAGGCAGTTTGTTGCATCCTGAAGTGTCGAGCTGGCAGGTTGTGCATTTTAAAGTGCCGCCGATAAAGTTGCTGTACTGTGTGCATTGGTTTATTGGTCCGAATTTTGTGCCGTCGCATTGTTCTCCCGGAGAATTGATTAAGTTGTCCCCGCAGAATTTTGACTTGCACGCCTCTGTGTCAACTGTTATGCCGTCGCTTTCCTTTTCCTCACTCTCAAGGCCTGCTGAATTTACCGCCTTTGCTCTAAAATAATAGTCCTGTCCTTCCTCAAGTGACAGGTTGTCAACCTTCACCCAGGTGTCAGTGTCAAATGCCTTGAGCATCTGCTTGACTGCCTGATTGTCGAGTTTTTTGATAAGCGAGAAAACATACTGTTTTATTTTTGAATCTTCATCGATTCCGATGAACTTTACTCTTAATGTGTTGTTAAGGCAGGTTTTTTCTGGAAATCCTGCAAAGCTGCTCGTGTCGTTCACGCTCGCCATTATTGGAGATGTTGTGTCAACTGTAAAGTCGATTATCTTGACGCTTGAAAACTGCTGCAGGTACTGGTCCTTGCACCTGATGTAAACTTTGTGCGGCCCCTGTGAGGAGATTATCTGCTTTGTGTGGGAAAACCCGGGAGGGCCGAAAATGTCGCCCGATACTACCTCAGGATCTGTTTCTGAAAGCTTGCACTGGGTCTTCTTGTTTGTCTCGATTGCAATTACTGCCTGCGTTGTGTTAAAATAAAGCGGCGTGTGGGAGATTATCTGAAGCGGGACTGAAAGGTCAAACTTGAAAGTTATCGTGCTTGTAACTGATACAAGGCCGGCTTTGTTCTCGCACGCGACATACATCGAGTAAGTGCCTTCGCTTTCAACAGTTACGTCCTGCCTGTTTGAAATTTTAAAAGTAAAGTTTCCATATCCTGCAAAATTATTTTCCATTGAAGTGTACGCCTGTGAAGTCGGGCTGTACTTGCATATTGACGCTTCGTCAGTTTCAACCGAAAGCGAAGTCGTTGCTGGCTTTTCAATTACTGGATTTGGGAATGCAAAACTGTTCTTGATTATTGGAGGCGTGTTGTCAACCTTAAGCTTGAAATTTTGCCTTGAAAGCCCTCTTGAATCCTGGCATTTTACAATCAGTGTGTGCTCTGAAGTGTCGCCTACCGGAATCTGGTTAAATGCGCTTGACGAATGCTTAATTCCGTTTGTGACTTCAAACTGCGTCATAAAGTCAAAATCAAGGTCGTCATCAAGGGAATATCTGCACACTCCGTTGTTGTCGGTTTCCACTTCCAAATCAAAAGTGTATGAAGGCGCCACTCCGAATTTCGGGTTTGTAAGTTTTATGTCAGTTGGCATTGCGTCAACTGTGAACTGCACGGCGCCCGCAGCCTTGTTTTTTGCGTAGTCATTTATTTCGTATGAAAGTGTTTTTGGCCCGTCAAGCATTTTCAGGTTTGCGGAAAAAACCTTGTTGTCTGTTGTTGAAAAATTGAGGTTTATTGGCTCCGAGTTTACGTTCACAATGTCAAGTGTCACGGGCTCGTTTGAAGTGATTTTTATTGGAACTGTTGAAAGATTTAGTGTCGAGCCGCTTGGAGTTATAGTTATTATCGGTGCAGTGTTATCTATTACAAGCCCTTTTGAAAGCGGCGGTGACATGAGGACGTTATTGCTGCTTTTTGCGCTTAACTCAAGCTTGTATTCGGAATTTGCCATGTTTTCTATCGGCATCAGGTTGAATTCTGTTAAGGGCGTGCTTGGAAATGAAAGCGAGAAGACTGCGCTTGATTTAGTGTCAACAATTCTTGCAAAAGTTATTGTTGCAGGCTCATAAAATTTTAAGTTTATCTGCGGCCTCAGGTTTTTTGTATACAGTTTTCCAAGCACTTCGCTGCCGTCTGTAACGCTTATGTTTCTTATTCTTGGCGATGCTGTGTCAGAATGCGCCTCGATTGTTATTTTTTTTACGAGGCCGATATTTTTTGACTGGTCTTGTGAATAGTACCTTATAATGTTTGTCCCGTCTTTTAACGTGAGAATCCTGCTTCCGTTTGCGCTGTCAAAGGCGCTTAGGCCGCTTATTATAATGCTCTGGCTTTTGGTATAGGTGTCAAAAGGGTGTCCTGAGCTTCCGCACGGCTCAAGGCAAATGAATGTTTTGTAGTCCGATGACGATACAAGAGACTGCGGGTCTGATAATGTTTTTTTATCTTTTATCTGGATTAAGAGGCTGTCAGGTATCCCGTTTTTTAATGACGGGAAAATTGTCGTCACAGGCGCAAAATAATCCTGCTCGCATATCTGGTCGGAGCAGTCAGCTTCAGAATCCCCGTCAAAATTCTTTGCGCACTGGCCGTTTATCTTCTGGCACGCCTTGATGCTGCACGCGTCCTGTGAAGGATTCAGCAAATTGTTGTTTTCATCGTGTGTTATCTGCGCGCCGCTGCACTCATTTTCAGGGTAGTCTGTGCAAAGAACATCATCGCATGACTGTCCGTCTCCGTCTTTTGCATAGCACTTGAAATTGCCCTCGGAAAGTAAGTCAGCCTTTTCTTTTGTGCAAATATCAAATACGTAATTAAAAGAGCCTGTGTTTTTCATCAATTCCGTCCCTGGCTTTTTGCAGAACTCGCAGTTCGATTTTAGCGTGCTGACGCACGCTCCTGTTCCAAGCAAATTTGTCTGTGGCTTCCACTTGCAGCTGCCTACCCTGCAATTGTCCCGTGAACATGTTTCCTCGCTTTTGTAGTCATAGCACTCCATTGATGTATCGCAGGAAAAGCATGAATCTATTGTTGTATGCGAGCGGTCATAAAAGCAGTATCTTGCTCCCTCGCATCCTGAAACCGTGTAAAAAAGGCCGAATGGGTTTGCAGAATTGTAGTTGCAGTCAATTTTGTTAAGGCACGATGCCTGGTTGCCGCTTGCAATGCAGACCTGGTTCTCGCTGCATTTTTGCCCCCTTTGGACAGGCTTGTTTAATGAATCACAGACGTATGGTGTGTTGTTTGCGCAGAATATTCCGGTTCTTTGGTAGCATAATGAGCTGCCAAGCGTCGCGGATTTTTTTATTGAAGGCTGCGAAATCTGCGGGCTGTAATGCGCAACTATCCTGTATGTGTAAAACACGTCAAACTCAAGCTCCTGTGATGAGTCCTCAAATGAGTTTGTTGTTGACAACGACAAGAGCGCAAAGTTTGAGCAGTCAAGCCCCTTGCACCTTTGTATTTCATATGAAGTTGCCTTTTCCTTGCATTCATCCCCCCACCTTAATGTGAATTTTTTCTCGCCCTTTGCAGGAATTATCTCAAGGTTTGAAAGCTTTGGCTCATAGTTTGGGTTTGAGCATTGCTGTGAGCTTGTGCCGCATGTTCCCCCTGTTTCTGTTGAGTCTGCAGGGCTTGTGCATCCTAAGTCGCCGTTTTGAAAATCAGCGCATCCGTTATTGTCATTGTCAAGCCCGTCATTGCACTGGGGGATTACGCAAGCTGTCGAGCAGTCAACTTCGCCTTTTTTAAAAGTCATCCCGCTTCCAGAGCACGCTGCTTCTGAAGACAAAACTCCTCCCGTGTCTGAGCAGCAGCATCCTGCTGAGCATTTGTCCACGTTTAAGCACGAAGTTGCTGAAAAAAAGAAGCTTAAAGAGCATTCCTCATAATTAAAAGGGCCCTGTGGATTTTGGGTTGAGTGGTAGTAGCTTGTGAAATTAATCTGTGGCTGGGGGCAGCATTCTGAATCCCTTGAAACAAGCCTGTCTGTGTTGCACGTCCTTAAGCCAGCTCCTGCGTTTATGCAGCAGCCAAATTCATCTGCTAATGAAAATGAGGGTATTGCAAGCATCAATATTGTAAAAATGTATATTTTTGCTGTAATATTTTTTTGTTTCATCAGATGTCCGGCACTATGATTTTTACTATCTGGTAATCCTTGTATTTTCCGTCTGTTGCCTCGATTTTTACGTCAACTGATTCTGTTGCATCAAATGGAATTGCGGGCTCAATCTTGAAGTCGATTTTGTCTTCATCAGGATCATAAGCGCGTAATTCCTTGCCATCAAGAAGCTTGTTTTTGTCAATTGTTGTTCCAATTAGCACATAAATTTCTTCAGGCCTTATGAGATGAAGCGCCGGCGCCCTGTTTCTCCTGCCAAATGTGTACTCAATGTTTCTTCCGTAAACAAAAGACTGCTTGTCTATTACAGTTATTATGTCGTCAAAAGTGTTGGAGCTTGGTTTTAAAATGATTTCAAATCCGTCTTTATTGTTTGATTGGCTTTTAATGTCAAACTTGATGTTTATTATGTCGTTTCTTACGAGGTCTTTTGAAAATGAGTAGAGCGATGCAAGCCTTACAGGAATTGTTGCTGAAAATTCATTTAATTCCGTGCCTTCTCTTGTCTGCCTGTGAACTATCTGTATGGGTATTGATGATTTTGCATTGACGTCAGAAACGCCGATTGTTACTGTTGTCCTGCTTTTGTTTTTTGTGATTATGTAATCCTGATCTTCAAATGAGCTTAGGTCAAGGCACTTGTCCATGTTGTCATCAACAAAATTTTCTATTTGGGACTGTATTGAATTCGGGCCGTCGTCCGAGTTAAGCGGCGGCATTGTGTCTGTCCCAAAATAGCCGTCATATTTTTCCGCAAATCCTATGAGTGAATCATAAGGAAATGACTTCCAGGGGTAATTTGGATTTTCAGGCGGGTTTGAAAAATAATTTGCAACGTTGCCTTTTGGGGGCATTATGTTGTATGCAATTCTTTCGGCAGAAGGTCCTGTGCCTGTCACAAAAAAAAATCCGTTGTCGGCACTTGAGTAGTCAACAATAGTGCCGCCCTGGCTTTTGTATATGTAGCCTCCCTGTTTTGACAAAATCACTATTGCGTCTTTTGCAAGCTTGTCAACGCATTTTGAGGTAAATTCCTTTATCGGCTGGATTGAAAGAAAAGTGTTTTGTACTTTTGTGACGCTTGCATCAGTCTGTTTTTTCCCTGTAGATTTCACAAAATAAAAGACGAGCCCGACAACTAAAAGTATTACAATGCCGAGTATCATGAAAAGCGTGATTTGTGATTTTTGGTTTTTTCTCATTTTAGGTTTATTTGGTTCTTATCTTGGAGGTAAGATCTGGCCAGATGTCTTCCGGGCTTACCAAAGTGTCCGCACTGCCCTGGGAAAGCACATAATAGTTCTTGCCCTGATTTGTGCACGATATTCCTGAATAAATGTCCTCGTGTGATTTCTGGTATTTGTCGGTGAGCGAGCAGATATTCACATCAAAGTTTTCATACTGTATCACGAGATTCTTGAAATCCTGCCCTTCAATTGAGCCTCTTATGGATTTTGTGCCCTGCTGCATCATGTAAAGTTTCCTGAATTTTTTTATTGATGTAAGGTAAGACTCGTCATACGGCGGCTTTGAAAGCAGCCTCTTTATGGTGTCTATGACTCTCCTTATCGGGTTTTTAATCAGGTCGTCAAATGAGGCAGTTGCAGATGAAATTGAAAGTGCTGATGTGCTAAATATTAGCACGTTTGACTTTTTATTTATCCAGAGCCTGTTCGAGCCGTCGCAGGAATGGAATTGGCCGTCATCTGCAACTCCAGAGCAGCTTGCCACTCCAAAAATTCCGTAGTTTATCGAAGTGTTTTTGTTTTCTATTGGGGAGCCAAGGACTGTTTTGCTCTGCGTTTTTAGCACGCAAAAGCTGTTTGCCCCGATCTCATCAAGTATTTGTGCAGCGATCTTGTTGCCAACGGCATAGTCAATATAATTAAGCGTGTTTGCCCTGTCATCGCAGAAAAGCGAGTAGTCTGCATTTCCCTTGATCTTTATCATCTCTAGGGCAACAAGGCCCGTCCTTGAAATCCAGTCACCGTTGTTGCAGTAGTTATCTCCTGAAAACTCGCCGTTTTCAATGCACTGGTTTCCCGACTGCGCTGAAGCGCTCAAAAGGCACTGCGAATCCTGGGGGCAGTATCCTGAGCCGTCTTCGTCCGGCGTGAATTTTTTCTTTGCATTTCTCCACTCGCCTGCTATGCACCTTAATGTTGTCGTGCCAATAGGGCCTGAATTTGGCTTGTTGCTTTGGTCCTCAATGCACGCTGTTCCGTTCCAGCATTTTGTGGCCTGGCAGCACGCGGCCTTGTCTTCAGTTCTTGGAACTGGAATCGGCGCAAAGCTGATGTTTGTTGCAGTAGCATCGCTTGGCGCTGAGAATTTTTCAATGAACTGGCACTGGTTGTTTGTAAAATTTTCTATGTTGCAGTATTTTATGTTTGTCACAAGGGTGTTTGTAGTCTTGCCGTCTTTTAGCGAAAGATATGCGTCATTTATTGTGTTGAAGTTTTTCGCATCAAGCTGGCATCCGAAAAATTTTCCCTTGCTTGAGAATACCGACTGGTTTGAAACATTGAGCATCTCGCCGTTAAGGACTGCAAAGCTGTTAAAGCATCCGCCGCTGCCACCCAAGTCGTTGTAGTATTCTCCCGGCTGGTCGCCGCAGCATTTTGAGCCTGTCCAGGTGAAGCCTGCATTCTCGCAGGTTGTTTTTGAAACATCAAGGTCCGTTATGAATTTGCCGTCGGAATTACAATAATATCTTTTGTTTTCGCCTGATGAAACTACATTCCCAGTTATTGCCGTGATTGAGTTTCCAGTAATTGATGTTGCACTTCCGATTCTTGAGCCTAGGAATATGCGTGCACAATCTCCACTTTCGCCAGTTGCATAATCTGTCCAACCGCCACCATCAATGGCGTAATTAGTTATTTTTTCTGGACCTATATCCTTTTTACATTCAACCCGAACTGGATTGATTCCAATCACTTCTAACCCTGCCAATTGTATACCAAACCTGACGTCAAAAATTGTTTTGCCTGCAGGCATGTTCCTTTCTTCAATAAAAAGTTTGATACAATTCGGGTCCTGCTGATTTGTAGTGGACCATTGAGACCAGCCACCGCTATCACTTGCCCACGGCGTCCATTGAGTTATGCTGAATGTATTGCTACAGTCTCCATGGCTCATTTGTATGCCAAACCTGAAATCCCTTCCATTCTGCTCTGCTGTGGATGAAAGATATACTTTTGCCCTGTTGAATTCATGCACACTGTCGCCACCTACAAATGCCCACTCTGACTGGCCTGCTCCTTTAGGAGTTAGTTTTGGTGCCCCCTCTAAGTTAGCAAAAGCACCCAGAAGTTTTAGCTGTGTGCCAATTATAGGTTTTTGGGATAATTCAACTGGAGTAGGATCTGTAGATGAACCAATCCTGCACTTATAGCCGTTGCTTGGGCAGTCGCTTACTGTAGAACATGGGATTTTTGTGCCGTTGTAAATGCACCTGTACAAATCAACCTGTATTGTGCATGTTGCCGGGACTTCTACCGTGCACTTCAGGCAGTCAGGTTCAAGATTCCGGATGATGCATTCATAATCAGGAACGCACACTTGTTCTGTCGGCTCACACCCCCTGTATTTTTGTCTCCTTTCGTACTTGCCGCAGACACATCCAGGGTCAACACTTGCATCGCCGCATCTTGGTATTTCCATAAGCGGCTTGCAAAATCCAATTGGAGGGTTTGGATCATTGTCAGACGGAGGTATTGCTTCATTGTCATATTCTGCAGGGTTGACATAACCGCCGGTGTTTAGCCTTTTTCCGTCAGTCCTTGAATTGCACGTTCCGTCGCCGCAGCATTCTGCTATAGAACCTTCTCCGCGCCCTGTGCATAAGTATTCATGTCCGCTGAAATTCTTTTTCCATAATTCTGCATTGCATAAGTTCCAGCCTTTTCCATCGGAAAAATGCTCTGCTGCCAGGCACCCTGTATAGAAAATATCTCCACGCAATTCGTCAGGCCTCAGCCAGTTGCCGCTTGTCCTGTCAAGGTCCATGCTGCATAGCGAGCTAGACGCGACCTTGCCGCAGTCACTTTTGTCATCACCGCAGCATTTTCCTGTCGTGTCAAACTGTGCTGCAACCAGGCAGCTGCAGGCTTCATCAGAATTATCCGGGTCTTTTTCTTTTGTGACTGATTCTGGGTCGCCGGCACAGTCACAGTTTCCTACTTTTATGCACTGCCTTTGAGGAAGATAATAATCAAATTCGGAAGGTGTCAAAGTTCCGGAAGACACGCGCCCGTCGCCTAGTTTGTAGCACCCTTTTCTTTCTTTTGCACATGGTATAAGTATTTGCGCACTTACAAGCAATGAAAAAATAAGAAGGACGAAAAGAACAGCAAAAAGCGTCAAGGCTAGTTTAGAAATGCCTCCTGTTTTAACAAAACCCATTTTGCCTCTTTTTGAGCATAAAAATGCATATTTTTATGATGATAAAATTAAACAGCACCTATTAAAATCTTTTGATTTTTATTCTACTATTTTCCGCTTAAGACATTAAGCAGGCTTTTGATTTCATAATCTGCCCTTAAGTGGTAGGGATTGGATGAAAAACATGCAATCTTGGTTTTGGTTTTGTATTTTTTGCAAAGTCTCATGTTTTGAATCATTCTGCCAAGGGTAAGGGACTGCTCTCTTGGCTCTTTAATTAGCAGGCTGCCGTAGGAGAATCCTACAGTAACGCCATTTTTTGCTGCAATCTCGCATGTTATGTGGTTTAGGCCTGAAGCTCTCTGGTGCAAAAAATCCTTTTTTCGAAATTCCTCAAACCCATAAATTATGTTTGTCTTTTTTCCTTCAAGAAATTCCCTGTCGCGCTCTGAGCTTTTTACAGCAACAAATTTTGATTTTTTCATTGCAGTCTCTGCATTTTTTATATTTGCCAAAAATCCGATTTCAATTGAGATTTTTCCATCAGAAAAATCCTTTTCAAGATAAGTTTCAAAATCATAAAGAAAAACGAGTTTTTTGATTCTTAGCCTTGATGCTATCTTAATAAACTCTTGTTCGTTATTTTGCGGAATTACAATGTCATAGTCCATATAACACGATTCAGAAATAGTTTATTTAAAGGTATTGAAAAGAATTTTTAAGATATGATTTAGCCTTTAGTTTTTCCTAAAATTGGGCTTCGCCAATAGATAGCGCGCCCGCATTGGCGCGAGATATATTAAAACGTAGAATTATTGCAATGTTCCGAGGCAAATTTTTAATGGAAGAAGAAAATTTGCCGAGTGAATATATTGAAAATTCGGAGAATTTTCCGATAGTTTTGTCACAGTGAAATCAAAATTAGATTATGGTGAAGAGCTATTTTTAAATAACAAAAACAAAAGAAGATACGACTAAATTTTTCTCTAAAGTTTAACTAATTCTCCACAGGAAGTGAAGGAGGCATCCCTTCTGTAAAATCGACATTTAAAAACAAAAGTATTTATAAATAAACCCGCTTTATAAATATTTATAAATAAAACAGCCAATCAGAAGCTGAATATAACCAAAAATCGGCAAATAAGGTGTTTTATAATTTTTTCGGCAGAAAACAGCCATATTTGGGGGTGTAATTCAAAATGGCAAAGAAAGAAACCAAGAGAGATATAAAAGTAGTTAATATTGTCGTTTCTACGTCTTTAGGGCACGATATACCGCTTGAAAAGATGGCAGCAACCCTATCAAACACAGAATACAATCCAGAACAGTTTCCGGGTCTTGTTATCAGAATAAAGGAGCCCAAAACGTCTGCATTGATATTTAGCTCCGGCAAAGTTGTGTGCACCGGTGCAAGAACAATGGAAAATGTAAGACTATCCATTAATAAGATTATAAAAAGCCTTGAAAAAATAAACATCAAAATTACAATAAAGCCGGAAATCAAAATCCAGAATATTGTTGCATCGGGAAGTGTTGGAATGGACTTAAACTTAAACACTCTTGCAATGAAGCTTGAGAACACAGAATATGAGCCGGAGCAGTTTCCTGGGCTTGTTTACAAGCTTTTGGCAGCAAAGGCAACCTTCTTGCTTTTTAGCAACGGAAAAATTGTCTGCACAGGGACAAAATCTGAAAAGGAAGTTCATGCAGCCCTTGACAAGCTGATTGAAAACCTTAAGCGAGTTAAGGCTTAGCACTGGACAATTACATATTTTATATAAAGAAAAAGAGCAAAAGTAGTGTGAACAATGGAAATAAATGCATTAGACCAGATAAGGAAGTTCCAGGATTTCATAGAGGCACACTACTATGAGAAGCTTTTGGAAAATACAAGAAAGGGTGACAAATTTCTTTTAGTTGACTTTGCCGACTTGTCAAAGTTTGACATTGACCTGGCTAACGAACTATTGGAAGAGCCGGAAGAATCAATCAAGGCAATAGAAAAGTCAATCGGCCAGTTTGATTTGGAAGAAGTCAAGAGCTTCAAAGTCAGGTTCCATAATCTTCCGAAGAGCGCCAATATTTTGGTCAGGGATATAAGAAGTGTCCACATAAACAAGATGGTTTCTATCCAGGGTGTTGTGAGGCAAAAGTCTGACGTAAGGCCGCAAGTTACAAGTGCAAGGTTTGAGTGCCCTGCCTGCGGCAACATTATGAATGTTTTGCAGCTTGAAGGAGTTTTCAAGGAGCCTTCAAGATGCGGCTGCGGAAGAAAAGGAAAATTCATCATGCTTGACAAGGACTTGATTGATGCGCAGGGTATTGTCTTGGAGGAAGCCACAGAAAACATAGAAGGCGGAGAGCAGCCAAAGAGGATGAACGTCCTTTTAACAAATGACTTGGTCAGCCCGCTTAGCGAGAAAAGGACTGCACCAGGAAGCAAAATAGAGGTTACTGGAATTGTAAAGGAAGTTCCGATAATATCAAGAAGTGGCGCAAAATCCACAAGGTTTGACTTGATTATTGATTCAAATTACGTGAAGCCGACACAGGACACTTTCTATGAAGTAAAAATAAATCCTGAAGAAGAAGTCAAGATACTTGAAATTGCAAACGACCCAAAAGGCTATGAAAAATTAATTGCCTCAATAGCTCCTTCAATTTATGGATATGAAAAAGTAAAGGAAGCCTTGTTTTTGCAGCTTATGGGGGGCCTTCGAAAAGTAAGGATGGATAAAGTTGTTAGCAGGGGTGACATGCATATCCTTCTTGTCGGCGACCCTGGTTCAGGAAAATCTGCGCTTTTAAAAAGAATTGCAACAATAGCTCCAAAAGGCCGTTATGTTTCCGGAAAAGGTGTAAGCGGCGCAGGGCTTACTGCTGCTGTCGTTAGAGACGAATTTTTACGCGGCTGGGCACTTGAAGCCGGCGCGATGGTATTAAGCAGCGACGGTCTTGTATGCATTGATGAAATGGACAAGATGTCAAATGAGGACAGGGCTGCAATGCACGAGTCGCTTGAAAACCAGACTGTCAGCATTTCAAAGGCAAACATACAGGCAACTTTGATTTCAAGAACTACTGTTCTTGCAGCAGCAAACCCAAAATTCGGAAGGTTTGACCCTTATGGAATAATTGCAGAACAGATTGACCTGCCTCCGACACTGATTAACAGGTTTGACCTTATTTTTCCAATCAAGGATTTGCCTGAAGAAACCAGGGACGAAAAAATGGCATCGCATATTCTGACGCTTCACCAGCATCCTGACACAAACGAGCCTGAGATTTCAACTGATTTGCTTAGAAAATATATTGCATATGCGCGCCAGAGAATAAATCCTGTGCTTACTGACGGTGCACTGGAAGAAATAAAGGAATTTTACCTGAAGATGAGAAGAACCGGCATGGGGGAAAGCGGGATAAAATCAATGCCGATTTCGCCAAGGCAGCTTGAAGCGCTTGTCAGGCTTTCAGAAGCTTCTGCAAGAGCAAGATTGGACAACAGGGTTACAAGAAAAGACGCGAAAAAGGCCATAGAGCTTTTGGATTATTGTTTGATGCAGGTAGGTTTTGACCGGGAGACCGGGAAGATAGACATTGACAGGATTGCGACGGGATTTTCTGCAACCCAAAGAAACTACATAATTATGCTTAAGGAAATTATCAACGAGCTTGAATCAAGGGTTGGAAAGTCAATCCCCATTGAGGATATTTTAAACGAGGCAAAAAGCAGGGGAATAACCGAAGACAAGGTTGAGGATGCCCTTGAAAGGCTTAAAAGGTCAGGGGACGTGTTTGAGCCAAGGCGCGGATTTTTGAGCAAGATTTGATTAAAATGGAAGATGAAAAAACTCCATTTCAAAAAAGGCAGGTGGCTTATAAAGTAAGAATTGATGACATAAACAATTCTGTTTTCTCAAAAGATGATTCTTTGGCAGGTTACATCAGGCTAAACGGCCTTGCAGTTTCAAGGGCTAATATGATCGCATTTGTTGTCTATAAAAATGAGTCCGGCTCAAATTTCGAGAGCATAATGGTTGATGACGGAAGCGGAAAAATTTCGCTTAGAAGTTTTGAAAACAAGGTTATCTTCTCGCCGCTTGAAGTCGGAGATGTTGTCAACATAATCGGGAAAATCAGGGAGTATAACAATGAAAAGTATATAATTGTTGAATCTGTTAAGAAATTAAATGACCAAAGATGGCTTGAAGTGAGAAAAACTGAGCTAAAAGGCCCTGTTTCACAAAAAAAGGAGGATTTGCCTAAAGTCGAAGAATTTTCCGAGGATCCTCCGAAAAATCCAAATGAGGAGATTTATCTTTTGATCAAAAAGCTTGACTCAGGGGACGGCGCATCAATAGAAGATGTGGTTTCTGAATCTAAAAATAAGGAATCTGAGGGTATTATAGAAAAGCTTTTGCAAAACGGGGATATTTTTGAAATAAGGCCGGGAAGGGTAAAAGTCCTTGAATAGTTATTTAGAAAAGCACAGGAGTCACATAAACTTCCAAAAACGCGGCGACTATCAAAAACACAATTGCAATCATAATCAGTTCTGAAAAGTCAATCATTATTTTTGCAAATTTCTCTGTCCGAAAATGCTTTCTGATAAGAGCTATTGAAAGTATTCCTCCTGCAAGCCCGCCGTAAAAATAAGCTGCAATTTCAGGTATGCCGTGTATTGAGTATTTCAAAAGGCCAAGCGATACTACATGAAAATAATTTCCCGCCTGTAAAAGCCCGAGAGAACTTGTGTACTCGCTGACATTGGACCTTACAAAATTCCCCATTGCAGCCCCTATCACTGTTGCATTCCATGTAAGGATGAATATTGCGCCTGCGCCGTAAATTAGCGCAAACAAAACTGAAAATGCCATGACCTTGAAATTGTTGAAAAAAATTCTCCAAAAAACTCCGAGTGTGTTAAAGACATTTCCGGAAACATTGTTGTTTATTGTGTTTATTGTCCCAACCTGGCTTGAAAAAACGTTGTTTGTTACGTCTGTCGGCAAAAGAACATACCACGCAGCGCAAGAAATTGCAACTCCGACAAAAAGATACATGAAAAATGTAATTGCCTTGTTGTGCTCGTGCAAAATTGTGCTTTCTTTTTCGATAATTAAGTCCTTGCTTTCCTCAAGCCTCATCGTGTTATAAAAAATCGGAAGCGACGCCATTGTTATCATGAACACCATTATCAGGCTTGCCTGGTCCCTAAATATCCAAAGCGCCAGAAGTATTCCTACTGAAGTGTACAAAAACCCCAAAAAGAACATCTCCCATGGCTTTTTTTCGGCCTTGAGTGGAAAAAGCAGCGCTTCGACAACCATTGTGTTTTCCTTTCATGGTGCATTTATATACTTTTTGAATAATTAAGTTTATAAAAGAAACTCCATTCTTTTTAAGTATGGATGATTACAAGTCAATGCTTGAAAACGTGAGGAAAAACCTGCCTGAAGTTGTTTTTACAAAAGAAAGGTTTGAGATTCCAAAGGTTCTTGGACATATACAGGGAAACAGGACAATAATTTCAAATTTTTCCCAGATAGCATCAACACTAAGGAGGGAGCCTGATCATTTGCTCAAATATGTTTTAAAAGAGCTTGCAACGCCTGGAGAAATAAAAAAAAGCGGCTCATTAATTCTTGGCACAAAAGTTCCTGCTTCAAGGATAAACGAAAAAATAAGGCAGTATGCCCACGAGTTTGTCTTATGCTCTGAATGCGGAAAGCCCGACACAAAAATAGAAAAAGAAGAAGGATTGGTTTACATGAAATGCACTGCCTGCGGCTCAAAAAACGTTGTCAGGGCAAAGATATGATATTTTAATAATTACTCTAAAGTAGTTAATTACAGAAAGCTTTAAAAAGTGTTGTTTCTAACCAAGCTTATGAGTAACAAAAAAGCTGATGCAGGGCTTGGAATGTTTCTAATTGTTGCCTTGATAGCTCTTGTTTTTGTCTGGTATGTAAACATAAGCCAGAGGGAATGCAGCTCAAATAAAGACTGTAATTCTGAATCCTACTGCGGCTCTGATTTTTCGTGCCATCCTTACCCAGTCATTCAAAAAACAGAGGTTCATTACAGCCTCTGGCTTCCTTCACTTATTATAGCAATTGCAATAGTAATTGCCGCAGCATTGTTTAATTGGGATAAAGTGGAAAGAATCATGAAAAAGGATGCAAAAAATAATATTTCCCATCAGGAAATCCACAAGGATAATGAAACTGTTGAGGCTGAGGAACACGAAGATGGCCACACCCAAGTTCAAAAAGGCCAAAAGGAGCCGGAGCAGGAATATTACAAGCCTAACTCAAACCCTTAGTCAATTATTTCTTTTAAGTTGCCGGTTATTTCATTAAGAATTTCATTGAGCTCTTTTGACGCGTCAATTATTTTTATGTTGTCTTTCAGCAGTTTTGGGAGCTTTAGAAAATTATCCCTTATTTTGGACATGAATTCAAGCTGCTCGAATTTTTCTTTTTTCCTGTATTCTATTCTTTCAAGCGCTGTCTTTGGGTCTACATCAAGAATGAACGCTATATCAGGCTTCAAAAAATCCCTGTTCTTCTCAATAAGTTCCCCAATATCCAGGCCCTGAGCGCCTTGAAATGCAATCGTAGAATAATAATACCTGTCGCATACAACAATATTTGTCTCGCTCCCATTAGAGCTTTTAAGAAATGGCTCTATGTTGTTTTTCAGGTGCTCTTTTCTGTCTTTTATGAAAAGGTCTGTAAGTTTTTCCCGGTTACTCTTCGGGTCTTTTTCATTTGCAAGAATTTTCCTTATATCATTGCCGTAAGTGCCGTTTGTGGGCTCGCGTGTCGTCATTATCCTGTATTTCTTGTTTTTTGAAAACAGGTAATTATGCAAAAGCTTAATGGCCTCGCTTTTTCCGCTTCCGTCAATACCGTCAATAACTATAAAAATCCCTTTTCCCATGCTTCCTGTTTTCCTAAGGGATTTATTAAGTTTATGCAAAAGAATTCTTTTTAAAATCAGGCAATCTTCATGCTTTCTGCATTTTTCCTTTCAGTGTAAAGCTCCCTTATTTCCTGATAGACAAGGGACTGAAGTTTTGGATCCATCTTATTGTAGCGCTCAATGATTTCAAGATAAGTCTTTTTCGAAAGCTCAAGGTTGAGGTTTTCAAGGTGATTTCTTGCCTGCCTAATCATTTCAGTGACTGCCTCAACATCGTCCACAGGCAGTTCTTTTTCCTCAAAAGGCTGCTCGTACTCCTTTTGGCCTTTCTCATTTTTGACCTTGAAAATCCCGAACAATGATTTTTTTGGGGTTTTTTGCTCCTGCTTTCGGATGTTTGATATTGCCTGTCCTATTTCTTCCTCTATTGTCTGTATTCCATAATCATCTTGCGGGATTTTTGCATCCTCAAAGCTCAGGTCGTCATCTGGCCTGTCTGGAAATCCAAAAGGAATATCATTGATTTCCTCTTTTGTTTTTTTGCCGTAATTTTTGTTTTTTAATGGTTTTATTTTTGGCCTTTTGGTTTTAAGCGTTGCCGCAGGTTTTTTTGATGTTTTGGGTTTTTGGTGCAGTCTTGGCTTGTTTTTGGCTCCCTTGATGTTTTTTGGTTTTGTTAATTTTGCTTTTTGATGTTTTGGGTTTTTTGGCTGCCTGAAGTCGAATTTTTCGTCTATGCTTTTCTCCATTTTCATCAGTTTGCTGTCAAAATGGTCAAACTCGGTCTCTCCTGTCTCGAGTTCCAAAGTATCCGGAAATTTTTCTTCCATAGAATCTTCTTCTGGTCTTGCGTGCTCTGCAGAAATGGGCGGTGGAGGCGGCAGTATCTCCTGAGTCTTATTTTTAGGTTTAAAGAAAAGCATCATACACCTCTTTTTTTGTAATTGATTGCAAATATTATAAAAATTTATTGGTTATGTAAGCGTTATGATTTTTTCCTTGGACTTAAGGCCTCTTGCAATCCTTGCCTTTTTCCCTGTCAGTCTTGAAATGAACTTGAGAAGCTCGATGTTTGCTTTGTTGTTTTCGGGTGCTGATTTTAAAGAAATTATATAAGCCTGATTTAAAGAGTCAAAATCAAGGATCTTGGTTTCTCTGGAATTTGGCTTAACTATTACTTTGAATTTGTTTTTCTTGAATTCAAAATCAGTCATAGTCGCGCCAGGTGTGCTCGCACTTTTCACACTTTAGGAATTTGGTTTCTGGCTCGTCTCCAGCTCTAGTCTGCACAAGCCAAAAATACGCAGTGTTATGGCCGCATTTTGGGCATTCTGCGTTTGTCTTTGGGAGTGTTTGAAGCTCTCCTTTGTCAATTATCTCAATTTCTTTGCTTGTGTTGTGGATAGTCTCCTTTATTGTGACTCCACCTATGTCGTTTGTCTTATAGCCGCAGGAGCAGGTAAATACCCTTTTACTGTCTTCTTTCTTTGGCAAAAGTATTGAACCGCATTTTGGGCAAAACATATCTCAAAAATTTGACTGATTGTATATAAACTTAACCTTTATTTTGGCTCTGTAGAAAATGAAGGCCGGCAGCATCAGTCAAAGTTCCTGATAATTTGGATGAATAGCTGACAAGGGGGACGCCCCATCCGGGGAATGTCAGCCTTCAGAGAACAGAAGCGTGAACTTTGAAGCTGCCTGCCCGAGCGGAGCGAGATTTTCTACAGAGCCCTTTATTTTTGCCAATATATTATAGTTTTTAGTACCGATGGAGGTTATTTTCTATATTGAAATTAAATAACCTAAGTCTAAGAGGTTTTGGTTTAGGGTGGATTTAGTTAAATAGGCCAACCACAAAAGAGATTATCTGGACAAACCATATCTTGATGTAGCCAAGGAATGGTATTCTCAGGATTGCGTTGCCAACAACCTGGTCCTGGCTGATTTTTGTCTCATCCAAAAATACTGTCCTTATTGAAGAAGGATTTGTTCTGTAATTATCCCCTTTAGTCTGGAAGTAAAATTTGCCGTTTTCCTCCCATTTCTTGACAACTCGGTGGATTATCGGGTCTTTTCTTTGGCTCCAGAAAACTATGATATCGCCGGTTTTGATGTTTTCTGGCTTTTTGCCTTTCAAGACCATTATGTCACCTTTGTCAAATCCGTTTTTTAATGGAAAATTTAAGAAATCTTCTTCGCTTATTCCATTATTTGTATACCAATTCTTTGAATTACTCCACCAGGAGTCAAAATTAGAATTATGCTCCATGCTTTCGCTAACTACTGCAACAACTGGATGGGTTGTCTGGAAAATAAAACCAAGGCCCGGATAGACAATGAACTTGATTAAGATAAACGCAAGGATGATATTAACAATCCAGCTCCAGATGCTATCCTCTTCCCAGATAAAATACCATACCTTTTTAAGTGTCTTTTTCCAGCTCATTGGTTGGTTAATTAAAAGTCTTAATAAAAAGGTTTTGATTAAGGATTGGATATTTTGAATTAAAGGGTTCACACACAGGTTTTGGAGTTTTGTTAAGAATTTGAAGATAACTATTTAAAAAAGTTTGAGAATAGTTACGCCTCGCCATTTCGCTCGGCATTTATTTTTCATCAAACCCACACATTCGCCCCATTTGGGCGAAAATTTATCGGAGTTTGTCCACGTAACGTAAAATTATTGAAATATTCAGAGGCAAATTTTAGTGTCATTCAAAATTTGCCGAGTGTAACTATTGAAAATTCATAGAATTTTCCGGTTTTAATTCATCAATAATTAAAAGTGGCGAACAACGACAATAACAAACAAACATTAAACTATACTCATTAAAATCCGGCAATAATAAATAATTATAAAATAAAGAATATAAAAACTTAAAAAATAAATCAATAAAATGGAAAATGATGAGGTCGAGAGGATTGTAAAGGAAATTTTGGATTATAAAATAAAGCTACCAAGAGCAAATTACTATCAAGGTGTTTTGCAGCTTAGAAACATCACTCCGGAAATTTTACATTTTGTCAAAAACCAGATTACTAAAAGAAATGACGTATGTGCCACAAAAATAGTAAAGCTTAGTGATGGTATTGATATATTCCTTTCTTCGCAAAAATTCATAACAATGATTGCCAAAAAATTGAAGGAAAGTTTTGGAGGTCAAATGAAGATTGCATCAAAGCTCCATACAAAATCAAAACAAGGAAAAGACCTTTTTAGGGTTAATGCATTTTTTAGGCTTGCTAATTACAAAAAAGGAGATATAATTACTGTAAGAGGGGAAGAAGTTCGTTTGTTGAGTATTGGTGGAAAAATTTTTGCCAAAAACATGAAAACTGGCAGAAAAGTTACATTAAGGCTTGATGACATGCCTCAAGATTAAATCTGATTTTTCAGATCTATATTCTTCAATAATCTTTTTGGCCCATCCTGAGTTTCTCTTAATCTCATCAAACTGTTTTTTATCAATGAATATGAAATATTTTTCTTCAATATAATTTATGTCTTTAATATTTAAAAACACAAACGGCAGCTTTGCCTGGTTTGTCTTTGTCTCAAGAGTTGCTATAACAAATACCTTGTCTTTTAGAAAATCAACTGTTGATTCGCTTATCTCGCTAGGATTTCTCACAAACAAAATGTCGTTTTGCTTTATTCCAAATAAGTCGTTTTTTGTTGTTAATTCATCATAACCAAGCGTATCAAGCTTTTTAAGAACATAATATTCATTTATGTTGTTGATTACTTTTGATAAAGTAAAAATCCTTGAGCTTAATTTTGAAATTACTTTGTCGCGCGACTTAATCAAATTTTCAAGGTTCTTGATTCTTTTTTCCCTAAAATCTTTTGTTTGTTCGCTTGTTTTATTTATTTGATTTCTGTCATCGGGTTTTTCTATGATTTTAGTGTTTTTAGAAGTATTGTTGATTAAATTATTGAGTCTATTATTGTAGTTCTTGAGTATTTTAATTTCAGCCTGTTGCCGATTTATTGTATCGTAAAGTTTAATGTTTTGTGTATTGTTCTGAGTTATTGGTTTTATCGTAATGGGTTCAACTATTTTCTTTGGCTGCATCTTTGCCTCAATAATTTCAATTGCAGACTTTATACTGATTTGCTTTCTTAAAACAAGCGCCTTGACTTTATCCCTTAGAAATGATTTTTTGTTTTCATCAAGAATTTTATCTATTTTCTCAATCAAAGGTCGAACCGACCTTAATGCAAACAAAGCAGAGGCCAAAGCATCCATCTGATGATTGTCTCCAAAATTGAGGTTTTTTGTAGCATCTTTTTTCTCATCAACTTTCAAGTCCTCACTTGGATTTATGATTCTCGCGCCAGTCTTTGCTGAATACGAATCAATTAAGTGCGGGATTTTTGCCTTGTCAGTTCCAATTAAAATAGGCTTTCCAAGTGAAAATGTCTCAGAAACAAGCCTGTTCAAGTCAAGCTCTTTTGAAGAATTAAGCTGAATTATATTCCCTTCCAAGTCAAGCACAGCATAAGCTGTCGTGATGCCAGGGTCAATTCCAACAACAATAGGTTTAGGATTACTCATATTTTAATGTTTTTTAGTTTTTGTAGGTAGTATTACAATAAGGGTGTGTTATTTGACCATTGTCTTCTATTCCAAGCCCCCCTTCACTTTTTCTTTTAATATGGTCTATAGAAATTGAATTTCTGTGAATATAACCATTACATATTTTACATTTTAGAGCGTTCTGCATAGCATCTCTAATAAAAACTGCGGATTTAATAGTGGGAGAAAATTCTTTTGAAGAATCGTCTTCATCTATTTCTTCTTTTTGGAAAGTTAAGTATTCAAATTTATTTTCTTTTAATATAGCATCAATAACTTCATCTTTTGGTTTTCCTTCTGCTAATTTTTTGATGACTTCTACAAAAAACTCCTTTATGTAAGGGTAACTGTTTGTCCCACGTCTGTATTTTCTAACTATTTGGGATATAAAATAATCATAGTCAAGTAGTATTTTTTCAAAATACTCTCTATTTTTTATAAAGTTATGAAGAAGTTCTTTATCTTTATCAAACTCTAATATCAATGCTACAACAGCATAGAATGATACTATCTTATACTGCCCTTTTTTAGAATAGAGGTATACTGCTGGATGCAATCCTAGAGAACCTGAATTATTACTATTTATCCTAGAAGCTATTTTTTTACAATTTTCTAAATACTCTAAAGTGGAGTTTCCATCTGAATCATCACTAATCATATCATTTTCTATATTAGTTAAATCATTCACTATATTTATGAAATTTAATATTAATGGTAAGGTTTGAGAGGAGTATAATTTTCCAGCTATCGGTAAATCTAAAGTTTTTATAGGACTTTTTAATGGTGGGATGAAAAATAAATTATTTATTTCTTTGGATGTTTTTTCTATTTTATCTTGTATGTTTTCATCAAATTTGGACCAATATTTATGTCCTGTTCCACTTCTTATGATTGCTCTTGCTGCCAAACCATTGGGTTTTTTCCTTGCTTTCAGTAATATTAATTCTGTAGGGTTTATGGGTGCTGCTTCTTGGTTTATCTTAAAAAATGATTCTTCTGCTTTTGCTGCGTCTCCATCTACCCATTGTAGCTGTAATGCAAGTCGTCCTAATGCCTTTGCCTTTTCTACTATCTCTGTCTTTACCTTTTCGGGACTTTCTATTGCTAATTGATATTCTTCGTATGATCCTATTTTTCTTCTAACTACATATCTTGTCCTTTCAGCTATCTTGATTTGCTCATCTGAAATTATTGTTTCGTAAAAATCTCTTGAAATTGAACCATCCCCATAATCATCATTTACCCATGCAGCAAGGGCACTTAGCCTATGTGACCCATCTATAACAAATGTGTAACTTCCAAAATTATTCCAAAGAATTATAGCAGGGATTAAATCACCATTTATGTAACTTTCAATAAGGCCTACAATTTTAGCAGGGTCCCATTCATTAGTTTCTCTTTGAAAATCTGGTTTTCTTATGGAAGAAAAGAAAAATTCTCCTTTTCTTAAATTATGTAATTGTATAGTTGATGTATTTCTACCTACATTTTGACTAACATTGTCCTTAACCTCAAAATCTTCTCTTGGTATCAAAGCGTCGAGATTTACCTTTCCCACTTTAAAACATCATTCCAATATCCTATTTAAATTTTACTTATTTTTAATAATATATCCTACACCATCATTTCCTGTGGAACTCTCTTTTCCTTCGTTGCTCATCCTTTTTCACTCTTCCTTTTTTCCTGTTTTCTTCGTTTTTCCAACTTTTTTCTTCTTTTTAGCTCTATTATATATATTATCTATATAGAAAATAATATAATAATAATATAAGAACAAAAACAAATAATAAAATCTCCAGTGGAAATGAAGGGGTGGGGTGAGTAAAGAAAAACTATAAATACCCTCATTTCTTCTGGAAATACTATGGAACTTAACGTAGAATCCTTCTTTGACAAGTTTTTGAGAAAAGATAGTGTGTTCTATGACAAAAAAGTCTTGCAGACAAACTTCATTCCTGAAAATGTAATTCATAGGGAAGAGCAGCAAAAACAGATTGCGACAATTCTAGCTCCAGCATTAAGAAACGAAAAAACATCAAACGTCTTTATCTATGGAAAAACAGGAACAGGAAAAACCCTCACAGTAAAACACACAACAAACACTTTAGTTGAAGTATCTCAAAGAGAAAACATCCCGTTAAGGGTAATCTATGTAAACTGCAAGATGAAAAGAAGCACAGACACAGAATACAGGTTAATTGCTCAATTAGCAAGAGAACTAGGAAAAACAATTCCACCAACAGGCCTTCCAACTGAAGAAGTCTACAGGATTTTTTTAAGCGCGATAAGCAAAAAAGACCAAATTTACCTTTTGATACTTGATGAGATAGACCAGCTTGTGAATAAGACTGGCGACAACATATTATACAATCTTACAAGAATAAACGAAGAAACCAAAGAATCTCAAATTTCAATCATAGGAATTTCAAACGACGTAACATTCGTAGACAATCTGGACCCAAGAGTTAAATCATCATTGTCTGAAGAAGAAATTGTATTTCCTCCTTATAACGCAATGCAAATACAGGCAATATTAAGGGAAAGAACAGAAAAAGCATTCAAAAAAGACACAATTGAACCTGGCGTCATTGAAAAATGCGCAGCATATGCAGCTAGAGACCACGGCGACGCAAGAAGAGCTTTGGAACTCCTAAGGGTAGCAGGAGAATTATGTGACAGGAACAACTCAAAAAAAATCTCAATATCTCACATTGACGAAGCAGAGCAAAAAATTGACAGAGATAGGATTGTAGACATTGTAGCAACCCAGCCAAAGCAATACCAGCTTGTATTATACTCAATAATTACTTTGCAGCCGAAAAATGGCCAAAACCTTTTCACAGGAGAAGTATACGAACTATACAAAAAATTCTGCCAAAAGACAAACACGAGTGTTCTTACCCAAAGAAGGGTTTCAGACATCATCTCAGAGTTTGACATGCTTGGCATTGTGAATGCAAAGATAATATCAAAGGGAAGATATGGAAGGACAAGAGACATCTCAATTGAAATTCCTGAAACAACAATGCCAAAAATCAAGAGTATCCTAGAAGAAAGCATGAAAATCTAAAATGCAAGAATTAATTAAAAAAAAACACGAAATAATTAACATATTCCTCAAAAAAGGAGTCCTGATTAGCTCTGAAATCCTTGAAAAGCTTAACGACGAAGAGCAGTCAAAAAAGATTTTTGATATTGTAAGCCAGATGCCCTTAGATTCCGCAGTTCTCGATTTAGACATTGAAAAACTCCTAAACGGGCAAAACCAAGAAAGAGAAAAAATAAAGACAGAAGGGACTAAGCAGGAAACAAACCAAAATAGAATTAATGTAAAAGTTTCATACAAGGACAGGCCAAAAAAATGGACCACCCAGGATTTTGTTGATTATTACAACTTAAAATATAAAGGTATTGAGAAAATTCTAAAGCAGCACCAGGAGCTAAAGGCAACAGTCTCGCTTAACAGGATACAAAACAAAAAAGACAAGGAGCCGGTTTCAGTCATAGGAATGGTTAATGAAAAACAAATAACAAAAAACGGAAATCTAATGCTTACTGTCGAAGACCAGACAGGAAGGATGAAAGTAATAATCAACAAAAACAAGCCAAGCCTTTTTAACACGGCAAAGGACATTGTTCATGATGAAGTAATTGGGATTTTAGGCGTTGCTGTTGGTAATTTTATCTTTGCAAACGAACTTGTCTGGCCTGACACTCCTGTAACTGGAGACTTAAAAAAACTTGACAGAGAAAGTCACGCAATATTTCTTTCAGATTTGCATGTAGGCTCGTCAAAATTCCTGCCTGAAGATTTTGATAAATTCTTAAAATGGATTAACGGCGAAATGGGCAATGAGCAGCAAAGGCACATTGCAAACAACATTGACTACATTTTCATTGCAGGAGATTTAGTTGACGGCTGCGGAATTTATCCGGGCCAGGACAAGGAGCTTGAAATAAAAGATATTTATGAGCAGTACAAGGAATGTGCAAGACTCCTTAAAAAAATTCCAGGACACATTCCGTTAATTATTTGTCCAGGCAATCACGACGCACTTAGAATTTCAGAGCCGCAGCCAATACTTTCAAAAACTTACGCAAAACCAATGCATGAGCTTAACAATGCAATCATGGTTTCAAACCCATCACTTATCAACATAAGCTCAAGTGAAAATTTTTCTGGGTTTGATGTTCTTATGTACCACGGCTATTCATTTGATTATTATTTTGCAAATGTTGATTACCTAAGGACAAACGGCGGCTATGACAGGCCTGACCTGATAATGAAATTTTTGTTAAAAAGAAGGCATCTTGCGCCAACCCACACTTCAACTCTTTATCTTCCAGACCCGCAAAAAGACAGCCTTGTAATTGACACAGTGCCTGACTTTTTGCTTTCAGGCCACATCCATAAATCATCAACATCAAACTACCATAATACAACAATGATTTGCGGCAGCTGCTGGCAGGGAAAGACCGCATTTCAGGAAAAAGTAGGTCATAACCCAGAGCCAAGCAGAGTGCCGATTGTAAATTTAAAAACTCGTGACGTAAAAATACTAAAGTTTGGACAATAAAAGGCAATAAAATGAATGCAACAGAATATTCTCAGAAAATAATAGTTGAAATCAATAAAGCATATGAGCTTGCAAACAGGGCAAGGAAAAAAGGATACGATCCTGAAGATACTGTTGATATCCCTTTGGCAAAAGACATGGCTGAGCGTGTTGAAGGTCTTGTAAGTGTATCAGCGCCTCAGGTGAGGGGTGCAGGAATTCCTCTTAGGATAAAAGAGCTTGAGGCAAAATACGGAAAATCAGACTGGCGCGTGGCATTAACAGTATCGCTTGAAACTGCGCAGGAAAAATTCTGCAAGTTTGAAAGTAAAAAGCTTTCAATGGAAACAGGAATCAGAATTGGCATAGCATACCTTACAATGGGAATAGTTGCTTCGCCGATTGAAGGGTTTGTAGAATTAAAAATAAAAAAAACCCAGGACGGAAAGGAATACATGGCATTAATGTATTCAGGACCTATAAGGAGTGCAGGTGGAACTGCTGGAGCAGTCAGCCTGATAATTGCAGACCACATAAGGAAAAATATGGGATATGCACCCTACGACGCTACAGAAAAAGAAGCAAGAAGGATGGTAACTGAGCTTTATGATTATCATGAAAGGGTCACAAATCTCCAGTATCTTCCAAGCGAAAAAGAAATAATGTTCCTAACACAGCATCTTCCAGTCCAGATTGACGGCGACCCTTCAGAAAAAATTGAGGTTTCAAACTATAAGGACATTGACAGGATAGAGACAAACAGGATAAGGAGCGGCGCGTGTCTTGTAATGGGTGAGTGCATTGCGCAAAAAGCTCCAAAAGTTTATTCACAGTTAAAAAAATGGGCTTCTGACTTCGGTCTTGAGCACTGGAGCTTTCTCGAAGAATTTGTAAACCTCCAAAAGGAAATCAAGGCAAAGAAAAAAGTCAGCTCAAAAGGGATAGTTCCTATTTTTACTTATATCCAGGACCTTGTTGCAGGCCGCCCGGTATTAACACATCCCTTGGCCCACGGCGGATTTAGGTTAAGGTACGGCAGGACAAGGACAAGCGGCTATTCATCAACTTCAATTCATCCAGCATCGATGCATGCGCTTGACAAATACATTGCAATCGGAACGCAATTAAAAATGGAAAGGCCGGGAAAGGCAACAGCACTAACATCATGTGATTCAATAGAAGGCCCGATTGTAAAACTAAAAAACGGCAGTGTTGTTTTTCTTGAAACAGAAGAAATTGCAAAGCAGGCGCTTTCGGAAGTTTCAGAAATTCTCTTTCTAGGTGATATACTCATTAGCTTTGGAGACTTTTACAACAGGGCTCACACGCTTGCGCCTGCAGGCTATTGCGAGGAATGGTGGGCACTCGAGGCAGAAAAAGCAATGAATGAAAAATTTGGCTCGCTTGACTTCAAAAAACTTTCCGAGTTTACAGGAATCGGGGAAGACGAGTGCAAATCTTACATCAAAGATTATTTTTACAATAAGCCTGACGCGAAAAAATCAATTACGCTTAGCGAAAAATTAAACATCCCGCTTCATTCAAAACACACATACCACTGGAAACTGATTTCAAAATTACAGCTCCTTGAAATCATCAACTGGCTTAAAGAAGCAAAAATCGAGATAACTGAAAGCTATACAAAAATAATTCTTCCAAAAAATGACTCTCCAAAAAGGTCGCTTGAGTTAATAGGGATGCCTCACCTTTGCGTAAACAATGAATTTGTAGTAATCGAAGATGATGCAGCATCAGTGATTTTTAAAATTTTCAATCTTTCAGATCCGGATTTTACAAATAAATACCAAAATCCAGAATCAGAAGATGTCCTTGAAATCATAAACCAAAATTCTGAAATAAAACAGCGGGACAAGTCAGGAATCTTTATCGGGACAAGAATGGGCAGGCCTGAAAAGGCAAAAGTGCGAAAGATGGACGGCGACCCGCATACACTTTTTCCTGTCGGGAAAGAAGGCGGCAAGATGAGGTCATTTCAAAGCTCGCTTGAAAAAGGCACGATTGAAGCAGAATTTCCTATCTTTTTTTGCCCAACATGCAAAAAAGAAACGATTTTTGGAAACTGCGAAACCTGCCAGGGTAAGGCAGTAAAAATGTATTACTGCAACACCTGCGGGATAATGGCAGGGCCAAAATGCGTTCACGGCCCTGCGCAAAAATACAGAAAGTCACGCATAGACATAAACCATTATTTCAAGAATGTCATAAAAAGAATAGGAATGGAGCAATACCCTGACCTCATCAAGGGCGTCAAGGGGACCTCAAACAAAAACCACGTGCCCGAGCATTTTGCAAAAGGAATACTGCGCGCAAAGCACGAAGTTCCTGTAAACAAGGACGGCACTACAAGGTACGATATGACACAACTGCCGATAACCCACTTCAATTCAGCAGAAATAGGGACTCCTGTAAAAAGATTAATTGAGCTTGGCTACACTCACGACATTTACGGAAACAATCTTGTCAGTGAAACCCAGATACTTGAGCTTGTGCCTCAGGACATAATTTTGCCAAATTGCGAAGATGCTCCTGAACCTGGAGCAGACAAAATACTTTTTTCAACCGCAAATTTCATCGACGAGCTTTTGGTATCATTTTACGGGCAGGAAAAATACTACAACCTTGAAAGCTATCACGATTTAGTGGGCCACCTTGTACTGATGCTGGCCCCTCATACTTCAGCGGGAATTGTTGCAAGAATTATAGGATTTTCAAGAACACAGGGCCTTTTTGCGCATCCTCTCCTTCACGCAGCAACAAGAAGAGACTGCGACGGCGATGAAGCGTCAGTTACGCTTTTGATGGACGCGCTTTTAAATTTTTCAAGGAATTTCCTGCCTAATTCAAGAGGCTCAACACAGGATGCACCGCTTGTTTTGACATCTTTAATGAATGCTTCAGAAGTTGACGACATGGCATTCGATTTGGATGTTGTTGACAGATACCCTCTTGAATTTTATGACGCAACTTACAATTATGAGCAGCCTTCAAACGTCAAAATTGAAAGATTTGGAAAAAGAATTGAGGAGGGAATAAGCAACGGAATTTTGTTCACCCATCCTGTAAGCAGCATTAATGCAGGAATAAAATGCTCATCATACAAGACAATTCCTTCAATGGAAGACAAGCTAAAAGGCCAGATGGAGCTTGCAGACAAGATAAGGGCAGTTGACGCTGCTGATGTTGCAAGGCTTGTAATTGAAAAGCATTTGCTGAGGGACATAAAAGGAAACTTGAGAAAATTTTCAACCCAGCAGTTTCGCTGCTCAAAATGCTCGGATAAATACAGGAGGCCGCCTTTAAGTGGAAAATGCCTGCAATGCGGCTCAAGGATAATTTTTACAGTGACTGAAGGCGCTATAGTAAAATACCTAGAGCCTGCAATGTCGCTTTCTGACAAGTATAACCTTCCAGCTTATCTGAAACAGGTACTTGAGCTTACAAAAGACAGAGTTGAAGGGGTGTTTGGAAGGGATTTGGAAAAACAGGAAGGCCTAAACAGGTGGTTTGGGTAATTTAGAATGTATAAGCTAGATTTTCTTCACAATAGTTTTATTCACACCCATTGAAAAACCGCAGTAAACACACCTTTTTTTCTTGCCTGACAAAGAAATATCCATGTTTTGGTATTTCATCTCATTTTTGCATTTTGGGCATTTAAGTAAAAACATCTTAATCACCTTTCTTTTCAGTATTTTCTCCTTCAGGTTTTAACATCTTCTCAACTTTTCTGTCAACTTCCTTTTCCATTTCAGGAGTCAGTTTTATCCCGCTGCTTTTCTTCCCCTTGAAAGTTTCAGGTTTTACATCTTTGGTTTCATCCTTTTCTTCCCCTTCTACCTCATTAGGGTTTTCATCAGAATTCTTCATAATTTTTGGCAAATCATCAGGTTTATCCTCACTTTCAGCAGTGAATTCTTCTGCTTCGCTTTCAGTATTCTCAATTTCTTTTGCCTCATCATTCTCTTCAGAAACTTCAAAGTCTTTAACAGCCACTTTCTCGCCTTTCTTTTTCGGCCTTTGGATTATCTCGGCATTATTGCCTGAATCTTCATCAAAAACTTCAAGTTCTCCAACAATTTCTTTTTTTATTTCAGGAGAATTGTCAGTTCCGCTGCTTTTGTTTTTTGAATCCTCTTTTTCATCATAAGTCTCAAGCGGGATTTCAAATTCCTCGTCTTTGTCGTCAAGGGACTCAATTTCCTGCTTTATTTTCTCGTCCTGAAGCTTCAGCTCTTCTGCCTTTTTCCTCTGGTCATCTTTTATCTTGTCAACTTCTATCTCTTTTTCCTTTATTGCTGTTGCAATGCTTTCAAAATCCTTGAACCTGTCCCTGAGCTTGTCCTCAGTTAAGTCAAAATACCTGAAAAACTTGTCTGTGAGCTTGATTAGGTTTGTCCTGCCGTGCTTTTGCCTTGTTATGTAACCTGACGATTCAAGCTCGCCTAAATGGTCGTATGCCTTGTTTGTCCTTATCTTGATCAGGTCAGACTGCCTTATGGGGTATTTGAATGCAATCACTGCAAGAGTCTCCATAACACTTTTTGTAAGCTCAGTTTCAGTCACTATCTTTCTTACAACTGATGCCAAATGGTCGCGAATCGAAAATTTCCAATATTCACCATCCTCGGCAAGCATAAGGCTTGACTGCTTTTGGTCGTATTCAGACTTTAGCTCGTTTAGTGCAAGAATTACATCCTCTTTTTTTGACTTGCAGAGCTTGCAAATCTCGTCAATGTGCATCCTTCTCCCGGTTGAGAATATGACAGCTTCAACCTTGCTTTTGACGCTCGCCTTTTTCAGTTCATTTGTCATGCTAAGCTGTAAAGGTCACCATCTTTTTTAACCTTTTTTTGTTTTAAAAGCTCTTCAAGGTACGCACCCATCTCATTTTCCTCAATTCCGGTGATTTTGGAAATCTTGCTTACTGGGCACTTTCCGATTCTAAGGCAAATAAGGATGGTGTTGTTTATTATTGTATGGAGGTTTTTTTTTAGGAAGTCATTTTCAAGCTTTTGCTGCTTTACAACCATGTCAACATTGTGAAGCTTTGCCTGAAGGTCATTGAAAATATCCGATATCTGCCTGTGCGACAGCAGTAGCGATTCTGGCTTTTGGATTTCTATCGAAGAAGGCATGTACTGAAAGCAAAAACCAACCATTTTTGCAAATCCTTTCACAACCAAGTCAAGCTCAACAAACTGGCTCCACATCTCTTTTTGCTCGCTTATCTCTGAAAAATCCTCGCTTAATATGACCAGCTCATTGTCATTTTTTATGTGCTCAACATAGTCCTTTATTGCCTCTTCAACATGCTCTTTTGGCTTGCCAAGTACCTCAATAATTGCCTTGCACCTTATATGGGATTTTTCATCGTGGACATGCTCATCCATAACAAAAAGAAAACAATTGAGCTTTAAAAAGCTTATTGGCATGTCCAGTGGAAACCATAAACGGCATTGAAAAATCCTCGCTTTGCTCGGGCTGCCGTCGCTCGCACTTTTCTATTATCCCTTAAAGGCGAAAATTCTGGGACGCGAGCGAGCAAGAGGCGAGCTCTTGCAAGTCAGGCAATTTCCTTTTCGCATAAACCAATTCTTAAAAGGTGCTTGCACATTGACGGCAGCCTTCAACTTTTCAATACTGCCAATTCACAGAAACCTATAAATACAGATAATTTTATGCAAAAGCCATGGGAAAAATAATGGGATGGATTGCAAAGGGAAATAAAAAGGCCATAACTGACCTAAAACAGCAGTCAGGCAACATTACAGAATCAATCCAGGAGCTAAAGCAGATACTCAGTGATTATCACAACATTGAAAGAAAAGACCGAAAATCAAGATTATCAGTGATAAGCAGCCGGCATTCAAAAAATCTTGAAATTTACAACAAAGTTTCAAAGGAGCTTAATGAAAACCATTCTGCCAGGAATTCAAGCCTTAGGAAAATATCATATCTTTTGGAAAGGAACTCATATATCATAAACAACATAGGCCAGGACCTTGCAGTTTTCGGGGTTGAAAGGATAGAAAACAATATTCACGGGCTTTTGGAATCATTCATTGAAATACAGAAAGACTCGCTTGAACTAATCAACGGAAGCAGGACAAAAAACGCATCTGAAAAAATTCAGGAATCACTCTCAGAAGCACAGAGCCTTCTCAACGATTCCCTTGCAGACCTGTTTCATTACCATAAAAACCCGATTGACCTTATAAAATACCTTGAAATTTACAGGCTGTTCTCAAAATTTGTCGAAAACGCCTCACAGGCAAGCCTTGAAATACAGCTAACCTGACTTACCTTTTTATTATCAGGACAAAATTAATAATTACAGACAAAACTGCCAAAAGATAAATCACAATGTTCTTGCTTTGGTAGCTTCCTGACTCGTATGCCTCATTTTTTCCTGTATAATCTTCTGCTGGTTTTGTGCCATAAGATTCATTTTCAATGAACTCACTTTTTTTTGGGCCAGTCACAACAAATTTTTCAGAATCAAAATTATTTTCAGGCTTTTGGTCGTCGCATTCTGGAGAAATCCTTAAGTTTAACTCATACTCTCCTTTTTCCAGTTTTGGTGAATATTTTGGAGAAGTGCTCTGCTTTGAAACTTCCTTTGATTTCCACGGGTAATAAGTTTTAACAGCTTCGCCATTTTTAACAATATTAATCTCTCCGCTTATCAGATTCTTTTCCCCAAAGTTCTTGAGCACAACAGCACTAAAGCTGAAATTATTTTCGCCAAAAACACTGCCGCCAAGCAGATTCCTTGCTTCATAGTCGCACTGGGGAGTTTTCGGCAAAACAGGATGGCACAAAAACAGCAGTATGACAGCCGATAAAAACACAAATCTCCAAATCATGCAACAAAAGAACAGTTAAATGCTTATATTTTTCATCCTTAAAATTTATTAGCTTTATAATGAATCACCATTTTATAATACTCACAAAAGTTTTTAATAAAACTCCTTTTAATGTGTAGTAGGTGATATCGTGGGGTTTTTGAAATTCTTAAACAGGAGCAAGAAGTCGGATTCTTTGGAGGAGTTAGATTTGCCTCCGGC
>DATDOM010000092.1:0-13171 GCA_035293285.1 Candidatus Nanoarchaeia archaeon | reverse complement strand
CAAAACATAGACACTCTTTCTGAGGATATTGAACAGGTCTGGAAAGAAAACAGGCTGACAGAAATTTCCGGAATTGGAGAAGGGATTACCAAGAAAATAGATGAATTTCTCAAAAACAATAAATCCCTTTATCTTGAAAAGCTGAAGAAAGACACTCCTGTTGATTTGGAGCAATTAAGAAAAATCGAAGGACTGGGCCCGAAGAGGATAATGAAAATTTATCGGGAGCTTGGAGTAAAAAACACTGAAGAATTGAAGAATGCCGCACTATCCAAAAAAATCCGTACAATTGAAGGGCTTGGGCCCGTTGTGGAAACCAATATCTTAAAGGCAATTGAGTTTTCAAAAAAAAGCGGCGGCAGGTTTTCACTTTTTGATGCTTTGTTGAGCGCAGAAGAAATAAAAAACAGCCTTAAGCAACTAAAAGAAGTTGACAGGGTTGAGATTGCGGGCTCAGTGCGGCGGATGAAGGAAACCATAGGGGACATAGACATTCTTGTCACATCAAAAAACTCTACAAGAGTAATGGATTTTTTTACAAAAATGAAAATAATCGCTGACGTGATTGCAAAAGGCGAGACAAAATCTTCTGTAAAGCTTAAAAACGGAATGCAGGCGGATTTAAGGGTCATTCCCGACGAAATTTTTGGAGCAGGACTAATGTATTTTACAGGAAGCCAGCAGCACAATATAGTTTTGAGAAGAATTGCAATCCAAAAAGGAATGAAGCTGAGTGAATACGGGATTTTTGAAAACAAGAAAAACAAAAGAATTGCAGGCGCAACAGAACCGGAAATGTACGAAAAACTTGGGCTTGATTATATCGAGCCTGAAATGCGCGAGTCAAATGGAGAAATTGAACTTTCCCAAAATAAAAAACTTCCAAATCTTATTGGATATAACGAGATTAAGGGAGACTTGCAGATGCACACAAAGTGGAGCGACGGCTCAAACTCTGTTGAGGAAATGGCGCTTATGGGCAAAAAACTCGGCTATGAGTACATATGCATAACAGACCATACAGGAAATCTTGCAGTTGCAAATGCACTGAATGAAAAAAGAATTATTCTGCAGAGAAGAGAAATTGACAAAATAAACAAGAAAATCTCCGGCATAAAAATATTGCATGGCGCTGAGGTCAATATAAAGTCAGACGGCTTGCTTGACATGCCAAACAAAGTGCTAAAACAGCTTGACATTGTTGTAGCGTCGATACATTCCGGATTCAAAAATCCAAAAGAAATAATCACAAAAAGGCTTACAAAAGCAATGGAAAACAAAAATGTTGACATAATTGCGCATCCGACAGGAAGGCTGATTGGAAAAAGAGAGGAATACCAAATTGACTTTGAAAAAGTTTTTGAGGCTGCAAAAAAAACGGGAACTTTAATGGAAATAAACTCCCAGCCTGACAGGCTTGACTTAAAAGATGTTTATGTGAAGTCTGCAGTTGAAAAAGGAGTTAAGCTTGTAATAAGTACTGATGCACATACTTCTGAACAGCTTAAACTTATTAGGCTTGGAATCGGGACTGCAAGAAGGGGGTGGGCGAGAAAATCTGATGTGGTTAATACTAAGAGCTTGAAGGACATGATGAGCCTTCTTAAACATTAACCCAAATCTTTTTATACGATTTCTTTTTCTGCAATTAAACATAATTATTATTTTTAAAAGACTAAAGGTGAATGAATATGATAAATGTGGCAATTAATGGTTTTGGAAGGATAGGACGGCTTGTTTTGAGGGCAGGAATAAAAGACAAGAACATAAACTGGGTTGCGGTCAATGACGTAACTGACTCAAAAACACTTGCGCACCTTTTCAAGTATGATTCTGCGCATGGGAAATATGATGGCACTGTTGATTTCACACCTGATTCATTGATTATCGATGGCAAGACAATAAAAGTAATTACCGTTCTTGAGCCTGCAAAACTGCCGTGGAGAGAAATGAAGATTGACGTTGTTGTTGAAAGCACAGGGAGATTCACAGACCGGGACGGTGCATCGCAGCACCTTGTTGCGGGCGCAAAAAAAGTTCTTATAAGCGCGCCGGCCAAAAACCCTGACCTAACTATAGTCATGGGAGTGAACGAGAAAAATTATGACAAAAACAAGCACAACATTATTTCAAATGCTTCATGCACAACAAACTGCCTGGCGCCAATAGTTAAAATCCTTAACGACAATTTTAAGGTAAAAAGGGGATTTATGACAACAATTCATGCGTATACTGCAGACCAAAAACTGGTTGATGCGCCGCATAAGGACTTAAGGAGGGCAAGAAACGCTGCAGCTTCAATAATTCCGACAAGCACAGGCGCTGCAAAGGCAGTAGCTGAAGTAATTCCTGAACTTAAAGGGAAGCTTGACGGCTTATCTTTCAGGGTTCCAATACCAACAGGCTCGGTGACTGATTTTGTCTGTGAGCTTGAGAAAAATGTCACAAAAGAAGAGCTTAATGAGGTCTTTAAGAAAGCCGCAGACAAGCTTAAAGGCGTGCTTTATTACACCAAAGACCCTATTGTTTCAGTTGACATCGTCACAGACCCTCATTCTTCGATATTTGACTCTGACCTTACTTATGTGATTGAAGGAAATTTTGTGAAGGTTGTTTCCTGGTACGACAACGAATGGGGATTTTCAAACAGGATGATTGACGTCATTAAACTGATTGGAAAGTAAATTTTGAATTTTTATAATTACTTTTTCTTCTTGTATTTATTTAAACCTGTTCGCTTCGCTCACCATAGTTTCGCTCGGCAAAATTTTTCCTGCCAATAAAAATTTGCCTCGGAATATTCACTGGCTTTGACGTTAGTTCCAATGTATTTCGCGCCATTGCGGGCGCGAGTATCCAGTGGCGAAGCCCGATTGTAGTAATCAATATTTAGAATACCTGAATGCCTCTCTAAATTAAATTCCCCAGAAAACTAAAATCAATTGTCCCTGAGAAAAAAAGATATCCAACGACAATTGCAACAACTGCAATCAAGATAAAAATCCAGCCAAAAGAAGATTTGCTGCCACTTGATTCGGAGCTTGGCTGTGTGTGCTGCTGAACCTGAGCCTGCTGAACCTGAGTTTCTTCTTTTTTATTTGTTTCTTCAGCTTTTACCTTGTCGCCTTCAGTCTTAATCTGCTGCATTGCTGTGGCAAGGGTTCTCTGGTCCTGGACGCCGTGCTTGTAAAGCTCGCCTTCTATCTTGTTTAAAGACTCTCCCTGTTTATACAGCGTGGCTCCCTTCTTTACAATGTCTTCCATAGTTGCCCTAGTAAGAGTCTCTAAAATTTAGAAAAAAAGTTGGCCCCCCTCTCAATGTGGGGGTGGTTTGAGAAGAATTAGGTTCTAGGGGGCCAATTAGCGTGATTTTTTGTGAATTACCTCACCAGTGATTTCGATGGTTTTCTCATTTCTCGTATCCATTGCAGCCCTATATGCTGCAAGTCTTTGTTGAACTTGTCGCTTATCCTGTATGTCTTCTTGTAAAGGTCGTAATCAATCAATCCCATGCTTTTCATTGGGGTCAAAATCCTGTCGTAAAATTGCCTTTTGTTGTATGAAACCTTGACTTTTTTGCCCTTATATGGAGGTTCATCTATCAAATCCGTAATCAAATTCCCATCATGAAGCTTAGTTGCGAACAACGACATCTCTGTTTTTCCAATCTCTCCACCATTGTCTTTGATCATCTCTATCAGCAGCTTGGCAACGATTACCTGCTGCTTTGTCGCGAACACAACCTCATAAATGTCTTCAGGCAGGTTGAACCTGTCGAACAACATAACCATATTGGGTGTAATAACATAACTAGTATATAAATATTTCGATTTGATATCCTAGTATAGAAAAAGGTATATTATCTATAATCCAGGGAAATTTTAAAAAAAGACAAAGATTTCCACTCTTATGAAGCCGCCGTTTATCTGTTTAAAGTCATCAAAACCCGCCAGTTTAGAGGCTCATGGATTCCCGCTTGTGCATGAAGCAGCCCATTCACGACATAAGCAATTTTCATCAAAACTTTCCAAAATTTGGATTGATACAGTTCCGGTTGTTATCTTGGATGGGGCAAGGAGTTCTGAAACTTTTATTTTCAACGGAATGCTTCACACGAGGTCATTGATAGACTATAATCAAGCCAGCTGCGAAAAGCAATATGGCAAACCAATAAACCTTCCTGAATCAGAACCTGTTTTGAGCGCAAAAAAGGACGGACTAGACTTGGAATATCACGGTGAAAAAGAAAAAGCAGGAAACGAAATTGGGTACTTGATTGCCAGAATTGAAGACCTTCCTGGCAGCCTAAAAGATTCAGTCAAGAAGGTGCAAATATACCCTTCATTTAATTATTCTGGATTATTTCAGTCAATTTATACTTCAAAAGAATGGAGGAGAGTTGCAGAGGACATTGCCAGGTCCACAGAATGGTTTTATGTTGCGTCTTTAGTTCCCGGCAGTGAAAGGGGCAAATTTGTTCTTGGCCAACTAAAAAATAATGAGAAAACAAGAGCCAGGCTTGAGATCTTGGTTGATTTTGGATTTCTGGACAAAACCGCGCCGCGGCAGCTTGAAAAACATATACCTTACTGGATTTAATTTAGGCCATTACCTTCTCTGCCAAAAAACTCTTTTAACGTGCTTTCATAATCTACTTCGACTTCCACATCCCAATCATCAGGAAAGCAGTTGTAATAGCTGCCTTGAGCATATCTCTCATCAAGGAAAATTATTGCTCCCTTGTCAGATTCAGACCTGATGCATCGCCCCGCATTTTGAAGGCACTTGGTTATTGCCGGCATTATATAGCCGTATTCAAGCCCCTTTCCAAACTTGTCGTCATAATATTCAATCATTAATTTTGCCTCTGCATCCGGCTTTTGTAATGGCAGCCCGACAACTATTACGGATTTTAAGACGCCCGGCATATCAATTCCTTCGCCAAATGAGCCTGTTGAGATTCCAAGAAGGACTGCCCCCCCTAACTGATGCTTTTTGAAAGATTCAATCAGATTTTCTTTTTCTTCTTTTGTGGACTTTTGTTTTTCTGAAAAAATCGGCTTTTTGCATTCATCTTTCATATATTCATAAACATTCAAAAGCAAGTCATAGCTTGGGAAAAAAACTGCGGAGCTTCCATTGGCAAGGTTGCAGACTTCACTGCAGACTTTTGCAATTTGGGAATACTGCCTGTTATTTCTTTCAGAAAAACGTGTTGTTGTAAGAGGCACTACAAGATTAAGCCGGTTTTTCTTTGGAAAGGGGCTTTTGTATTCTTTTTCTATCACAGAACTGTCAAAGCCAAGAATATCCTTATACATTGAAGTTGGAGTCAGTGTCCCTGACATCATGATTGAAGACTGGCATTTTTGGGTTATTTCCCTGATTGAGATTGAAGGGTCTAGGCACCTGTATGAGAGAGAAACTTTGAGCTTATTGCCATATTCTTTTGATAGTATCCTCCCAAATCCAATGTCAGGGCCCTGCCAGGCATCAAGAAATTTAGCCACGCTTAAGATGAAGCTTTTTTTCTGCTGCCTTTGTATGTCTTCGCCAAAAAAACCAAGCTCGGAAATTATGCTTTCATAATTTTTGTTTTTGTTCACAAGGTCTATGAGCAGATTTTTGCTTATCGTGCTTTCATTTTCTATGTCTTTTGATGCCTCAAAAAGCGCATTTTCAACAATGTCAAGATTCTTTTCTGCTTCAATATATCCAAACTTCCTTGCTTCTTTTTTGGCAAATTCTATCACAAGGCTTGAAGTTTTTTGTGTCAGCAAATCCCTCACTCTTGTTGGAAGGTTGTGTGCCTCGTCGACAATCAGTATTGAATTCTCAAGATTTTTCTGTATTTTTGAAAAAAAGCTGTTTCTTATCGGCGCATTAAAAATGTAATAGTAGTCTGCAATTATGACATTTGCGCCTGACGCTGAAATCGTTGCAAGCTCGTAGGGGCAAAGCGAACATTTCTTGCCTTCTTCTATAAAATCCTGAACGTGGCTTGGGCCGACTAAGTTCAATTCTTCAACTGATTTTTTTGCTTCAAGCGTCGGCTGGCCCGATGGTTTTCTTGCATTTATGTAAAACTCGCACTTATTTTCTTCCCTTAGTGACTTGCAGTAATCGTGAAACGAGCCAGCCTGCATGACTTCAACGCTGCTCTGAAGGCACATATTCCTCTTTCCGATAATGTCAGCGCAGACAAGCGGAATTCCAAATTTTTTTTTAATCTGCCTTAGAGTTTCAACTACAATCTTGTGCTGTGTCTGCCTGGACGTGAGAAAAAATACAGTGAGCTTGTTTTTCATGGCATGATGGACTGCGGGTGCAAGAGCAGCTGCAGTTTTTCCTATCCCTGTAGGCGCATGCAGTATGATGCTTTTTTTATTTTTTAATGCATTATAAATATCAGAAACCATGTCTTTTTGGATATTTCTTATCTCAGAATAAGGAAAATAAATCCCGTTTTCAAGTTCTTCTTCGGCCATACATTTGGGGTGGAACACAAGTTTAAAAGTGTTGGTTTTTGAGATAGTGATTTGAATTGGTCGAACCTACACTTAAATTAAAAAAACGCTGCATAATAGTTAGGCCGCACCAATAGTGCGGCGAATATTTCACATCAAACTCGCACAATTCGCCCCATTTGGGCGAAAGTTGTTTATTTTTACAATCAAATCCAAGAAGCGATTTTCGCAATGCAACGAACCAAAGAAATGAATGCGGCCCTAATGCAGGCCGCCTAACATTCGCGGAGCATTTTATATACTTAAATTTGGCAATCAATTTAAACTAATTAACTTTCTCCAAGATCATGGAAAAAATAGCAATAGTCTGTTCATCAAAAGACCATGCCGGAATCAACATAAGGGATAATCTTGTAAGTATTTTTCATTTCATCAAAACTGGCGAGAATTTCGATAATAACCCGACATTTGAGAACAACCATATAGAAAACAAAAAAATACTGATTTATACAACAGATTCAGAACTCATTAACTCTGAAAATATCGATAAAAGGATAGGCGCTGATATTTTTATCTTTGCCTCAAAGCACAGGAGCAAAGAGAATACCCCTTCATTTGCAGTCCACTCAATCGGCAATTGGGGGGCAAATGAGCTTGGCGGAAAGGAAAATACTTTGTGCAATACATCTGCATTACTGCTTAAATCTGTTTTTCTTGAGCTGACCAAAAATGCCACGCAAACTGGATTTCAGATTACAATGGAAGCAACACACCACGGGCCATATGTTGAAAAGCCCGCAGTATTTGTCGAGATTGGAAGCACTGAAAAAGAATGGAACGACCCCAAAAATGGAGAGATTATTGCAACATCCATTATGAATTCAATTGATTCAGAGATTAAAGACTGTAAAATTGCCGTTGGAATTGGGGGGCCGCACTACTGCAATAATTTTAACAAGGCAGTCTTAAGAAACAATATTGCTTTTTCTTTCATATGCCCTAAATTTAATCTTGATAAAATTGATGAAAACCTGCTAAAGCAGGCAATTGGGAAGACTAAAGAGAAAATTGATTTTTTTGTTCTGGACTGGAAAGGGCTTGGTCAGGAAAAACAGAGAATACTTGATTTATTAAAAAGCCTGGAATTAGAATTCAAAAGGGCGGACCAGTTATAAAATTAAGCAGCTGCAGAAAGTTTTTCCGCATTAAGCGCCTGATTATATGCTGCTGCGGCATCGCTGTCCCTTTTCTTAAGCTCTTGTTCAAATATCTCAGATTGCTTGAAATAGTTCTCATTAACTTGAATTTTCCTGTTTACTGCTGTTGCCATAACTCTTCCGATATGCTGGGAGTTGGATAATTGCCCTTGCCTTATTTCCTCCATAAGTTTTTTGTCTTTTTCAATCAAGTCCTGCATGACTGTGTCAACCTGCTTGCTGTTTGACTTGACAGCGCTGGCAAGTTTTTGCATATACTGATTTATACTTTCCTCATATCCAATGTATTTCATCTGTGATTGCAGCTCCTTGATGAGGGCAGAGGCATTTACCCTTGAACCTTCGCCAACAATTCCTTCTATTAGCTGTGTTATTGCAATTAATCCCTCATCAACAGCCTTTTGGCTTTTTTGGAATGCATCAATCATCTTTTCCAGAGCGTCAAGCTGCTGCTCCATTACAAAATTCTTTATAAGCACTTCTCTTACAGTATTGTCAAAAGAAAGGTCTTCTTCTATAATCCTTAAGTACACATTGAAATACACCTGAAGCGCTTCTGAAATTGACAGCGCCGCCTCGTGGGGATTTGCAAGCCTGAATTTTTCCCTCACTTTTGCTATATTTTCCGATGCAGTTTTTAACTCGGCCACCTTTTTAATAACTGTTTTTTTCTTTCCTTCCATTGTTTTTTTATGCTTTTTCATTGACTTTTCATTATTCATTATGTAAGCCCGTATGGTCTTCATCTTCTTTAGCTCAAGCTTCATGAATGCATAAGTTGCATCAAGCTGCTGCCCGAGCGACTTTACCATCCTGTATTGCCTTATTAAAAGGATCATCTCTTTTTTCCTGCTTGTTAAAAGAGAGGGATCAGCATTTCTGGTATTTTTTATTTTTTTAAGGGATTTTAGTTTAATGCTTATTGACTTCTTGAACTTTGTTATCTGGCTTCTCCTGTGCTTTCTTTCTTTTCTGTTCTCTATGCGCAATATTTTTAGGTCTCGACCTTCGGCTTTTCCAATTGAATCTTTCATCTGGTCTATTGCCCCTTCAAGCTTTTGAACAAGCTCCCCTATCATGCCTTTTTTATTGGACTCTGCCATAACCTCAAGGTTTGTTTTTGAAACCAGATTGCCCACGTATTCCTGAAAATAAACATTAATTCTTGCATCTATGACTTTATCCTTTATAGTATTTTTTATTTTATCAAAAATTTGCTTAAGCACTTCAACTTCCTGTTCTTCTGTTACAACAACGCCCCTCTCCTTTATGGAATAATCCCTTATTGCCCTCACTATTTTAAGTGCAGCAGCACCTGCACCAATAACTCTTCCTTCCGCTGCAGCCGCCGTTTCCTCAGATTTTCCCTCATGCAGTGCTGCTTTTGCCCCTTCTTCAACAGATTCAACTCCTTTTGTTTCGGCTTTATTTCCTTTAACGCTTCTTTCTTCCCTCCTTTCAAACTGGAGCACATTGTTAGCACCTGATATATTCTGCTTTTGCCTCCTTTGCAGTCCCCTTATATATCTGTAAACTGACAGCAAGCCACCTCCCCCTTCTTTTACAGTCGAATACTCCTGCCTTCCCCCTATGTCTGCAGCCCTGTTGCTTGAATACCTAAAAGCCATAAATCCAAGAAACCCCACCACTACAACTCCACCTACACCAAGAAGAATTCCCGGATTAAGAACACCTATTAGACCTAATTGGAAAATAGCCATAATTATTCCTTAAAACCGCAGTTTAAATACTTTATTGGTCAAATTCCTTTGAACCAAAGGTATGCAATTGCCGCCAAGACAAGAAGTGTAAAGACAATAAATATCAGCTTAAAGACCTTGAGAAACAGCTTGAAGGCGATGTATATTACAATCACGTACAGAATTACTGCGCCTGAAATCGACCACCATGACATATTATTCAATTCAACAATGCTTATTAAATAATCTTTCGATATTGCGGTTTAAACACTTCTGTAATTTCTTTTGTAAACCGCACTAATTTTTCCAAGAAAATGGTTTAAATATGCCTTTGCCCCGGCCTGGTCCAATTTTCCATCGACATTAGGCTCAATGAAATCATAATCAATTGAATTTTGACTGCTTGAAACTGCCATTTTTCTCCTAAACAATGTTTCAAAACCCTCTTTGGCTTCCCGAGATAAAGATGAAACTCTTTTCATCAATGATTTTTCCGACATATCATGGCTTGTAAACCCCCTGTCCGCCATAGTTCTTGTTCCATTGTAATTTTTCCCTGCCTTTATGAGCTCAGGAATAACTTCTTCTGCTTTTTTTTCTTTTAATTCGGAATAATTAACTGTTTTCCCTCTATAAAAACTGCCTCTTAATTTTATCTTGGCAAACCCAATCAGCATTGCGGCGATTTCTGAAGTGTTCAATGATTCATAAATTTCCCTGTTTATCGAAGTTCCGTCAGTCCTATGGACATTATGAATCCCATAAAATAAATACATGGCTGCCTGATAGTTATTGTCAATTTTTGTATGATACGCCTTTAGAACTTTTTCAGAAAATCCATAATTTTCAGCATCATTCGTGACTTTATCTTCAATGGTGAATAGCACTCCCTGATTTGAATCTGCTGCCATAATTATGAGTACTGGCTTAAGTTTATAAACTTTTTTATATTAGTAACTGAAAAGTAGCAAAATTTATAAAACACAGTGCATTTTTATAACATATGGGGAATACAGTGAGGAGCAGAATAACTAGGGCTCTTGTAGTCGATAAAGAATACAAGACTAAGGGCAGCAGCCTGGATAAAGTAGTAGAAGAATTAGGACTGACACGCCCTAGATTAGCGATTTTTAGGGCACATAATTATGGTGATGCAGTAGAAATAATTAATGAAAGGGGCCCTTCAATAGTATTGATAGACCAATCTGTAGAAGATTCATATGAGCTATGCAAATTAATAAAATCGAATGCGCAACTTGGGCTTACCAGGACTGCATATTTTGTTGGCAGCTTAAAAAGTATCGACAAAGAAAGTCCTTATGTTGATAAATGGTATCATAAAAAACAAAACCCGGAAGATGTTGCAAGAGACCTCAGTAATATTATAGACATCGTTTAATCAAGAAATCAAAACAGCATTGACAACGCCTTCCTGTCCTGGCCTTGAAGTTATTCTTGCCTTTCCAAGTTCAGTGTCGATAACTGAGCCCTTTGTCATGATATTTCTTCTGACAAAGTGCCTGTTTGCAGGATTGTCTGTTATTGTCTTGATTTTGACTTGCTTGTATTTTTTTGATTTTGGGTCAAACAAGTTTGCAGTGTCGGTGCTTAACATCCTTAATTTCCTGTTTGCGCCCATGACTCTTATTGTCTGGACTCTTTTTGGCTCAAGCCTTGTAAATGAAGGCTCTCGTCCCAATTCATACTGCTTTTTCTTTCGGTAATCTTTGTACCTTGATCCACTTAATTTTCTTTTTGGTCTTGCCTGTGATAATGCCATAACAATAAGGGATTTTTATCGATTTAAATAGGTTTCTAAAATAAATATAATACTTTGTTTAAATTTTTCTTTTTATTTCCTATGCCAGTGTTAGCTACTTTCTAGTAAAAACTCAACAAAAAATATTTAAATGAAACTCTTTTTCTATTTTAGATGACGTTTACTTTAGATCAAGAGGTCGTTGTAAAAAAATTAGTCGCAAGCGAATTCTCTTATAAAAACTTGGCTACTGCAAAAGAAAGGGCAAATGAATATGCAAAGCGCGGGGGTTTCGTATATTCTCTTTCTCAATTGATTGACAGCAGGATGAAAGCACCTTTTGATGATGAAATATGGAGTACAAAAGAGATAGCATGTAACACAGAAGAAGTTATAGGTAAAACTCCAAGAAAGAAAAAAGTATTAATTGAAGTACAAGGACAAGCTATTTTAACTCCGGATAGAATTAGGGAAGGATACAGAAAAGGCCTATCTGATGGGTTGGGTATAAAAATTACATCTGATGATGTCAATAGTTTATTGGAAGGTAAACTCGATGGAAAGCATACAATACCAATCTACTCTTGGTGGGATTTACTAAGACTTGAGGGAAAATTACCTCAAGTTTACGGTGTTGTAATAGACTTTAAATATGCTGAAAGGTCAAAAAGTGGTTATGTAGAAATAGACCAGTTGCGAAAAGATCGTTTATTTGCTGTGCGTGCAGGCGGTCCGGAAAAAGCAAATGCCTATCTTGATAGGGCGCTTGAATATAAGAAGGCTAAACATTGGGGGGAAAACAAACACAGTCACATGAACAATTATGACAAGGTAAAGTGTGATGGTCCACAAGCACGCCTTATTTTCCTTAGTAATTTAGATTTTAATGGAATAAGGACCATGAAAGAGAATGCCGAATTCACAAGATTTCTAGCTGCCTCAAGGAAAGACTTAAAGACTTATGAAAATTCATTGAAATAGGCATTTCTTTATCTAATCAATTTTTGCATCACTAATTAATTTATTGTAAAAATCTTTTTTCTTATCCATCAAATTTTTTAATGGCCTTTCTTTGCAGTTTTCCAAAGCATAACCAATTATCAATGGCGCAATCACGCTGACTTCTCCCCAGACCTGAACAAGACCGTGGTGGGCATCCTTGTATTTTCCCCAGGTGACTGCTTCACCAAAAGTGCAGCCTGACAAGCCGCCGTCGCGTTCCATTGCCGTTGTTATCTGGATTCCCCTGTCTGCGCCTTCAAAATCAATTCCAAGAATCTGGCTTATTGTCGGGCCTGTCTGCTGGATGAAATTTTTAGGCCCTCCTCCGCCAAACTCAAAAAATCCGCTTGATTTTGTTGCGTAAAGAATTGCAGCGCTTTCAAGAACATCAAGGCTTGGGTTTGGGGCAACATCTTTTCCTTCAAGAAATGACCTTGCTACATTCATGCCTATCGAATGGTTTGCAAGTGAATCCCAAAAAACAGGAACTTTAAGTTTTGCGGCAGCAGCAATCCACGAGAGCTCTGGATTTGGCGCGTTTTCGAGAACATACTTTCCCAATTCATAATTAAAATCAGCGCTTGAAAACTCGCCTTTTAATTCGCACTTTTTGCAAAAATCAACTATTATTTTGTCCTGCGCTTCCAAGGTTTCTTTTTCCCTTATATTTATGTCAAAAATCCTTGTCGTGCCGTCGTCTCTTAATGCGTTGTCATCCACATTCGGATGGCCCTGCTTTACAGGAAGGTTAAATGCAAAATGCAGGTCGTGATAAACCTGAGCTCCTGTAGAGCAGATTGCGTCAATGAAACCTTTTTCCATCAGGTCAATTACATATCCTCCAAGGCCGCCGACAATGACTGCGCCTGAAATTCCAAGCCAGATTGTATCATTGTCCTTTATCATTTCCTGGAAGAGCTTTGCCCCAGAGGCAACATTTCTTGCCTCAAAGCAGGACTTGTCGTAGTTATCAATAATGTCAGAGAATTTCATTCCTTCCTTGAAATGCAAGGGCTTTATGTCTCT
>DATDOM010000091.1:0-11282 GCA_035293285.1 Candidatus Nanoarchaeia archaeon | reverse complement strand
TCCGCTCAGTCGGATGTGTTACCGCTGAAGTTGTTCAGAACTATATAGCTAACAGCAATCAATGGGATTTTTCTTATCTAGACAGGGCACAAAAGCGACTAGGGGGATACCCCGCACTTTAGTGCGGGGAGGATGTCATTGAGGCGAATTGTGCGGGTTTGGTGATGAATGTTCGCCGCACTATTGGTGCGGCCTAACTATGGTGCAGCGTCTTTTTAATTTAGAAAAAACCTAAAAACAAACCAATTTTCAAATTATTAACAAAACCCCTGTGTGAATCCTGCGGATATGAAAAAAAGGATAAAGTAACTATAAAAACAAAAAATATTTTATCCGATGCTTGAGAACAAAACTCCTATCAGCTTCATGAAAACAAAGTAAAATCCCATTGAGCCGAGGACATAAATTGGGATGTACTTAAGGCCTCCTTTTATTTCGCCTTTTTCAACAATCGAGACAATCATTGAGGAGAAAAGTGCAATTATTGAAATTGCAATCAGTGAAAAGGTCCGGAAATCATTTGGGTTGATGCTTGTAGAGCCTGAAATTTTGAAAGGCAATGAGGATACTCTTGCAGTTGCAACAGAAAGCTTTCCGATGAATCCAAGTATTATTGTCAGGAGATGAAAAGAAAGCGAGAAAAGAAGCGGACTTATGACAATCACGATTGCCGAGATGAAAATTACATAGGCAACAGCTGATGCCGACATTTCTTCTTTTAATTCTTTTGTTTCTTTTAAGTTATCAACAATCTTGTCAAGCAAGTCTGCAATGTTTCCCCCGCTTTCAATCTCGCTTATTAAAAGGTCAACAGTCCTTTTGAGCATCAATGAATCGTATTTGTCTGAAAGTTCAACCAGGGCCTTGCTTATGTCATAGCCGGTCATGACTTTTTTTGATGTTCTTGCCATCTCGCTTGCCAGAATCTGGAATCTTGGCTTTATCGCCCCCCAAAGTGCCCTTTCAAAAGTCAGCCCGCCTCTCAGGTTTGCGGCGACTATCTGTAAAAAATCAGGGAGCTGCTCCTCCATTTTTTTTGTCCTGTGGTAAATTTTCAGGTCAAGCACAAAATAAATCATTGCCATAAAGAGAACTATGAAAAAAAACTGCACAAGAATCCACCCAAAAAAAGAAAACAGATAAATCAGGAGAAGGGGATACCCTTTGATGTACGGAAAAACAAATCCTATGAAAATTCCCGTTGTTATCAGCGCAGAGACATAAAACAGGAGTCCAAAAAATTTGTAGGGGACTTCATCATATCCTGCCTTAAGCATATAATTTCTTAGATTGGGAATAAATTTTTTTGGGACAAACGCCTTTCCGAATTCCTCCAAAAATATTATCCTCAGCGCCATTACAAGTTCACCTGCGGCCGGATTGACCTGAATAACGTTATGAATATGAACTGCAGCACTATAAGAAAAAATATAAACACAAGCAGGCCTGTCAGGCTGATTGGAAGATTTATGAAGCTTGATATTACAATAAACATTGCAACTCCAAGTGACGGCAGGATTACTGCTGCAAGCATGTAAAAAATGACCATTGTGTTCAGCTTTTTTCCGTATCTTTTTATTTCAATCTCTTCCTCCGTCGTGAGCTCCTTAAGGACCGACTCAAGAGGCTTTGTGACGTCAATTCCGAGCTGAAGCGCATTGTTCAAGTGAAACAGGATTTTCCTTAACTTTTCTGACGGGGAAAAAGCAATTGCATTTGTCAGGGCCTGCTCGATTGTGTTTCCTGTCTCAATGTCATCAACTATCTCGCGTATGTACTTTGCACCGACTCCCCTGCTTGATGAAGTTTCTATCAGAGCATTAAGAAGCGGCCTTCCGGAATAAATCTTTACAAGAAGGTATCTCCCCACAAAAAGGACTTCTTTGTTTATGTCCCTCTCTCTCTTTTTTATCTTTGCCTTTAACGTAATCATCATGTACTGGAATATCAGCACGGAAAAAACAATCCAGGCAGGCAGCAAAAGCACTATCGGAAGCCCTGCTTTATCAAGCACAAAAAAGAAAAGAACTGAAAAAAGAGTGGCATACATCAAGGAAACCTTGATGCTTTTCTCGACAAACTTTACCGGGCTGTATCTTATGTGTGCTATTCTCAAATCGGTCTTGAGGGTTGGGAAGTGTGATGCCAACCTTATTGCAATGTTGATTTCAGACACCCCGAAGTTCTCTCAAATTCTTGTTCTTGTAATATTTTGACATCACAAGACCTATTTTATGCACGTCAGTTATGTTTCTTTTGACAAGCCACTGCAATATCGCGATTTTTGACTTAAGGTCATAGTAAACTTCATCTTTTGAAAGCCCTGCATACAAATTCAGCGTTTCCATCAGTGCAAGAGGCCTGTTGACAATTTCAAGCAAATCTTTTTGCTGGTGCAGTTGCATTAATACCCTTGAGTCCCCATTAGGAAGCACTTCTGCCATTTGAAGAGTCCTTCTCTTTCCGTTCCTCCTGTTTATGTTCTGGACGATAATAAGCGACAATGCCGAGAGAACCTGCTTTGGCAGCTCAATTGGGGGGCCTGTGAGCCTGTTTACTGTTTCACGTGCATTGTTTGCGTGAAGCGTTCCATAGACTGAGTGGCCTGTGTGCATTGCCTCAAACAGGACTTCAGCTTCTCTCTTCCTTCTGATTTCACCAACAAGGATTCTGTCCGGCCTCATCCTCAACGAATTTACAATCAGGTCTATCATTTCAACTCCGCCTTTCCCTTCCGGATTTGCAAGCCTTGTTTCCATGGGAACCCAGTGCAGTATTTTTGGAAGGGTTATCTCCCTTGTGTCCTCAATCGATATTATTCTCTGGTTTGGCGGGAAAAAGTTTGATATTGCGTTAAGCATGCTCGTCTTCCCTGATGCAGTTCCGCCTGTGACAAGTATCGAAAGCTCATGCTGGACAGCAATCCAGATTAATGCTGCGCCTTCATAAGAGATTGTCCTGTCCTTAAGCAGGTCCGTAATTGTCCAGGGCTTTGCGGCAAATTTTCTTATGGTTATTGTGTTTCCCCTCGATGATATCGGGGAAAGCGTTGCGTTTACTCGGTCTCCGCTGGCAAGATGTGCATCCATTAAGGGATTAAGAAGTGTTATTTCCTTGCCGACATCCCGCCCTATTATTGTGGAATAGTGCCTTATCCTTGTTTCAGTCGGGATAAGCACATTTGTCTTTAGCCATCCGTGCCTCCTGTGATAAACCCACAATGGCTCAGTTGCGCTGTTTACAACTATTTCTTCAAGAAAAGTATCTTTTAGAAGAATGTCGAGGTTTCCAAGCCCGATGTTCTGCTGAAGAATATAATTTATCAGCATGTCCATTGTTTTCTTGTTGGCATTCGGAAAATATTTTGCCAAAAGCTGAAGTATTTTTACTTTAAACTGCTCCTGGATATTATGAACAGTAGATTCCTCTGATATGTTTTTTGTTTCTTCAGCGACAAACTCATCCCTTATTTTTTCAAGAATTATTTTTGTTGTGTCGCTTATGTTCGTAATTGAAATTGTATAAATCGGCACGGCTTCTGACGGGCTTTCAATTATGTTGACATCGACCACGATATCATTTACATTTAGCTCATAAGAGTCTATAATGCGTTGTCCTATTTTCATTTTATCAGATTCAAGGCGTTACCCTGTGCCTGGCTTAACGCTGCCCCCTTTTCAGCAGTCATTGCAGTGTTTTTATTTTTGCCTTGAGCGCTTTTGATTCCGGATCGTTAGGGTTGAGTGCAATTGAGTCTTCAATTTCCTTGATTGCCTGGCTATAGGCGCCCCTCTGTATGTATTTTTTCGCTTCTTCTTTTTTTAATGATGCAAGAGCTTCATTGCCCTGCTTTGGCACAGAAGGCTCGGCTGAATTTTTGCCCGAGGTTGCCCTCATTTGCGGATAAGACTGCCCTGCCTGGGGTATATTTTCCGAAGCGTGGGAAGGCCCCTGCATCAGGTGCTTTTGCAGATCGGACATCGTGTTTTCTATGCTTAAGTACTTGTAGATTTCTATAATCCTCATTCCAAGAATGTTTTTATGCCTCAGGAATCCCTCTGGAATCTGTTTGTACTCGGTAAGTGCCTTGTTATAGCTCAAAACAGCGCTCGGTATGTTTCTTTGCCTTATTGCAGAATTTGATTTTTCTATGAGCTCGCTTGTATTTTTTACAAGGGAAGAGACTCGCCTGATTAAATTATAATCAGTAACATCCCTCAATTCCTTGTAGTACAGGACTATCTGGTCTCCGATAATTTTCTTTTCCTCAAAAAAAACGTTTGGTATTGAGTCGTTTATGTACTGCATCTCAGAGTAAGCCTTGAATGCAGAGTCAGTCTTGCCTTCCTTTAGCGCAGTCCGGCCCTTGTTTATGAGCTGATAAACATCCTGAGCTTTTCTCTTGACTTCGTCGTATGCGGAATTAAGCGCAGTTGAAAACTGCCTTGTGAGTATTGACAGCTGCTCGTAAAGCTGCTTGTTCCATTCAAGCTTCTGGTCCAAAAGCAGGTGCCAGAGCCTTACGCATTCCTCGTCTGCCTCTTCAAGAGAGCCTTTTGCAAGATTATTCTTTATAGCTTCAAATATCTGGTAAGTCTCTGTGCTCCCATTTAAGGCAGGCATCCTATCGTGCGGCACAATTTTTTCTATTTCAGTCTCTGGAACATTCAGATCCACAAGTTCCCTGTCCAAAAAATCATCTATGTCCATTTTAAAGGTATGAAAGGTATTTGTTCCAAAGCTCTTCTACATTGCTCTCTGCGATTTTTTTCTCAACTGCTTTTTTAAGGAACTCCTTTCTTAAGGTTTCGAGGTTCTGCTGCAGGTATTTTCTCCAAAGCCCCTCGATATTTTCATAAGGCACGCTTCTGCTCTTGGCTTTTTTGTAAAACTGCTCTTTTGTTATCAGGTCTTTTGTAAACGCCCGGTCTTTGTTTGAAGAGTGCTTTGCAAGCTCGTCATTGATGAATATGTAGGGAGTTGTAAACTTGTATTCTATCCCAAACACCTTTTCCTCCACCAAAAAATCAACCAGCGCCTGTACGGTAGACGCCGACACCTTCAACTCTTTTGACGCATCATCAACCGATACTTTCCCCTTTTTCTTCACAAGGTCCAAAAGATCATCAGCTGAAGTGCGAATTGCATTCTCTTCATCAGCCATGAAACAAAGGTGCCATCACCATATAAAAACTTTAGTTGTTTTTTTATAGTAGCAACTAGCATGTTATGTAATTCTCAGGGGTTATGTTATACCTTACCAGATGGTCCAAATCCAGCTTGAAAAATTTGTAGTTACTCCATACTCCCCCTCCTGTTGACGGGTTTGTTATGTTATAAAGGACCGAACATGAGCTGAAATTATGATTCCACATATTGTAATCAACATAACTCTCAAACTGGTCATTAGGGCTAAGCTGGTTTGGATCGGCAAATGACTCTATGCCGCAGCACGCAGATGGAGTTGAGTCGTTTTTGATTCGCTGTATGAAGCTAGGGGCATCAGTAGATATCCAGTGTACGTATGTTCCGTTCCTTATTCCGTCTTCAACTTTGGTAACGTTCCATTTGTTAAATTCCACGCCGGATTTCCTTACTTTTTTTCCATAAAGGCCGCTTGTGTGCAAAAGGTATTGGGGATCATAAAGGCCTTCTATGCTTATTTCCGATTTTATGACAGATTCCTTGTTCCAGGTAGCTACATTTGACTGTACCGTAATGTTCATCCTCATTGTGGATTCTATTGTCCACGGATTTGACTGGGATAGTGATATGTTCGTGACATTGATTATTGTGACCACATTTAAGGTCTGTTTTGAAATTGATTCCATCTTCTTGCTCCAGTTCTTTACTGTGTTGTTGGTCATTATTTTCTTGCCAGTTACTGAGTCAATGGCAACTCCATTGATTGTTCCGTTCAGCATTACTTCATAAAAGGAGGAATCGAGGTTTTTTACGTACGAGCCTGTCTGGTTTGAATAATAAATGAGAGATGTCACTGCCTTTAATGTGGACGACCTCAGGACAATTTCAAAATAGCTTGTCTCAAGCATTTCTATGTACTGGTCAACAGACCCTATCCTGACATTGTCTGACTGCTGATTCTTCTTCAGGCCATAGTCTGCCGACGGGCTGAAAATTATTATCAGTATCGCCATTATTGTTATCGAAATCAGCGTGAAGAAAACGCCTTTTTTCTCTGGCATCAGCGCTCCCATGCGAATACCTCTGCCCTGTAAGGGCCCCACATGTCGCCTGTAGTCCTGTTCAGGACTCCAAAAACAATAGTCTTTGATGCCAAAAGAAGGCCGGTCTCGTTTTTGGAAATATTGTGCTCAATTGCAGGAGCCCTTGGATAAATTATTGTTCCGTTAATCCACACTTCGTACCTGAATTGGAGAGGGACAACTTCCCTTGAGATGTTCTGGATGAATTTTTCAGCAGTGGCATAGTCCTTTTTCTCATAGAAATACCCAACTTGCTCAAAAAGGGTGTTGCCAGACTCGGTTATTGTGCCGTTTTTCCAAAGCTCACCTCCAAGCCCAGCATAAGGATTGTTTAAATCCACAATTTTTGTTGTTGCCATGAATGTGAGGAGGTTGTCTGATATGAGTTTTACCTGAGTCTGCTGAGGCGACCTGACAAAATGGGATGATATTATCACAATTGCAATTGTAATCATCAGCATGCCTATAACAGCGTCTAACACAAAGAAATACCCTCTTTTTTTATTCATAAGAATTAATTCAGCAACTCATTATAAATAATTTTTGATTTCAACCCGGTATTAGCTGCTGCACGGCGAGCCGTCGATTATTATGTCGGACGTCCCTATTCCCTTGTAGGTATTGTTGATTGTCATTATATTTCCCTGCTCATCTTCGAGGTATATGCAGAACTCGCCGTCAATCCTGAAAAACCTCTTCAATTCGTCGTAGCTCATGTTTTTCAGCTCGTTAAGCCTTGACACGTTAATCTGGTTTTTGTCAACTATCCTAAGCTTCGAATCCTGGGAAGAGATAATCTTGTTTACTGTTGAGGCATCTGACTTAAGCTGCTCATTTTTGCTGTTGTGGCTTGCATTTATCATCACGTAAAATATCAGAAAGGCTCCCATGAATACAATTACTGCAATCATTACATCCATGGACCAGGACTGGGATTTTTTTAATTTGACCATCGGCCATCAATGGCAACTACTGCTCGCAGGGGCTAAAATCCTGCGAGAACTTGCCGGATTCCCTGTTAAGAATTACGCTGTCTGGCCCCTCAATCCTTATGCAAAAATTATCCCCGAGCTCAAGTGATTTTTTTAGAGTGCCTGACTGCATTTGCTGCATTTTCTCAATTGAGCTTTCTTCAAAAACAAGTGTATTTCCGGGCTTCTCTGCAAAATTAATGTAAAGGTTCTGCCTTATTTGGGCTGCCCTGTACTCAGGGTCAGTGAGGCTTGCAAGGTTTTTGCCGCCGCCAAGGCCGCTTTTGTCATAAACACTCACAACCATGATAAGGGCTACAACAATCAAGACAAGCCCTATTTCATCAATCCTGAATTTCTTTTTTTCCATCTCTTTTTTCTTAATGCTAAACTATCAATTGTCATAAATACTATTAAAAACTTTCTATTTTCAATACCTTTAAATACAAGTTAGGATAACCTAACTTTTATGTTTACTGCAAACAGGGAAGACTACCTCAGGGGGCTTTACATCCTTGAAGAGGAAAAAGGCGAAATAAAATCATCAGAGCTTGCAGCCTACCTAAATGTCTCGAAGCCAAGCGTTTCAGAAATGGTGCTCAAGCTTGACAAGGAGGGTTTAGTTATGTACAAAAAATACTCAAAACTGAAATTCACTTCAAAAGGAAGAAAAATCGCAGAAAAAATAACATCAAAGCACCGCCTGATTGAAACTTTTTTAAAAAAAATGCTTGGAATGAGCCCCAAAAAAATTCACGAGGAAGCTCATAGGCTTGAGCATGCATTTAGTGATGAATCCATAATTAAGCTCAGAAAAATCCTTGGAAATCCTAAAATAGATCCTCACGGAAAGCCAATACCCAGATAATATTCTAAAAATGAAAAACAAAAAATTAACCATAGGAATATCGTTATTTATTCTGGTAATTCTAGGGATATTTGCATCGTCAAAATTTATTTTAAAAGATGCTAAAGCAGAAACAGAATTTGAAAAAATGAAGGAAGCTGCAAAACATTGCACAAACCCGTCAGACACAGACCCAGAGTGCGCTCAGTCATTTAAGCAATTAAGAACTGAAAGTGAGCACATGCGGGCTCAAAAATCGGCTCAGGAAAAAATAGGGACAGTTGGAAAGTACGGGGAAGATGACGGATTTAACGCAATGGAATATTTGTCAACGTGGAATTACAATAATCTCCCTGAAAATGAAAGAGGCAAGTTTTACAAGGAAACAATACGCGCTGACGGCAGCCTTTTAAGAGAATACTGGATTTATGCTGAAGACAAGGAAATTGAAATTGCTCCCGGCGTCTTTTTTCCTGCATGGACTTACAACGGGCAGGTCCCTGCCCCGACAATAAGGGCAACCGAAGGGGACAGGTTAAGAATCCATTTTACAAACAAGGGAACAAAGCCTCACACAATGCACTTTCATGGATTTCATCCTTCTTCAATGGACGGCTCAATGCCCGAAGATTTTGTTTATCCCGGGCAGAATTTCACTTACGAGTTTGATGCTGACCCATTTGGAGTCCACTTATTTCATTGCCATTCTGTGCCGCTAAAGCAGCATATTTCAAAAGGGCTTTATGGCGCTTACATTGTTGACCCTAAAAATGAAACAAGGCCAAAAGCAGATAAGGAGCTCGTCATGGTAATGAACGCATTTGACACAACTCTTGACGGAGAAAATGAAGTTTATGCAGTAAACACAAAGGCGTTTTATTATGCGATGAATCCAATCAAAGTCAAAAAAGATGAATTGATAAGGATTTATTTAATAAATATTGTTGAATTTGACCCTATAAACTCTTTTCACCTTCACGCAAATTTCTTTGATGAATACAGGACTGGAACAAAGCAGGACCCAAATGCTTATACTGATATTTTAACTTTTTCACAGGCGGAAAGGTCAATACTAGATGTTCGTTTCAGATATCCCGGTATGTACATGTTTCATGCCCACGTTTCCGAATTTACAGAGCTTGGATGGATGGGATTTTTTGAGGTCGAAGAATGAAGAGGTTAACTCCATTTTTATTTTTAATTGCCTTGTTATTAGTCAGTGCCTGTTCTAAGGAAAATCCAAATAATGGAAAAATTCCTTTTGAAGGGGAAGTTAAAGAGTTCAAAATAATTTCTAAACAATTTTCATTCGAGCCGGAAACAATTGAAGTTAACAAAGGAGATAAAGTAAGGCTGATTGTTACAAGCACTGACGTGCCGCACGGAATAGGAATATCAGAGTATGGGATAAATGAACGGCTTGATGTCGGAAAGCCCGTCACTATTGAGTTCACTGCAGACAAAGAAGGGACGTTTACATCATTCTGTTCTGTATTCTGCGGTTCAGGCCACAGTAAAATGAAAGGAAAAATAATTGTCAAATAAAATGGAAAATCAATCTGAAAAGCAAAGCAGGGTAAAATTTTGGTCAAGGGCACTGCTGCCCCTTATACTTCTTGGAATACTTCTGTTTATTTTTGTAAAGTTCGGACCGCTCGGCGTTTTCCAATCAACAGTTGTCCCAATAGAAAATGTTTTCATACAGCGGGTTGTTTTTTCGCCTGAGCATATTTCACTCGAAGTATTTAATGACGGTCCGGAGCCTGTTACAATTGCTCAGGTTCTTGTTAATGACGCTTACTGGCGATTTGAAATGTACCCTAGCACAACACTTGAGCCCTTGGATAAGGGAAAAATAGATATAAACTATCCCTGGCTTGAAGGAGATTTTGAAAAAATAACTTTAATATCAAGAAACGGAGTTACTTTTGAAAAAGAAATAGACGTTGCCTCAATAACTCCGGTATTTAACAGAGTTTATCTAAAGGCATTTATTCTTCTTGGGATTTATGTCGGCGTTATTCCTGTACTTTTAGGATTGCTTTGGCTCCCTTTTTTAAGGATGCTAAAAGAAAAATGGTATAGTTTTTTACTTGCCTTGACTGTTGGCCTACTAGTATTTCTTGGGTTTGATGCCTTTTCAGAAGCATTTGACCTTTTGCATAAAATACCAAGCGCATACAATGGAATAGGCATTATTGTAATTGGATTTGCCCTGGCAATCCTTACATTAGCTGCAATTAGCTACAAGTCAGAGCATCACAGGCAGGCAAAAGGCGAGCACTTTCAGGCTTTGATCTTCGGATACCTGATTGCTCTTGGAATTGGATTGCATAATTTAGGAGAAGGACTTGCAATTGGGAGCGCTTACGCAGTTGGCGAAGTTGCATTAGGAAGTTTGCTTGTAATTGGATTCATGATTCACAATGTAACAGAAGGAGTTGCGATTGTCGCGCCATTAACCAGGTTTGTAAAGCAAGTCGGCAACTTTTATTTCCATCTTGTGGTTATGGGATTGCTTGCAGGCGCTCCAACAATGATAGGTGCTGTCATTGGAGGATTTGCATATTCTCCTACACTCGCAGTTTTGTTTCTTTCAATCGGCGCCGGCGCAATTTTTGATGTAGCATATGACATAATGCATTACATGGCAAAAGGAAAGTGGATGTCTATTTTTACAGTAACCAACGTTCTTGGATTTTTGGCAGGATTGTTGGTAATGTATCTGACTGGATTTTTGGTTTTGGGATAAGATGAAGATCAGGAAATTACTTGATTACATAAAAGTATTTTCTGACAGAAAATTTTACGCCTTCATGGGCTCAGGATTAATTGTAAGTGTCGCTTACATGGACCCCGGCAACTGGGGAACAGGAATCAGCGGCGGAGCTTCTTTTAATTACGACTTGCTTTGGGTGGTGTGGCTTGCTTCAGGAATGGCCATGCTTTTCCAGTACCTTTCAGGCAAGCTTGGGATTGCAGGATATTCACTTCCAGAAATTGTCAGGAAAAAACTTAAGAAACGGTGGCTTGTGCTGTCCTACTGGATTTTGGCTGAAATTGCAATTTTAGCTACAGACTTGGCCGAGTTTTTGGGAATTGTCGTTGCCCTGGACTTGCTGTTTGGAATCCCGATGATTTGGGGCACTTTCATAGCAGTTGCCGATGTTCTTTTGATACTTGTACTTACCCGCAACAAGTTCAGGACGCTTGAGCAGGCTTTTATCATTTTTGTTT
>DATDOM010000090.1:0-25781 GCA_035293285.1 Candidatus Nanoarchaeia archaeon | reverse complement strand
AGGTATTCATTTCTTTCGCCAATCCCCATATAGGCCCCGTTTCTCAAATTCTCAACATATATGGATGTGTTTATCCCCCTGCCCCTTGTATGGTCTTCAAGCACGATTTTAAGCGGGTTAAAATTGACTATTGCCAGGCTTTTTTCCTCCATAGCCCCGTAGCTTATTTTCTTTGAAAGCAGAGAATAATCTTGGGGCTGGGAGCCATTGAATTTTTGCATTTGAGAATAGAAGTATACTGAGGCAAAAGCCAAAAGTATTATCATTATCGTCTGCACAATCAAAATATGCCTGACTTTGACCATGGCTTAAATCCATCTTTGAACTATATAAATATTGCCGCTTGCCCATACATTAAAAATTTGAAAATGAGCCAAGCTTGAGAATCTCAAAAAAATAAAACCGCAACAATTGCTGCGGCAGTTTTAAACCATATTACATCATCATTGCCATTATCATTTTTTCACCTCTAAGGTAATTAATTGTAAGTCTTATATAAATATTTAATTGAGAAAAATATTCTTATAGGAATATCAGTAATCCCTTGTTTTATTGCGCGACTTTTTGCTGTTTATTGAAATTATAATGAAAACAGCTGCCAATGCAGTGTAGTTTAAGAGCATAAACCATCCTGCCCCCCAGCTTATGCCGTCAAACTTGTAATTTGAAATTGGCCATAAAAACGGAGTTGCAAAATATCTTGTTGAATGTGTCGGGATGTCAATTAGGACATGCATGGGCCATCCCATCAAAGGCCAAAACCATTTTTTTGTGAGAAGGTAAACAAGGAGAAACACAAGAGCAAAAATCACAAAGCTGTGCGTCATGTTATAAGCTCCATTGAGCCACTGCGGCAGCGAATTTAATGAAGGCGGACCTCTTTTGAAGTTACCGTTAACCAGGTTTATCAGCATCAAAATTCCGAAAGACAATAAATCCGGCAGGACGCCAAATAAAACCGCAAGCCATACATATTTTTTCCTGTGGAATATGGCAAAACTCCAGAATCCGTGGGCAAAAGTATCCATATTTTTATTTTCAGATTATTTTTTCATTTATTAAATCAAACAACTCATCAAATTCCAAAAATCCAGACTGCTCGTTCAGATGCCCGCCGTTTTTTATGATTATTAATTCTGCATTCAGGTTTTTTGCAAGCTCGCGGCTCACGTCCAGGCTTATGAATTCGTCGTTGTCAGAGCATAAAACAAAAAATTTTCCGCAGTTTTTCCTGATTTTTTCCCAGTTGAATTTTTTTTCTATGAATGTTGAATTTATCTTGTCATATGGGCTGCCGAGCTGCTTGTGAAATCCTGCAACCAGAAAAGCCGCCTTGATTTTCTTGTTTGACTGCTCGAGGTATCTTAAAATAAATGCCGCGCCGAGGCTGTGGCCTATAAGGACAGTCTCATTTGATATTTTGTCCTCGTGCTTTTTTATTGCCCTAAGCCAGCTTTCAAGCGTCTGGTTTAAGGGAGTCGGAAATTTTGGGATTATTACATCAAAATTTTTTTCTTCGAGTTTTTCCTTTAGCCACGGAAACCAGTTTGAGTCGGGATTAGCGTACACTCCGTGGATTATTATGAAGTTCATTTTATTTCTTGAAAAAGTTGCTTAAGGTTATCTGCTCATCCCTTTTTGAGCTTAAATAGATTACCTGCCCTTCCCGGCTGCCGTAGCGGTAAATTGAGATTCCCTTGCATTTAAGCTCATAAGCAAGCAGGAATATTTTTTCAACGTCTTCAACTGTCGCGTCTTTTGGCAAAGTGACTGTTTTTGAAATGCCGTTGTCAACATATTTCTGGAACGTGGACTGCATTTTAACGTGCCATTCTGCGCCAATGTCGCTGCCGACAACAAATATCTTTTTGATATTTTCAGGAATGCCGTCAATATTTTTTATTGTGCCTTCCCGGTTTATCCTCTCTGCAATTTCGTCACTGTAAATATTGAGCTCCTGCAGTTTTTCCCTGAGAAGCTTGTTGAAGTAGACGAGCCTGTTGCCTTCTGCAGTGTTCCTTGCATAGCTTAATGCAAACAGCGGCTCGATTCCGCTTGACGTGTCTGCTATTATGCTTGTTGTCCCGGTTGGCGCAATTGTCGTCCTTGTGGCATTTCTTAATTTTATTTTTTTGGTTTTTGCAGAATAAATGCTTTTTTTCCATGAAGGAAATTCGCCTCTTTTCTCCGCAAGGCCTGCTGAGGCCAAAAGCGCGTGCTCAGAAATAAACTTCATTGTTTTTTCCGCTGTATTTATGCCCTCTTCAGAGTCATAGGCAATGTTTAATTTTATCAGCATCTCCGCAAATCCCATTATCCCAAGGCCGATCTTCCTGTTCTGCTCAACAATTTTCCTGTTTTCAGGCAATGGGTAATGGCACATGTCTATCACGTTGTCAAGAAAATGCACTGCACTCTGCACAATATCGGCAAGCTTTTCAAAATCGATTTTATTTCCGCTTACTAAGCTTGAAAGGTTTATGCTTCCAAGATTGCAGGATTCATACGGCAAAAGCGGCTGCTCGCCGCAGCTGTCAGTTGAATAGATTTTTCCAAGACCTGGAGTCGGGTTATGCTCGTTTATCCTGTCGATGAATATAATCCCGGGGTCTCCATTAAGCCATGCCTGCCCGCTCATAAGCCTGAGTATTTTTGCAGCACTTTCCTTTCTCACAATTTTTCCGGTTCTTGTGTTTATCAGGCTGTAATTTTTGTTTTTCTTTGCGGCTTCAATAAAATCATCAGTAACTGCAACTGAAACATTGAAATTTGTCAGGACATTTTCCCTGCTTTTTATCGTGATGAACTCCTCGATGTCAGCGTGGTTGCAGTCAAGTATGCCTATGTTTGCTCCCCTCAAAATGCCGCCGAGCTTTATCTGTTCTGTTGCCGCGTCAAAAACCTTCATGAAGGATACGGGACCTGATGTGACTCCCAAGCTTTCAATAAGGTCTCCTTTTGGCCTCAGCCTTGAGAAATTAAATCCCGTCCCTGCCCCGGTCCTGTGGATGAGCGCAGCATCCCTTAGTGTCTTGAAAATCGAGCCTATGTCATCTTCTATGGGCAGAACAAAGCAGGCAGCGAGCTGCTGAAGCTTTCTTCCTGCATTGAAAAGGGTTGGAGAATTCGGCAGGAATTCCAGGGACGCCATAAGATTAAAAAAAATTTCTTCGGTCTTTGCAATTTCCCTGTCATTTTTTATTAATTTCTCGAATTCCTTTGTTCCGGTTATTTCGTGGAATTTTTTTTTGTATTTTTTCTCAATCGCCGAGATTTCCTTTGGATATTTGTATTTGGCATCTGCAAGGGAAACATTCTTTGCAACTCTTAAGAACAAGTCACTCGGCTTTTCAATTGCCTCGCCCTTTTCATTCTTTCTTAAGTACCGCTGCTTGAGAATCAAAAGCGCGTTTTTGGATAATTTGGGCTTTGACATTCTTTATTCTTAAGATTTATTGATTATAAACTTATTGATTTTATGGGCTCTGTAGAAAATCCCGCTCCGCTCGGGCAGGCAGCTTCAATGCGCGAATTTTTAAATTTCGCTGAGTTAAAATCCTGTGGATTTTAACAGTTCACGCTTCTGTTCTCTGAAGGCTGACATTCCCCGGATGGGGCGTCCCCCTTTTCAGCTATTCATCCAAATTATCAGGAACTTTGACTGATGCTGCCGGCCTTCATTTTCTACAGAGCCGATTTTATAGAAGTAATCTTTGGACTGCAAGCCTTTGCTGATTTAATATTCAATCCCTTTTCTTGCAATAATTCCCTTTTGCCAGGGGTGCTTTACATTCGTTACAATATTGACATAATCAGCGTAATGCATGACTTCTTTTGGCGCGTCACGCCCTGTAAATATAAGCTCAACTTTGCCGTGGTCTTTTATTACGTCAAGAACTTCATGAAGGGGTATGAGGTCTTTTGCCAGAACGCAGTTTATCTCATCCATTATCACCAGGTCATAATCTGCGCTATTAATCATCTTTTTTGCGTGCTCCCATCCCTGCAGTGCGGCACCTCTTTCTTCAATATCCGGCTGGAAAACGAATCTTGCAGTCTTGTCTGAAAATTCCTTCAGATTTTTCTGTTTTTCTTTTACTGCATCAACTCCGAACTGCTCTATTTCAAAACCCAGTTTTTTTGCAGAGTAAATCTCGCCCGTAAACCCGCTTTTCAGGAACTGGACCATGCCGACCCTTAAATTGTTGCCAACAGCCCTTAATGCAAGGCCAAGCGCCGAAGTAGTCTTTCCCTTGCCGTCGCCAGTTATGACATGCACAAGGCCGAGCTTTTCCTTGCTGTCATCACCGTGGACAATTATCGGCTTTTTTATGTTTGTGAGTGTCATTTTTGTCAGTTATGCTTTTGATTTGAAAAATGTTATGGTTGCTGAAATAAAGGCGCCGATTGATGCCAACATCATGTCTTTTTGTGTGTCAAAAATATCCCCCTGTGCCCCGAGAAACAAAGTCGTCCTTTCAGGCGTAAACACCACAACAGAAATCCACTCAAAAACCTCATATAATGAACTGCACGCAATCATAATTGCAAGAGGCATAAAAAATTTCCAGAATCCCTTAAGCCCGGTCATTTTAGATACGGCATCAAGAACAGGGAAATAAAGCAAAAGCCCGAATGTGAAATGAGTAACACGGTCATAATGGTCGCGCTCGAGTTTCTGCCCAAACATCTCGCTGAAAAAAGGGGTTTGTGAATAGGCATAATGCGCGCCGATTGTGTGAAGAATCATGAAAACCAGAATAAAAGTATACGATTTATTGGAAAGCTTCAGTTTTTTATAAGTCAAAATTAGGAGCAATACAAATGAAACTGCCAGAATATTTTCCAAGAACCAGTTAAACCTGTCTTTCGGGTTTATTGCAAGCAAAATCCAGAATACCAAATATGCATACAGGCAGTATTTTGGATAGTTTTTTGAAAAAGACTTCTTCATTTTATCTGGTTTGATTTTATTTAATATTAAGGTTTCTTTAATTTTTGTCTTAGGGTTTTAGTTTAATTATTTTCCGGGTTTTATTATTGTAATGGATTTATTAAGTTTTAATGAGTTTAGTTTAATGTTATCCGTTATTGCCGCAGCTTGTTGCTTAATGTCCAATTGCTAAAACCGGAAAATCCTAAGTGGATTTTCAACATTTACACTCGGCAAATTTTCTTCTGCCATTAAAAATTTGCCTCGGAACATTCAGTGACTTTGACGTTCGTACAATGTATGTCGCGCCAATGTGGCGCGAGTATCTATTGGCGAAGCCCGATTTTAGTATTTTTGTAAATTCTAAATATATACCAACGGTGTCCGAATTGACAATAAATTTACCCAAACCAAACCTCTTTCTTGGAAAGATAAATAAAAATTAAAAGAAATAAAAAATAAAACTACATGCAAAGTCCCCAGCCGCAGCCTGGGCAGTGCAGACAGCCTTCCTTAAGCTCAACTTTTGTGCTGCATTCAGGGCAGTTCTTTATTGTGGCTTTGCTAACCAGCTTTTCACTTTTCTTGGCAAACATCAAATCACCTGATTCCTTTACTGTTTCTGTTTTCTGATGGCTTACTTCAGGCTTTGCTTCCTGCTTCTCTTTTGCCTTTGGAGCAATCAAAACCTGGTTCTTGATGCTTGAGTCCCTGAAAACAGTAACATCCTTGCATCCAAGCTCGTAAGCAAGTATGTAGCTTTCCCTCATGTGGTCTACAGTTGCGTCAGCCGGGAAGTTGTTTGTCTTTGAGATGCTTGAATCAACCCATTTCTGGAATGATGCGAGCGCCCTTATGTGATCTATAGGTGTTATGTCCATTGCAGTGACAAGCGCATTTCTTACACTCTCCGGAACATAGTCTATATTCTGTATGCTTCCCTTGTTCATGTTGATGTCTTCCATCAGCTTGTCAGAGTATAATCCTTCTTCCTTGATTACTTTCTCTGCTGCAGGGTCGACATAAAAGAACCTTCCGACTGCTACATTTTTCTCAAACACAAGCGAATAAACAGGCTCCATTCCTGATGAACACCCTGCTATCATTGAGATGCTTCCAGTTGGTGCAATTATTGTTGTGTAGCCGTTTCGGATTCCGTATCTTTTGACATCAGCGCCTACCTTGTCCCAGTCAAAGTGCCATTCGTCCCTTAAGTCTGCGCCCCTGATTGGAAGCTTTCCTTCTTTATAGAAACTCTTAACGTAGTATGGAAGCGCGCCTCTTTCCTTTGCAAGCTCGATGCTTTCAATCTTGCTGTGGTAAGCGATGAACTCCATCAGTTGCTCCATGAATTTTCTTCCTTCCTCTGAATTGTAAGGCAGCCTTAATTCATACAGCAAGTCAGCAACTCCCATCACTCCAAGGCCGACTTTTCTTGTGTTAAGGCTCATTTCCTCAATCTCTTTTAATGGAAAGTTGTTGACATCAATCACGTTGTCAAGGAATTTTGTGCATTTTCTTATGGTTACTTTTAGCGCATTCCAGTCAACATATGATTTTCCTGCCTCATCCTGCCTTGCAAATGCCCAGACATTGATTGAGCCAAGATTGCACGGCTCGTTTGGGTAAAGCAATACCTCGCCGCATGGATTTGTTGTAACAATCGGGCCAAGGTATTTTGTAAACGGGTTGTAATCATTTACCCTGTCGTGAAAGATTACTCCGGGCTCTGCAGATTCCCAGGCCTGGTATACAATCTTGTCAAACAGCGCTCTTGGATTGACGTGCCTTACAATAGTGCCGTCCCTTGGATTGACCAATGGGTATGGCTCGTTTTTCTTGTAATAATCAAAGAAGTCCGGCATCAATAAAACTGAGATGTTGAAATTTCTTAATGCCTTGTTCCCGTCTTTTGCTGTAATGAACTTCTCAATGTCAGGGTGGTTTGAGTTCAATATGCCCATGTTTGCGCCTCTTCTTATGCCGCCCTGTTTTATGACATCAGTCATTGTATCAAAAAGCCTCATAAAGCTTAGAGGTCCTGATGCTACTCCTCCTGTTGAAGAAACAAAATCCCCTTCAGGCCTTAGCTTTGAGAAATTGTATCCCATTCCTCCGCCAGCTTTGAAAACAATCGCAGTATTCTTCAGTGTCTCCATTATCCCGTCAATTGAATCAGGAACATCCAAAACAAAGCAAGCGCTTCCCATCCCAAGAGGATTTCCGAAGTTTGCAATTGCAGGAGTATTCGGCATGAAGTGCTTAAAAGTCATCAGGTTGAAGAATTCATCAACATTCTTTTCATAGTCGTCAAATTCTCCTCTCTTTACCATGTCAAAAAACTTGTTCCAAGTTACTTTCATCTGTTTTTTTGAGTTGAACCTGTCATACATTCTTTTTAATGCTTCAAGGTGGTACCTGTTTAGCTTGTAGTTTCCAACTCCATACTGGTCTTCGTGGACTGCAGGCTTGAAATCCTCAACCATATTAACATTCTGCGTTGCATCCAAATCGAAAACTCTTGCGTCGTAGAATAAATCAGGCAATGCTGCGTGAGTTGAAACTCTCGTGAACAATTGCTTTGGAGTTTCAATGAGTTTTCCTGTTGCGTCTCTTCTCAAGTATCTTGCCTTAAGGACTCTTAATGCATTGACATCAAACCTCTTGTCAACTTCATCAATCTCCTCCTTTTCAAGGACAATCATCTTTTCTTTTCTCAGCTCTGCCCTTTGCTGCCGATAAAGTATGTAAGCTTTTGCTGTAGCAGCGTGCCCTTCTTCGATTAAGACTTTTTCAACAGTATCCTGGATTTCCTCAACTGTAGGAACGGCATTATCATTTAATTCAAGCTGGGTGATGACTTTTTCGCTCAAGTGCCTTGCAACTGACTTGTCATATCCGCCAATTGATTTAGCAGCCTTGAAAATTGCATCTGCAATTTTGTCAACATCGAAACTGACTATTGTACCGTCCCTTTTCTTAACCTTAGACATTTTTTGCTGCATTTTATCTACCCCTTGCGTGTTTAAAGTTCCTATTGATGGCCAAGAATCTAAAATTGGTATACACTTATGTATACTACATATGGTGGTTAGGCCATCGTTAACCCACTACCTATTGTGTGTCAACGCACTTTTTACTAAACCTACTTATATTTAAAGATTTTGATTGCACGAATGAAATCAAATTTTACTTTTCAAAGAAGTGGTAACACATTCTTAAATTTATCAGTGGCAAATGTCCAGTGCCTGAATTTGGGCAGCATTGAAAAGTTCTCGTTTCACTCGGGTTGCCATCGCTCGCACTTTTTTGTTGTTCTTTTAGGGAAAAATTCCCATTGCAATTTCCTTTTTCCATAAACCAATTTTAAGAATGTGCTCGCAAATTGATGGCAGCCTTCAACTTTTCAATGCCGCGGGATTCTAAAAACATTTTTAATCAAACTTTCACCACTTACTAGCTATCTAAATTCTAAAATTTGGCATGCCTAATCTCTTAAATCATATTAATGACACTTGTTTACATTTATATTAATAAATAATAAGACCTTAACCGAAGTTATGGAATTGCTGACAGTTAATCAAAGGAAAAGTGACCATGATATTAACGAGATATTTCTCAATAGGTGGTCGCCGCGTGCAATGTCAGGCGACCCCATAAGCAATGAGGAGCTTATGCAGTTGTTTGAAGCCGCAAGATGGGCACCATCGTCATTTAACAACCAGCCATGGAGGTTTATTTATGCGACGCGGGACAGCGAGTATTGGCAAAGCTTCCTTGAGCTGCTTGTCGATTTTAACAGGTCGTGGGCAAAAAATGCAGCTGTCCTTGTTGCGCTTGTTTCAAAAAAGAATTTTGAATATAATGGAAAGCCCTCAATCACCCATTCATTTGACACAGGAGCTGCATGGGAAAATCTTGCCCTTCAAGGTTCATTGAACAATCTCGTTGTCCATGGTATGGAGGGATTTGATTACAAAAAAGCAAAAAAGGTATTGGGTATTCCAAAGGACTATCAGGTGGAGATGATGTTTGCGGTTGGAATGCCTGGAAAAATAGAGGATTTGCCAAAAGAACTTGCAGAAAAAGAACATCCAAGCGGCAGGAAAGAACTTTCTGAGTTTGTTTTCAAGGGAACTTTTAGAGGAAATTAAGATTCTTGTTTTATTAAATCCCTAGAGCCATCCTTGCTTCGTCTGTCATCTTGTCAGGGCCCCAGACTGGGTTAAAAGTCAATTCAATATCAACTTCTCCGACTCCGTCAACTGAAGAAACGTTTCTCCGAATGTCATCCAAAAGTGCAGGGCCATAAGGACACATTGGAGTTGTAAAAGTCATAAGAATCTTTACAGCCTTTTCCTTTATGTCTATATTATATATCAGCCCCAGGCTCCAGACATCAAGCTGTATTTCAGGGTCATAGACTTTTTTTAATATTTCAATTACTTCTTCTTTTTCAACCATTTAATGCAGTATGCCTATATTTTATAAAAGCTTTTGGATATTGGTAGGAAATTAATTTTCGCCCTAATGGGGCGAATGTGCAGATTGCTGCCCAATAAATGCCGCGCGTAATGGTGCGGCCTAATTAGGAGCCGCAGATTTATTCTAAGTAGTCCGATTCCATTTCCATTTAGAATTAAATAGTGCCTAGCCTTTAACGGCAAGCCTTATGTCTTGGGCCTTTATCGTCTTTCTTCCAGCATGCTCTGCAAACTGTGCTGCCCGCTTTCCTATTTCAAGCGCCTTTTGTTCCAAAACTTCCTTTAGTGCAGTTTTTGCCTTGTCTGAAACACGGTCTGAGCCCCCTTGCTTGAGGAGTTTTTCCATTGCTGCCAGCGGAAGAAATTTTTCACCCATTTCACTGGTAATGTCTAACATGTTATTTAAAACTTTGGGAAAACGTGGCTGGATTAAAAACAGTTTATCAAAAGCCAGCATCACCATAAGGTCAAAATGCCTTTAAGACATGGATGCGGAGGCGTCACGAGGGGTTGCTCCCTGCGGGAATGCATCATCAGAATTTTGATTCTACGTGCATTTTGAAGACGGCACTGGCTTTTTTGAAAGTTTTAAAATCCGTCGTTTCACGACAAAAGATTCGCTCGGCAAAATTTTTTCTGCCAATAAAATTTTGCCTCGAAATGTTCAATGATTTAACGAATAAAATGTGAAGTTTTACAATCACTTCAAATTGCCATATTAGCTCAATTATCACAAAAACATTTAAGTATTTTGCCACCTTTCCTGCAAAAAATGGAATCTTCGCAGGAAATTCTTGGAAAAAAGCAGCTCGTTGAATTCTGGAAAGGCAGGTTTAATTTTTCGGGCACTGTGATAAATGCATTCAAAAAGATAAAGAGGGGAGACTTTGTTGCCGGCAGCTTAAGGCAGGCAGCTTACAATGACATGCCCCTGCCGTTAATTCGGGGAAAAACAATTTCCCAGCCGACAACTGTAATGCTTATGACTTCGGCGCTTGAGCTAAAGAAAGGGGAAAGGGTTTTTGAGATCGGGACCGGCTCCGGCTACCAGTCAGCAATAATCTCGCAAATTGTCGGGCCAAAAGGGGAAGTAATCTCTACAGAAGTTGTTCCCGAGCTTGTGCAGTTTGCAAAGCAAAATCTCCAAAAAGCCGGAATAAAAAATGTGTTTGTTTATGAAGAGGACGGCTCAAAAGGGATGCAAAGCAAAGCCCCTTTTGACAAAATAATCATAACAGCAGCATGCAAGGAGTTTCCAAAAGAGCTCGTAAACCAGCTAAAAACCGGAGGAATTATTGTAGGGCCTGTCGGAAACCTGCACGAGCAGGAAATGATTGGGGGCGTAAAAGACAGGAACGGAAAGCTTGAGCTTGAATTTTTGGGGCAGTTCCTATTTACCCCAATGTACGGCAGGTATGGATTTGAATATGATTAAAGGTATAGCAAGGTTTTTATACTTTTAATTTATAAATTGTTTTTATGAAAAAGATATTTCCTCTTTTGGTGATTATTTTCGTAATTACTTCTTATTTTGCAGTAGCGCAGGTTCAATTTGACACTGCCTGCAGTTCAGGAGATTGCACCCAAAAATGCGTTGAAGTAAGGCGAAACGGAGCGGCTGTAAAACTTTGCGCAACATGCGGGGATAAGTTGTGCGAAGAGGGAGAGGACGGCTGTTACTCATCAAGCTGCACAAATGATGCATGCACTAATGATTGCGGGACTGGTTTAAGCTGCCCATCTGACTGCGAAACAAAAGTATGCCCATTAATTAAATGTGCAGCACCTCCTGATGGATGCAGGTACAAAGAGGTAGAAGATGAAAATGGATGCCCAACCTGCGGAACTCTTGTTTGCGATGACCGATGCAAAGCAGATTCTGACTGTCCAACTATTGCATGTTTTGCTGCCCCATGCCCTCAAAATAAGTGCATTGATGGTACTTGCCAATCAGAATATTGCAATGGTGTTTGTGAAGATGATGATGTAGACAGCATTGGTTGCAAACCCTGTGATACTGATCATTGTCTGGGACTTATGTGCAAACAAGGAAGGTGCCCATCAGACTGCAAAAAAGATCCTGTATGCGGCAACGGAAAGTGCGAAGATGGAGAAGCTGATTACTGTCCGCCGTGCACAAAGGATCCAGTCAATCCCTGCAAGATTAAATGCACAGCAGGAACCTGTCCAGGAGATTGTCAAAAGGTCACAGAACAGGTAAAATGTGTTTTCAAGAATTCAAAAGAAGAGCAAAAATGCTACTCGGATAAAGGCAACACCTGTTCAGGAGTTGAGGCATGCGTTGCTGACGTAAGCGGACATTCTGGAGAACAGGTTACGTGGAAAAGCTCATGCGGAGGCTATGCTTACACAACAATTGACGGAGAAAATGAATACGCAAATTTTGAATGCCATAAATCAGAATGCGGCGACGGAATTTGCTCAAGCGACGAGTTTGACTGCCCCCATTGCACAACTGAGCCCTGCCTTGCAAGGCCATGCATAAATAAATGCCCTAAAGACTGTGACGGCAAATGCCCGACCAATAACGAGCTTGAGGATGATATTAAAAAATGCAAGACAAGCGGGCGGGACTATGAAACTTATGAAAAAGACGGGTGCAAATTTGTAAGATGCATCGGAAATGATAAAGTAGAATGCAAAAAATACAAAGATGGCAACTGCGTCATAATCAGCTGTGTTGACGGATACCGATTTAATTCGTGCGACAGGCCTTGCACGCAGGAAACCGGCGAATGCACAATCACAAGAACAGATGACGGCTGCCAGATAACAAAATGCACTGACGGGCGCGAAACCAAAAGCTGTCCAAGCGATTCAGAATCAGGCAAGTCTTCTGACCCAAGCTTGGGGCCTTCATCTTCAGGTGAGCAGATTTCAGAAGATGGTAATTTAAAGCCTTCATGCGGATTTTTTGGAAAATTGTTCCTCAGAAGCTGCAGGACTTGATATTTTAATTTCTTTTATCTTGACACTTTGGCCAAAACCCAGATGCTTAATGCAATCCCTGCAAACCTGAAAAGAAATCCAAATGCAGGAATCAGGGATATCAGTGCGACAAAGAAATTAGCTACAAGCAGTAAGAGACCTTTTCTATGGTTAAATGCAGATACAAATATGCTTCCAAGTATGAATAAAACCAGGGGCAGCGCAACTTTAAGATTATAATCCGGCAAAAACGTCATGAGGTAAAGGACAAGAACTATTGCACTCATTGCTATGCTTAAAACCTTAATTGCGCTTTTAATCATTTTAAAGAAAAATGAAAAATAAAAAAAATAAAAAATCAGCAGCTTGCAAGGCAGTTGTCCTTCATTTCTCCTGACAAGAATCCGCATGCTGCGCATGGGTCTGCACCTGCGCCAGCACCAGCTGAAACATCTATCTTGGTAGGCTCTGCAGGCAAGTCAAAAACCCTGTCATTTACTACAGTTTCATAAAGGAGAGCTGTCATTTCAGTTGTTGCCTGAGGGCTTTCAAAATATACATAAAGCGGAGCGCCTTCAGATGAAAAGCAGTACCTTACTGTTGCTTCCAAATCTGCGCTTATTCCAGTCACTTTGAAGCACTTTGCTGTCTTGCCGACTATGACTTTTGTACCGTCATCTTCTATCTTGTAGTTTGCATTGCCTTCTTTTAGGTCTTTTTCAACATCAGCTATCTTGTCCTGCGGAACATCAATTGAGTAGCAGTTCCATTTTGCTCCCATCTTTGAGCAGCTTGTCACAACATCATTGATGAAAAATGTCCTTGCCTCTATGCCATTTGCAACAACATCTGTCCTCATTTTCTTTGCTCCCTTGAAATATTGGACCATCTTGGACTTGAATTCGGTGCCCTGAGCTTTTGAAACCAGGTCATAAGTAATCTGCCATTCAAGCTTATCCTTATTGACCAAGAAATTCTTGAAATCATCGCTCACATCAGGCTTTGCACCTGCAGTTTTTTCTTCTGTTTTTTCAACAGGCTTTGCGTCCTGCTGCTTTGTGTTGTCTTTTGCAGTATTATCTGCATTTGCCTGATCATTTGGCTTGCATGCTGACAAAACCAGAACCATAACAACTAAAATTCCCAATAATATCTTTTTCATCTTTACACCCCCAAAATATTTATCTAATATGTAATATTGAATCAGGCATTTTTCATCATTTATAAAGCTTTTCAAACACAAAGGTATTTAAATCAAGGTCAATAAATTCACTTAATGGTAGAAGGAATAAATTTAGTGCCAGAATTGGCAAAAGCGTTTGGTGAGCTTGGATTTACCGAGCTTACAGAAATACAGAAACAGGTAATGCCCCTGATACAGCAGGGCCATGATGTTATAGGGCAGTCCCACACAGGCTCAGGCAAGACAGCGGCATTTGGATTTCCGATTTTGGAAAAAATAACTCACAGGCAGGGCCTTCAGGCACTTATGCTTGTACCTACAAGGGAACTTTGCGAGCAGGTAACAGGCGAAATGATAAAGTTCGCCAAGCACAAAAAAACAAGTGTTGTCCCGATTTACGGCGGAGTGTCTATAAATCCGCAGTTCTTTGCATTAAAGCACGCAGATATAGTTGTTGCAACTCCTGGAAGAATGCTTGACCATATGGAAAGAGGAACTATCAACCTTCAAAAGGTCAAGATACTCGTTTTGGACGAAGCTGACAAGATGTTTGAGATGGGATTCATTGATGATGTAAAAAGGATTATCTCGCAGCTCCCCAAGGACAGGCAAACCCTTCTATTCAGCGCGACTGTGTCCAATCAGGTGCAGGACATTGTCAGGCATTTTATGAAGGATGCAAAAAAAATCAAGGTGCAGTCTTACGTTGATGAGGCAATGCTTGTGCAGCAGTATTACCAGGTTGATTCAAGAAACAAGTTTTCGCTTTTAGTCCACCTTCTGAAAAATGAAACCCAGATTTTGACGCTTGTATTTTGTGCGACAAGAAGGAGGGTTGACGTAATCACAAGAAACCTTTCAAACAGCGGGATAAAGGCAGCAGCAATTCACGGCGGCCTAAGCCAGAGCCAGAGAAAAAGGTCGCTTGACATGTTTCACGAAAAGCACGTCAACATTCTTGTTGCAAGCGATGTTGCAGCACGGGGCCTTGACATCAAAAATGTAACTCACGTTGTAAATTATGACGTTCCAAAAAACTCAAAGGATTACATCCACAGGATTGGAAGAACTGCAAGGGCAGGACAGGAAGGAAAAGTAATAACACTTCTTTCATCAGAAGACCACGAAAATTTCAGGAGCGTCCTCGAAGACAGGTCACTGAAAATTGTCAAAGCAGAGTTACCTCAATTTGAAAAAGTCGAATTTTCTTTGGCTGACAAGGGCTCATTTAGAGGGGGTAGCGGCGGTTCAAGATTCTCAGGCAGGCGCGAATTTCCGAGAAGAAGCGGAGATAGCGGCGGACGAGGCTATCGCTCAAATTCTGAAGGCGGTTACAGAGGCCCTTCAAGAGGCGGATACGGGCAAAGCAGGAGCAGCGAAGGCTCTTCTTCATCAGGCGAATCAGCACCACGCGGATACGGCGGCTCAGATTCAAGGCCTAGCGGCACAAGCTCATACAGGGGCCCAAGGTCTGGCGGAGAAGGCGCAAGAAGAGCTCCATTCCACAAAAGGTTTTCAGGCGGCGGCAGAAGATAAAAAGTTCTATTTTTAGTAAGTTATAAAATCTTGGGCCTTAGGCACCCTATACACAATTGAAGAAATGTGCATGCCTGCACCAACTGAAGCCATGACCATATTGCTTCCGGGCTTGATCTCGTAGCCTTCAAGTTCTCCTTTCATAATTAGGGAGATTAATGTTGGTATTGAAGCAACAGAAGTGTTCCCAAGCTTTTGAATCGTCATTGGCATTGACTTAATTAAATCTGGTTCATCTATTTTCATTTCGTATAATTCAAATAATCTCTTTCCAATTCCATAATTTAATCCAAGATTTGCCTGATGTATTAATAATAAGTCAATGTCCTTAATGCCAAGTCCTGCTTTTTCTATGCTTGCCTTTATGACTTGGGGAACATGTCCGAGGGCATATTTACTTACTTTACTTCCCTCAATAATTGGATGAATATGTTCTCTTTGGGCAGGGTTCATTGATTTTCCGGTAGTTATGATGCCCGCATATTTCAGAGAATCCGAGCGCTCTTGTATGCTTAAAATGCCGACTTTGTTTCTAGTCATTACTCCTTCAAGCGAAACCATTCCTGCGCCATCGCCAAAAAGCATGCTGTCCCTGTTGTGCTCATCTAGTAATGGGCTTATTGCTTCTGCACCAATAACCCCTGCTTTATCTGCCCTTCCGGAAATAATTCGGTCATAAACAGAGGATAAAAGAATAAGAAAACCGGGACATCCTGCAATTAAATCATAAGTCAGCATCTCACTTCTTCCAATGCCGAGTTCTTGTTTTACAAGCGCACCTATATTTGGAATTGCACTTGGCTGCAATGATTTTGAATTAACATTTCCGGAATTATGCGCAACAACCAGTAAATCAAGACTTTCTTTAATTACCGGATTTGTATCAAAAAGATTTTGTGCTGCAAGTGATGCTATATTTGAAAGTGTCTGGCCCTCACTTATATACCTTCTTTCCTCAATTCCAGATACTCTTTTTATTGAAGATATGCAGTCCCCTGTGTCGTAAGGCTCTCCTTTAGTATTAAAAAAAGTATTTTCTCCAAAGTCTTCATTCCTCTTTACAACTTCAGGAATGTAGTGGCCAGCACCTGTAATAATTACGCTTCTTGTACCTTGACTAAACATATTTCCCCCCAATACTAATTTAAGAACTGTGCATTAAAGCGGCAACCTTCCTTCTTTTCGGCGCAGTTGAGCAGTTTTCTGAACAGCTGAAATTATGCAGTTCTTTGCATTTCTCGCAGGCGACAAATAATTTATCGCATTCAATGTTATGGCAATTTAGGTAATCGTCCGATTTCTTTTTGCACCATGTGCATTCAGTCAAAGGCTCTGTGTTTTTTTTGTTGAGAGTTACTGCAATTCTATCATCAAATACAAAGCATTTGCCTTCCCAGTAAGTGTCTGGGTATTCCTCGCCGAATTTCAGGATTCCCCCTTTTATCTGGTAAACATCCTTAAATCCGTTTTCAACAAGATAAGCAGATGCCTTTTCGCACCTTATCCCCCCAGTGCAGTAAGTTACTATTTTTTTGTCTTTTAAGTCTTCAATTTCGTTAACGACATTTGGAAGCTCCCTGAAATTTTTCATGCTTAAAGTCCTTGCATTCCTGAATTTGCCTATTTTTGCCTCATAATCATTTCGCATGTCAACCATCACGATGTCTTCCCTTCTGTCAAGCATTTCTTTAAGTTGCGATGGTGTCAGGAATTTTCCTGTGTTTTTCAAATCAACCTTGACGCTTGAATTGACTATCTCGTTTCTGATTCTTACGAAAATCTTTCTGTAGGCTGGCTTAGCTGCGGTATGGTCCTTGTATTCCATGTCAGAAAACATTTTGCTCCTTCTAAAATGATTCTTGAATTTTTCAACGTTGGTTTTAGTGCCGTAAACGCAGCCGTTTATGCCCTCTGCCCCAACCATTATCCTTCCTTTCAATTCAAGCCAGCTGCATAAGGCGAGAATTTCTTTTTGGAGTTTTTCCGAGTCTTTTATCCGGGTATATTTGTAGAATGATGATACTATGTTTGGCTCAGTTTTGGCTTCCATTTTTGGTGTAAATCAAGGCTACTTTAAAAATTTTAAGATTGCTACGGCTCCATCCTAAATCTCGCTTCGCTCGGGTTATTGCCGAGCCGGCTCCTTCATCTCAAATCGCAGGCTGACATTGCCCGCAACTGGTTACGCGCAGTTGACACGCATTGAGGGTTTGGTCACTATCGCTTCCAAAACCTGAAGGTTTTCGCTACGCTCAAGCCCTCGAATATAAATTCTGATTTTCCGTGAGGCTCTATGCCTCACTTGATTCTTAGTCAACTCGCGGAAGGGTTGTGGCACAACCCCTTTGTCAGCTTTACATCCGTACAAATCATGGCCTCACAAAATGGCAATAACCTAAATTTAGGACGGAGCCTATAGCCATACCTATAATATAAAAAAATAAAAAACAAATCAAAGAAAAATTTAAAAATTACCGGTCCTGTTCAAAAATTAAAAGCGTGGCTTTCGTCTTTTTGAGTAACAGTCCCTGCAGTAAACTGGCTTGCCTTCTGTTGGCTTGAATGGTACTTCACATTCGTTGCCGCACTCTGAGCAAGTTGCTTTGTGCATTTCTCTTGGGCCGAAATCCCTTCTAAATCCGCCATCTCGACCGCCGTCTCTGTTTTCTCTATGTCCTTCCATTTTTCCTCCGTTAAATCAACATACTAGAAAACGCAATGTTTCTTATATATCGATGATATTTAGGCTGTATAATCTGTTTCTATTTATAAAACTTGGGGTTTGGGAAGCCTTAAAACGCCCAATTCCACCTGCACAGGGGTTGATTCTACAAGGCATTATCTCTCCCGTTTTGAAGATTTAATCGAGTTTAACGCATGGATGAGCTTTCTCATTTTCCCGTGTTTTCTTTGATGAGTACCAATATCCAGCACAATTAAGCCGCCTGTATTGTAAGGAACTCCATTTCTTACTTCAACATCGCGAAAGTATAAGTCATAGTTGTTTTCATTTGGCATTTCAGTTATCACCAGATTTACCGTGTAGGGATTCCTTTCCTGGTCATTCAGCATGCATTTTACATCTCCATTGTAATTTGAGGATAAGGCAGCGTAACCGCTTGGTCCTGCATAGATTTCAGGTTTTTCCTTCTCATAAATAGGATGCGTATGGCACATGCCAATGCTCATTGTGTATTTGAATATTTTTGGAAGGTAATACCATCTGGATGGGTTGTAACTGGCCTTTTTTGCTTCTTCATCGCTGTTGAACTGGGAGACTGGCACTAAATCCATTTCTGAAGAATCATATACCATTAATCCCCCCCATTCATAATTATTGGATTTATTGGGAAACATCCTTTCAACCTTTTCAAGTGAGCTGTCTTTATCAAAAAAATCCATAATTCTCCTTACTATTGCCAGAATATGCTTGTTTTTTATTTTTTCAACCTGTGAAGAATCTTCAGTGTAGTCAGTTCCTGTGCGGTATAAATGAGTTTTTCCTTCAATTTTTTTCCTTATTTGCTCCCTGTACCAGTCTGCACTGTTGTCAAAATCGCAGTCTTCCTCGGCAAATCTCAATGAGTTTGCTGTGCTTTCCGTGCCCATAACCGAAAAGAGATTTTTGCCGTACCTTCCTGATTTGGTGCCTTGCACTATGTCATCTAAATCCGCGTAATCTAACCGCGAGATTGCAACGGGGGCCATGCCGCTCTGTATCAAAAAGACATATCCCTCAAGCTGCTCAGGGCAAAGCGGCTTTAGCGTTCCAAGCTCATAAAGCTTATCAAAAGCCTCATTGCTCATGCTTTTTACAATCTTCAGGTAATCTAAAGGGCTTCTTTGCACAAACCCGCATTTGGTGACCTTGACTAAGCCTGCAAGATTTCTGAGCTCTTCCGGAGTTATATTATCCATTATATCTGCATAACCCCTAAGTTGTTCCCGGGGAAAATAAGATATCTCCCTGTCCGTCAGCCCATTTTTCTTTAGAATTTCCCTGTAGAGATTTTCCCGCTGAAACTCCCTGTAAATCGTCTGCTCAAGCAAAGGCTTGTTTTTTGGCTGATTCTCCTGAGAAAAAGTAATTTGCTGCCCAGAAAATGCCATAAGCCCGGCCAGCAACAGCACTGACATTTTTCGCATTTTGACACAGGAAACAAGGTTGTTTATATTTTTTGTTGTTAATCAGTATTTTTTGATTTCAAAAACCTGAATAATTTTTACATTTTCCGGCGGGTTTTCAGCTGCATAAGCCAAAGCATCAACCATCTGGCTTAGCTTTACAGGCGAAAGCCTTTTTGCAGTTTCTCTCGTTGCGGGAATTATTTCTGCAATTTTGTAAAAAGGTAAAATCAGGTAAGGCCAGTAGTGGCCGGGACCTAGAACATACCAGGGCCTAAGAATTGTTGCTTTCATCTTGCTGTTTTTTATCAGTTCCTCTGCTTTTGCCCTTATCTGCCAGTAGCTTTTCATGACAGGCGCAGGGTGTGCAACGCTCATGTAGATATAGTGCCTTATCTTGGAGTTTTTTATCGCCTTAAGCGATTCACAAACAGACTTTAAGTCAACATCATTAAACTGCCTTGCCTTAAGCGGCGAAGGATGCGAAGTCCCTATAAGCTGGACAAATGTATCGCAATTTCCAAGACACCCTTTTATTGAGATTGAATCAAGCGCATTTCCAAAAACTATTTTTGCCCTTTTGTCGACTTTATTTTCTGAGCCTTTCCTGACGAGTGCCACGACTTCATTTCCATTTTCAAGAAGCTTTGGAATTAAATGAGTTCCAATATATCCTGTGCTTCCGCTTACAAAGATTTTGTGTTTTGATTTATTAGACATTTTATTACAGATTTGGATAATATTAATAAATGTTTTTCATTTTGACTTAATATCTAATAAAATATGCTCCGCGAAGGTTAGGCGGCCCGCATTAGGGTCGCGTATACGGATGAATCAAAGTTAAATTAAAATTGTTTGATTCATCCTGACGTTTAGACACATAAAACATAACTGAATAATAGTGTGTCTAAAAGCATAATACGGCTGATTCGCTGCATTGCGAAGGTGAATTCTTGGAGTTGTTTGTAAAAATAAAAACAATCTGATTTCGCCCATATGCAGGCGAATGTTAGTGTTGGATGATGAATGTTCGCCGCACTAATGGTGCGGCCTAGATATGATGCAGCGTCTTTTTAATTCTGGCAGAGCTTAACTTCTTAATACAAGCTAATGGCGAGGCCTAATTATCCGAGGATTTATTTTTCATTTGTATTTTGCGTCATCTATATTTCCAACTCACTGGACATTTCACTCCAAAATATTTAAACCCAGGGTTTCATAATTTCTTATATGTTTATTTTAACAATTCAAATGACTGGTGAAAATACAAATGCTGCTAAAAAATCTCTGGAGGAAACTGAAGGTGCAGATTTCAATCTGCTTTCGCATAAACTGGAAAAAATGAAATATGATTTGTGCATTTAGATCTGGTGAGGGCAAACTAATCGGCTGGATAATGGTTCTGGAAAAATTGCAAGATCAATTTGGGAATTATCAAGAAAAACGCGATTGTCTGTTAAATACCTAAAAGGAGGCTCCATGGAGTTTTTGGTTCTTTTCCAGTTTGGGTGATGATTTTCCCAATTGCAGGTAACATAAAAATTGCATGGTTCATAGCTCCTTGCAAGTTCTTCAATTGAATAAAATCCGATAGGCCTGCCCTGATATCTTTTATCCCTTGACTTGCCTACAGCACCAAGTATGCCATTTACGTCTTCAACAATTAACACGACGTGAGAATTTCCATTAATCATCATAAAAAGAAGGTTTGGCTCAATTCCCATCGAGTATGCTGCAAGCAATGCTCCGTTAATGCAGTTGGCCGCTTTGCAGTTATATGTTTCAACGGGAGAATAAATTCTATGACTTGCACCGGCTTGGTAATCATAGTGCATTCCGTCAAGGAGCTTTTGCGCCCCATCCGCATCAAGAGTGCCTTCCAACCCCATAAATTAAGAATATCCTTCAGGTTTAAAAAATTAACTTAAGGTAAAAGCATCATTTGGATTCTTCAAAATAAAGCGACAGGACAAACAGGAGTATTGCAAAATCCCTTACAAATAAATCGGTGAATCCTGAAGAAACAATAAGCTCAACAATAATCTGCGCCATCACAAGCGCGCCGACAATTGAAGCGTATTTCATCCATTTTCCAATAACAAGCCAGACTCCAAGAACAGTTAAAACTATTCCGTGAATTAAAACAAGAATTTTTGCATCAAGAAATCCTGACATGAAAGGTGGTACAAAACCAGCCCAGTACATTGGGTCAATCAATTCCCAAATTCCAAAAGCAAGGAAAAGGAATGCAGAGCCGAAAACAACAAGATAGTGCCTTATTTTTTCTTTTTCCATTTTATATCGGGCAAATGTTCTGCCCAAGCTTTCTTACAAGCTCAAGGTTTTCAGTGTAATCGACAGGAACGTCAATGATGCAGACAACTTTTTGCTTTAGCGCGTCAGCGAGCATCTTTGGAAAATCCTCTGCTTTTGTAACCTTGTAGCCTTTTGCCCCGAAGCTCGTCGCATACATCACAAAATCAGGATTTGTAAATTCTATTCCGTTCGTTTTTTGGTGGTGCATCTGCTGCTTCCACTCAATCATCCCGTATTTTGAGTCCGTGAAAATAACAATCACTATGTTTGTCTTTAGCCTCATTGCAGTTTCAATCTCCTGCGAGTTCATCAGGAATCCGCCGTCGCCGCATACTGCAACAACTTTTTGCTTAGGGCACACAAGCTTTGCGGCAATTGCGCCAGGCAATGCAATTCCCATTGAGCAAAGCGCATTGTCAATCAAACATGTGTTTGGCTCATAAGTTTTGTACATCCTTGCGGTCCAGATTTTGTGCATCCCGACGTCAGAAATAACAATGTCCTTGTCGCCAAGCGCCTTTCTGATATCATAAATTATTTTTTGTGGCTTTAACGGAAAAGAATTGTCGTTTGCTTTTTCCTCATGGTCTGCAACCATTGCTTTTCTTAATTTGAAATAATATGAAGAATCCTTTTTTTCGGTGCCTTTCAGTTTTTCCCCCAAAATCCAAAGCGAGTTTGATACATCTCCGACAATCTCCAAGTCAGGATTATAATAATCATCAACCTCGCTTGACTTGAAGTCGATGTGGATTATCTTGTTTTCCCTGCTTTTGTTCCAGTTTATCGGGTTGAACTCAACAATGTTGTATCCAAGGGTTATTACCAAATCCGCCTTGTCAAAACCGCAGACATAGTAATCCTTTGCGTTAATGCCTGTCGTAAAAAGAGAATACTCGCTTTTGTCTGAAATGCAGCCTTTTGCCATTTGCGTGTGCACTATTGGAATTCCGCGCTCTTCAACAAAAGCTTTAAGCTGTTTTGAAACTCTAGTCCTGACGCAGCCGCTTCCAGCAAGTATTAAAGGTGATTTTGATTTTTTTATCATCTCAACAGCCTGTTCAACTGCTTTTGAGTCGGCGCTTGGCCTTCTTACTTTTGTAACTCTTAATGGTTCTTTATCAACTTCCATCTTGGCAACATCTTCAGGCAGTTCAAGATGAGTTACTCCAGGCCTTTCCATCTCAGCAACCTTGAATGCCTTTCTTACAGCCTCAGGAATTATCGCAGGAGTTGTAATTGAAGTGTTCCATTTTGACAATGGCTTAAAAGAATTTACAACATCGACAAACTGGAAATTCTGCTTGTGAAACCTGTGCAATCCTCCCTGGCCTGTAATTGCAACAACAGGCATGCTTCCAAGGTTTGCGTCAGCAAGTCCAGTTGTCAGGTTCATTGCGCCGGGCCCTAACGTTGCAAGACAGACTCCTGCTTTTCCCGTTAATCTTCCATAAGTTGCTGCCATGAATGCAGCGCCCTGCTCGTGCCTTGTTGCAATGAATTTTATTTTTGAATTTATCAGAGAAATCATTATGTCCTCGTTTTCTTCTCCCGGAACTCCAAAGATATATTCCACACCCTCGTTTTCAAGGCATTTGATGAACAAGTCGCTTGCTTTCATTTTAGTCTAAAAATAAATTTTATGAATCTACACCGTTATTCCTACTGTCCTTTTATAAATCTCTGCTAAATTTAGTTCCAGCACTCTTGACTTTATGGTCCCAATGGCATCGCCATCTTCGTATAAAGTGTGAATCATTCTTAGCCTGTTAATTTCATCGCGTGCCAAGTCAGGCCTGCCAATCTTAATGCTTTCGTATATTTTTAATATTAGTTTTGGTGCAAAATTTGATGTGCCTGAGACAATGCCGTCATAATCACCTAATATAGTTGGTTGTATCATCACTTCTTCGCTACCCAGAAAAACTTTAAAATCCGGCCTTTGTTTTTTTAAGGCAAGAATCTTCATAAAGTAATTCAAATCATCAGAACTAACCTTTACTCCTTTAATTCTTTCGTTTTTTATCAGTTCATTCATGTCCGCTATGCTTATTATTCTTTTCCTTGAGATGCCTGGATTAATATAAAGAATCAGGTCCGCAGATGTGCTATGGCTAATCTTGTTTACATAATCCAAAACAGGAATATTTCCTACATAAGTCGGGGTAATCACAAGCGCATCAGCCCCTTTTTCCTCTGCAAATTCAGCTAAATCATATGTGTTGTCCAAATTCTTATCACTTACACCAACCATAAAATAAACCCTTCCATCAATAGACCTTGACAGAGTTTCAGTCACAGCTTTCTTTTCGGAAAGGCTAAGCACCTGAAACTCCCCTGTGTACCCAAGTCCAAAAATGCCGCCAACACCTGACGTGATCAGATGCTCAACCAGTGATTCCTGAAGCTCTGCTTGTCCGACAAATGATACAATTGGAGTTATAACCCCTTCCAAACTTTTTTCCGAATTAGTTATCATAATCACCCTGGATTATTTCTTCTCTTCATAAACATTGATTCCCTTGATATTGGTAAATTCCCTTAATCCAAACTTTGAAAGCTCTCTGCCCAGGCCGCTTTTCTTGACTCCTCCAAAAGGCATCCTTGCGTCAGACTTTACAAATGAATTTACAAAAACGCTTCCTGCTTTTAATTTTCTTGCAATCTCAAGGCCTTTCTTTTCATCTTTTGTCCAGACGCTTGCGCCAAGGCCGAATTCTGTATTGTTTGCAACCCTTATTGCTTCTTTTTCATCCTTGACAATTATTATCGGGGCAACAGGCCCGAATACTTCTTCCCGTACAACTTTCATATCCTGAGTTGTGTCTGACAAAACAGTCGGCAGGTAAAAAAATCCCTTTCCTTCTTTTCTTTTTCCGCCGCAGAGGACTTTTGCGCCTTTGTCTAATGCATCTTTGACCTGCGATTCAATCTGCATGACCGCATCCTTATTCACAAGAGGGCCTATGTCTGTTTTTTCGTCCATTGGGTTTCCGACAATGAGCTTTGAAGTCAACTCCGCAAATATTTTAGAAAATTCTTTTGCCTTTTTTTCGGTTACAATGAACCTTTTTGCGGCAATGCAGCTTTGGCCTGCATTAAGTGTTCTTCCGGCAACAGCTCCTTTTGCGGCAAACTCTGCGTCTGCGTCGTCAAGAACAATGAATGCGTCAGAGCCTCCAAGTTCAAGCACGACTTTTTTTAAGTTCTTTCCGGCAATCTCTGCAATTCTTTTGCCTGCATCTGTGCTTCCTGTGAGTGAAATTCCCTGTATTATGTCAGACTTTGCAAGTTCGCCAACTGACTCGTGGTCTGCAATGACTGTCTTGAAAACATTTTCGGGAAAACCAGCTTCGGTAAATGCTTGCTCAATTGCAAGCGCACATTCTGGAACAACATTTGAATGTTTTAAAATTGCAGTGTTGCCTGCAATTACAGTTGGAATACCAAAACGAAATGCCTGCCAGAATGGAAAGTTCCAGGGCATTATTGCAAGAATCACTCCAAGAGGCTCATAAGCTATAATGTGCTTTTTGCCATCGGCACTGACTTCTTCATCCTTTAGCCATTTTGATGCGTTTTCAGAATAAAAATCAGCAGTCCACGCGCATTTCTCAACTTCAGCAATTGCCTGTTTTATGGGCTTTCCCATCTCAAGTGTTATTAATTTTGCATAGTGTTCCTTGTTTTGCCGGAGTATTACTGCAAGATTCTTAAAATATGGAGCCCGCTCTTCAACGCTGAAGCTGCCCCATGTTTCAAATGAGTAATTTGCATTTTCAGCGCACTTCAGGACTTCTTCTTTTGACTGCGTGCTGTACTCTTTTATTGTTTCTTCTGTTGCCGGATTTACTGTCTTGAATTTCATTTTGAGTTCTAAAGTACTTCATGTAGTTATTTACCACTCCCTATGCCTAAATATTGGATATTTTTATTTAAAGGTTTTGGAAAATTAGCCTTAATGAATAAATTAAAATCCTTACGTCATGGTTACGCCTCGCCATTAGCTCTTATTAAAAAGTTAAGTTCGACCTAAATTAAAAAGACGCTGCACCATATCTAGGCCGCACCAGTAGTGCGGCGAACATTGATTCTCAAACCCACACATTCGCCACAATGACATCCTCCCCGCACTAAAGTGCGGGGTATCCCCCTAGTCGCTTTTGTGCCCTGTCTAGATAAGAAAAATCCCATTGATTGCTGTTAGCTATATAGTTCTGAACAACTTCAGCGGTAACACATCCGACTGAGCGGA
>DATDOM010000089.1:0-6679 GCA_035293285.1 Candidatus Nanoarchaeia archaeon | reverse complement strand
CGCAAAAAAACTTGCCGACTTTCACAAAATAAGTGAAAGAAAAGTGATTGACAAAAGCAGTGAGTCAATGAAGGACTACTATAAATTTGTAAAAGAGATTGTAGGAATTGAAAATCTTGCTCTCATAAAAAAATCAGGCCTAAAGGTGCTGATTGACCCAAACGGCGGAACAGGAATTGCGGCAATAAGCCTGCTCAAGGAGATTGGGGTAAGCACAGTGAGCATAAACAACGAGTACGGACAGTTTAACAGGGCTGTTGAGCCGACAGAAGACTCGCTTTTCTATCTTGGAAACATATTAAAGGGAAAAAATGCCGATTTTGCCGCAGGCTTTGACTGCGATGCCGACCGTGTCGAGATTATGATGGGTAGCGGAAAGCTGATTTCAGGAAATTATGTGCTTGCATTGGTTGTCGATTACATCCTTTCATCGCTGAGCAATCCAAAAGGCAAAATTGTAGTTGTAAATGACGCAACCTCGTCAGTTGTAAAAAAAGTTGCAGAAAAGTACGGCGCAAAAATAAGGGAAGTTGAAGTCGGCGAAACAAATGTAGTAAGCGAGATGTATAAATTAAAATCGCCTGTTGGCGGCGAAGGCTCAAGTTCAGGCGCAATAACTCCGCCTTCAAGATGCAGGGACGGAATTCTTACTCTTGTGCAGATTCTGTCAATAGTTTCAAAGAAAAAAGAAAGCATTGAAAAAATAGTTGATACCCTTCCTAAATTCTGCACATTGCGGGAAAAAATGGAATTTGATTCAAAAAAACACGACGAAATTAAAAAATTCCTGAAAAATTACTACACTAAAAAAGGATTTGAGATTAAGGAAACGGGCGGAATAAAAGGCGGCCTTAAGGCAGTAGATGGCAATTCTTTCATTTGGTTCAGGGCGTCAAAAACAGAAGGAAATGTGTTTAGGATTATTAGTGATTCTGACAACCTTGAAACTGCCCAAAGTCTACTTAAAGAAGCAGTTGAAGTTTTTGGAAAGGTTAAGTAATGATTTATAGTTTAATGGTTTTGATTCTTATTGTTTAAAAAAATTTAAAAATAAGGGATTTAGGCCTCGCCATTTGCTCGGCATACATGGATTCTCAAATCTGCACAATTCGCCCCATTTGGGCGAAAGTCTTTGTATTTATTTTAACGATTAAAATCACAGAAGATGTTTTCGCAATGCAACGAATCAATAGATTATGCGTTTAGACACACTATTCTTCAGTTATGTTTTATGTGTCTAAACGTCAGGATGAATCAAACAACTCCAATGTAAATTTGATTCATCCGTATATGCGGCCCTAATGCGGGCCGCCTATCATCCGCGGAGCAGATTTAGAATGAACAAATTTTAGTACCATAAGACAAGCAGTTAAGATAAATTTCAGAAATGAATGAAACATAATTACTAAATCAGGCTTTTAGTCAAGGTTCTGCTGCATTCTTCCAATTCATTTGCCTTGCAGAAATTTTCTTTTATTGTTTCTGCAGGATAAACTCCGCTAAACCTTACCCTGTTGTTTACAACAAATGAAGGGAAGCTCTTTATCTTAAGCTCTTTTGAAAGTGCGCTGTCTGAAAAGTGTTTTTCAAATTTTACTTCAGGAAAGTTTGCAAGGAACTCTTCAAGGTTTTTTTCTGCCCTTATTCCTGATGAGTCATCTTTTATTACAAAAAAGTCGAGCTTGTTCTTGATTTCCTCCCGCTTGTAATAAAATGAGGGCGATGCCACGCCTTCGCTTAAAATATAACTATTATTTTTGGCTGAGAATGCGCGTGCGTACTGCGCAAATGTCCCCCTTTGTGCTATTTTTTCATCAACAATGTAGTAAGGAAGTATTTCAACATTAAAATTTTTTAAAAGTTCCTTTCCCTGCTCGCTCTGATAGTCAACTTCAACTGCCTCAACTGGCCCAACCCAGTCGTTTAATATGCTCAAGACTCTTGACAAGTCGCAGTTAAAGCATTCCTTTGCGTTTACTACAATGACTTTGAGCGGCTCAATATCCTTAAACTCGCATTTTGCATCTTTAGTCGATGGATTTACGCACTTTCCGATTTTTCCTGTCTGTGCACAATCTGAATCGGAAATACACAAGAAAGTAGCATTATCAGAACTGTAGATATTTTTCCATCCCCTTCCATTTGTTCCTGCTTGCCTGCTTAAAAAGACATAAGCCCCAAAAAGAAGCACTATCAGGACCAGGATTGCCCAAAAATAAGTCCAGAACCTGCCGTTTTTTTTGCCGGTTTCCTGCTCTTCTTCATCAGTATCCCCATCCTCGGAAACTGTTTTTTCAGGCTTTTCTTTTTTTTCCACGGTTTCTTTTTTTTCCTTCCTGTCAAAGTCTTCTGATTTTTCCTCATCTTTCTTTTTCGGTTCCGGCTTTTCTTCTTTCTTCTCTTCTTTTATTTCTTCTTTTGGCTCTGATTTTTGCTCTTCCTTTTGCTCTGGCTCCTCTTTTATCTCTTCCGTATTTATTTCATCTTGCTTATCAGGAGTTTTGGAAGAAGTGTCAAATTCCTTAAGCTTTACTTCTACCCTTCCCTTCCCCCTTTCATATTCATCTTTTGAAATTACTTCAGCATCAAAGCTTTCTTTTAGAAATCTGAGCTCCTGCTCAAGTTTTTCCCTGGAATTTACGGCAGCCATATGCTGAAAGTTAAGGTGTCCTATAAATAAAGTTTTCTAAAAAACATCAGGTTTTTCATTACTATTTAGTTTCAATAAAAGCATTTATAACTTGCAGAAGAAGTTTAGATGGGTATTGAATTAACTGGTATTAATTAAAAGCCATTACCGTCATAAGGTCAAAATGCCTGCTAGGAACTTTTGCGCAGGCGTCGCGGGGGTTGCCCCATCCGGGGAGGCAGCCTTTGCGATAAAAATAAGCGCGCACTTTGAAGACGGCAATGGCTTGTTAAACAAAAAGGTTACAAAAATGTATGACATTGTAGTTGGAAGGAGTGAGGCTGACAAGCAAAAAGACGGCATAAAAGGAACTGTTCTTTTAGGAAAGCACTATATCCAGATGGGTAATACAACATCGCTTTCAAACAAGGTGTATCTTGACGTGTCAAAATCGCACGTTGTCTTTATTGTCGGAAAAAGGGGCTCGGGAAAAAGCTACACAATGGGAGTCATTGCAGAAGGCATTTATGACCTGCCTGAAGAGATAAGAAACAATATTTCTGTCATAATGCTTGACACTATGGGCATTTACTGGACAATGAAGTATCCAAACAACAAGGACAAGGAGCTTTTGGATACCTGGGACCTTGAGACAAAAGGGATAAATGTCCAGATTTTCACGCCAGTCGGCTATTTTGAGGAATTCAAAGAGAAGGGGATTCCGACAGATTTTCCGTTTTCGATTAAGACAAGCGAAATCAGTGCTGATGAGTGGTCGATGATTTTCAGCGTTTCGATGAATGACCCTGTGGGGATTTTGATTGAGCGGATAATAAATGATATGAAAGACTCAGGCGAGGAATACGGGATTTCTGACATAATCAGGGTAATAAGGGCTGATGAAAGGTCTGAAAAAAACGCAAAGGATGCGGCAGAAAACCGGTTTTTGGTTGCAGACAAATGGGGGTTGTTCAGCAAGCAGGGCACCATGATTGAAGACCTTGTAATTCCCGGCCAAATCAGCATTTTGGATGTAAGCGCATACACAACAAACAGCGGCACTGACAACTTAAGGGCCTTGGTCATCGGGCTTGTGTCGCAAAAGCTTTTTGTCCAGAGAATGACTGCAAGAAGAAAAGAGGAAGAAGAGTCAATTGATGAGGAAATTCATTTTTTTGAGCAGGAAAAAGAGACAAAAAAAGAGCCAATGGTCTGGCTTATAATAGATGAAGCGCACGAATTTTTGCCAAACAAGGGAAAGACGCCTGCAACAGGCCCGCTTATCACAATACTAAGGGAAGGAAGACAGCCGGGGATTTGCCTGGTCCTGGCAACCCAGCAGCCGGGAAAGATACACAGTGACGTTTTCACGCAAGCCGATGTTGTAATTGCGCATAGGGTTACTGCAAATATCGATGTCCAGTCTTTGGGAAACGTGATGCAGAGCTATATGCGTGAAGGCCTTGACAAGCAGCTAAACCAATTGCCGCCTGAAGAAGGCGCTGCAATTGTCTTTGACGACCAAAACGAGAAGCTGTATCCAATCAGGGTAAGACCAAGGTACACCTGGCACGGAGGCTCAGCCCCGTCAGCCCTACCAAAAACAAAGAAAGAGTTTAGTTTCTAAGTTTTAATTTGGCTAGTACATTTTATTTTTTTATCTGATGATTTTTGGAATAGGATTCGCACACGGGTTTTCTTGGTGAAAACCCTTCTCGCAAAGGATTTTTCAGAACTACGTAACTGAAAAATCCTCTGCACTCGATGCTCATCCACGAACGTAAGATTATTGCCATATTTCGAGGCGAATTTTAGTGTCAATCAAAATTCGCCGAGTGTAACTAGTGTTGCCTCAAAGTCAACGGGTTTAAGGTTAAAGAAAAAGTTTAATCAAAAAACATTACAAAAGTGAACAATTTAAAAAACCAAGAAATTACTTATAACTTATCCTTATTCTTTAATTTTGCCTTAAACGGCCATTCTGTCGGCGCATAAGTCATTGATATCAAGGAAGCAACGAACATTAGTATAAAAAACAATAAAAGCGTAAATCCCCACGTTGCGGAATTTGGCATGATGTAAAAAGCAGAAACCAAAAACCCTACAAGGCTTGTGAGCATATAGCCGGCAGACAAAGGCGCTACATTAAGCTCTTTATTCATTTTTACCTCTTTTTAGACTGAATCAGCTTGTCCTTGCAATGTTGCCTTCTTCGTCAACAACAAAGTACGTGCCGATAAAAACAGGGCTGTAAGATTTAAGCCTGCCTATGGGGACTTCATTTTCCCCGTCGCTTTCATAGATAACTGCCTTCTCGCCAATGTAATAATTGCCGGCAGGAAGTGTTTTTAATGACTGAAAATCTGCAAATTCTTTCAGTGAAAGGTAATCAACTTTGACGTTCTCCGGCTGCTCATATGTTACGAGTCCTGTTGCTGGTCTTTTGTTTTGCTCTGTGAACATTGCCACAGAAACTACGGTGATTATCAAAAGAACAAGCGCCATCGCGAATCTGAAACTTTGCCCTGATTTGTTTCTCATTTTATCTGTCTCATTTTGGTATACGACTATCCTTGAAGTCCGATTATTTAAATTTAACTGATTTTCTAGAGAAATCTATATAAACAAAAATTAAATCCAGAAGCATATGATTCAAAATTATGACGCTTTAAAGTCAGAGCCTGAAATAATGGAGTTTTGGCATAAGCACAAAATATACGAAAAAGCAAAGGAGCAGAACAAGGACAAAACAAAGTTCTACTTTCTTGACGGCCCACCTTATACTTCGGGAAAAGTGCACCTTGGCACTGCATGGAACAAGTCGCTAAAAGACAGCGTCCTGAGATTCAAGCGGATGAACGGATTTGATGTGTGGGACCGCGCAGGCTACGACATGCACGGCATGCCTACTGAGCTTGCTGTTGAAAAAAAGCTGGGATTAAAGCACAAAGAAGACATTCCGGTTTTCGGCGTTGCAAGCTTCGTAAAGGAATGCAGGGAATTTGCCTTAACAAACCTTGAATTAATGAACAAGGACTTCAAAAGAATAGGGGTATGGATGGATTTTGAGAATGCATACCAGTCAATAACAAAGGATTTCATCAACGGCGAATGGTGGCTTATAAGAAAGGCATTTGAAAGAAACAGGCTGTATGAAGGCGAGCGCGCGATGACATGGTGCTCATCCTGCGCAACATCTTTGGCAAAGCACGAGCTTGAGTATGAGGATGTAAATGACAATTCTATTTTTGTAAAGTTTAAATCAATGCAAAACGAAAACGAGTTTTTCATAATCTGGACAACGACTCCATGGACAATACCATTCAACCTTGCAATTGTTGTGCATCCTGATTTTGACTATGCAAAATGCAAAGTCGGCGATGAAACCTGGATTTTGGCAAAGGAGCTGGCCAAAAATGTAATTGAAGGAAAAGCAGAAAAAAAGTTCGAGATAATTAAGGATTTCAAGGGCAGGGAGCTTGAAGGGTCGAAATACGAGCCGCCTTTTCCGGGACAGTTTCCACAAATAGCTGAATCAAAAAAAGAGCAGGCAAAGATTTTCACGGTATTGCTCTCAGAAGAATATGTGCATTTGGAGGAAGGGACAGGAATAGTTCATTTTGCGCCCGGATGCGGGGAATCGGATTACGAGCTTTGCCTGAAGAACGGAATCAAGCCGTTTAACTTGATTGATGAGCACGGAAAATATCCTGATGAGCCGGCTATTTTCAGGGGCCTTTTTGCAAAAAAAGACGACAAAAAATTTATTGAGCTGATGGAGCAGAATGGGACTTTGATTGCACAGGCCAAAATAAACCACAGCTACGCCCACTGCTGGAGATGCAAAAATCCGGTAATATACAAGACAACAAAGCAGTGGTTTTTCAAGGTTGAAGACTTAAAAGACAAGATGCGCGAACTGAATAAGCAGGTCAAATGGGTGCCGGACTTTGCGGGCTCAAAGAATTTTGACAACTGGCTTGCGAATTTGCGCGACAACGGAATCACAAGGCATAGATATTGGGGCACGCCGCTTCCGATATGGAAGTG
>DATDOM010000088.1:0-2555 GCA_035293285.1 Candidatus Nanoarchaeia archaeon | reverse complement strand
AGGAACAATTATCCAGGAAAACATTTCCTTTGCCAAAATTATTATTGAACCCCGAAATCAAAAACATAGACGGTTTTAAAATGGACGACATTAAGCTTGAAAATTACCAATCCCATCCTGCAATAAAAGCAGAGATGGCTGTATAGGAAAAATGACAATCTCATTAATAGCTGCTATGTCCAGGAATTTTGTTATCGGAAAAAATAACTCCCTTCCGTGGAACATTAAGGAAGACATGAAACATTTCAGGGAATTGACATTGAACAAGCCAGTGGTGATGGGCAGGAAGACTTTTGAATCTATTGGAAAGCCATTGCCCGAACGGCAGAATATAATCCTCACAAAAGACAGGAATTACAAGGCAGAAGGCTGCGTTATTGTCCACACTGTAAAGGAAGCAATCAAGGCTGCAGGAAATGAAAAGGAAATCATGGTCATTGGCGGCTCACAGATTTACGAGCTGTTTTTGCCGATTGCCGATATGATTTACCTCACAATCATTGAAAAAGACTTTGAAGGCGATGCTTTTTTTCCAAAATTGGAAAGGGAGGAATGGAAGGAAATTTCAAGAATAAATCACTACGAAAACGGCTTGAGCTTCAGTTTTGTTGACTTTGAGAGGATAAAGAAATAATTAAATTATCTTTTCGCCGGTTTCCTTGTTTGTTATGTGTATGACATTCACAGGGCACGAATCAGCTGCTTCCTTGTTGATCTTGAAATTGTCTTCATCTATCTCGAGCTCTTCCCACTCATCATCCCTTTTCCTGCAGCCAACAATGTCTGATTTTCCGTCCTCGCTCATTGTCCAGAAATCAGGCGCAACAGCGGCGCAGGCCGCGCACCCTATGCAGTTTGGCCTATCGTGCTCAATCTTGTATTTTTTGCTCGTTTCCAAGTTCTGCAGCTCCTGGCCCTTTTCCGCAACAATGGTTTCTGCCATATCATTCATTAAAAGCAGCCAATTTATAAAATTTGTGATGGCTTAGTAAGCGACAAAAATAATAACTTATTTATATAAGTTTATATCTGGATTTCATGAGGTGATACCTAATGAAATCAGCAAGAATAAAAGAGCGAGAACTTATAATAAAATTGAATAATGAAAAAAGAAGTACTTATGACATAGCAAGAGTTCTGGGAATAAGTCAAACAAAAGCTTCTTTTTGGGTCAGACGTTATAAAAAAACAGGAATTCTTGAAAATCTGCCACGAAGTGGCAGACCCACTCCATTAACAAAAGACGAGCTTAAGTCAATTGCCAGCGAAATCAAATCAAAATTGATTGAGCCAAAAAGGACAGGAATAAACTCTAAAGAAGTTCTTCAGCTTATTGAACATAAAATAAGCAGGAAATATACTTTGCGCCATGCGCAAAGATTATTACACAAAATGGGCTTCTCTCTTGTGACTCCGAGAGTAAGTCACATAAGAAAAGACGAGAAAGCTCAACAGAAATTCCGAGAGGAATTTAAAAAAAAACCGAGCAGGAATATGTGGGCTATTCAATCGTAACCTTTGATGAGGCAGGATTCCGTCTTGTTCCAGTTTACAAAAGAGTATGGTTTTTTAAAGGAGAAAAACCAAAAGGAGTTTTCTTTTGGAGCAATAAGAAACTCACTATTTTCGGAGCTTTGATTGATGGAAAAAAACTATTCTATGAGTTTTATGATGCCCTGAATTCTTTAACTTTTAAAGCTTTTATTATGAGCTTTGTAGAATCTCTTCCTAAAAGGAAGAGGTTTGTATTTCTATTAGACAATGCCGGATATCACAAAACATCTCCGATAATGAATTATCTAAACAAATTCACAAGAATCAAAGTGGAATTTTTTCCACCATACAGTCCTGAGCTTAATCCTACAGAAACCTGCTGGAAAATTGTGAGGGCTAATGTGACTAACTCGACGTACTATCCGGATTTGGATAGTATGCAAGAAAGCATTGAAAGCTTTCTTGATGGACGTTTTTTTACGCTTGATGTAAGCAATTACTTATGTCGTTGACTAATTCTCCGGAGGAGCCGTCCCTCTTGTCAGTTGAATTTAGGTTGAAGAAGAGCCTCGCATAAAGACAATAACCTACATTCAGGACAGAGCCAGGCCTTTGAGGGTTATCTTCACAAAAAGTGAGTCATGATAATTCTCTTTCAAATACTCTTAGTATAATTAGCCAATTTTGAAATGAAATCCACCTGTTGCGAGCAATTTGTACAATAATTGTGGATGAAAACGAAGTATCCTAACGGGACTAGAAGAAGGGTCAGGGCAATAATCAGCGCAACCCACCAGTTCCATGTCACCTGCAGCGTGAAGTAAACAACTGCGATGACTAGGACAGGCAATCCAATCAGCACAATCGGAATAAATCTCTGCTTGTCAAAGAAATCGAGAATAAGGTATGAATAATACATTGCGAGCCCGCAAATTACGAGCAGGAATATTGAAATCAGCATTCCCCATGTTTTCTTTATTCCCGAAGTTTTTTCATTTTGCTCCATAGCATATTTCATTTAAAGCGAGAATTAAATAATTTTCTGTTTCAACCCTGGTCCA
>DATDOM010000087.1:0-11628 GCA_035293285.1 Candidatus Nanoarchaeia archaeon | reverse complement strand
CATTGTAGGTGTAGTTGCCCCTTGAGCTGAAGTTCCTTGAGTATTCATATTTTGAAGAGCTTGAATTATAGCTCATATTTAGCGGCGACGTAAAGCTTCCGCTTATGTTAAACATTATTTCGCAGTCAACTCCCGGGCCTTCTATCGGGAGCGGGCTTGAGTAATTTGCAAAAAACTTCAGGTTTTGGCCTGCTTTTTTTACCAAAGAGCCCCCCTTTGAATCAACTTCGTCCCATACATCAAGGGAAGATGAGGAAGTAATAAGGATGCTATAATTGCCGAAATTGTTTATAGTGAATTTTACAATGTTGTTAAGATGCGTGATTCCAGAGCAAATATCTGAAGGACAGGCATTGCCGTTTCTCAATACCTGCGGATTTGTTGTATTGACTCCAAAAATCGATATAGTGGCTGAAAAGCTGGAAAAACAAAGGCTTGTCATTGTAAAGTTCACAGAACGGTCCCCTATTCCGATTTCTGAGTCTATGTCAACAGAGTCAAAGTTCCATCCATAGCCTGAAAAATTAATTATGGCAAATGAATTTCCAACGATGATATCTGAAAGGTTTGACCATCTTGAAAATAAGGTAAAGTTTGAAGTGGCAGAGTTGCGGAAGTTGTCCCATGAAGGCTCGGTAAAAATATTGTCTATTGTTATTGTATCAGATTCCCTAAAGCCAAAATTCGAGCAGCTTGTCTGGTTGCTTTGGCCGTCTACCCTCAACTTGTATATGCAGTTTCCCTCCGCAAGGGAGCCTGTTGCAAGGCTTACGTTAAAGTAATAATCAGTATTGTAGTAATCCCTCCCGATTTCCTGCGAGGCTGAATTGTTTATGTAGGAGAACACCATTGTGAAGTTTGTTATGCCCTGGGGGTTTGTGAGGTTTGAGCTTATGTTTATTGTGCCGTTAAGAATGGAGCCGGGAGCCGGACTCAGCAGATTTATCGTCGGTGAGTCTGTGTTAATGCAGAGGCTTGCAATTCCGATAACCGAGCCTGTGTGGCTTGGCTCAGAATTCTCGGCAAGCCTTGAGTTTATTATGTAGAAATTTAGGATTACTGTTATGTTGAATATAATCAAAAGTGCTGCTATCAGGGTATTTGAAAGCTTAATTGTTTTTTTCATTTTTTGAAAACTCATTTTTGTATTTTAGGAGCATATTTCTTATCACTTCCCTTATTACTTCACCCTTGCTTGAAAAAAGCCCGTTTTCCACAAGCTTTTCAATTGCCAGGTCCATATCCCGGCTTATGCGTATGTGGAGTGTGTTTTTCATTCTAGCTTCTGGATTTTTTTGTGTTTTTAGAAATATCAGGATATTTGGAGAGAATGTCGCGCAGGCCTTCGCGTATTATCTCGACATTATTGTTAAAAAGCCCTGAGTCTACGAGAACTTCCATTCTTTTTCTTAGCTTTTCGCCAACCTTTACGTGCAATAGCGGCTGCATTCTTTGAATTACAGGTATTTGTATCTAAATGGTATATAAATTTATCTTTTTATACATATTATATGCATCAAAAATGTATCTAATATATATCATATTTATATATAAATCAAAAAAGAAATTATGGCAGCCTTACAGGTTTTTGATTTAAGCAAGCCTGCCGCCCACTGCCTTTCAGAATTCAAGAAACCGAATTTTGCGGCAAACTATCCCCTGTTTTGGAAATAAATGCTGAACCATAAATTAAACATCGGCTTATAGATGAGCTTTCTCAAGTCGTGGGGTATCTGCGGATAAACATGAAGTATTTTTTTGTATATCATCTTGCTCCTTTCAAAATCATTGCCTGCTATTGATTTCTCAGCCTCGGAGATTATATGCTGAAGCTTTTCCTGTGGAAAGTGCTTTTGGGTTTCATCGCTTTTGCCGCTAACACTTATAAGATTGGTTAACTGCCGCTTTATCTTGTTGAATATTCCCGACTCTGCGTTTTTGTTGTAGTGGTGCGTAATCTGGTTTGCTATCCACAAGAATTCAAAAACGAGTTTCGTGAGCTCGTGCTTTGTTGGCTTCTTTTTTGAGAATTGTATTGTAGTGAGCTCATCAAGATAGTTTATGAGCTCATTTCTTATTTCCTGGTTCTCAAGAACATTCAAAAGGCCCATGCATTTATTGTATCTTTTGTTCTCATTCTCTATTTTGTCAGACTGCTCGGCAAGTTTCAGGTAAAAATCCCTGTCCCTTTTGGAATTTTTATACCTCAAAAGAAGCTCCTCCTTGGTCTTGTGGAGCCTTTCAATTTCATTGAAGATTTTCTTGCATTCATTGCTGTATTCAAGCACCCTGTTTTTCAGCTCTTCAAAAGTATAGTTTGGCTCAATCTGGAATATTGTGCTAAAGTCCTTTTTTATTATTCCTATAAGCCCTGTTTTGATGTTTTCGGCCTGAAGGTCGTTATATGTTATGAGAAAAAGCCTGAGCTCTTCCATGCTTATGCTGTCATAATTTATTCCCTTGATTCTTTTGTCTTCAAACCCTTCTGGCATTTTTAAAATTTGTTGACTGTATTATAAAAAAGCTCTTTACCATTAAAAAGTGAATAATAAGGGTTAAATACCAATTAATGAAAATTCAGGATATGGAATCTTCTGGTGATGAGAACGAATTAAAAAGAAGGGTAGCAGCTTACCAAAAGGACTTCCAGAAAATAAGAGAGGAATTTTCAAAAATGGTTGTCGGGCAGGATGACACCATAAACAAGCTCCTGATGGCCATGATGGCAAGAGGGCACGTACTCATCGAGGGATTTCCAGGAATAGCAAAAACGCTCATTGTAAAAACTGTGGCAAAAATCACAGGATGTCAGTTTAGCAGGATACAATTCACGCCCGATTTGCTTCCAAGCGACATAACAGGAGTTTATACATACGACGAAGTCAAGAAGTTTTACATTGTAAAAGGGCCGATATTTGCAAATTTTGTACTTGCAGACGAGATAAACAGGGCGTCGCCAAAAGTCCAGTCAGCACTGCTTGAAGCAATGCAGGAGCGCCAGACAACAATAGGCAAGGAAACTTATGCGCTTCCAAACCCTTTTTTTGTCATAGCAACCCAAAACCCGATTGAAAGCGTCGGAGTTTATAACCTGCCTGAGGCGCAGGTTGACAGGTTCCTTTACAAGCTGAAAATGACATATCCAAAAAAGGAAGATGAGGAAAAGGTGCTTGAAATCAACATGACTGTAAGGGATTTTGACCATTATAAAATAAATCCCGTAATCAGCAAGGAAAAAATCCTCCTGATACAAAAAGATATTATCAGGGTCCATATGGATTCAAAGCTAAAAAGTTATATCGTAAGTATTGTTGATTCTACAAGAAACCCTTCACAATATGGAATTGAAATGGGCAAGTTCATAGACATTGGCGCGTCTCCGAGGGCGTCAATAGGGCTCTACATTGCCGCAAAGTCTCATGCGCTTATGGCAAACAAAACATTTACAACACCCCATGACGTGAAGGAAATAGCATATGATGTCTTAAGGCACAGGATTACACTAAATTATGAAGCGCAGGCTGAGAGTGTCAAAAGCGAAGACATAATCCAGGAAATATTGAAGAAGGTCCCGATTCCATGAGCATGAGAAGTTTAAAGCTGGACTTCAAGCCTTTGATAAAAAAACTGGATTTTCTGAGCAGAAAACTTTTGGAAGGGGACGAAATAGGGGAGTATGCCAGCCCGCACAGAAAAAGGGGAATGGAATTTGAAGAGTACAAGGATTTTGTGCCGGGAGACGATGCTTCGCTTATTGACTGGAAGGCGTCGCTTAGGACAGGAAAGCTTTTGGTAAGGCAGTACACCCAGACAAAAAACCTTAATGTGATAATACTAATGGACGTGAGCAACAGCATGATTTATTCGTCCATAAACAAGCTCAAATGTGAATATGCGGCAGAAATTGCGGCTTCGCTTTCTTACTACCTGTTAAAATCAGGAGACAGCGTCGGCATGATTATGTTTAATGACAAAATTGTAAAATTTTTGCATCCGATGCAGGGAAACAGGCAGTTTTTTGTCATATCAGGAGTGCTTTCAAATCCTGAATTTTACGGCGGGGATTTTGATATTTCGAATGCAATTAATTATGCAGGGAGGATTGCAAAACACGGCACGCTCATCATTATCATATCTGACTTCATAGGCCTTGACTCAAAATGGACTGTCGCACTGAGCTCACTTACAAAAAGAGCAGACATAGTCGCAATAATAGTGCGCGACCCCCAGGACAACAGGCTCAAGGCAAAGATGGGGACTGCAAGGATTGTCGACCCATATTCCGAAAGAATGCTCCTTGTCAACATGGATGAAATAAAATACAGTTATGAGGAAGCGTCCCAAAGGATACTAAGTGACGTAAAAGACTCGCTTAAAAAAAACAGGGTAACTGTAATTGAGCTTGAGACCGACAAGCCTTTTGTCGAGCCGATAGTAAAATCATTTGCAAAGAGGGTTGTAAAATGAACATAACCTTTCAGGACCCAATTTACCTTTTTCTTGTTTTTTTGGTCCCGCTGTTCATAGTAACTCATTTTTACTCGCTTAAGTATGTAAAAAAAAGAGCGCTCAGGTTTGCAAATTTTGAAGCGCTGAAGAGGGTGAGCGGAGGGGAAAAAGTTTACATAAACTGGACAGTCCTAATAATAAGGCTTGTTATTGTCCTGCTCTTGATTGCAAGCGCTGCCGGGATGACTTTTTGGCATTTAGGACGGGCAACATTGAGCAATTATGTTATTGCAATAGACGCATCAGGAAGCATGCTTGCTGATGATTTCAAGCCAAACAGGTTTGAAGCAGCAAAGGAAAGCGCTGTTTTTTTTGTTGAAAAACTTACCGCAAACTCAAAGATTGGAGTAATTTCATTTTCAGGCGTGAGTGAGATAGAATCAAGGATGACTTCTGACCTGAAGAAAGTGGCAGGCACAATAAAAGCGATAAATGTAAAGGAGCTTCACGGCACCGCAATAGGCAGCGCAATTGAAACATCGATGAATCTTTTTTCGGACGCGGGCCCGAATGCAATTATCCTTGTAACAGACGGAAGAGAAAACGTTGCATCTGAAAAGGACTTTGACAACCTGCTAGAGATTGCCAAGAAAAACGAGATAGTGATACACACAATAGGCGTAGGCACTGAAGAAGGAGGCATTATACCTGGCCTTGAGGTAGTCTCAACTGTGGACGAGGATTTGATGAATCACATCTCGTCATCCACAGGCGGAAGGTTTTTTAGGGCATCAAGCGATTTTGAACTTGAGGAAGCTTTTGTGATAATATCCTCTTCAAAGGAGTCAAACATACCGACAAGCTTAAGGCTGCCTCTCCTGATGGTTGCAACTTTTTTGCTTTTGGTAGAATGGGGCCTGATAAACACAAAATACAAGTCAATACCTTAGAAATTTTGATTTTATTAAAGAATTGACTGCTTACAATCACGATCTTAAAAAATTTGATGAAAATTTAGGCCTCGCCATTTCGCTCGGCATACATTGTTTCACAAAACCCGCACACTCGCCCCAATTCGGGCGAAAATAAATAATAATGTCAAGATTCAAATTAATCGTTTGCTTGTGCAGTTTCTGGAGATTCAGTTTCCTGCTCTTCAGGCTGAGCTTCAGGAGTTTTTCTTTTGAGCATCACGCTTATTTCTCCAAAGGAAGTTTCCTGCTCCAAGTCGATTTTATTTTGCTGCGCAAGATGAAGAAGTGGGATGAAAGTGTGGACTTTGTCTTCGCGCGATTCCGAAGGCAAAAGCTGCGAGAATGTTAAAACACCTTTAGACCTAAAGAAAAATGCCTTTATTTTTCCGTAAATTTCCCTGATGACTTCTGTTACATCCTTTCTTTTTTTTGGCGCCTCGACATTTAAAGGAGGAATTGACTGAAGCAGCCTTCTTTTCTTGACTTCAAGTGCGCGCTCAAGCGCATCGACCAAGTCGAAAATTGAAACCTTCCTTTTTCTTGGCTGCGGTGTTCTTGGAATCAGAGTTGGAATCTCAGTGAGCTTTTCAATCCGGCCCGGCTCTTCAAAGTCAAGCTCCTGCGCCTCATCTTCCGCTCCGACAAGCAGCTTGTCAAGCTCTGTCAGCTCGTCCCCTACAAGCTTGTTTGATTTTATTTTCAACAGGATTGCCGCTGCCAGGAGCACCTTGCCTGAAACCCTGAAATCGTGCTCTTTAAGTGAGCGCAGCATTTCAATATACTTGTGGGTAAGCAAACTGATATCCACATCCCAGGGATCCATCTGCTCGCTTTTTACAAGCTCATAAATAATAGTCTGCCAGGTAATCTCATCTGACTTTGAAAGCAGGATATTAAAAATTCTCTCGTGCGGGTCCATATCGTTAAACTGCAGTTGGAAATATATAAAACTTGTGCAAGAGCTTATCTTCCAATAATCTTGTAGAAAGTGTCAAAAATGGACGTGTCAGTTACTGCAAGATGATATTCCATCCCAAGCTTGTTGCATATTTCGCGTATTTTTGCGCAGTGGTCATCAAGCTGCTCCTGGTACTGCATCCTCATCCTTGGGCTGACAAAAGTCCTTACCATTCCCTTTGTCTCGCTGTCGATTAATTTCATGTCTCCTTCAATCTTGAGCTCTTTTTCAACCCGGTCAAGAACCTGGACTATTTTTATGTCGTGATTTCCAATGAGGTAAAGCGCTTCCTTGATTTCATCAATGTTTACAAGGAAATCTGACGCAATTATCAGCATTGATTTTGTTCCTATGACTTTCTTGTACTGCCTAACCATGTCAAGAATTTTTGAGTTGCCTTTCGGCTTGACTGAATTAAGGTGGTGAATCATTGAAGCAATGTGCGACATTCCCCTTTTCGGCTGGAACACTTCGAGTGCATCTGCAAAAGTTGAGAACTGGAACTTCTCATTGTCCTTCATTGCAAGGTAAGCAAACCCAAGGCCTATCATTGAAGCATAGTCAAACTTGCTTAGCGGCTTGCCAAAATCCATTGACGCACTTCTGTCAATAATGATATGCACAGTCAGGTTTCTTTCCTCTTCCTGGACCTTTAAAAAATAGTTGTCTGTCCTGGCATATACCTTCCAGTCAATCAGCCTGATGTCATCTCCCGGCGCATAAATCCTGTAGTCCTTAAAAGTTAATCCTCTTCCTGCTGCAACTGACTTTCTTGGGCCTATGAAGTTGGATGTTACTCTTTTGTTTATGACTAGGTTAAACCTTCCAAGCTGGTCAAGAAAAGATGCGTCAATCATTTTATTTTTGGTTTGAAATGGTTTTTTGAATTTAGTTTCATTTGTTTTATTACTCTTTATAGGATTCGCACACGGATTTTGTTTGTGAAAACCCACAACTCTTCCGCGAGTTGACGGCGGAATCAAGTGAGGCATAAAGCCTCACGGAAAACTATGCATGAATTTTTCCTCTGCACTCAATGCTCATCCACGTTACGTTAAAGTTAATGCAATGTTTCGAGGCAAAATTTTAATGCCAACAAAAATTTTGCCGAGTGAAACTGTGGTCGCCCCAAAGGCGACCTATGGATTTAGTTTAACTGTATATGAAAAACAAAAAAGATAAAAAAAATAATTTAAATTTATCTTACTTTGTCAAGTATGACCCTTATTGCATCGTCTCTTGACATTCCTTTCCTTTCTGCCTCAAAATTAAGGATAATCCTGTGCCTTAAAATAGGGAATGCGAGGAAGTTTAAGTCCTCGTTGCTTACGTGGTTCCTGCCCTGTATCAGCGCCCTTGCCTTTGCGGCAAGAATTAATCCGATGGATGCTCTTGGCGAGGCGCCATACTGTATAAGGTCCTTGTTTGAACGGGTTGCGCTGATTAGTTTTACAGCCCTTTGCTTGATGTCATTTGCAATAGGCACCTGCCTTGAAAGGCTTTGAAGCGTGAGCAAATGGTTTTTGTTAAGGATGACTTTAAGCCTGTTGTCCTTTACTTCAGACGCATACCTGTCAACAATCTGCAATTCCTGCTCAAGTGTTGGATAGTCAACTGCAATTTTTAATAAAAACCTGTCTGACTGCGCTTCAGGCAGCGGATAAGTTCCCTCCTGCTCAATCGGGTTTTGGGTTGCAAGGACAAAGAACGGCGGGTCAAGCTTGAATGTGTTTGTTCCGACAGTCACCTGCTTTTCCTGCATTGCCTCAAGCAGCGCCGACTGGGTCTTTGGTGTTGCCCTGTTTATCTCGTCTGCAAGGACTATGTTTGCAAATATCGGCCCCTGCTGGAACTTGAACTGCCTTTTTCCCGACGCTTCCTCAATTATGTAAGTTCCTGTAATGTCTGACGGCATCAAATCCGGCGTGTGCTGAATTCTTGAAAATTTGAGGTCCATAAGCTGCGCCAAAGTCTTTGCAGTCAGGGTTTTTGCAAGCCCGGGGTAACCTTCCAAAAGCGCATTTGCATCGCATAAAATTGAAATCATTATCTGCTCTATTATCTTATCCTGGCCTACTACAACTTTCTCCATCTCTTTTTGCAATTCATCAAAAATTTGCTTGTAATTCTTCATTTAATGTCACCTCAACTGTGTACGTACTATCAAGACATGGTTTTCCATATCCGCCCAAATATAAATGTTGTGATGGCAGAGCGGCATTGAAAAGTCCTCGTTTCACTCGGGCTGCCATCGGCTCGCACTCTTTTGTTGTTCTTTTTAGGGAAAAATTCGGGGACGTGAGCGAGCAAGAGGCGAGCTCTTGCAAGTCCCCGTAATCCTCTTTTTCCATAAACCATTTTCTTAAGGATGCCCGTAATTTTCCGTGGGGCTTTATGCTCCGCTTGTTCCCGTCGTAAACTCACGGAAGGGTTTGCAGCCTTCAACTTTTCAACGCCGCTATCAGCAGCATTGCCTATCCCTCTGCAAGCCTTTTGAAATAGTTTTTTACAAGCTCCTGCTCTTCAGGCGCAATATTTTCCTCGAATGTGGACGATTCCTTGACTGCAACTTCCTTTGGAAAAACCGTGTCAAAGTCCCTCTCTTCTGAGTCTCCTTCTTCCTTGACGTTAACCTTGAAGTCCATCGGCCTTATCTTGATGTTAAGCTCATTATCGCCAAGATTTGCAACGTCCTTGTTTCCGTATATGTCTTCTGAAGTGTTCAGTGTCACAGAAACAAGATTTCCGACTCCTTTGGGCCCTTCAAAAATATAAGGCGCAACATTCTTTTTGGCCAGGTCCAGAAGCCTGACATTAAGTGTTGTCGTGAAAATTATCATAAAGGAAAGAATCATTACTGCAAAAATCTTGTAGGAAAGTGATTTTGGGTTTATGAACATCGAGAGCCCGACATTTTTCATCTCGCTTATTACCTCGTATTCGAGCTCCTCGACAATGACGTTTTGGGTCCCGAGATTGTCAGCAGCTGTCCTCAGCTTTTCGCGCAAAGGCGCATATTTGCCTTCAATCATGAGAGCTTTTGAAGTCTTGAAACTTAAAAAAGTGTAATAAAAAAGGTAAAGCAGGGAAGGGATTATTGCATAAAGCGCATTAAAATCCAGTATTGTGAGCAAAAGATACGAGACAAGAAATACAATTGTGGTATTTACAAGGTTCTCAAAAAGCATCATCTGCATCAGGGTCCTGTTGATTTCCCTTACGACGTTATGGAATTCTTTCATCAGCAGCTCCCCTCGTCAGCATCTGCTGAGCTTCTGAGGCAGCTTCTTTCCGCCTTGAGGTCCTGGTTGTCTGATTTTAAGTCCTCAACCTGGTCTTTTAGGCTTACAACCTGCTTGTTCAAGTCCTGGTTTGCCTGCACCTGAGCTGCAAGCTTGTTTTGGCTTTCCGTAAACGCAGATTCTGTTGCTGCAAGATTTGATTTTGTGGACGCCAAATCAACTTCAAGCGCCTTTTTGTCGGCTTCAAGTGAATTTCTTTCCTCCCTCACGTCAGTGAATTTCTGGCTCAGGTCCTCTTCCTTTTGCTCCTTAATCTTGAGCTGCACGCTCGTTTCATTAAGCTTGTTTCTTTTTGATTCAAGGTCTTTTGTGACTGCGTCAAGCTCCTTAATCTGGGTCTCATATGTTTTTGAGAGGTTCTTGAAAGTAGTCTGGTAATAAACTGTAAAGCCGCTGAACATTAAAAGCGCTGCGACTATCAGTAAGAGCAGCCCAAGATTAACATCCCTTCTCATTATCGACATTTCAAATCACCGTCTGGTTTTGCCATTGTGCAGGTTTTATTGTTCATGTTTTTATAGCTTGTCACTTTTTTACGTTTTCGCGAACTTTTCTTATTGCTATTTCAGTCAGGAAAATCAGCATTGCTATGATTGCAAATGGCCAGCGGTATTCTGTCGACTCTATCTTTATTCTTTTTGATTTGGCCTTGACAAGCTCGATTATTCCGTCAGCATCATTCGGGTCAAAAATCTTGCCGCCTGTTTTTTCAACAAGAGCAGTAAACTCGTCATTCACTCCAAGGTTTGCATACTCGTCATTATAATTGACTGCAAACGTAGCGCCAAGCATGTCCTTAAAGCCGATTTTGTCCGGCGCATAAGCTGCCGAGTAAAGGTTTGTGTCAATTTTTGCAAAGTTAATGCCCTCTCCCTTTGGAATCTCCCTTGAAATTACATTGACATTTGCTGATTTTCCAAGCACAGTGTCCTTAATTGAGACATCATAGGATTTTTTTCTGCTTAAGTCCCCTATTGCCCAGTTTATCGAGCGGGTCCAAAGCTTTGAGTTTTGGCTTGCCAGCAGCTCGCCTGACCACTTAAGCCCGTCGTCAGTTGAAACTGAAACAACCCGCCCAAGGCCAAAGCGCCACACGACAAAAATCGGGATGTTCTTGTTTGTCGTGACAAGCGTTCTTGCAGCAGGCTTTGGGACTGCATAGTTATAACCTGAAATTGTTGCCCTTATGCCGTCCATTCCAAAAGTTATGAAGTGCGTTGTGTCTATCGGGATAAGCGAATTGAAAAACTCTTCCCCTTCCTTGTCTGCTTTATCGCCAAACTGGACCTTTAGCTTGTTTGAGGCGTCTGCCTTGAAGTAGATTCCCTCCCCAAGCCTTGCTATGTTGTCAAGGAAGAGGTTGTTGTCTGTTGACATAGAATCTGTGTCTGTGCCTACTCCGACAGTGAATACCTTTGCACCTTTTGCGTTGACAGTCCTTACCACATTAAAAGTATCCTCCCTCAGTTGTTGGTAGGTTGTTTTTCCGTCGCTTATGAATATGATGTTTTTGCCGCCGCCAAGGTTGCTTAAAAGCTGATAGCCTCCCTGAATGCCTATGTTAAAGCAGGACTGCCCGTCAAACTTGAGCCTTGAAATCTTTTCTTTAAGCTCCTCCTTGTGCTCCTTAAGCATCTTGACTTCAGCAATTGTGAATGCCTGGCACGGAGTGTAGCCGAATGCAACAGCACCGACATTGTTCTTGTCGCTAAGAGAATCAACGACGCTCAGTGCAAGGGCCTTTTCAAGCGCCACGTAATCCTCAGTTCCCGATGAAATGTCTATGACAATGACAACATTGATGTCGCTTTTGTTCTGCTCTTCACTTGCCCCGATTTTTACTGGCATTAAAGTTTCAAGCAAAGTGCCCTTATAGCCTCCGCGGTCAAATGAGCTTTCGCCGCCTACAAATATCAGGCCGCTGCCGTCTGTCACATAACTGCTT
>DATDOM010000086.1:0-24007 GCA_035293285.1 Candidatus Nanoarchaeia archaeon | reverse complement strand
CATGGTTTTGCAATAGTCCAAGAAAATGAGACCTTTGGATGGCATTTGGAAAGTAAAGATAGCCTCCGCTTGATAATTCTACTAGCTTTTTGTAGCACTTATCTGCTGTTTCCTTGAACTCGGTTGATGAGAAATCTTCTTTTTGGCACAAAAGCGTCATCCGGGTAATTTCCTTTGGGACTTTTTCATTTGCCGCCTCTAGCTTTTTTTGTACAATCCTTAAGATATTCAGGAGCTTATTGTTGTATAGCATCCAGCTAAAACTTGGACGACGCATATTTAAGCTTTACTATAAATTTCATGGTATATTTAATTTCTCTCTTAAGACAACCCTCAATCTAAGGATTAATTTTACCATTTTTGAATTCAAACTTTTTTAGATTTTAATCCTAATACATCGAACATACTTCTTTCTTGATATGGACTGAGTTTGAGTTTTTCCCTTATTTCTCGTATTTTGTATTATAACAATTCATTAAAAAATTCTAATTCCTCTTCCGTGAAGATTCCGCTATAAACGGAACTCGATAATAATCCTTTTAGATTTCTGATTTTATTATTTTTTATAGCTATCACTAACTATTTAAGAAAATCAATTTCTTCTCCACTAAAAAGTTCGTTTAGTTTGTACTCCGTCATTTTGCACCTTTTTTCTTGATTGTAGTATCAATAAGATTTGGAAATTTGTCAGTGTAATTAGCCAAATGCCAGTATCTTCATTATCCTATGGCCATTTAATCTTTCCATCAGCTTTGATTAGATTCTGGTGGCTGTATTCCTATTACAGCTGCACTAGACATAGAGCCCAGTCCAATTGTTAATGAAATTGAATTCAAATATGAACTCGTTCCAAAATAAAATGGTACCATTAGAACTGAGCTATCCTCCATTTTGGAAATAATCTCCACAAAAACCTTCATAAAATCTTCCGACTTTTGTAGCTCCAATTTGGCGTTTATATATTCTGATAAAACGTCCTGACCAACTAATGTTTTCCAAATAGGGTTGGAATTAAATTTATTCATATCAAAACGACTTTCCACTGCTTTATTTCTTCCAATAATATTTAAAAATCCTTCATCTTCCAATTCTTTAATATTAAATGCAGGAACATCCAAGGATTTCCATTGTTCTGGGGTGATTACTACCCCACTATACATTAATTTATAATCATCAAAATTTATATCCCTAAAAGCATTAGGAATTATTTTAATTTTATTACCATAACAAGAGTAGCCATCTGACACGGCAATTGTGGATCCAAAGTGACGACCAACTCGATAAAGCAATAACCTTCTCTCATAATCTGGGTCTTTCCCTCCACCCATAATAAACTCCTTACCAATTTTGCTATTATCAGGATTACCTATTAATCTAGCTCTAACTACATCATCGGTATTGGCTGTCACTAAACCTTTCTTTCTTAAATCTGGGATTATCCTAAAAATGCTTCCACTACCAAAAACTTCATATCCTCTTCCAAGAATCATGCCTGTGTTTTCTTTATATCGTGAATAGATAGAATTTTTAATAGGTTGTGTCGAAGCAATCGGTTGTTGTGTTCTACCAGAACTTTTTTTTGGTATGACGGGACTCAAACTCCTACTCGTTGATTTCCCTAACTTCAAACTTAATTTTCCCTTTTCAACAAAACTCCATTTATTTTCATTGAAACCAAACAAAGCGCAACCATCAACTCCCTCAACAGAATATACTGGTCCATTTTTAACACCTAAATTAAAAACATAAGACATAGCATGCGCACCATAAAGCAAAGGATCAATTGAAACCCCAAAAACAGGAACGACTGCGTAAACTTCTTTATCAATTGAAATGGCGTAATAATATCCAAAATTATCCGTAACGAATATTGGAACAATTGTCTCACCAGCACCTCTTTGCTTTGCATTAGCAACCCCAACCTTAACTGCAGAATACTTATTTACAAAATGTGCCCTTAAGTTTTCAGAAGGCAAGCATCTGTTGTAATCCTCGCTTATAATCTTACACCTAAAGGCTGCCTTTGTGTGGTTTTGAAACAATCCTAGAAAATGGGATCTTTGAACAGGGTTTGGAAAGTAAAGATAACCTCCATTTATTAGCTCTAAAATCTTCTTGTAGCATGCATCTGCAACTTCTTTGAACTCTGCTGACGAACATTCTTCCCTTTCACACAAAGAAATCATATTTTTTATTTCTTTGGGAATTTCTTCTTCTTTTGATGAGAGTTTTCTCTCTATAATCTTCAAATCACTTAAAAGCTTGTTGTTGTAAATCATTTTGATGATTAGCCACTCAAGTAATAATCAAATTTTAGGTTAAATCTATATTTATCTCAGCACTACTGACTAATTTTTTTCTAGTTATATCAATTAATTCTAATCTTAGCCTTGAATTTCCTCGCTTGAAATCACTTTTTATGTCCCAAAGGCTTTTTTCCCTCACCCTTCCGTTGCCTAAATGCTGTTCTTTACCATTTTGAATTATAAACCACCTAAACTCCAAATATTTGATTTTATCGTTATTGACTGATTCAATAATTTCAACTTCTCCAAATGCCTCTCCTTCTAGATTTTCTATTTCTTTACCTCTCTCAAAAACAGAACCGTTTTGCGGGGATTTTATCTTTATCCTTACTCCATTTATTTCCGGAGGTTGCACTAGCAACACATTTGCCTCTTTATAATCAATTATTTTGTGGTTTATTTCATCTCTTAAAATACATGCTATCTTTGCTTCGCCCGTTTCCAAAATACCATCAATTACCACGCTAGTCCCTTTTAGACTATAACTTAAAGTTTGAGTTTTTTTGTTTTTTATTAATATCCAGCGGAATTCTACATATCTAACTTTTCTATTAATTAGAAGTTTGCTATCTGGTCCTGATATTTCCGCATCCAGATTTGGGATGATTGTCCCAATCATAATTTCAGAATTCGGCTTCGGACTCAAAATAGATACAGATAGATTAAGCACTCTGGGTTTTACTAGATTTACTGCAATTTCATCCGAAGCAATCACAATACTATCTTTTGAATCTTTAATAGTAAATTTAAGTGCTGCACCGCCCTCTTTATAATCTGAAGGTACAATAAAATCTGCACCGTTGGAAGAATAACCTATTGCCCTATCTTTATCATCTTGTATTAAATTCCATCTAAAATTAAGATAACTCCCGTATAATTCTTTCCAATTTTTAGGAGTCCAAATACGCGCTCTTGCGAAATCTATTGAACAGCCTAAATGGATAGCAGAATTAGGACTTGGAGAAGTTATTTTGGCCTCTACTTTGCCGGATTTGCTTACCCAATCCTTGTCCTCTAAGTTGTACTGCTGAATGATTTTTATCTTAACTTCCAATGCATTTATGCTATTTTTATACAGCTCAGAAATTTGAACTACAAATTCTTCTATGCCCACTCCGTTCCTTAAACCATCCCAGATTCTTGAACTTGAAACAACTAAATCCCTTTTTTGAGATAACTCTTCTAACTGATTCGGATTGTGAGCAACATAAATTGCATTATCTAAATCTGTATTTATAGATTGTAACTCTTCATCAATCTCATTCAAATAATCACGATTTTCTCGTTTATAATTTCTTTTAATTAGGCCCCTTAAAACTTTAATTCTGCTAACCTGGCCTGTCAATGGCCTTTCCAATTCTTTTTTTCTTGACCTTTCGGTTACTATATCTCTAATTCTTGATATAGCTTCTTTTCCTTTGTAACGAGTTTTTTTAACTTCTTTTACTTTAGGGGATTCTCTAATTATTGCGGAATTTATTTTTGGTTTCAATGAAATGACAATGAAAGAAATATTACTTTCTCTCCCAAACTCACTTATTGCTATATCTAGCAACCCTTCAGCAATTTCTTTGGAGCTATTATTGATATTCCCAGAAAATATTATATGATCAAAAGATTTTCTATAGGAAGAAGAAGTGATTATTATTCTTAAAAAATCGTTTTCATTAATATCATTTGTCTCAATTTCCTTCACGTGAGGTATGTTGGAAAATCCTGCCCCGGCATTTCCAAATCCCAATCCTCTCGTCCACCAATAATTTCGGTTAAAGTAATCCCTGTTATCACTTACCTTACCGCCTTCTCTTATCACTCTTTCATACTCTTCTTTATTTCCAATTACATCTGATGGGGATTCATAAATTAAAGAATTATTTTTAAATATCCATATTTTACATACTCCTGCACTAGCCGCAAAAATTTTATTTTTATCAATTAATATATCAGCTGCCCATGCCCCCTTATGAGGGGTTTTATGGGTTATTATAACAGAAGATTTTTCATACGCATTTTCAAAACATTTCCTTACATTTTTTTCTTTGTTATATGACTCCATAATCTGCTTATGCACAATGCCAGCAGCAACAAATTGGCAGCCTTGACTCTCATAGTAAACTGAATGATAGAGTCCAGCAAATAAACAATCTTCCCTACTGCCAAATCCCTTCAGTATTGTATGATCATCCTTTAAATCCATTTTTTCTCCTTTGATTTCAGCAATCCCGACATCAAAGTCAAAACCTATGATATCAGCTTCTATTGTATTTTTTATAATAATTTCAGGTGCAGCTTTCCTCTTAACTGGCTCTTTGACTGCGATTTTTGTTTTTGCCCCAATCTTTAAACCAACCTCAACTTTCCCCTTTTCCAAAATAGTCCAAGACGAATCCTTAACAGAAAACAAAGCGATATTTTCAACTTTCTTTAAAGAATAAACCGCACCATGCTTGATGGAAAACTCAAACACATATGACATTGCGTGAATTCCATAAATCAAAGGTCCAATAGCAAATCCAAACACAGGAACAATGACATAAACCCCTTTTTCAACCAAGATTGCATAATAATAGCCGGAATTATCAATTCCAAAGACAGGGGTTATATTGCCAGTTTCTCTTTGTTTTGCATTCAGAACGCCTATTCTAGAGACTTTCCATTTCTTAACAAAATGGGCCCTTAAATTGGCAGATGGAAGCGCCTTGTTAAAATCCTCTGCTATAACCTTGCACCTAAAGGCAGCCTTTGCATGGTTTTGCAATAGTCCAAGAAAATGAGACCTTTGGATGGCATTTGGAAAGTAAAGATAGCCTCCGCTTGATAATTCTACTAGCTTTTTGTAGCATGCATCTGCAACTTCTTTGAATTCTGCTGACGAACATTCTTCCCTTTCACACAAAGAAATCATATTTTTTATTTCTTTGGGAATTTCTTCTTCTTTTGAAGACAGCTTTCTCTCTACCACTTTTAAATCATTCAAGAGCTTGTCTTTGTAGAGCATTTAGATAAAAATCGAATTGTACATATTTAAGTTTTGCTATTCAAAAAATCGTTTATCGCCTGATTGTACTTTAATTATTTACAATCACGCGCCTTAAATTGGGGCTATGATTTCCGGCGTTTGACAATTTATACTAGAACGAGTTAAATTCATTATCTTCTATATCCCGGAAACTGCCTCATTTTTCTGGCGTTTGCAGAATAATGATTTGTAGTTTTATTTCCAGAATCAATCATGCTCATAGAATTCTGAATTAATGGCTGATTAACTGAATTCTGCAAAGAATTTCCTTTAGGGCTGCCGGGAGTCTGCTCGTTGTCGCTTTTGAATTTCCTGTAAAAAGATTTAAGGTCCTGCTCGTCACTGAGCGGCGCCCTATATGCGCTTTTCCCAAATAGCTTAGTTACAATACCTGTGTTATATTTGGACCCGACCTCTAAAACATAAATCCTTCCAAGGTTGGAAATCCCAGATATTTCTTTTACCAGACTGTCTAAATCATCTATCGCCATATCACTTATTAAATATATGTCCAAAGGCTTGTCTGCGTTTGGCCTTTTGGGATCTGACGCAATTTTCATCAATATTTTGCCGTCAAGCTCTGTCCCTCCGCTTGGCATTCTTGCAAATAATTTTGCCAAAAGCTCCATATTCTTGGTGTAATTGGTGTAATCTGTGCCGCTGGCAAATGTAGCCCCAGCTACAGAGCCTTTCACTTTGCTTATATAGTAATCAGAAATTGCTAGAGCAGCGACTGCAGGAATGTTAGTTGTCTGACGCATTGAGGGGTCATAGGTCACATGACGGTCCATACTTCCAGATACATCAAGAAACACTACAGCATCCCTTACTTTGTCGTCTATTCCGGCAACCGGCCTTGGAATTATATAACTAGTTTCTCTCTCAAATTTTAACCTGTCATAATCATTAGTTAAAGTGTTTTCAATTGTAGGGTCTGCTTGTTTGTTTGTAGGCTTATTTTGTGAAGGAGTCTTGCCCTGTGGAGTCTGGTTTTCATAAGTTATTTTTCTTGCCTCGTCAAGGTGGTGCTTCGGATCCAGCGGATCAGTAGAATAATGGTAGCCGCCGCTTCCGGTCCCGTCACCGCTATGAATCTGGTCGTCAGGTGAGCTTTTATCACCTGAACCATTTCCCGGGGCTTTTCTTGAGTCTGTCGGGTCAGAATCTGGGCTTACCATCTCATATATTCGAGAAGGACAACCCTGTTGTATAAAAAGCGCAAGCCCTATTAAAGGTGCAGCATACCAATTGAACCTTCTCATATATTTTTGTTTCTTGGTCTCATATTTAGCTTTAAAGATTCCCTGCCTTTCTAATTCCCTTTTTATTATGCTTCCTAAACTTCGTTTCATCATTTTTTTACCTTTACCTGTATAAGATCTGCTTTTCTTTGGTGATCCTGGGGCGTGATTCCATCATTATTGTCATATGGAACTTTCTCATATATTAAAAATGTTATAGATTTTCCATCCTTGTCAAGCTTTGCCTTGCAGTCTGAAGTCCACCCGCCAGGGCCTTTTTGAAAATCAGTGCAGCCGTCAAGATTATGGTTTATTGAATCCTTTTCCGGCTCGTAAGGTGATACAACTTTTAATTCTAAATCTGACACCCCATCCGGCAATCTGCATATTTGCGAATCCAGCCTTGTCCTCTCGCTATAATGGTGGTCAGGGGCAAAATATGATCTGACCGCAGTGGTGGAATCTATTGAGCATAAAGGCTTGCTCTCTCCAGGAATGTAAATATCAATATGTGCAAAATCATCAGGCCTGTACGCAGTGCCATCAGCTTTTTTCAGATTTAACGGCTTCTCGACTACTTTTGTTACTTTTGGAGGCGGATCTCCAATCAAAGCCATCCCATAAATTAATCCTACTGCTGCTGCATAAGTGAAGATTCTTTTTATGTTATACGGTTTGAATTTTTTTTCAGTCATTTTTTTATCCTTATCTCATATTCTTTTCCTTTTGATTTAATTTTGAGCACATAATCTGAATTTAATACCCCTCTTATTGAAATTCCGTCTTTACCTTCCTTTGTTTTTTGCGACGGCTCAATCTTTTCTACAAGCCCTGAGCTTTTGTCTTCCTTAACTTCAACTGAAATTCCTGAATCATCAACCATTAAGTCAAGCCCCCCTTCCGGGCTTTTTATCTGGCTATAAGGAAGCTCTATTTCCTGGTCAGGTTTCATTAACTCCAAAGGAATCCTATAATCATTAATAAAAAGGCCTTTCTCTGTAGTGACCTGCTGCACTGTCGCAAACTTGTCAATTTCTTTTAATTCATATCCGGACGGCATCAGCTGTATCATGGTATATATCGCCCCCCCAATTACTGCTGCCTGGGTGAAATACCTTAACCGGGACGTCCTGTATATGTTTCTCAGCTTGTTTATCATATTGAATCCCTCATCTGCGATGACGTTTCTTTTATGATATCACTTAGCTGGATCGATGCAGCAAAATTATTGCCTGAAATGTTATAATACTTAAATCCAATCAGATCCGCAAATGACCTTACTCTGTAAGGGGCTCTTGGACTTCCTATTTCTACAAATGCAGTCACTGAATCTCCTTTTATCTCCATTCTTTTTATCAAAGACTTCTGCATTCTTCCGTCAGTGATTTCCGCATCACTGTTCAGGAGAAATAAGGTATATGTTGGATTTTCAGAATGGAGCTTATTAATCTCCCTTACTGCATGGAAAAAGTTAAATCCTGTCTGCGGCGGCAGATTCAGTATTGAAGAGACATCAGCTCCATCAATTTTTACCAGGTCAGTCCCTGCAGAATAAACTTCCAGCTGCTTGTTTAAATTTCTGAATTCGAGGGCAAAGGCTGCTGCCAGCAATTTTGACTCTGCACTTTTGCCTATCCTTGCATCAGAATTTGAATATGCCAAGACATAGTCAATACCATGAGACTCTGCATCGGTTCTTTTCCTGTATAAATCATCCCCGCTCCTCATTTTAGCTCTCTGATAAAGCTTCTCTCTTAGAACTGCAGGCATGTCTTTTCTTTCACCCTCTCTAGACCTATTGTAATCAGTTTCAAGATTAGCAAGCATTTCTATAGAATCATTGATTTGTACCCCTATTTTTCTTGCGTCCTTTAATCTGCGGCTGTCGTGATTTGTGCTGTAGCTGTATTTACCAGTATATGCTGAAACCAAATGCCTTAATCCTGCTATCCCAAGCCCCCCGCCTGCTGCAATCAAAAGGTTCCATAAGACGGGATACTCTTTGAAGTCTACCATTTTGCACAAATAAATTATTTTTTAAGCTTAAGCCTTTCGTAATATCTTTCCATTGCCTTAAAAACAACTTTATGCAATGCGCCCCTTTCTTCTTGCTGTCCCGGATACTCTATTGTAATGGGATTTATAAGATTCTCGCTAACTATGTCTCTGAGCCCAGACTGGCCCATGTGCGGCGAATATAGAGATATAACCCTTCTTATTGCGCCCTCGCTTACATCAAGCTGCCTTCCAAACTTTGAAAATTTATAGAGCTCAGTCCTTAATTCTGTTGACATGTCAACGAGACTTTGCAAAATATCATTAGCTCCTCTTAAGTGTCCAGTCCACAAATAGCCGTTTGTAGTGCTTCCGTTATTCTCTCTAAAGAACCATGGATAAGCCTGCTCTAGCAACCCCTTGTATTCTTCAAAGTTGCGGCCATTACGCGGCTTTACTCCCTTCAGGTTTTCCTGAAGAAGCTCTTGTGAAAGAGGTGGTATATCCATGAAAGTGCATCTCTGCAGAGTTGCCCTGTTGAAATTGGGCTTGGCATATGAAAAGTTTCCTGCACCTACAATCATATGCTTTCCGCGCTCAGGCTCAAAATTTGCCACCCCATACTGTGTCAAGGTGCTTAATCCTTTTCCCTGAAGCAAATCGTGGAATGCAATTGCAAGCTTTGCATTTATGTTTGTTATCTCATCAAGGAATAAGTATCCTCCATTAATTAAATATTTCATCACAGGTCCTGGCGCAAATACCATGTCCTTGTTATGGTCTTCCATAAGCTCGCAAACTGCCTGCGCAAAAGTAAGCTCTTTTATCGGGGGAACTTTGTGGAATGGCCTTCTTTCGCGCTGGGCAACATATTCTACAAGAGTTGTTTTTCCTGTCCCTGTAGGGCCGTTTAATATGACATTTGAGCCAAATAACTCTGAGTATAAGATAAATCTCGCAAGCGCGTCAAGAGGTTTTTTATCATTGACATCGTGAGGTATGAATCTGTGCACATTTTCTGGCGCCATTTCGGCAGGATAATTTTCTCTTACCCACTCTGCATAATTTCTTGTTGCATTCCCGGACAAAATTTTACGGTCCCTTCTTTCCTCGATAATTCTCCTGTATGTTTGGGCTTCAGAACGGGCTTCTCTAAGCTGGCCAGACATTGTCGCCAGTTCTTCTATCATCGTTCCATTTCTTTCTCCAAGCCTTCTGACTTCATCAGTCAAAGGACCAATTCTCCCTTCAAGTAAAACCACTCTTGAAGCATCATGTCCTAGCACCTTCCTTACTTCCCCTATCTCCTGCCCTAATCTGACTCTTTCGGATTCAGAAGAGCTATATCTCCCTTCAAGAGAAACTACAAGAGGAATAATCCTTTTATAGTTAGCAGACAATTGTGAAACTGCAGATATATACTCCCTTGCGAGTTCTACAGACTGGACATTCACTCCTTCAATTCTCGCCAGTGGATTGGAACTATTGATTATATCTTCTATAAGCTTAATTTCAGGAGGCTCTGTAACTTTATATTTTTCCGCCCTGATTGATTCATCAGAAGCTATTCTTTCGTAGACTGCCTTTACCCTGTTTCTTAACTTTCCAAAAAAGTCTCCTCTTTGTATATCATTTTGAAAAGAAATTAGTCCTCTGTCTATTGATTCGTTGACTGTCCTGTAAAATGAGTCTGCATGTCTTTCAAATTCTTGAGAAGAAATATCATATGAGTTTGGATCGTCGCAAAGCAAAACCATCATTTCTATTTCGTCTGGAACATTTTCATTTCTTGAGGCGAATCTTTTTTTTACGTGGTTTGTCAAATAGCTTGAAAGGTTTTGCCTTTGGCTGTCTTGGAGAGTTATGGCCTCGCCTGAAGCTGCGCCTAAAATCTTTGCTTTTAATCCTGAAACCTCATCTTCGAGCCTAAGTCTTGCAGACTCAGAAATGGTATACCTTCTTGCAAGATTAATGACTGAAGGCAGAATTCCTGTATAGACAGCTGCCAGTTCAGCAACAGCACTCATGTATCCTTTGGATATAGCGACAGATTGTCCGCTTAATACTTCTATGCTTGCTAATGAGTTTGAGCTATTAACTATATTCTCTATTAAGCTAACTTCCGGAGCTGCAGCAACTTCAATTGTTTTTACCATATTTACCTATTTTTCCAGAAATAAAGTTCATTTATAAATCTTTGTATTTTTCACTCTTTTTAAGTAGTAATAAAACAATAGAAATTAAATTTGGCAAAATTAATAGGACTAATAAAAAAACATCGAAAAGCTCTTTTATAACTTGGATGCTATTAAGTTGAGAATCTTTATGACTGGGTCATAAGGTTGATTCGTAAGACAGCGCCGAAACTGCAAAAATATTGAATTTAGGAACGCCTTTCCATATTTTATGGTAGTGGGGTGAAATTCATATCAACAGCAAGTTTGGGATATTTTTCTAAAACTTTATTTAAGGCGAGTATAATTCTTTCTTCTCTATCATCCCTTCCATTCTCAGCTTCTATGTTTACGTAGGGCAATCCTCTTTTTGTTGCAGCGTGCGAAACTCCTCCGCTATCATACCCATTTTTAGCTTCAAGCACTACATTACAATTTTCCGCTTTAAATGCCTCGAAAAGCCCGCGAGTATTCACATAAGCCCAGTCTTGATTGGACCAGCTTTCATTGATGTGTACATCTTCAATGTATTTTGAATATGCAGGATCATCTCTGTATGAAGTCACCAAAGTGCTATCTCCAGTGTTTTGATGCAATGCGACTATCATTTTTCCCACAAAAACTCTCCTGGATATCTCATCTGCAAACTTCTTAGATACAGACAAAATTCTCATCTGGGTTTTTTCATCCAATTCTCTGATATCCCTTTGTCTCCACCACGCATCATACACTATCTTTGGCCCTTTCTTGTCAAATACTTGATTGGGGTCGACTCTGTACAGCTTTTTATCTACTCTTATTTTTAGATACCTGTCAAAATTTCCTGCGACATAAGTTATCGGCCCTTTGCAGGCCCTTCTTCCTGCTTCAAGTGCATTAAGCTCGGAACTGTGAGGTATTACAACAATATACCATGGATTATTGTAACTTCCTTCAGTATATATTGTCTTCTCCACTTCTGGCATTTCTAGGTCGCCAAAATTCAAATCTTTTGCAGCTTTAATGTCAGAATTAATCGAACTGTCAGAATTTCTTATATCTTTTAATTCTTTTTTTATCAATAAATTGTAGAAATCCAGGTGCTCTTCCACTGACTTGTAGATACTATGCTCCGAAATTAATGTTTCAAAAGCTTCCAAAATATGGCGCTTCACTTTTTCTGGATTTTCAAATACATAAACTATGGAGTTGTAAATATCCTGCGCAGTTTTTGACTGCCCAATACTCATTTTTCCTTTGCAAGTTATGGTAGGCAATCCCATGGAAATAGCCTCTTTTGCCGTCATAGGATACAAATTATCAGTCAGCATTGGAGCAACAAGCACTGTCCCAATTCTATGCCAAGCTGCAAGCTCAATCTGATCAGCCCATCCAGTGAATAATACACTTTTATCAAGAATATCTTTACTTATCCCAGCCCTGATTATCTTATTGGTATATCCTCCTGTAGATGTAACTCCTCCTACAAAAATCAGCTTAGTATTTGAATACTGAATTTTTTTTATTATATTTAAGAATGCTTCAACCACCCTATTATATCCTTTTGATTCCTCAATTCTCCCAATAAATAGTATCAATCTCTTATTCCATAAATCATATTTTGATAAAAGTTCCAAAGCTTTCTGTTCAACACTTTTATTACCTATGAACCTAAAAAAATCTACCCCATTCTCTATAGAAGTAACTTTTCCTTTGTATCCCCCGAACAATTTTTTGAAGAATTGTAACTGAGAATCGCTTATGGCTATTATTCCGTCACTTTCCTCAATTGTTTTTTGCTGCGCTTTTGCCCTGCCTTCAAAATAGGAATAATATTTGTCAAGTAGGAGCGGAGCGACTTCTTCTTGTGATTCATCTAATCTTTGCCTTTCCTCTATACTCATATATGCATGAGGTATCAGCTGATGTAGTGTATAAACTATCGGGGTGCTCGGAAATGCCTGCCTTAATACATTTACTGCACCGTCATATTCATAAGTTTGTGTATGGAGGTGTATCACATCAGGAATAAAATCTCTATCCATCAGCATTTTTGGTATATCCTTAGCTTTAGAGACACTGTTTTGTATATCCCCTCTAAAGTTATAATGCATCTTCCACCAATGAGTACCCATAGAAACTGACATTCCATATAATTTTTGATAATTATATAAATTAACGGCGCAAGTTACCACTCCGGCTTTGATGTTAGTTGGTATTGTAAGCTGAAGTATCTTAAGACTCTTATAACTATGCCTAGAAATATTTAGGCTAATATTATTTTTGAAGAAATTATAGTGATTGTATAATTTTCCTCCTTCGGAGATATCTTTCATTCCTTGGGAGGGATTTGATAGTGGGCCATAAACTTCAGTTGTTGAATCAGGTTCTCCCAGATATTTTATAACTGCACCTGCAGGATATTCAGCAGTGGAACCTGCAGGATATTCTTTTGGCGCAGTGCCTAAAGGATACTCAATATATGCTCCTTCAGGATACTCTTCAACATATTTTGACTTTGGTTTAGAAGGATATTCTATAATTGTTCCTGCAGTATATTCTATGATTGCTTCAGGATAAGGCTCAATCACTTCCTGGACAATTCTTACTTTACGCTTTCCAGTTTTAGGGCCTGCATACTCCTCAGGACCTGCATACTCTTTTATTTTCCTGACTTTTCCAGATTTTACTTTGTATGAAGGACCGGTGTACTCTTCCGGCCCAGTATATTCTTCCGGAGCACCGGGTTTCTTAGGACCTTTTCTTTTTCTTTCATCTGGTCCAGTATACTCTTCCGGTCCTGCGTATTCTTCTGTTTTTGGCAAGGCAGGTTTTTTTACCTTAATCTTGACTTTCTTTTTGTATTTGACTGTTATTTTCTTTTTTTTGTAGGCTCCTGGTCCTGCATATTCTTCTGGCCCAGTATACTCCGTAGGACCTGTATACTCCGTAGGACCTGTATACTCAGTAGGCCCAGTATACTCCGTAGACCCAGTAAGTCTTATTGCTACTCTTTTGAAATCATGCTTCCTATATGTATCCTTGGGGCTTATTGCAGCAACTACAATCTCGTAAAATTCTGGCTTTGTCAATCCCATTTCTTCCGAGAAGAACTGAACCACAGGCTCTACATCGACTTTTTTATCTGCCGTTATTACTTTTGCTATTTTTTTACCATTCACATAGCAAGCAACCTTGAATGGAGGAGTTCCCTGGTCAAAATTAGTGTGGATTCTTAGCGGTTGCAGCGTGAGTTCATACAGTGGCATCTCTACATCGTTGCCATTAACATCCTTCCTCTTATAGAGTTTAATAGTCTCTTTGTATTTCATAACTTTATCATAAGAACCCTGATCATTCAGTTCCTTAACCATCTTATCGGGAACCTTTACTTTAACCAAGTCAATTTCCTTCCACTTTGTTTGATCAGCAGGATCTTTTATTGAAACGTACAATTCCTGCATCATAGTTAGGGATTTTCTTTTACTCAACAAAAATTTCAATGCTTCAAGAACAACCTGCAAGTATCTCATTTCCCAATGAACTAGGGTGTAAAGTCCCCATGCTTCATATTTTGGGAACTCAAGCTGATTATTTCCGCTCAGAGGATCCCATGATTTCTTGTCATTTAATACTAAGGAAGCATTTTCTTCTTTTTCTCCTCTTAAGAATCTTTCTTCCTGTTCTTTGAAATATTCAACTAGCTCTTCTCCTTTTTTGAATGATATCTCCCTCCATTTCTCATACTTTCCTTCTTTTAGCCAGCCTTCAAAAGTTTCTAATTTTGTTAATTTTTCAAGCCATTTTTCAACTTCAACTTCGCTGTGTGCAAGCAGGAAGAACCCCGCTATATGTTCTTTTATATCTGGTATGATTCCCTTCCCGTTATTGACTAATTTTCTGAAAGCCCCGGAGATTTTGCCAAGCGCCTGCTTGTCGTATTCCGGCAGGTTTGCCATGAATGCATGGTAGTTATGGTCATCCATGCCCATTGCAGTAGAATCATACTTTACAAAATACCTGTAAATTTCTTTGCTCCATACAAATATTTTACCGTCATTTCCATTATTATTTACTAATTCTTCCTCTATTTTTCTTAATTCAGTAAGGTCGTCTTCGAGCTGCAGTTCCAATTTTAATAATTCAATCACAGTATTATGCTGTCCCATGAGAGTTTTGTATTCCTCGGATTCCCTATCCATATAGAATGCCGGATCTCTTATTGTCTTGTGATAAAGGTCGAGAAGTTCTTTTGTCAACTCCTTCTTTCTTTGAATAATCTCCCGCATCGATTTCAATATTTTATTTTTTAAAGCTATTATCTCCTTTATTTTATTCATAATCTCTTCAATTCTTACATCTGCGGGATCTGTTGTGGTTGTGGTAGTTGTACCTGCCTCATCTCCGTCTTTTTTTCTGTTCTTGAAATACTTCCATGCAAGCCAGGCAAGAAGCGCCAAAAGAGGAAGTAAGATAGCCCAAAGCCACCAGCCTGAACTGTCTTTTCCTGCTGCCGCTCCCGCTGCTCCGCCTGCTGCCGCTCCCACTCCAGTTGGAGAGGTATTTGTTGTCGTGATAGGCCCAGTTGATGTGCCGGTTCCTGTCCCTGTTCCAGTTCCAAACAATCCGCCAAGATAATCCGGAATTCCCGGAATTCCCGGAATATCTGGAAAAGTTATTCCTCCAAATGACTTGAAGAAATCAGCAAATACATTGGGCAAAGTAATCCCGCTTGTGTCGGTTAAACTAAATCCCCTTATTCCGGAAACTCCGTTTCCTCCAATACCGCCAGAGCTAAAATCGTTGCCGTCAATAAAGCTGAACAATCCCTGGAAAATTAATATTGTCAGAATTGTCAGCAAAAGTGCCAAGATAAATCTCCAGAATTTATTTTGTATCCCTTTGAGCAGTATCCAGTACAAAACAAAAAGCATGGCGTAAATCAGCCAGTGTATGTACGGCAGCAATATTGTTGCAGAAATGTCAGCCAGAACCAAAAGGAATGCAGTCATAATTCCAAGCAGGATCACGATAACCTGCTCAGGCCTTTTCATCTCCTTAAAGGCGTATTTTGCGCCCATCATGTAAATTGCAATGAACAGGATTGCAAAGAAGAAAAAGTCTATTGTCTTGGAATACGGCTGGTACTCTTTTGCATCAAAGAAATTATTTACAGAAACTAATCCGCCAACAAGCACATCTGTCACAGGCCTTGCATATGCTGACAAGGATAAAGCGAGCATAAATAAAACTAGCAAAATTGAGACACTTGCCAGCTTTTGATTTTTGTGATTCATTTTAAAACCTGAAGATTGACTTTTTTATCATCTCGATGATTTTTTCCTCTCCAAAGAGCACGATTCCTGATGACAGCATCTGAAGCGAAGATGAGTCTTTTTGCCTTAGGAGAGAAACAAATTCATCTTCTGATTTTACTGTCACAACAACGTTTGGAACAGAAACATCTGAGCCAATCCCGTGTTCTGTAATGAGGAGAAGAGTCTTGTTGTCAAAAATTGCCGCCTTGGCGTCCTTGAACTTTTGGATGTCTATTTGCTTAAATTTTTCATCAGAATACAGGAGAACTATGGCAGCAAGATGCTGCGCAATCCTGTTGTCAAAATTAACTGCATAAAACAAGCCGGTTCCGAGTTTCTCGCCTACTACAACATTTTCTTTTTCAAGCTTTTTGAGTATGTTGAAGACACCTGCAGCACTGAACTTGAGGCGTTGCGCAACGTTTCTTATCGTCAGCCTTTGAGAGAAATTCCTAACTAGAAAACTGATTACACTAAATTCATTGTCTGACAGCGATAACATTGCTTGTTTTTTCTAACTGTTAATTATTAATCAATTCTTAACTACTTTTAATGCCTGTTTATATACTTTTTGATTATTATTGTATATTAATAAAGTATTTATGTTCTTTAAAATATACTAAAAATTCATTTTAATTAAACTAAAATATATAAAAAATAGATAAAAATATGTAAATTTTAATTAATTATATTATTTTAATTAATATTTATTAATTTTTAAGATATATTTGATTGTTTTAAATTATTTTATATACTTTTAAAAAGAACTATTGTTTATTATTTTTGAATATAGATTATTATGATTAACCCAACATTAGGCTCCGTCCTAAATCTCGCTCTGCTCGGGTTATTGCCGAGCTTGGCTCTTTCATCTCAAACTGTAGGCTGACATTTCCCGTAAGGAACAACCCCTTTGTCAGCTTTACTTCCGAACTAATCAGGGCCTCGCAAAAAGGCAATAACCTGCATTTAGGACGGAGCCCTGACATTAGACAATTTTATATTGTAAGCAAATTAACTTTTACACGAGTTCAATGGCTTATGAAATAAACCTTTCATTATACCTGATATGCCATCATGGGGACAGCAATGCCCGAAATGACATGGAGCTAATCAGGAGAGTTTCTATTGAAAACAAGGTGCCAATCACTTACTATATTTCCGGCATTGAACTTGAAGAGATGGGCCGCCTTTCTGAGAGCAGTTTCAGGCATGGTTATGATTTCAGGCAAAAAGTGAGCGAATCTTTTATACACCCGCGCTGGGGCATTAACGATAAGCATAAGCCTGAGATTGGCATAATGACTTATAATCATAATACTTTGGTGCTTCCTCATCTTGATTATGCAGATTCGGAATTGTACTTTAATCATATAGTCTCTCCTCAAATTCTTAAAATCAAATCAAAATTAAAGGAGCTTTTTGGGATAGATGCAACTACAATTCATCCTCCTGACGGTGTTTATAGTCCAAGGGCAGCTTACACCCTAAAAAAAGAAGGACTTGATGCAGTTGTTGTGAGTGGGGAGTTTCTGCAAGATAATCATCATGCAAAAGGAGTTCTTTACTGGAAAGACGGGCTAAGGCACTTAATGAGAACAAATGATTTGCAGCCCCAATCCTCCAGATTTTATGAAGCAAATAATTTCCTTAGCGCAGTTGAGTGGTATGCTGATACTTTTGGAATCAACACAATCACTGTTGGGTGTGATATCGATGAATTTACAGGAAGAAGTGGCAACATGAATCTTGAAGACGGCGTACAAAGACTTTTACACATCGGAAAGTATGCTTATGAAAGCCACGGAAGAATAAATCTTGTTAACTGCAATGCTGCATCTTACCTGAATCCAAACCAACAGGACATTGGGCAAATTTGGCCTGATGATGAGGTACACGCAATGCAAAATGGAACTGGTGACTTGTCATGGTTTATACCTAAAACATTTGAAATGAAACTAAACACTTTTAAGCACATTGCCCAAAGAATAAGAGAAGGTTGGAATGAACCTGGGCACCCCAGAAAAGAAGATATTGATTTTTCAATCCTTAATTTTATGTATGCAAATGATTCAGCCTTATGCCATCAGGATTTCGGATGGGGATGGCACAGGCTATTCATTGATCAAATAGGCTTGGCTGGAAGGAGATTATTTTGATTTCGAACGAGAATTTAAGGCAAAAACCTAAATCACCAGCTTTATTTTCTCCTTGTTATTAATCGCCTCCATCAGCCTTCTTCCTATATTGTTGCTTTTCTTGATTTTTATGACTCCAGTCTGCCCTGCCTTTGCGGTGAGCAAAAACTGGTCATTAATATGGACATCAACTTCTTTTTCCTGCATTTCCATCCCCATTTCTATCATGAGCTGGTTTTTCTTGAACCTTATTTCAAAAGGAACTTCTTTTTCCTCTTTCGCAGCTCCCATCTGCTTTACGCCTGATTCAAGCGAGCTTGTTTTTTCCTCAATGCTGTGAATATCAATTCCAATTCCAAGATCTTTCTCGATTTTCATGATGTTTGAACCTTGTTTACCGATGATTCTGGCAATGTCTGCCTCAGGAACATAAACTGCGCATTTATTGTCAGAAATCATTTCAACTTCAACATTCCTTGAGTATTTCCCGAATGCAGCAAGGACACTTGACTCGGCAAGCTTGTGAACTCCCTTTTTTTCTTTTGAAGTTTGCTTTACTGGTATCACAACAGTCTGCTCGCCATAACTGTAGATTTCATATTCAAGCTTGCCTGTCTCAAAATCATCTATTACTACAACAGGCCTTGCCAAGTCATCTTCTGTCATGCCTGATGGGACTTTTACAGTCATGCTTAATGCAAGAACTTTGTTGACAGTTCCATTTTTTATGAAAATCACAGTGTCAATAATCTGCGGGATTACTCCCATTTCAACTCTTCCCAAAAATCTCTGGATTGAATCTACAGGATTTGTTCCGTGCACAACTCCGACCATTCCGACTCCAGATAATCTCAAATCAGCAAATAATTTGAAATCACTGGTGTTTCTCATCTCGTCAAAAATAGTGTAGTCCGGCCTTGACAAAAGCAGAATGTCGTGAATTTCCTGCGCGTCGCCATAAGATATTGCATACTGCGTTATATTTTCAGGAAGTATTAAATCACGCGGCGCCTCGACAGTTTTTACAATTTTTTGTTTTGATGCATAAAACTCGCAGAGCGCCTGTGCAAAAGTTGTTTTTCCCATGCCAGGTGCCCCTGCAATCAAGACGCCTTCTGCCTGTTCAGAAACCCGTGCCATAAGCTTTTCACTCAGCTTGTATTCTTCCAAACTTAATTTTCTTACAGGCCTTACTGCAGTTATTTCCCACCCGTCGGAAAATGGCGGCCTTGTTATAACAATACGAAAGCTCCCAAGCTGCACGATTGTTGAGCCTGCCCTTTCAATTTCAATGAAGCTGTCTCTTCTCAATTTTGTGTCTTCAATTATTTCACGCGAGATTTCCTGTATTTCTTCCTGCTTTAAGAGCGCTTTTCTTAACTCCTTGAATTCCCATTTTCCCGGCGTTCCTTTTTTTGCAATCGGCACGACATTTTCTCTTAAATGAACGCTCATTGTGGTTTCATCAAAGAATTTTTCAAGCCTTAATTTGTGAAGTCCCTTGTCCGGCCTTTTGTAGTAGATGCACTTTGTTCCTCTGGCAAGGGCAACCTCGCTTTGAACCTTGTCTGACGTTACTAAAGTTGCATCTTCATCAAATGCAAGCAGCCTGATTAAAGAGTCAATTTCTCCCAAGGACGCATTCCTGATTTCTGAAATTTTTGGCCTTAAGCCCTTGAATGATAATTCAAATTTATTTTCAACAGAAAGCCCTTTTAATCTTTTTATCTCATCAAGCCCCAAAAACCCTATTGCGCGCTCGGAATTTGCCTGGTGCTCAAGCTCTGCAATCACGGCTTCGTGAATAATTATCTCCTTGCATGAAATCTTTTTCCCCTGTATTTTGTCTGAAAGCAGGCCTTCAATTATCACAGAAGTATCCGGCACTATCTTGTCGATTATTTCTTGGGACTCTTCATCCATGAATATCTTTTTGTCAAATACCTATTTAATACTTTGGGTTTTAATTATTTTCTATATGGAATATTAATAATATTACCTTAGTTTTATTTATTGTTAATATAGAAAATATATCTTATTAACTGATTCTAAATATTGCCTCATTGGTATTATATTGGCTTGATTTAGAATCATTTAGGCTTTTTCTTCAATCGGTCGCTTTGAGCGACCATAGTTTCGCTCGCCGAATTTTTCGCTGCCATTAAAAATTCGACTCGGAATATTGCAATAACTATAACGAGAAAAATATTTCATTGGCTGCCAATAACCTATTTTTCCCCCTTATTTCTCCTTAAAATCCATAAAACTATGGGGACGGAGCATAAAAATGAAACGGCCAAAATCAAAAGCACTGCAGCTGAACTTGTTCTTGAGACATATCCAAATGCCAAAAACATCCTTTGCAGCAGATTTGCTTTTGAAAGCTTTATTGAAAATTCTTTTTTTTCAGTATACTTTTTTCCAAGGTCATCAAGATACTCGGCTTCAATCAAAAAATTGTTATCACCATATCTCAGCGCGCTTCCCTTAAAGTCAATCACGAATTTGCGGTCTTCTGAAAGCGAGTCTATCTTCCAGTTTTTTCCCAAGGAATTTTCCAAAAACTGGATTTCAACTTCTTTTGGATGGGACTCTGACTTGCGCGAAACTGTGAATTCCACCTTGAAATTATCCTTGTAAGCTATGTCTTCTGGAAAATCAACATCCGTGATTTCAATTTTAGGAATGTCCTTTATTTTTATTTTTGCAAAAAATGATTTTGACAAAGACTCGCTTGCCAGTGAGACTGGCAGCTCGAGGTTTCCAGTCACTGATTTATTAATCTCAAAAGTCAGGTTCCTTGACTGCGAAATTCCGATGCTCAAATCCATGCATTTTTTTTGAAAGCACAATTTTGCATTGTCTATGAATATGTTTCCTGAGTTAATCACCGTGCAGTCAAGCGATACATTTTCATAAACATAAAACTCTTCTTTTTGTGCGCTGCACGTAAGCACAGCGCTTCCTTCACCGACTTTTTTTCTTTCCTGGCTCATTAATGCTGCTGCTGACTCAACTTCCTCTTTTGAAACCCTCTGCTCTTTTATGTTTGAAACAAAACTGGTCATTGCTGAAATATTGTTAAAAGTGCTGACAATAAAAGGAAAAGTGTAGGAAAACCTTGAGTCAAGATTATCATCAACCTGCACAATCCAATAAAGAGTTCTTTTTTCTTTTGGAGTGAGCAAAACACTTTTGAATTCATTTCCGGTAATTTTTACTTCTTTTGGCCTTGCAAGATAGATTTCTGTAGAATAATAGTAATCATTCAAATTCTCTATGTTGGCCTGTATCAGGTTATAAGAGCCGAACCTTGCCGCGCTCTTTAATGACGACATCTCAAGGGTTATCTGGTCATCCAGAGTGCCGTAATTTTCTACTATCTCGGCATCTATGTCCAATTTTTTTGTCAAAAGGTCGACGTTTCTTCCGGTCCACTGGTAATAAGTTGACGGCTCATCAGAATCAAATGAATCCTTGAATTTCACGTGCGTTGGGTCAATCCAGCCAAACTGGCCATAAGTCACGTCAAACGGAATCCATCCGTATCCGGGAAAATAAACTTCCGCCCAGCCGTGGGCTCCCCATTTTTCAGGAAACAAGTCCGAATTTGTGTAGGCAATGCCTGAAGTGAACCTTGCTGGAATTCCTACAGCCCTAAGCTGCGCAATAAAAAGCGAAGTTAGCTCATCGCACACTCCCTGCTTGTTCTCCAGAACCCAGGAAGCTTTCTGGCTTACTTCAGCAGTCAATGTGCTTAGATTGTAATTGATGTTATTTTTTGTCCACTCTGCAATCTTAAAAACTGCCTCATAAAGGTCATCTTCTCCCTCTACAGTTCCCGATGCAAGCTTTATTATTCCCTCATTTCCGGAGTCTATTGTCTCGCTTGGCTTTGTGAATTCAAGCACATCACTTGGAATTCTTTGGGGATTTATGGGAAAATCAACTTTATCTTTTATCTTCTTTATTGACTGCATCGATTCAACTCTTGTATCGACGCTAAAAGCTACCCTGTCTTTTGGCCTTTTCCAGTAAAACTGGAGCTGTCCGTTTTTTGCGTCAGCAAAAGGCTCGGTTTTAAGGCTTACTATTTTCTGGCTTTCACCCTGCCTTGGGAAAAAAGTCATATTGACTGAAACGCTGTCGATATAGCCGCTTGGCTTTAAGTACTTGAATTCCGCACTTGAGTTTATTCCGATGTCGAGAACTATATTTTTGCTGTTGTAGTAAGAAGTCTCTGCTGTTGAGAAATTAATCATTACCATGAATATGAAGAATAAAATCACCGCTTTTTTCATTTTGATGAATTCTATGAAAGAAGTTTATAAGTTTTGTTGTTGTTCCGGGAGATTAAGGTAAATATTTAAAGTTCTTAATTTATGGTTTATTTATGACATTCAAAAAATGGTGGGGTAAATTAAAACATTGGCAAAAATGTGCTATTTTTGGAGTTTTGACTGGATTTATTTTACCAATAGTTTTTATGATTGTAATAGAACTTTATTTTATATCTGACCTTATACTAAAAATGTATTATCTTCCAAGATTAATTTCTCTATTTCTTCTAGAGGATGCGAATTGTGGTTGGTGTTTACAAGAATTGGCAGTAGGTATGGTTATATTAGGAATATTTCAATTTGCATTAATCGGAGCAGTAATCGGATTTATAATTGAAAAAATAAAAAAGAAAGGCTAAGTCGATTTACGCCTCGCCATTTCGCTCGGCATTTATTGTGCACCCAGCCCACACACTCGCCTCATTTGGGCGATAATTTCTGAATTTATTTTTACCATTACATCCCAGAAGCAGTTTTCGCAATGCAACGAATCAACTCAATGTATGCGGCCCAATGCAGGCCGCCTATCTTTGCGGAGCGGATTTAAGTAAACTTACACAAAAATAAACTAAATATAAATTCTTTTAGTTATATTTTTATAGTAATTGGGATTCTTGATTAAAATGGCAAAAGAAAAAAGCTGCGGTGTTGTGCTTTTCAGGAAAAGCAAGGAGACTGGAATAAAGTTTTTGGTTTTGCATTACATTCCTGGACACTGGGATTTTCCAAAGGGGCACCAGGAAAAAAATGAAAGGGACTGGCAGACTGCTGAGCGCGAGCTAAAGGAAGAGACGGGAATATCTGAAACGCAGATTGTTGACGGATTTTTGGAAAAAACTAACTACTATTTTAAGCGAGAAAATGAAACTGTCTTTAAGGAAGTTGTTTATTTTCTGGCTGAAACAACTGTCAGGGATATCACGCTTTCTACTGAACACGTTGGGTATGCGTGGCTTGGATATGAGAATGCGATGAAAAAGCTCACATTCAAAAGCTCGCAGGATATTTTGGGAAAAGCCAAGATATACCTTGAAAAAAGATGAGGTGCAAAAATGACTGCTGAACTAACAGAATTGGTGACAGAATTAAAGCGTGCCCAGGTTGCTATGAATCAGGAGATTTCTTCGGTTGCAATAGGGTTATATAGTATTTAGCGACTGAATTTTCTCTTAGAATTAAATCCACTTCTGAAATCCCTGAGTCTGTTGATGCACTTGAATTAAGAACTCTTTTTAATGGGATGTATCTTGCTTTGGATAAAATACCTAGCCAAAGAGAAAATGCTAACTGGGCAAACAGTATGAGACTTAATTATGAAGGATTACATTAGCGTATTCTTTTTATCTTAAACTAACAATAAACTTTTAAATTAAGGAATCAGATAATCTTTTATGAGAAATTCAGAAATTGCATCACTTCTAAATGAAATTGCGGATTACCTTGAGTTTGAAGAGGACACATTCAAGGTGAGGGCTTACAGGCGCGCAGCCCAAAACA
>DATDOM010000085.1:0-3102 GCA_035293285.1 Candidatus Nanoarchaeia archaeon | reverse complement strand
CAAAATTAAATCAAGACGGCAATCACCCGCAATGCAAAGGGCTGTGAGGAATACGTTTAGGCACCCTAAATTTTATTAATGAATTATGTGTCTAAACGTCAGGATGAACCAAACAATTTTAATGTAATTTTGGTTTATCCGTAAATGCGGCCCCAATGAAGGCCGCCTATCTTTTGCGGAGCGGATTTTAGTGATTGTAATCCTAAAAATTAAAGCAAAAATTCAGTTTAAAAAGATAAGTTTAAATTAAGTCTACATAAAAAAGATTAAATGATTAAGGCAATAATTTTTGATTTGGGCGGCGTGATTCTTGACATGCGCCCCCTTCTTGCAAAAAAATTCAATGTCATCTTTAAGCCCAAAAGCGAAAAAGAGCTCTGGCATTTCATAAACCTTGGCGCCATACCTCTTTGCAGGGGTGAGATGACTGAGATTGAATTCTGGAAAAAAGTCTGCAGGAAATTTAAAAAAAAATATCCGGATGTCTTTTTGAAGGATTTATGGACAAAAGACTTTGAAAAGCTGACCTTTTTTGACAGGGAAATGGTTTTATTGATTAAGCAGCTTAAAAGAAAATATAAAATAGGGCTTATCTCCAACATAATCAAGAGTCATTCGAGGATAATAAAGAAAAGCGGAATTCTTAAAAATTTTGATGTTTCTGTTTTGTCAATTGATGTTAGGATGACAAAAGACCAAAAAGAGATATTTCTTCTTGCGGCAAACAAGCTAAAAGTAAAGCCAAAAGAGTGTGTTTTTATTGATGACATACCTGAATATGTAAAAACAGCTGAATCTGCGGGGATGAAAGGAATCCATTTTAAGGGCGCATCACTGCTGAAAAAGGAGCTGAAAAATTTAAAAATCGATAATTTTATAAAATAGCTGTCAAACAAAATACTTAATGGAAAATCCCCCTGTGGAAAAAAAACCAAGCCAGCATCATCTTGCGCACCAAAGGACAAAGTTTGACGAAGAAAGGACACTCCTTGCAAACGAAAGGACAATGCTTTCATACATCAGGACAGGCCTTGCGTTCATTGGCGCCGGCCTCATAATATTCAAGTTCTTCACCGACGGGTTTGCAAAAGTAGTCGCATATGCCCTTTCTGTATTGGGAGTTTTGTTTTTTGTTATAGGAATAGGGGCGTACCCTTCGAGAAATAAGAGAATACGCAACATAAGGTACAGGCTTCAGCACATGATGTTCAGATAATTCCAGTTCTTAATTCATGTCACTATCCCATAAAAGCAACAAAACCTTTTATACTAACCTCAATAATTTTGGATTGGTTTTGAGAAAATGAAATTTGACATTCCTAAAAAGCAGCACCCTAATCTTGAAAGGTATTACAGGCAGGATATTGAGATTTCTTATCGGTTTGCAAATGAAATATACCGCGAGCTCGGAAGCTTCATAAGGGGAGTTATCCTGTTTGGCTCTGCTGCAAGAAAGACAAAAGGGCCGGAAGGGGACATTGACATACTGATTGTGGTTGATGACCTTATGATGAGCATGACACCTGAATTGGTCGAGGCATACAGGCTCATTGTCCAAAAGTCCATTGTAAAGACATCAACTAAGCTCCACATTACAACAATGCGCTTCACTTCATTTTGGGAGTATATGAGAAACGGCGACCCTGTTGCAATAAACCTTCTTAGGGATGGAGTTGCGCTTATTGATTCAGGATTTTTTGACCCAATGCAGATGCTCCTTAAAAAAGGGAGAATAAGGCCGACGCAGGAAAGCATCTGGACATACTATGCAAGAGCGCCGGCAACCCTTTCAAATTCAAAATGGCACATAGCACAGGGAGTGATTGACTTGTACTGGGCAGTGATTGATGCAGCGCACGCTGCACTGATGAAAGTCGGCGAAATACCACCGACTCCAGAGCACGTTGCCGACTTGCTTGAGCAAAAGCTTGTAAAAAAGAACATGCTTGAGCATAAATACGTCATTACAATGAGGAATTTTTACAGGCTTATGAAGATGATAACTCACCGGGAGATAAGCGAGGTAAAAGGCCACGAGTATGACCATTACCTTAAGCAGGCCGAGGAATTTGTGCACAGGATGAGAAAAATAATTGAGCACGGAAAATAGGCAAAAATTCTTCATAATTCACGTCTTTAGAAACAATTGGTTCTGGACTTAATTATTGTTCCAGACATAAACTATCACAAGTACGAATATTATTATTGCGAGGAGCAGTATCAAGAAGAATAAAAACCACTTAGTTCCTGCATCAAGGTTGTTAAAGTCAAAATAAGATGTTGAAGAAACGGGCTTACTTGTCTTGTTTGTCCTGCTTCCTGAATCCGGATTGATGTTTAGAACCACATCTTCACCGGCTTCTTCGCTTTTCACGCAATCAACAACTTCAATTGGCGTAGTTGCCTCGTCTTTTACTTTTCCGTCATCGCCGTATGCGGATATCGTGAGCTCATAAGTGCCTTTTTGAACCTCATCAGGAAGCTTAAGCCTCATAGTTCTTGAAATGATATTGTTGAATGTCCCTGATTCAAGCGACAAAGGCTCGTCCGAAAAAGACACTCCAAGCTCATTGCTTTCTGCAACCACGCTTGCCTCTGTTTCATCTTCTTCACCAAGATTGATAAGCTGGTAATTGATGTTAATGTTCCTGCTGCACTTGATTGTTGTCGGGTTTACAATCAGCTGCAAAAACCTAAGGTCGTGTTTTTCTTTCTCAACTACAAGCTCTGTGGAAAAATCATCAAAGTACGTGTTTCCGAATTCATCTTCGCCTTCTGCCTCTATGAGCACTTCAAAATTATCATCTTCGACATTTAGCGGCAGTTCAAACCGGAATTTGACAGTTTTGTCGTTTCCTGCCCTTAAGTCAAAGTCCTCGGCTTCTTCTTCGAGGTCGCTTCCGTCATCAATGCTTTCAATTGTTGTCTTGAGGTTAATATTGTCAATGTCAATGCCCTGGCTTCTGCTAAACAAGTTTGTCACTTCGACATCAAGCTCAAGAGTTGAGCCGGGCTTTGCATTTCTTGATATTTCCCCGTTTTCCCGCGCAGTTGTTTTTTTGCCGTCAACTTCAGCCTTGACATTTGTTATTGCAAGCCCTG
>DATDOM010000084.1:0-61586 GCA_035293285.1 Candidatus Nanoarchaeia archaeon | reverse complement strand
AAAGTAAAATCAATCTTGGGATTTGACAGGTCTATTGTCAGTGTAAAGTTTGTCGAGTTAAAAGCAAAGTTTGCCGCGGTGTCGTTGCACCCTATGTTCCAGATTATGTTTTTCTCCGGTAAAGTTTCAAAAAACACGTCCTGTGAGTTGTTTAATACTGTGTCATTGGTTTCCATAATCTGGAATGTTCCTGATTCGTTGTTGTACAGGCTGCAGGACAAAATATTCCCGTCAATAGGGGTGTAAATAAAGTCAATGCCTGCAATAGAAGAATATGTATTATTCAGGGGAGTTTCAAGCCTGATTATTGGGGCAATGTTGTCTATTTCTGTCCGGATGAAAGTTGAGTTTTTCAGGCTGTTATTGTCAGTAACATTCAGCCTTAGGTAGCATTCAGAATTTTCCTCAGCGCACTGCGTCTGCGCAAATGTGTTAAAAGTGCAGTTTGCAAGATTTGTGTCGCACAGCGCTGATGGCGAGCCAAAGAGGGGATTGTCATCGAGTTCAATCTGGTATCTTGATACGACAAAGTCATCAAATGAGCCGGAGGCATTGATTATTAAAAATCCGCTGATGACCTGTGAATCAGCAGGGGATGTGAACAATGCTGTCGGGTGGTCATTTATTGTGACATTTGGAACTATTTCCGAAAAGTCCTGCGGAGTGTTAAAGCCTTTTCCGTAGCATCTTAATGGGAAAATATTATTGCCTGACGATGTCGAGGAAGTTATGTTGAAAGTGGCATTGCAGGACTGCCCTATTGCAAGATTGCCGCAGGTCTTGTTTAATTTATCAGTAAAAAGCTGCGACGAAAAGTTTGTTATGTCATTCCAGGAATTGTTGAAATATTGTGCTTTTATGTAAGTGCCGTTGCATAACACAGCGCTGTCGGGCCTGCAGGTCAGGTTGCAGCCCATCATGAAGGAATAATTCACGTCAAGGTCTGATTCATTTATGGTTATGTCAAAAAGCGGCTGCATTATTGTTAAATTCACAAACACTGAAGCTGTCTGGCTCCAGTTCAGGCCGAAAGTGTGTGTTGAATTGATGTTGCCTGCATAATCCTCGGCATAAGTTGAAGTCCAGTTTGCCATTCCGTCCTCAAGGGCAGTATAAGCAAAGCTCCATACATTGCCTCCTTGTCCGCCGCAGCTATTTGGGTCCTGAGTGTCATTTGTCATGGACTTGTTTGTAAGGCCTGAGAGGGGCCTGTCAATTTCTGCGTAAACGTATTTCGGGCCTGAGATGGTGTCGTGTACTGTGACATTGAGGCAGATTTGCCTGTTTATGCCGATGCTTGTAGAGTTTATTGATTCATTGAAAATTGAAGGAACAGTCCTGTCAACTCTGAGAATGCGGGTTTCAGATGAATTAAGATTTGATGCATAATCACTGCACTCAACTCTCCAGTTATAGTCGCCGTTGTCAAGATTGTTGCTGAACATCTCTGTCGTATCATCAGCTATGTCGTTTTCATTTATTGAAGTCACTACTGTGAGGTTCACATAATCAAGCACAAGGAAGGAGTTTCCTATGACTACTGAAGTCATCCTGGACCTTACTCCAAGCCTCATCTGATTGCTTGAGTTGACCATGTCCCTCAGATTTCCATTTATGTTAAACCTGTCGTTCACAAGGTTTCCTCCAGTGCCGTCCGCGTCATTCTGAAGGTTTCCGATAAGCACCCAATTTCCTGAAGAAAAATTATAGACTGAAACCTCCTGCTCAACTTCAATTGTTGCCGAAGGGGCAACTCCGCTGCACCCGATGCTCCCAGGCGCGCTTCCGCTGTGGCAGTAGCTTATGTCAAAGTCAAGGCTTTTTACTATGCTCGGATTTATGCCGCTTGCATTAAAAGTTATGTTCGCGCTTGCGTCAATTACAAACGGAAGCCCATCAGTGTTTACCTGCCCAAAAAACCAAAAGGAGTTGTCGTTTTTTCCCGTAATGTTTGTATAGTTGCCGCCAAAATCCGCATAAGTGCCGGTAAGATTGCCGCTTGTGATGTTAGTTGAAATAACTGCGCCTGTGTCAAACACTATGCTGCAGTTTTTCACGCCGGTAAAATAATCAGTTGGGATGTAAGTGAATAATTGTGGCTCTGAATTGTTCCATGTATTGTTCAGGGGCGCTTCAAGGGATACTCTTGGAAATCCTGTGTCAATGTTTATTGTCCTTATTTCCGTCTGGTTGTTTCTTCCGACACTGTCATTGGCCCAGAAGTAAAAGTCGTAGGTGCCGTACAATCCTGTTTTTGTCAGGTTCGTGAAATTCAAAGGCCCGTTATAATAATTCATTGATTCATTCGGCAATGAGCCGTTTAGGGAAAATATCAAAGTACCAGGATTGTTCTCAAAATAAGTCACGTTGAATATTTGTGTCGGCGAAGAAAGGTTTGAGTTGTTTTGCGGTGTTGGATTTGCAAACTCAATCTTTGGGAAAGTTACATCAACAATGACCGTGAAGTTGCTTGAATTAAATCTTGAGTTTCCTAATGTGTCATTGCAAAAAACATCCCAGGCAAATCTTCCTTCAGTATTTTGAGTCCGGTTAAAGAAGCTTAAAACGCCGCTTGCAAGAGTCAAGTTTGTCTGGTTAAGCTTCCATACTCCTGAAAAGTTTGTGTAAAGCTGGCATTGGCTTATTAACTGGTCAGTTGCAGTGTAGGACATCTGCAAAAATCCGCTTGTGTTGTAAGTCGCGTTTTCCGGATAAACGAGCATTACTGAAGGCGGCGTTGTGTCAAGAGTAAAGTTGACTGTTGCGTTAGGTCCTGAGTCAAATCCGTCAAAAAGGCTGACATTGAGGATGTAATAGCCGTCGCTTGCATTAAATGTCGTGTTTACTAGTGAAGTCCCGTTCGGAATTCCATTAATGTAGTATCTTATTGTAATAGGGTCATTGTCGGCATCTGCAGGAAATGTTACATTGATTGGAAGTGGCTGCCTTGAAGTGTACAAGTCCTGCGTGGGGAATAAAATTGTCGGGGCTGCCGGAGCAGTGTTTCCAACTGTGAATACTGTTGAGTTCTGCCTCATCCCATTAACACTGTCATTAACAATTCCTGTAATGTTTACAACACACCCCCTTGTGCAGCTTATCGTTATGTTCTGGGAAAATTGGGCATTTTTGACTCCGTTTAATGAGAAATTAAATATCCTGACAATGCCTGTGTCATTGACAAGTATTTGTCCCGTGTCAAGGCCTGTATTATCCGTTGCATTGAAAGTGGCATTGATTGAATTTCCTGTCCGGATTGAATCAGGAGATTTGTTAAGGCTGCCGTTGATTGAAGGAAGTGTTGTATCCAAAGTAAAATTTATTGAGACATTTTGTGAAACTGAAAATCCGTCAGAAATGCTGACATTCAGGATGTAAGTTCCGTCGCTTGCGTTAAATGTCGTGTTTATCTGCGTAGTCTGGTTTATTATTCCATTAATGTAAAACGTTATGTCTATCGGGTCGCCGTCAGCATCTCCGGGAAATGTAACGTTAAATGGAAGAGGCTGCTGGCTTACAAAGCTTTGGTTTATCGGATAAAGTATTGTAGGCGTGCCCACATCAGTGTTTGCAACAGTTATTATGAAATCAGTCTGGTTTGTATTATTGTAAATGTCGTAGCCTACAGCTGAAAAATTTATCACATTGCCGCGGCTTCTTGAAATGGTGAAATTCTGGGAGCATTTTCCATCGTTTTGTGAAAGTGTAAAATTAAAGGACCTCTTTGCGCCGTTTAGAGACTGGTTGTCAATGAACTGGCATAAAAACACTCCTGAAACATCGCTTAGGTTTGCAGTGATGTTTATGTTCATTCCTATTCGGGGCGACGTATTATTTATTGAAGCATTTATTGACGTTAACAAAAGGTCAAGCGTGTAGTTTATTGAAACATTTTGCAGGAATGGGGTGATGTATTCCCAGGGTGAATAAAATGCAGCCCTGTACTGGATGAATTTTCCGTATTGTGCATCAAGTGTCTGGGCTCCGCTTGGATCAATATAAACGCTGCTCCAGTTTGTGAACGTAGTACTGTCATTGCTTATTCTTGTCTGCAAAGTTATGTTTGTAGTTTCAGTAAGGTTCAAGTCAGTCGGATAAATTGAATTAAGCACTGTGGCAAACGCTATATCCGAGCCAAAATTCAGCTGGGCTGTGTCAGAAATAATCGTTCCGTTTCTGAAGAATGCAACTACGTCGTTTGCACCCTCGTGATAGGAAAATCCGATTATGTCCCTTGTGTTGAAGCCCGCCGGAACTGTATATAATCTTACTGTCGCAAATGCCAAAGGAGGAGTTTCTGCAGCTGCAACTATGAATGTTCCGTTCTTGAAAAACACCGCGGAATCTGTGCCATCTGAGTTTATTTCAAAGTCAATTATTTCAGTTGCATTAAATCCTGCGGGAATTGTCCAGGTGTTTTGCCCGTTTGCGTATGCTATGTCCGAAGTGTAGTCAGCCTGCGTTGTGTCTGCAGACGTGCTTCCGTTTATGTAAAACACGAACTCGTCAGTTGTCTGGTCCCTTGATGCAAATCCTATTATGTCATTGTAATCAAATCCTGCTGGAATTGTGTATCTTCTTAATCCGCCTTCCCGAAAGCCGATATTTGCAGTTAATGCTGCAGTTGTCAGGTTTACTGCGAAGCTTCCGTTTCTGTAGAAGACTGCGATGTCGCCTGCAGTTGTGTGGGATGTGTAGCCGACTACTTCGCTTGAGTTTGGAAGGAGTGGCTCCCATGCAATCTTGTCAAAAACAGTATGGTTCTGTCCTGTATTAAAAATTCTTGAAGTAAAGTTGCCTGACATGTTGTAAACCTGGAACGTGTTTTCTATTGTGTAATTTAAGGTGACATTTGCGCCAGCGCCGCTGCCTGAGATGTTAGTCCTGAACAAAGCGCTGTTGCTAAAATCAATATCAGTGTCATCAAGGAATACAGGGCCGCTTAGGGCATAATTATTTGCATAAGCTGTCAGGTTTCCAAAATCAAATCTTTGGATATGCACTCCCTGAGACAAGACTCTCACAGTCAAGTATCCTGTCTGGTTGTCGCAGTTGTAATCCTGCACAAAAACGGATTTTATGTTTGCAGATTTTCCCATTGTGTCATTTATCTTAAGCCTCTGGCCCGTCCCATTTACTAAGTAGACATTTGCGCTGATTATTCCAAGGCCATAATTGAATAAAATTGTTGAGTTGCATTTTATTTCAAGGACATCTAAATCGTTAAAGGTTGCTGTTTTGTCAATTGCCTTCTCGGAATATGATGTCGGGCTTTGCGCCGATATTGTAAGGTTTGAAGTCCCGAGTGTGTTAAATGAGACTGTCCAGTTTCCGCCTACAATGGGATAGCTCTGCACGTTTAAAATCTGCAGGCCAATTTCAAAAGTCTGGTTTGAAAGGTGCGGCACTCTCCACTCTATCCTGTCAGGAAGCCCGTTTGAGTTCATGTCAAGCAAAGTGTAGTTTGTGAAAGGCACGTTTGTCCCGTTATTTATCCACTGGATGTTGATAGTATAAGCCTGCGCATCCGGAATATCTGTGTATGCCAGAACATTCTCGTAATGCAAATCAGAATATATTTTCACAGTCCTGGTTTTTCCGTCAAAAGACTCTTCTTTTTCAGGGCCTTCTGTCTCAAACTCAACCAAAAGCTCTTTTGCTGATTCATTTATGATTATCTTGTTTTCATCGGCCTGCTCTTCTTGATTTGCAAAAATACCTATTATTGATGAGAAAAAAGGCTTGTTTCTGGCCCTGCCGATTGATGATTTCTTGTCTTCAAATTCGGAAAGTCTTGACTGTATCTCTGACTTTTTAAATTTGTCAGAAGTTCTTTTCAGCTTTTTGTTAAGAAGGTCAATCTGCTTATCGGTTTCATACTCATCAAGGCCTTTTGAAATGCCATTGTCGTCAACTGTTATTTTGGAAGCTTCAATATCTAAAACTGAATCATCTTTGGAATTCATCACTTTTATGTTAAACGCATCTTTCGGGACATTAATTTCTGCTGTCTGCTTTTCAGCCCCATATTTCACTTTTTTCTGCCACTTCACAGGCCTGTTTATTTCCGCATCAAGCTGGATAACAGTTTCAGATTCGCTCATCTCAGTCACATCAATCCTGAAAACATTTGTCACAGTTACTGATTTTGAATTGTTTACAGTGAAGAACATGAACTCAGTTCCTGTAAAGTTTATGATTGGAATAATAATTGCATCACTTCCGCTTATTCCAACTTCAATATTTTCAGTCTCATACGATGAGAAGTAAAGTGTGCTGTTTGATGCATCGCTGCAGAAATCTCCCAAATTCATTGTAAAGTTGCTGTTTTTTTCAATTGTTATGTTTGGAATCAGTGTGCAAACAGGCTTTTGAAGAATTTCGTCTAAAACTCCAAGTGTGAGATTATATGAGGAATGATTAATGCTGTCATTTGCCGTAATAATCAAGTATCTGATTCCGGTAAAGTTTATGTCAGGAGTCAATGCAAGCGTACTGTTGAAAAGATTGACACTGATGTTTTCAGCCAAGCCGGATGAGTATTCTATTTTGTCCCCTTCGGCATCAGTGCAGTATTCATCAAGATTGATTTGTGATTCTGTGTTTTTTAAGATGCTGACAAAAGGAAGATTGCAGACGGGCGCAGCATTTTCAGTAATATTGGAAATGTTCATCAAAGTGAGGTTTGTGCTTATGTTGAGTGTAATGTTCATTGACAGGTTTATTTCTGTATTGTTAAGCGGAACCACAATAAAATCATAGGTTCCTGAAAGATTCTTGATTGAGTACTGGAAATTGTAGTTATTGGATTCATTTGAGCCATTATTGTAAAATGGGCTTTTGAATTCAAAAATCCGCTCTACCGAGTTTTCAACATTTTCAAGGTTCCAGAGAATTATGTTATGGCTTGAATTAAATTCTGCCCATTGCAAGGGATTATTTTCGCCATATTCCAAATTTGGCGGATAATAATACTCAAAAGTCTCGTTTGTAATGTTTCCGTTAACCCTTATTTTTATCTCTACATTGGTTTGTTCCGGAACTTTATTGCCCTCGCACCCGTCACAATTCAAAGTATGCTCAATGCCCCAAATTGAAGTTATTTTTTCAGGCAGGAATGTTGCCGACCTGTTTAGCCATCCTGAATAATATATTGTCGGAGTGCTTGCTGTACTTTCGCTTGAATTAAAGTAAAAAATCATAGCGCTTACTATGTTGTTTTCAGTTGCGCCGTCTTTTCCGTAATACAGGTAAAATGCGTCATTCCAGTTTTCTGACGAGGATTTTAATCCTATGAAGCTGCATCCGTCATCTGAGCCGTGGCATAATGTTGTAAGTGTCCCGTCATCAAGGGAATATACCTCCCATTTTGCCGAAAGTTTTGTATTCTCAAGCTCAGGGTCTATCAGCGAACTTTTCAGGCTGAAGTCAACAACTCCTGTGGTCTGCTCGATGCCGTCGTCATTCTCGTCAAAATTGGTTCCGGAGTTGTAGTCAAGTGAGATGGCAATCGGTCCTGAAGGCAGGCTTGAAATTCTTGCAAGGTACGGTGTTATTGCCAGAAATGCAACAATAAGAATTGCAATTGCAATGTAGTAATTGGAGCTTACAAAATTTCTCAATGAAACTATTGGAAAATTTCTTTCATTTTTTGCCTTTCTCAGCGCAGAGTTTAGCCTGTAATCAAGCAGTTTGTATTTTATTTTTTCGCGTGCGTTTTTGATTATTTTTTTCATTTGGTTAAAAGTGATTTGGATTTTGAGCGGTGATAGCATGCCCATATTGAGCGGTTGTCGCGCTTGAGCAATTTTGAGATTGAGATAAAGTCCATTTTTTTCTCTTCAACAAGGTATTTTGAAAGTGATTCAAGCGGCCCAAAAAAGGTGTTTGAAAAAACAAAAACAGGAATCATAATGTTTGGCTCGCCGACTGAGAATTTTTCTTTTTTCTTTTTTGATGCCTTATTGTATGTAACCCACACAACCCGGTCATCACGGTTTAGGAGCTTTGCAATCTTGTGGTAAGTCAAGCCAAATTCTTCCTTGAGGTATTTTGTGACAGCTTCAAGGATTCCAAGGTTTTCATCGCGCAGAATAAATGAAGGGATTTCAAAAAAATCCTCGTCTTTTTTCTTGAGCATCGAAATGACTTCGTCAAAAGAAATTGAGTATTTATCTGAAATGTTATTGATAAAAACATCAAGGGCATCCAAATTTTTTTTGAGGTTTAAAGAGATGGAACTAGGAACTTCACCCTTATTTTCAGCTAAAATCCCTCTTTTCATATGTATTATGTAAATTTTGATTTAATCTATATATAAATATTTGTATTTTTACATATTAAATCATAAAAAATACATATCCTTAGTGTAAATACAAGAATTTCAATAGAAATAATACAACTTTAATAGAATTTATACATACTTTTAATTAAAATATCAAGACAAATACATATTTAGAATAAAAATAAGTCCTATTTTAATAGTAAAGTCTCAACTCCCGCAAATAAATCACAGATTAAGATATTTAAATAATTAACTGATTAATTAATTAGAATCATTTTCTGTAACGCTTAAAGTTTACATCCGTTCCGGCGTAATTAAGCTGCCCATTTTGCCTCAAATAATATAATATGACATCTTCTTTTGTCCAAATGCAGTAAACAGGGCAGCCTTTTCTAATTTCGCCGCAGGGATGAATGTTAAGGATTTCAGATTCATCCAATGAGACATTGCGCTCAAGCCCTTTTCTTAAAGGAGACAATCTCTCAATTAGCCTTAGCCTTCTTCCATCCATAAAATCTGGTAATTAAGTTGGATTTAAGAATTTTTTTGTCTGGTAAAATAGAAAAATTATTTTGCAATAGTTATTTTTTCTTGAATTTATTAATAAACAATAAAACAAAAAAATTCAATGCAATCCAGATTATTAAATCAAAAATCAGAGTTGAAATCGACCATGAAGATTTCCAGCAGATGTATCCTATGCCATACCCGCATCCGGCAGGGTTGTAAAAATTTGGATGGGCTGTTATAATTCCTGTCCTTATGTAATCTGGGCATATCTCTCTCCAATTGCAGGGTTGTTGCAATGCCAGGATATTGATAAAAAATGCTGCAAAAGAGATTAGTAAAATAGCCAATATTTTCCCAACAGTAGGCTTGAAAAATTCTTTCCAGTCCATTTTTGATCGTGTTAAATAAAAAAATAAATTTATTCCGCAACTCCATTTATCTCTGCATCAACTTTCACAGTTATATCCTTGCTTTGAGGGAATATCCACAAAAAGTAGGATTTAAATTTTCCCTCAACTTCATAGACTGCCTTGCCGTTTTCCTGCTTAAGCTCTATACTGCTGACTTCTGTCAGCTTTGCAGAATCAATTGCTTTTTGCTTTGCGTCTTCAGGAAGCATTATCTCCTTGGCGCCAGAGTCAGTTGAAAGTTTTAGTTTGTTGTCTTCAACCAAAACAGTCTCTTTGGTTGTGGCAGTTGCTTCTGACTTGACAGACACAAACTCATTTGAAGAATCCTGCACAACTTCAACTTTTTTTGTGCCGATAGTTACGCTGATGCTTTCCTGAGGATAGCAGTCTGCAAACTGGATGAAATTGCCGTTGCAGGAATTAAAGTAACCTTTGCCTTTTCCGGTGTTTTTGCAAACAGCTGTGCACGCGCATTTGTCATAGTTTACCAGATTTCCATTCCTGTACCATCCTTCTTCCTTTGTGCCCACTTTATCGCAGACTGGGGCATCCGAGTTGCAAATTGACTGCGTGCAAGTGCCGCATTCTTTTGGAAGGCCAAGCGGGCAGTTATCGCCTTTACAGCAGATGTAAGTTTTGCATAAATCAGCATTGCATCCGGGATTTGAACCTGCAAAAGAAACTTCAAAATAAGCAGTGTTATCATAAATATCAAATGCCTTTATGTTAATTCCTAAAACTTCTGCATTTTCGCCTTCTGATAATTTCAATTCAGCATGGTAGGCTGGAGGTCCTAAGCAGCTTGGATCTGCATCCAGCCCGCATCCTCCGGGTGTTGTTACTTCTATATGGGCAATTGAAGATTTCTTAATTGAAACAGGAACAGAGGGCTTGATTATTATGTCATTGGGTACTTGAGTTTCTCCAGGACATGCTGCAAAATTACAGCTTGGAGGAACCCTTCTAACAAAAGATCCATCCTGGCATTCCTTGGGATCCATTGAGCAAGCCGTTCTTTGGCCAGTATTTGTATCCTCACTTTGTGAAGGGCATAAATCAAAATCACAGTCTGAACCTATTCTTCCAACGATTGTCCCGTCGGGGCAAAGCTTTGCATCAGCAGGGCACACTTGTGTCTCGCCCGAAATAACATTTTTTAATCTTATTTCAATATCCTGATAGTTTAAAACTTTAGCCCTTTCCCCGACCAAAAGCCTGAAAGTGGAAGGGACTTTCACTTCAAAATAATCCTTGTCATTTTTTTTACAGTCCTGCGGGCAGGTTCCTTTGTAGCAGCCGGAACAAAAGTCCTCCTGGTTTGGGCATGCGCCTGAACCGGGACTTGGGCAATGGTCATATTCCCCGTCTTCGCAGATTCCGTTTCCGCAAAGCGGAAGAGCAGGAGTTGGTTTTCCACTTTCAATTCCTCCGCCGGCAGAGGCTGAAATTCCAGAGGGGGAAACTGAAGATGACGAAGAAACTGTAATTTGCGATGGGCTAATTGAAATCGATTCTGCGAAAGCAATGTTTGAAAAAATCAAAATAAAAAGAGTGGCTAAGATGATGCCAAAATTTATTTCACTCCAACTACCATTTTTGTTTTTCATATTAACCCTCTCATTGTTGCCCAAAATAAAAAATAAAACTTACCGGCTTATCGCCAGTAAATCGGGTAGTCATAAATTTTCTGCTCTTCAAACGGCAGCTTCACTTCAGCAAGCTCATTATCGACATCGTCAAGGTCGTTTGCTTTTATCTCTCCGGAAGATACTGTGTAAAGCACGTTGTCCATGAAAAGTGACCTTCTCACTGAATTGGGAGAGCCATACCAGTAGTAATCCTGTCTTTCATTGCCGTCGTTGTGTGTTATTTTTCCCTTGACTTTAAACCCGTCAAGTGAAACATCAAGCACATAAGCTCCCTGCCACATGTTCTGCCTGTAATACCCAAGCTTTGAGTCATAAACCGGCTTTCCGTCTATTTCAGTTATTGGTATAACCAGAAGGTTTTTTTTCAGGTCAAACAAAAATGCCTTATGATCGCGCAGTGCTTCTGAGTCAGTTCCTGAATCGCCGATTTCATACTTTGCAAGCTGTTTTGGGTTTTCAACGTCAGATACGTCAAAGAGTGCAATCTTCACGCCTTTTACTGAAACTCCGCCCCATTCATTTCCTTCAGTTTCCTTTCCGATTCCGATTATGTGGTCCTCGTCGTATGGGTGGAGGTAATCTGAAAATCCGGGAATCTTGAGCTGCCCAAGCACTTCAGGTTTTTGAGGATTTGACAGGTCAATTACAAACAACGGGTCAACTCTTTTGAAAGTTACCATGTAAAGCCTGTCACCTATGAATCTTGTCGAATAAATCCTTTCATTAAAAGCAAGCGCTTCAAGTGCGCCAATCTGTTCCATGTCTTCGTTTAATACATAGACATTGTTGTACATCACATTTTCATTTCTGGTTATAGGCACCGGCATTGCTATTTTTGAATCAGATGATTCTGCAACAGCTGATGCACTTACAGGGGAAGCTGAAGAAACACTTGCTTCTGCTACTGCAATTCCTTTTTCTGCAAACATTATCGGGCTTCTTCCATAAAACTCAAAAGTAGTTGCAACTCTCAAATTGCCGTCGTTCTCGTCCATTGAAAACTGGTTAAGCAGATATCCTGAAACTTCTCCTTTTGCCTTGTGTTCAATTTTTCCTGAGTCAATTGCAATCCTGTGAATTATGGTCTTTCTTCTTTCAACTTCAAGCCTCGATTCATATTCTTCGACTGCATCATTTATCCTGTTGACCATGGATTCCCTGCCATCCTTGTCCATGTCATTGTACATATCTTCAAGGACTGAGGATATTTTATCCCATTTTCCAAAAGCATCCAAGGACTTGTCATCTTTTAGGTCGTTGATTTTGTTTTGTGCATCATTTGTAAGTAATGGTACTACAACCTTGTAAAACCTGTCTTCATTCTGGTTGTCATAATAATAGTAAGGGAAGCTTTTTTGGTATGCAATGTAGATGTTGTTTTCTGAAACATAAATTGTGCCCGCGTATCCCATCATGAAGGTTTTTGCGTTCACGTCATTGTCGTCGCCAAAAATATCAAATGAAGCTACAGTGTTGAAATTGTAGTTTGTTTCAGGGTTGTCAAAATAAAACACTTCAGGCTCGACAATCACGTTTGTTGCTGATTTTACCATCGGCACATTCAGAATCCTGTTGTAGTAGTTCACGTTGTCCTGGACAATGAAATAAACATAGTCCTTTATCATCCTTGATTCAAGATAATAGCCGTTCATGTTGTAATCTTTCAGTAATTTTGGATCTGACCTGTCTGAGATGTCATAAACATAAGCGTGTGTTGTCTGCGCATAGCTTGGCCTTGGAACAAAGTCATACTGATAAATTGTGTAAGCCTCGCTGTTGTCATCAGAAAAAATCACAAGCCGGTCTCCATTGACAAGCATGTTTCTTGGCCTTCCCTTTATTTCTGTTTCAGAAACTTTTTCTGCATTCGTCGCAGGGTAAGCATCAACAATCACAAGCTTGTTCTGAGTAATTGTGTAAATGTATTTGTCGTCGTTTTTCACAAAATCAGCTTCGTCAACTCCTTTTACCTGCACGTTTGTGCTTGAATAATCGCTTGCACCCGAAGACTGTGAAGCGCCTGAATCTGCTGCCATGCCTGCTGATTTTGCCATTGGAGCAGCACCTGCACTTTCCATTGAAAGTGTGGCCATTGTATTTCTTGAAGCGCCGCCGTAAGCATAATAGCCTGTTCCGCCGGAATTCTTGGCAGAATTCTCAATAAACTCGATTATGTCCTGCCTTGAAGTAAACTTTTTCAAGTCCTGGGTTGATTCAAGATTATTGACACCGCCGTTGTTTGTACCGGTTCCTGCATTGTCAGTTGTGACAAGTTTACCGCCGGGCTTCACATCAGTGCCGCCGTCAGTTTTTGCAGCCTGATTACAGGATATTACAAATAATGCAATAAGCACAAGTGCCGTTATTTGCATTGCAAAGATAATTTTTTGTTTTTTCATTTTGATTTCCTCCAAGCGGCTAAGTCCGCCCACCTTAATCTAGCAGGATTTTTAATCCCACGGAACGTTTAATTTGTTTAGTCTTTTATTGTGTGATTGGTATGGCGGGCATATTTAAATATGATGTTATAGTTTCTAATGTAGTTGAAGTTATTGCCTTGAATTTTTCCTGAAAATGCCGACTACGAAGTGCACGGCGAGGGCAAAAACTGCTCCTGCCAAAAACCACAATGCAATGTTCGGAAATGTATTTTGAACAAGTTGCTGCCCCAAAGGCGCTGCTTGATTTAGGGCATCCATCGCAGGCTGCGCTGCGTTTGTTGCATTTTGAGATGCCATGGATCTCAATGCGCCTGCTGCGGGCTCTGCTGTTGCAGCAGATTGTGCTATTGTATCAACTACAGCAGATTTTGCCAAAATCATCGGAGCAGGAGTTAATTCAGGAGCAGGATACAGGTACTTTGAAGCAAACTGTAATACAAAAGCAGCGCCGATTGATATCAAGGCAACAGGTAAAAGGCTCTTTAATTTTTCCTTGATGCCATAAGTTGATTTTGGAGCTATTATGATATATTTGTTTGCCAGCTTATAATGGCTGATTTCTTTCCCTTTCTTGCTGTAGTGGAATTCGTCAGCGCTCACAAGCCCTGCTTCCATCAGCTGCTGAAGGTTATAATGGACTGTCGAAATTGGAAGTTTCAGTTTTTCAGAAATTTCAGATTCCGAAGATTCCTTGTCTGCAAGATAATCAAGGATTTTTCGGCATGATTCATTGCTTATCACGTTTGACACTGTTTTTATCTTGGTGTCTTCCATTGAAAGCAGTAAAAAATTCTTGTTTGCCATGCAATTGATATATGAAACGGCTTATAAATAGCTTTCGATAGGTTTGAATTGGGTTGAAGTTATTAAGCATAGAACATGTAACCTGACTTGTCATCACTATAAAATAATTAAAATAATAATGTTTATAAATCATCAAACTTTATCGAACTAATGGTTGAGCCAACACTGCAAAAGATAATTGCGCCGAAAAACAGGGACAAGTCAATAGAAGATAGAATAAACAGCATTATCAGGGCAAGGGGGCATATAAAAGACACGGACATCCAATTAGTCAACGCTGCACTAGGGGAGTTCAACCAATTGGATATTATAAATAATTCATTAGGGGGTAATTTTTTACCAGCTTATGAAGAAATGGCAAATTCTTTGGAAGCAGAAATAATCCAACTTGGGATTTTTGGCGGCGCAGTAAAAGCAAGAAAAGAATTTACAGGAATTGACTACAGCGCATTTATTCCAAAAGGCAGTTTTGAATTATTGACAGTCCCTTCTTCAATTCTGGCATATGAGAATTTTATTTCACGAAATGTTGTCTTTAAGGACAATTATTCCATCATCAGGCTAAACAGGATTTTTTATGGAAGCCACCAAATGCCGGCGCATACTGATGAAGCTTGTTATTTCAGGTGCATGAATTCCTATATGAATTTAGGCAATCAGTTAATTGATAGGATTGAGCACGTTGAACAAAGCATAAGCAAGGGTTTAGCCGATGAGAAATCGCGCAGTCTCAGGCTGATGAGCGCAGGGACAAATAGGGGTCTTGAAGCATACTCCCAAAGCGTCATTATTGAGGAAGTTATTGATTTTCTTTCAAATCGGGGACTCAGTGAGCAAAAAGCACAGGAGTGGAAAAAAAACAGTTTTGTTTTTGCCGTAGACAATGATGTCCTGGCGCTTTTGTATGCAACATTAAACAGGCATGCCTATGAGTTTGTAATCGGCCACGCTGGCCAGAACAGGCTGCATTATGGTTTTGTGAAAGACAAGTTAGCTCACTTTGACCGCTCCGGTGCGTACTTTAAATTTAAGGAAGGGCAGGTCAAAGAGAGGGTAAAATTTGGATACATGGATTTAAGAAAACTAAATCCTGATTTAATCAACGGATTTGATGCAATATTCTGCATCTCAGTCCCCTCATTGGACCACAGCGACAGGGCAAAAGGAAGCGTGTACAGCAGGCTGCTTGGTGCATTAAACAAAGAAGGAGTTCTTTACTGGAAAGGTGGAATGCATCATGCATCAAAACCATAATTTTGGAAATTTAAAATGGCAGTATCGAGTTTGCAGGATATAAAAGTCGGCAGCACTCCTTTGCTGGAATTTTCCGCAGAAGAATTAGGTCTTGAAACAAGGCTAAGGAGAATTTTTGTAAAAGACGAAAGTGAAAACGAGTTTGGAACTTTCAAGACAAGAAAGGCAGTGAATGTTGCAAATTCCTGGCCTGAAATAAGAAAGGAGTTTGATTACGCTGCTGCAATAACGTCTGGAAATTATGGATATGCACTCGCGCAGGCATTGAACCGATTGGGAACAAAGCCCGTTCTTTTTGTGTCAAAAGATTTGGATTATGAGATAGACAGAAAGCTGGATGAAATCTCGATATTGATTAGATTGAATTTGGAAAGAAGGTATTTGAATCCGCTTGAAATGGGTTCAGTTGCTGCAAGCATCAGGGATGATTTGGAAGGAAAAAAGCTTCAGGATGTCACAAATTTCAATCCAGGAAGTTATACCGCAGTTTTTGAAGAGGTTGACAGGGATTTGGCAAGGGAAGGATTGAGGCCTGATTATGTAATCGTTCCTGCAGGGGGATTTGAGCTCATGCTTTCCGCAGCCCACCACTATTTTCACAAAGACACAAAAATTATCGGAGTCACAACAAAAAATCCCGGCTCTGTTGCAACAATGCTTTATTCAAAATACAAGCCTACGCAATACACTCTTAACGGAATCAAAAACGGGAAGCACAAGACAATCGATGCTTCAGAACAGGAAATAATCAGGGTTTATCAAAGCCTAAATCATAAGATAAACTGCGAGCCAAGCGCAGCAGCCGCTTTTATCGGAGTTGAAAGGTTTTTTCCAAAAAGAGCAGAATCCAGATTTGCGATTATAGAACGATATTTGAAATGGAGTACTGAACCCCCAACTGTTGTTGTTGTGAACACAGGAAACGGAATGGGCAATTTCTGCACACAATAGTCATATTTTTTCTGCAAACATTTTTATACAAAATCTCGCTCTTATGGCCATGGTCCTTGAAAAACTTGGAGATTCATTAAAAAGCACTCTTGAAAAAATAGCAAAAGCCCTTTTTGTGGATGAAAAGCTGATTAATGAGCTTGTAAAGGAAATACAGAGGGCGCTTTTGCAGTCGGACGTGAGCGTAAAGCTTGTTTTTAGCCTGACAGACAAGATAAAAAAGCGCGCGTTAAGCGAGGAGGCTCCAAAAGGCCTGACAAAAAAAGAGCAGATAATAAACATAGTCTACGGCGAGCTTGTTGAATTTCTTGGAAAAGAGCAGCACAAGATTGAGATAAACCAAAAGCCGTTTAAGATAATGCTTGTCGGCCTGTTCGGCTCGGGAAAGACAACAACATCAGGCAAGCTTGCAAGGTTCTACACAAAAAGGGGTTACAAAGTTGCGCTCATAGGTCTTGACATCCACAGGCCTGCGGCAATGGACCAGATTGAGCAGGTCGGAAAAGGCGCAAGCGTTCCTGTTTTCACCGATAAAAAAACAAAGGACGCAGTAGGGATATGGAAAAAATTTGAAAGTGAGCTTAATGAATTTGACATAATAATTGCAGACACTGCGGGAAGGGATGCGCTTTCCCACGACTTGATAGAAGAGATTGAGGACGTCACAAAGGCAATAAAGCCAAATGAGGCGCTGCTAGTGATTTCAGCTGACATCGGACAGGCAGCTCAAAAGCAGGCAGAGCAGTTTCACAAAAGCTGCAGTATTACTGGTGTAATGGTCACAAAGATGGACGGCACCGCAAAAGGCGGGGGAGCGCTTACAGCCTGCTCTGTCTCAGGCGCGCCGATAAAGTTTATCGGTGTCGGCGAAAAAATTGAAGACCTTGAGCAGTTCAACCCCCAGGGTTTTGTAGGACGTCTTCTTGGGATGGGAGACTTAGAAGCCCTTTTGGAAAAGGCAAGGGAAGTAATCAAGGTTGAAGACGCAGAAGATTTGGGAAAAAGATTTCTAAAAGGGGAATTCAATTTAATTGATTTGTACGAGCAGATGGAAGCAATGAGCAAGATGGGTTCGCTCAGCAAGATTGTCGAGATGATTCCTGGTTTTGGGCAATTAAAAATGCCAAAGGAAATGCTTCAGGTCCAGGAAGGGAAGCTGAAAAAATGGAAAGTCGCAATGTCAAGCTTTACAAGAGAAGAGCTTGAAAATCCGGATGAAATTTTGGACGCGCAGAGGTTTGAAAGGATTTCAAAAGGCTCCGCAGTTCCGGAATCTGAAATCCGTGAATTGATAAAGCAGTACAGGCAGTCAAAGAAAATGGTCAAGATGTTCAAGGGCAGCAAAGGCGATATGTCAAAAATGATGAAAAAATTCGGCGGAAACTTCCCGATGGGTGGATGATTATTTAATTTGGGAAGGTATTAACTTGTAGAATATCAGAACTATAAGGCACAAAAATATAAAATAATTTTTTGGTATCGTAATAATTTATTAGTAAAACTTAAATAGATATAATTATTAAGAAAAATAAAGGGGTGAAGATGATGAAAAATAAAGTTTTTCCATTGATGTTAATAGTAGGAATTGTTTTTGTTGTTCTAAGCAACATAGTTTGGGCATTAGATGATGAGCCCTTGTGGTTCTTAAGTTTGGAGTATATCGGAATAATAATAAGTATTTATGCATTGGTTATAACATACCGGAACTATAACTCCATGAAGGGGGGTAAGATTGGAAAAGCAAGTAAATTAATTGCCTTTGCAATTGGCTTAATATTATTAAGTTTTATTTGGAGAGCTTTTTTGGAGGCTGCCCATATAGAAGGATTGTTTAGTCAGGTTATTTTTGAGGTTTTATGGTATTTGGCTGTAATTTTGATTCTATTAAGTTCAAAGCACATTTCTTTTATCATGAAGAGGAATGAGTAACCAAACAACATTAAGCATCAGGTCTGAAGTCATTAATTTATTAGAGCCGATATTTGGGGCAGAGTTTATACAAGGCATTACCGGTATGTATGAAGAGAGTGATTCTAATGAAATCATTAAATTAGCAGAAAAGATGTTAAAAGATTATTTGGGAGGAGAAGAGGGTGGGAAAATTATTAATAATTTACTCAAAAAACATCCAGAATATCAAACAAAGTAAGGATATGGCAAGTTTATCGGGATTCTAAAAAATAAGTGCTTTGTTTGGATTTATTGTACTAGTGTATTACTCCAAAAATCTCGGATTGTGCAAATCATACCATTCCCTTTTTTCAGTCTCTGACAATAAGCTGTAATAGCCGAATCTTGATGCTTCTGAATGAACTTCTATTTTTCTGTTGAACTTGTTTTTTAGCGAATAATATGCAGAAACCCGGAATGACGCTGAGTTGGGATTTGTAATTTCTGACTGCTCGTAGATTATCTGCACCATTTTTTCCTTGCTGCCAAAGCTTGCGTTTATACTGCTGCTTCCGTTCTGCTGGTCCGAGTACTGGACAAAAAGCTTGTCCTGCATCCGGTCAATAAATGCTGAGAAGGACTCTGCATTTGAAACTTCAATCATGGATGTAGGGCTGCTGCCGATTGATTTAAGGCCTGCAATTCTTGATGCCGAATTTGCGAAAAAGTCCTTGAGATTCCTCTCCTTTACAAAAACCTCAACGTTAAAGCTGTCAATCATTTTTCTTGTCTTTAGCTTTATGCCAGTATATTTTTTATTGAATTGTGAAACAGCCAGTTCAAATTGTTTTATTGAGTCATCAATGACGCTCCCGCTGTGGCTTAGCACAGGGTGCGCATAAACTCTGTCTATTCCAAAACCTGATTTCAGGATTTGCATAAAATCACGCATAAAAATGTTAATGTCAGACTGACTGAATTCAGAAAGTATCCCGTTTGCCATTTGTGAAAATCACCAAGTCCATTATTTAAATCTTGCTCCTCTTTAAAAAATAAATAAAATCCCCGCGGCCGGACTTTCAGCAACCAAATGAATTATGCAGTCCATCGTTCCGCGGAATTTATCAAATTAAATTCCGCATTGCATGGTTTTCCGCAGTGCTTTTCTCAAAAGGTTGGTTTTGAACCAGCAACCGCTCGGGAGCTGCGTGCTGATTTACTTCATTCTTTGCAAAATGCAACGTCAGTAAATGATTTCTCTACAGCCGAGCACTCCACCAGGTTGAGCTACACGGGGATATCATCAAGAATTAATTTTCTGTTTATAAAAGTTGCTTTTATGGTTTTGTTTAGTATGATGCCGAAATCTTTAAATACCTTCAATTTATTGTTTTCTTAAAGCGGGTGGGATGTTTTGGATTTCAAAATAAAAAAGATAAAGGCAAGTGAAGTTCTTGACTCAAGGGGAAACCCTACAGTTGAAGTGAACTTATCTGTTGGCCTTCAATTTTTTCGGGCGATTGTCCCAAGCGGCGCATCAACAGGAATTCACGAAGCCCTTGAATTAAGGGACGATGACAAAAAAAGGTACAATGGGAAAGGTGTCCTGAAAGCGGTAAATAACGTAAATAGCATTATTTCAAAAAAATTAATTGGAAAAGACTGCACAAAGCAGAAAGAAATAGATAGTCTTTTGATTGAGCTGGACGGCACAGATAACAAGTCAAAATTGGGAGCAAATGCTATTCTCGCTGTTTCTATGGCAAATTGCATTGCAGGAGCATCCTGCTCTGGAAAAACCCTTTACAATTACCTCCATCAATTGTCAAATTCCAAAAAACTTTTATTGCCTGTGCCGCAGATGAATATAATAAACAGCGGCGCTCATGCCGGAGTCAAGAATGACGTGCAGGAGCATATGATAATACCAACTGGCTTTAAAAAATTCAGCGATGCACTAAGGGCAGGTGTTGAGGCATATAATTCTCTCAAAAAAATCCTAAGAAAGACATACGGGGCTAAAGAAACTCTTTTAGGCGATGAAGGCGGCTTTTCGCCCCACGTTCTGCATATTGAAAGGCGCCTTGAATTAATGCTTCATGCAATTAAAGAAACTGGATATTCCGGAAAAATCCAAATCGGGCTGGATTGCGCAGCATCTGAATTCTATAATAAAGAAAAAAATAATTATAAAATAATGGATAACGAATACAGCCAAGATGAGTTGGCTGATTTTTATTCGGATTTGATAAAAAGATACCCAATAATCTCAATTGAAGACGGGTTTGCGCAGGATGACTGGAAGGGATGGAGCCTATTCAACAAAAAATTGGGAAATAAAATACAAATTGTTGGAGATGATTTGCTCGTTACAAATATGAAAAGGATGGATATAGCAATAAAAGAAAATGCCTGCAATGCGCTGCTCCTCAAGATAAACCAGATAGGGACAATAACCGAGTCAATTGACGCAGCAAACCTCGCCTCAAAAAACAGATGGAATGTTGTTGTAAGCCATCGAAGCGGCGAGACAGAAGATAATTTTATTGCAGATTTGACCGTCGGATTGGGAGCTTCCCAAAGCAAATTCGGCGCTCCTGCAAGAAGCGAAAGAACTGCAAAATACAACAGGCTCTTAAGAATTGAGGAAGAGCTTGGAAATAAAGCTGAGTTTTCAAGGATAAAATGACAAAGCCCTTAATCACGATTACATCTGATTTTGGCGTGCAAAGCCACGGCGTCGGCGTAATGGAGGCAGTCGCATTGGAGATAAACCCGGATGCAAATGTTGTCCATCTTGCGCACGGATTGCCGGATTTTGACTTGGCATATGGTGCAAGGACACTGGAATCGGTATTCTGCACGCAAATTGGCTATCATGTCTGCGTCGTTGATCCTGGCGTTGGAACTTCAAGAAAGCCGATAATCATAGAGACAAAAAGAGGTGATTTTCTCATCGGGCCTGACAATGGAGTTTTGATTCCTGCAACAAGGTTTCTCAATGGGATAAAAAAGGCAGTCGAGATAAGAAGCCCGAAATACATGAAAAATCCGGTCTCTCCGATTTTTCACGGAAGGGACATATTCACGCCTGCCGCGGCATACCTCTCAACTGGAATCATGATTGAGGAATTCGGCCCGGAATTAAAAACAAATGAGCTGGCAAAAGCTCCTTATGAAGAAGCCGAAATCCTGAAAGGGGCAATCAAGGCAAAAGTCATTGCAGTGAACAAATTCGGCTCCTTGCACCTGAATATCATGCACAAAGAATGGGATAAATTTGTTCAGGATGTAAATAAGCCATTGAAAATCCAGGGCAAAAAAATGAAAATCAATTTGCCTGTTGGAAGCACTTTTGGCGAAGTTAAAAAATGGCAAGATTTAATAATGAAAGACGACTTTGGAAGGGTTGAGATTGCAACAAACCAGGGCTCTTTTGTCAAAAAGCATAAGCTGAAAATAGGAGACGAAATTAAGATATCAAAATAAAAAGTTGAAAATGATAAAGCTCGTTTTATTGAGGCACGGCGAAAGCGTCTGGAACAAGGAGAACAGGTTCACGGGCTGGACTGAAGTCGACTTGTCGGAGCTTGGAGTCGAAGAGGCAAAAAAAGCCGGACAAGTTTTGAAAAAAGAAGGTTTTGATTTTGATATTGTCTTTACTTCTATGCATAACAGGCAAATCAAGACAACGTGGATTGTGCTTGAGGAAATGAATTTGATGTGGATTCCTGTAATAAAATCATGGCGCCTTAACGAGAGGCATTACGGCGCGCTGCAGGGCTTGAATAAATCAGAAATGGCTGCAAAGTTCGGTGAAGGCCAAGTCAAGATATGGAGAAGAAGCTACGACATAAAACCCCCTTTACTGAAAAAAAATGATTCGAGGTATCCGGGAAAAGACCCGAGGTACAAGGAACTTGACGAGAGAGATATTCCATTGGCAGAATGCCTAAAGGACACAGTTGAAAGGTTTGTCCCTTACTGGAAAAAAGAGATTGTACCGGTATTGAAGTCAGGAAAAAAAGTCCTTATTTCAGCGCATGGAAACAGCTTAAGGGCGCTTGTCAAATATCTTGACAATGTTCCAGACAAGGAAATTGTCGAGCTCAACATTCCAACCGGAATACCATTAGTTTATGAGCTGGACAAAAATCTCAAGCCGATAAAACATTATTTTCTCGGAGACCCAAAAGAGATAGCGGCGAAAATAGACAAGATAAAAGCGCAGGGAAAGGCGAAGAGTACATAATTAGCATCTCGGGCGCATCGGTATTTGGCAAGTCTGCTATCAACTGTTTATTTTTATGATTTGGGTAATAAAGGATTCACACACGGGTTTTGTTTGTCAAAACCCTTCTCGCAAAGGTAAAATCCACACTTCGCATGGATTTTCCCTCTGCACTCGATGTTCATCCACGCTTTACTATCAGTCAAAGTTATTGCAATATTCCGAGGCAAATTTTAGTGCTAATCAAAATTTGCCGAGTGTAACTTTTGTCGTCAAACGACCGATTTAAGTAAAAAAATTAATAAATCTTGAATTGAGCCGATGGAATCTTAATTCAAGAAGTTGCCGATGTGTTCCCTTTCAAAATTCAACTCGTCATCGCGAAATCATCTTTTTTAATTTCATTCAAAGGGTATCCTTTAAGCTCGCTAAGCGTGTCAAGCCTCATAGTTACAAGCGAAGTCATTACCCTAATAGAGCATTCTATGAGCATGAGAGCCTTGTTTAAATCCTTGCTCTTGGAATCAAATGACTCATAAATCATTTTAGAAATTTCCTTGCTCAAGAGGTAAGCGCTTGTCGCCTTGTTTTTTTCCGGCTTGTAAAAAAATTCATAGCACATCCTGAAAAGCTCATTCATTTTGTTTAGTATGCCTAAAATCTGTTTATCTGGCTTGATTCTCGAAAGTGTTGTCGCAAGCTCCTTAAGCTCATCCCCTAAATCCTCAAGCGTTTCAATGTGGTAATAGAGTATAAGCCTTCCAAAGCTTATCCTCTTTTGGTTCTTGCTTAAATCCCTAAGGCAAAAGTAGAGAAACCGGTTAGCGTCAAAATCCTGGTAAACAACGTTTTCAAGTGCCTTTGAATCATTTGATTTCCAGGCATCCTGGCACGTTTTTGCCATATCCATTAAGATAAGAAATGCCCTCCTTACCATGACATCAAACTCAAGCTCAAGCTCGCGCGTTATTGCCTGTATTTCCATTTCATTCTTTTCTATCCTTAAAATCTCAAACCCCATCAGCTCAGGAACCTTGTTTTTTATCGCAAGCATCAGTTCGGGTGAGTCAAATTTTATCCTTAGCTTGTCATATCCTTTTTGGTAGGACCTTGCCATAAACCTGTCAGCAAGCCTCGGCAGCATGCCGCTTACATCGACAGATATTTCCTTGATGGGGCGCTGTTTTTCAGTGGAAATAAACAGGTTGTCATCAGCCTCATTGATGTCAATCTCATCCCCTGCTTTGAGGTCGTTCTTTTGCACCCACGAAGATGGAACTGTGATTGTCAACGCCCGCAATCCCTGCTTGACAAGCTTTCTTTTCATAATCATAAGTAAAGGATTAGTTTATATAAATATATCGCTTGAGTATATTCTAAATATGTTGCTATATTCTGGATATATTTAATATAAAAAAAGAATATATACTTGGGGCATTATATAGTTTATATGAAAAACACGGAAGGAGGTAAGAAAATGAATAGAGCAAACATGAACAATTCAAATGCAGAGGATTTTTTTGAGAACCTTGTATGCGTTGATTTTAACAACAGGAATGACGACTACAAGTGAAAAAGGTGACAAAATGGAAAAAGAAAACGGGCCGTGCAAAGTGTCAAGTAATGGAGAAAAACTAGTTTCAGTAATCTTAGGAATAAATGGGCTTTTTAGGTTATTAAAAGGCCCTACAAATGCGCATTTATAGCTTTAAGCCGTCCTGTTTATGGCGGGGCGGCAGGTAGGATTTTTATTTATTTTGAAGTGGTAACTTTTAAATAGCCTCTTGTTTTCCCATTGGTTGAATTTTATGGAAAACGGCTTGGAGGCAAGAGTGCTGGTTTGCGACCCAAACAACATGATACTGCAGGGAGTTATGGGTGCTTTCAGCAAAAAGTTCGGAAGCGGCGAAATGCCGTTTAGCTGGAATGTGGACAACATGAGAAAATTAGGCGTGTTCCAGTATTGCGGTGTTGAATTTGTACTTACTAATAATTTAGATGAGTCAGTCAGCAAAGTCAGGGAAAATCCTGCATATGAGCCTCCCAAATATTCACTAATGATTTACGAATCCGGCCAAGTGGAAAGAGAGATTGGGAGTGCTGGTAAAATCTCCAAAATAAAAAGGCATGACCCATTCATGCCCCAGATGGTTGTTGGGGCCGGGCTGGATACTGATTTGAATTCACGATGCGCAAGAGCTGGTGCCGTTTATTCCGCCCAGGAGACAAAAGCGCTGATTGAATGGGTTACCAATATTTTCAGAAGTGAAATGCAAAATCCGGGGCTGGTAGTGGGCAAATACGGAGGAAGCGCCGACGATTTTGACCTGCAAAACCCTAACAGCTGGAATACAGAAACTTTGTGCCAGATTTTAGCTGAAATTCAAAAAGAAGGGCAGAGTATGATTATTACTTCTGGCGCTGGTCAAAGAGGAGAAATAATAAAATCCAAGGTAAAAAAATATGTCCATAATCCAAGATTCATACATTCTTATCCAAAGAATATGGCAAAAGCCCTTGAGGACAATTTGGAAGACTTGCAATTTCATTTTGGAAGCAATGCCAAGTTTATAAAAACGGGCGCTTTCTATCTTATAGACAAAAAATTGTTGTCAAAAAATGTGGTGCTGCTTGCGACTCCGCCCCACTGGATATGTGTCAAATATCAAATACCATTGCAAGATTCCGACACACAAACCCTGGCAATAGCGGAATTTTATGGAGCAGAAGTAGTAATCCTGTTTAAAAGAACTCCAGGTTTGTTTGATTTTGACCCTTACAGGGGATATCCATTAGGGCTTGAGCTTCCTGACAGCAGATTGTTAAAAAAATTAGTTGAATATAATTGGAGATGGGCCCAGCGCAACAACAAAATGCATCAAATTGGAACGGCAACTCAATTGTTGGAAGGGGGTATCTCCAGAGAAGGCACTGGCAAATATGGAAGGCCTGACAACACAGAAGGGCACCTAATGGAAGATTCTTCCTTAAGGTATATGATTGAAAAATGCAAAAAAGTCAAAGAAATCAGGATAGTCCATATTGCTCCTGAAGAAATGTATTATAAAGTGAGGGACAATAAATACCGGCATGTTGTAACAGGAGAGTATCTCGTTCTCGGACCAAAAGGATGGAAGGGAGTGCTAGAAGAAAACGTCAGAAATGCTTTCAAGGGGATTAGTCCAAAAATCATTAATGACAAGCTGGTATATGCTGCATAAATTTCTTATCCTCTGTAAAACTTTGCAGCATCTTCCGGCATCACAGAATTGATAATACATCCTGTTCCAAGCTCAAATCCGCCCCAAAGCGCAGTCCTCGGAGTTACTTCGATATGAAAATGGAGGTCCTCGTTTTTGGGAGAGTAATGTACATAATAGTTGTAGGACGCATTGATGGATTTTAATTTTACAATTATAAGCTTGAGTGCTCTTGCCAAATCCCTGACTTCATTTTCCTCAAGCTCATCAAAAGTCCTTTTGTGTTTTTTGACGAATATGTGCGCCTCGTAATTAAACACTGACGCGTAAGGCGCAATTGCTATGACATTTTCCGTTTCAAATATTTTCCTTTTTGAATTTAATTCAAGTCTTATGATTTCACAATGGGGGCATTTTTTGAATTTCTTGGCAGCATCGCATTCTGCCTGGACCAAAGAAGGGACCTGTGGCAGTGCAACAACCTGGGAATGGCTGTGCGAAAGCGAAGTGCCGGCATCTTTTCCAAAATTCTTGAAAACCAAAACATATTTTATCCCCTTTGTCCTGCTTAGGTAATTTATCCTGAATTTGTAGATTCCAAAAAGCTCTTCAATCTCGCTTACAGGCAAATCAGCAAGCTGGGATTTATGATGCCTTGTTTCAACTATGACTTCATGGATTCCGTAAGCATTGCCCTCAAAAAAGAATTTCTTTGATTTAAAAAATGGCTTCCCTTTTTGCTCAATTGCAGGAAACTTGTTTAGAAACCAGCGCATTTTCCAGTCATTCTTGTATTCAAGCCTGCCTATCTCTTCCGGAGTAAGGTGCTCATTTGACGGGCAGAAAAAGCAGAACTTTGATTTTTCCCTTAATTCAACTGACTTGAAATCGTGCGGCCTTTTCTTTCTGTCTATGGCATAATAAACCCAGCGGTCAAGAATATAATCCTTTCTTAAAATTCCCATCAGGGTTTCTTAAGGTTTAAGTTATTTAAAGCTTTTGAATTTGTTTTTATAATCCAGTGGATTAATGAATGGTCGGCAATAAACGAGCCAGGGATGCTATACAGCCAGATTAAATCAAGTGCATAGTGCAGGAGTATCCCAATTGTGAAAACCAAAATAATTTTTGAATAAAATGACAAAACCGCTAAAGCTATAAGGGCTTCAATTGTGTGGAAGATTAGCAAAATGCCGTCGTTTTCGTGAACTCTTCCTTTTTCAGAAGTCTTGATGAAGTAATCATAGCATTTTTTCAGGCTAAAATTTTTTGTATTGTAAAGGTGCCATAAGAAGTGATCGCCGTCAATTAAAACACCGCTTATCAGGACAATTCCAGAAAGCAAGCCTGCCCATTTGTACAGGATTGCCGCCAAAATCAAAGAAGCAAGTGTATGTACCCATGTTTTCATTTTTTTGAAAGCATTTGCTTATGTTTATAAAATTAGCCTATTGGAGAGGGTAAAGTTTATTATGATACTCAATTTCTTATGTCAAATGAGCGCAGCTGCTTTCAACACATTGGACACTGTTGTTTTGGAAGATTTTAGGGCTAATTTAATAGCGAGTGTGCTGGATTATATTGCACTGCAACAGCAGGGTGATGAAAAATATAGCTCCGGAAACAACAGAAAGGAGCTGATGAGCTGGTTCAAAAAAAGTACATCTTTTAGGCGTGTTTACGAAGAAGCTGTGGACAAAGCAATAATCTTGGAACAGGAGAAAATTCCAATATTCGAAAGGGAATTGGCAGGAGGATTATATGAATCCATGTCCCACCATTATTTCACTTCACTTCAGCCCCCTGATAGAGTTGTTGTCTCACCAAACAATACTTTAAATTTTTTTAGATGGATTTATTCAAACAGGGAAGTATTATCTCAGGATTTTGACCTTAGCTCAATTGAAGGAATTGGAGTTCCTGACGGATTGTTGATTGAAAAAGCCAATGGAATTTACAGGGTTATTGCAATATGTGAATATACATTACACGGAAGGAAAGAATATATGGAATCAAAACACCATAATTTTAGGGAGCAGCAAAGAAAATATCCCTATATTTTCCAAAACTCCGGGCTTATTATGGTAACACCTAAAGAATCAAACATAAGTTCAATTTGCCATAAATTCCAAGAAACGTCTTCTGTTGAAATGCCGTTTACCCACAAGCAGTATCGGGATTTCAGAAGGGGGGTTGTTGAGCATCATAGACGGGCCATAGGTGCCAAAACATTGCTTGAAATTTATTCCAACGGCCATGCCGCAACTCAAAATATTTAAAAACAACATGGGTTTACTATCACAATGGAATTAAAACAGATTAAAAACAGCATTCCAAAAGAGATTTATGAAATTCTCGAAAAAGAAATAAAAGAGCTTAGGCCTGCGCAGGAAAAGTCAATAGAAAAAGGCCTGCTTGACAAAAAAAATCTTTTGGTGTGCACTCCAACAGCATCAGGCAAGACTTTGGTTGCAGAGCTTGCAGCAATGAAGTCGATAGTTTCAGAAAACGGAAAGGCAATTTACATTGCGCCCCTAAAGGCGCTCGCTTCCGAAAAATACAAGCACTTTAAAAAAAGATATGGAAGCCTGGCAAAAGTCGCCCTCACAATTGGAGACATTGATTCAGCGGACGACTATCTTTCAGAATATGACTTGATTGTAACAACCTCAGAAAAGCTCGATTCGCTTACAAGGCACAATGCGCAGTGGCTAAGCTCAATAACTGTATTGATTATTGATGAAATCCATCTTCTGAATGACCAGCAGCGAGGGCCTACTCTTGAAATTATTATCACAATATTGAAAAAGCTGCTGAAAAATCTCCAGGTCATTGGCCTCAGCGCAACAATAGGCAATGCAAAAGAGCTTGCTGACTGGCTTGAAGCAGATTTGGTTTTTGATGACTGGCGCCCGGTAAAGCTTTATCAGGGAGTTTACCTTGACGGGGAAATTGAATTTCAATAAAATCAGAAAGTATATTTATTCAAGCCCGATATTTTTAATTATCCTTTCTTTGCTGAAAATTTCAAGGTCCTTGTATTCCTGCCCCATCCCCAAATACAAAATGGGTTTTTTTGTAACATAAGAAACAGAAATTGCGGCGCCGCCCTTCTCGTCAATGTCTGCTTTTGAAAGGATTATTCCGTCAATCCCAACAGCTTCATTAAATGTCCTTGCCTGCTCAACGCAGTCATTTCCAGTTATGCTCTCACCAACAAATATCTTGATGTCTGGCTTTGCAACCCTCATTATTTTTTTCATCTCGTCAATTAAGTTTGAGTTTGAGTGCATTCTTCCTGCAGTGTCAATCAGGACAACATCAATGTTTTTTGCCTTTGCGTGCTTGATTGCGTCAAATGCAACGGCAGCAGGGTCTGAGCCATAATCATGCTTAATCATCTTAATATTAAGTTTGTCAGCGTGAAGCTGAAGTTGCTCTATCGACGCTGCCCGGAATGTGTCTGAAGCTGCAAGAACACAAGAAAATCCATTTTCCTTTAGCAAATTTGCAAGCTTTGCAATGCTTGTTGTCTTTCCGCTTCCGTTTATTCCGATAAATGCAATAACATAGGGCTTTTCCTTTTTCTGTTTTATCTCGTCAATCAGATTAAAATCAGAATTTTGGAAAAGGCTTTTAATTGAATCCTTAAGAGTTTCTTCAATTGTCTCCTCAACTTTTGTTCGCCTTATCGGCTTTTCAACAAGCTGCAATTTCAGGTCATTTTTTATCTTATCAATGACCTCAACTGCGACATTGTTTTCCATAAGTGCAAGCTCAAGCTCCCAGAATAAGTTTTGAAACTGCTCTTCGTTGATTTTTGTCGTTATGATTTTTTCTTTTATAGTCTGGAAAAATCCCTTCTTTTCAGGCTCCTGTATGGATTCTTTTTTTATTTCTGTTTTTGTTTCAGTTTTTAATTGGGGAGTTTGCTCATTTATGGGTTCTTCTAATGCCCGGGCTTCTTCCCTGACTTCAATCTCTTTTTTTTCTTCTACTTCGAATTTTGGTTTTTTGAGAGAAATTTCCTGCTCAGCCTTTGTCTCATGCTTGTACTCCATTATTTCTTTTTTCTCAAGCGTTTCTTCGTGTTTTTTTATTTCATGCCTAAATTCCTTTTTTGGTTCTTCTTTAATATGATGAGTTTCTTTTTTGTGTTCTTTTATTTCTTCTTTTAATTTAACCTCCTCTTTGTGTTTTGGCTCATGATGCTCAAGCTTTGGCTTTTCAAAAACAGGCTCTTCTTTTTTCGCCTGGGCAGGTTCATGTTTTTTTTCTTCTGCTTTTTTCGCCTCAGCTATTATTTTCCCGCTATTAGGTTCTTCAGCTTTTTTTGTTTCTTCTTTTCCGGTAAATTTTTCTTTTAGCTTTGAAAAAAATCCTTTTCCTTCTTTAGGATTTTCCTCTGCAGCCCTTTCAACTATTGTTTCCTCTACCTTGCCTTCCTTTTCAACGCCCTCAGAAATCTTTGAAATTGCGCCTTTCAGCTTTTCTTTAAGAAACTTGAACATTTTATTCAGAAATTATTTTCGCCGACCAGTCCGGAGAGTTCAACCTGTATTTTTGTTGCCCTGTGGATCATCTTCTCAAGCTCATTATTCATCTGGGAATGCACGCTTCTGACCTCTTCAAGCTGTTTTTGCAAAAGCGCCTTTGTTGAAGCGACATCCTTGGAAACTACTACATTTGAGCCGACATTTACCAAAAGTTCAGAGTTATCCTTAATTGATGCCTTTGCAAAAATACCGGAACTAAGCGGCACCAGGATTTCCTTTCCGCTTTGGATTTTTTCAAATTCGTCAAGGCTTTGGCTTGTTGAGGATATCTCCATAATCTGCTGTGTTGCAAGCTCAAGCTGCCTTTGAAGCTGCTTTACGTTCGCATCTATCATCTGAAATTCAGAGTAGAGCTGCTGCGCTTTTTTTTCAGGTTCATTCATGCTTTCCAATCTTCCTTTTCAGTTTTTTGTGCATTTCTTCGTAAACCACACCCATCGGAAGCCCTTCATGGGTTCTCTTTATGGTTTCGGCAAGTAGCGGCGCAATTGACAATATCTTGATCTTGCTTATTCTTTTCTCTTTTGGGATGTTTATTGTGTTTGTGACTACAACTTCCTTTAATTGTGATTTTGAAATTCTTTCTATTGCCGGGTCTGAAAGCACCCCATGAGTTGCAAGCGCATAAACTTCCTTCGCGCCAAATTTTTTCAAAATTGCCGCTGCCTCAGTTACCGAGCCTGCAGTGTCTATCATGTCATCGATTAATACTGCGGTCTTTCCCTTGACATCTCCAATGACATTTTCAACTTTTGCAACATTCTGTTCAGGCCTTCTTTTGTCAACGATTGCAATCGGCGCATTGAATACTTTTGCATAAGAGCGCGCACGCGCAGCTCCTCCTGCATCCGGGCTCACAATTACTATTTCGCCCTTGACTTTGTTGATTATGTAATCTGCAAATAAGGGGATAACATCAAGATTATCGCTTGGTATGTCAAAAAAACCCTGTACCTGCGCCACGTGAAGCTCAAATGTGATTACACGGCTCACTCCAGCCCCCTGCACCATGTTTGAGACAAGCTTTGCAGTAATCGGCTCGCGCGGCTTTGATTTCTTGTCCTGCCTGCAGTATCCGTAGTAAGGAATAACTGCATTAACTCTTTCTGGTGATGACCTTTTAAGTGCGTCAACCATTATCAGAAGTTCCATGAGATTGTCATTTGCAGGGCTTGACGTCGGCTGGATTATGAAAACATCGCATCCCCTGACGCTCTCAAGGATTCTGCAGTAAATTTCTCCGTCAGAAAATTTCTTGATTTGGACTGGCGTGAGCGGCACATCAAGAATTTTTGCCACTTCCTCTGCAAGCGCCAAATTTGCAGTTCCGGATATAAGCTTAAAGTGCTCTTTTATCAATTTTCCACCCTAAGTGTTGTTATGAAGAGAGGTTTAAATAGATTTGGGTTTGAAAGAGTTGCACAAAATAAAAGATAATTTTATAAATAAGCTAAATACAGGCTAATCAGATGGATTTAAAAAAAGAGGAATGGCTAGATAAATTTAGGACTCTCCCCAGCAGGAAGCTTTCTGATATAGAAAAACAGATGATTTTCATCCTCATTGAAAAGTCAAAAGTGCAGAGAGAGCGCTCGATGGCAATCCTCAACAAGGGATTTCTCATTTTTTTTGCTTTCATAATAATTGCTGTATTTGGCAGGATATATAACCTAATCACTCAGGTTTACATCAATGTATTGTTTATTTTGGGAATCCTGGTTCTTGTAGCGTCAGTTATATCTTACCATCGGGTTTTAAACCAGGAAGAAAAAATACTCGATGACATGCTTGACAGTTTCTTTAAATGACCATGATAAAAAAAGTAAAGAGCGGCATAAGCGGGTTTGACGAGATGACTCAGGGAGGATTTGTGCAAAATTCCATAAATCTCCTCGGGGGAGTCACAGGGACAGGCAAGACTATATTCTCACTCCAGTTTCTGATTAACGGTGCAAAATATCTGAACGAGCGCGGAATCTATATTTCCTTTGAGGAGCCCGAAGAAGACCTGCGCCTCGATGTTGAAAGCCTTGGCTTGAATTTTGAGGGCCTTGCGGGAAAGATAAAAGTATTTTACATACCCCCTTACAGCGTGACAAATTTTCTTACTGTCTTAAACCAGGAGATTTCATCTTTTAGGCCGCAAAGGGTCGTAATAGACTCGATTAATGCATTGATTCTTCCTATGGAAGACGACTTTGAGCGAAAAAAGCAGATTTTCAAGGTCAGGGAAATTTTGAAGGTAATGAACTGCACGACAATAATAACTTCAGGAAAGAAAGAGGAAAGCCTTTCAGACACAACTTCCTCAATGCCGCACTTCAGCTTTGATGAGTTTTGCGACAGTGTTGTCTTGCTTTCTTATGTCGGCCAGCACGGAGAGCTTGGGCGGGCAATAAGAATTGTAAAGATGCGCGGAACAGGCCATACGCGCGGTCTTGTGCCGTTAGAAATAGGAAAAATGGGAATAACTGTCTACAAGCCAAAGCCAAAATCATAGAATAAAATCAGCCTATATAATCTGTTTCTTTTCCAAGCTTGCCCTGGATTTTATTTAATGCAATCTGTTTTGTGGCTTTTGTCATCTGTTCTGATTTTTTCAAAATCTCGCCTTCTATGTCCTTGATTTCCCGGTCAAGCTTGTTTATGTCAATCTTTAAGTCAAAACTCTTGCCCAATATTGTTAAAATCTCTTTTGCGCCTTTTATTCCAAGGTACATCGGATGGCCGTAAGTCTCTGCCAAAAGTGATATTGCATCAATGTTCCTTCTTGATGCAAGCCCGACCAAGAGGCCTGAAACCCCGATTATCGGGCCGACAACCCCATAAAGGTTATTATTTACAAGACTGCTTTTGTACTTTGAAATAATTTTTTTTGAGTTTCCGGTGCAGTAGACTTTTGGCTTCTTTGGAATTTCATTAAGCCCGATTCCGCCAAGAGTAATGACTTCCTTAGCATCAAATGCTTGGGCAATGTCAAGCATTTTTTCTGAGAATTCATAAGAGCTTATCTCGTCAACAGGCTGCACGTCTCCCCCTAAAAAAAGCAGGTCAAACTTTGGAGTCTGCTTGTAGAATATCTCTACAATTGGCAGTTCGACCAGGTTGTCCTCGTTCACAAAAACAGAATGGGGAAAAGTGTAAGAGGTTATTTCATAAAGTTTTTTTGCCTTTAGCTCATCAATCAGAAAATCAACTGCGACCTTTCCGACATTGCCTATTCCTGGAAGGCCCTCAATAAAAACTGCATTCTTCAGTTTTGGAATTTTCCCAATCTGCTTTATGTTCCAGTATTTTTCCCTCATAAAAGCCCTCTTTTTTTGTATTCCTCTCCTTTGGATTTTCTCCTGTAGGCGCCGAATTTGTCATCCGGCGAGTATTTCAAGGGTTTTATCGACAAAGTTGGACTGCTGCAGGTGCAGATTTCACTCATTGTGAATTTTTTGCAGTGAGTGCATCTGAATATGTGCCTCATTTTTCAGATTCCCTTTTGAATTCTGCAACGCCCAAGTTTTTTGAAATGAAGCTTATGACGCTTGTCGTTGAAACTTCCATTATTTTTTCAGCTTCCTTGTAATCTTTGGCCTTCACCAAAAATCTGTATGTGCCTGAGCCAAGATAATTTATTGAAAGCTGTCCTTTGCCAAGCTCATCTGCTTTTTTTAGCGAGCTTTTAATCATTTCAACGCCGTTTTGGGCGTATGTTGTGATTTTCATTGAGCCTTTTATTTCGACTTCTGAAGGCTTTATTCTGAGTTTTATTGCGCTTAAAAGCGGTTCAGTATACTTGTCCTCAAGCTTTAATTTTTTTAGCACTGAATCATCCTTTGATGCTTCCTCAAATAGCGCATAAAGTGAGCTGTAATTTTCAGCCATTTTTTCGTGTATTTTGCTGTAGAGTTCCTGCGTTTTCAGCCCAAGCTTTTCAGCAGTCATTTCCACAATTTTCTCTGCATTCTGCTCCCGTTTGACCTGCTCAATTTTCCTCCGCTTCTCTGTCTCGTTTACTCTCCTTAATGACAGGTCAATGTATCCTTTCTCTTCATTGATTCTAAGGACTTTGCAGACAACTTTTTTGCCTTCCTTTACAAAATCACGTATGTTTCTTATTCTTCCGGGAGAAACCTCAGAAATATGTATCATGCCGCCACGCGCATAATCATCAATATCAACAAAAACAGAATGAAATTGGACACTTGTGACTGTACAAAGAACTAATTCGCCGTCTTCTGGAAATCCCTGTTTCTTAAAAAGCATTTTGAAATATAATAGGATGAATCAATTAAAATAAAAAGTAAATGGGTCACTCCAGGACTTCAAGTATTCTTGCCTTGACCCGGCTTTTGCCGCCAGTTGGTTCTGCAAGTGTCTTTCCGCATACAAGGCAGTCAACTTTTGTAGAAGTCTTTCCAAAAGTTATCTGCTCATTCTTGCACTTAGGGCATCTTATCTTTATGAATTTGCTTGTCGGTTCTTTTATTCTTGCCATAGTAATCACTTGAATTCTATTTTTTTTGCACGGAATCCCTTTCTCTGAACCTGGACTTTTTTGCATGTCTTGCACTCATACCTAAAGTCAGTCTTTTTTGTGGATTTCTTTCCGGTCATCTTGAACTTGCTTATAGCAGGTTTTGAATATCTTCCGAGGTTTCCTCTTCCTCTCGCCTGGCCTCTTTTTCTAGCCCTGAATTTCGAGCCGTATGTAAGGCTTGACGGATTTTTTTTCTTGTTCTGATAAACGCTATGCTCTGTGTGCTTTTTGCAGTGAGGGCAATATCTTTTCATAATTTTAGGCATTTTCATAACGAGAAGAAGTGTTAGTTCATTTAAAAAGCTTTCTAATAAGGTATTTGGAATTTCTTTCGTACCTATCTCAAAAATTAAGTGAAAACATTAGTTTTACAGATGGTTTTAGATTTGCAAATTATTCTAAAATAAGCTCCGCGATAGATAGGCGGCTCATTAATTTAACGCTAAAAATTTCTAAATTTAGGATTCACACACGGGTTTTCTTTGTGAAAACCCTACTCACAAAGGTAAAAACTCACACTTCTCATGAGTTTTTCCCTCTGCATTCGGTGTTCATCCACGAAATAAGCATTAACTTTCGCTCAAATGCAGGCGAATGTGCGGGTTTGAAGATGAATATTCGCCGCACTAATGGTGCGGCCTAATTATTATGCAGCGTCTTTTTCACTCGGGCCAAACATTAGTTAAAAAAATTTATATAAGGCCGTGGATTACCAGTTATATGCCAATTTATGAAGTACAAATGCCGTATAAAGAGAAAAAGGAAGTGTCTCCAAAAAGAGGATTAATGATTGGAATAATTGTTGGAGCTCTGGTCTCCGGCGGATTTGTTTATCCGCTTGCTGCATTACACGGTCACAGTATTGGATATGACAGAGGTCATAAAGAGGAGCGTCTCAGAAATTTAATGGAGAGGGTATCTGATTATCTTTTCAGGAACGAAAGAAAAAGATTTGAGCCAGGTTCAGTTGAGGAATCCAACTACAATGCCTTAAAAAACGCATACGTGGCCGGGTTTATCATGGAAAATAGTAATTTTACGCGAGATGAGCTTGAGCGCACTGCCAATGAAGGTCTGGAATTAAGAGTTATTCTCAAAGAACACATAAACTCAGGCACGCCACTCCCGCCAGAAGTTGAAAAATATTTTAAATAAATTAAATCACTCGTCTTCGTTTATTTCTTCCACTTTTCCTTTTGACAGCAAAACTTCAGCAATTTCAACTGGAAGGTTTGCAATGTCTTCCTCTTCAAATGGCCCGTATTCTTCAAGCTCGGGCCCGACAAATTTAGGCACTTTATGTGTGAATCTCACAAGTTTTGTGTTTTTCTTTGGAGCCTGATGTGTTTCCTGCGGCTTTTGAGTTTCCATTTGCCTATGCTCAATCGGCCTCATAAAAGGCTCTTCTTCATTTAAAACACTGAAAAGAATTGCTTCCCTGTATGTGTTAAAAATATTGTTAAGCGCATCAAAAAGGACTTTTTCCTCTTTTAAAAGTGAGGAAGTATCAATAAGATTCGACTTAAGCCTGCTTTTATCAAGGGCAATTGTAACTATTTTCTTTTCCCTTCTTTCATAAAGTTCTTTAAGAATCCGAAAGATGTTTTCAAGCTGCTTTTCTGTTTTTTTCCGTTCATCGCCCGCAAAAACCGAGTCATCGCTTTTTGCCTCAAGAATTTTTTTCTTTTCCTTTATGTAGCTTATCGTATCGGAAAAAAAAGTAGGCTCAAGCTTCTGCAGCTCGATTCTTTCTTTTTCCCTTTTTAACAGCTCAAAAAGGGTTTCATAAGTAATTACAACTTCCTGTACCATCCCCGTTCATAGCAACAGTATTCTCTAAAGTTTAAATAGGTTTTGATTAAGAAAAAGACGTTAACATATTAACTAATGGATTGAAATTAGCTATAAGTTTACCCAATTATACGCCCAAAGACAAAGAAATATTAAAAATCAGTATACACACGCGAAGCATCAAGAATTTTCAGGGTCTGCAAGAATGGTCAAGTCCTTGACGCCGTCTATTCTTTCCATAATCTGATGTTCTATCTTCTTCTTGATTAAGTAAGCGTCTTTTATCGTCATATCATTGTCCACGCTTATAACTATCTCGCCCGTTATGTAGGGGCCTGTCATCCTCAGCTTCATCTCCTTGATCTTAACTGTAGGGTATTTTTGGATTATTCTCGCAATATCTTTCATGAGTTCCGGATTATTAAATCCGTCAATAAGAATCAAGGAAGCCTGCTTTATTATTGAGATAGCCATATACATAATGTATATAGAGACAATAAAAGCTCCTATCGCATCACCCCATGTGAATCCAAGGTAGGAGAGAAAAACTCCGACTAGTATGACAAATGAGCTTGTCCAGTCCTTTGTAGAGGTCTTTGCGTCTGCATCAAGTGAAAGCAGTTTATATTTTTTTGCAAGCCTGGTTTTAATAATGGACAAATAAAACGAAATAAATCCGCCTGCTACCAAGGTGATCATCCCTATAATCGGGTAATCCAGCTCAACAGGGTTTTTCAGTCTTAAATATTCATTGTAAATGATGTAGATACTCATTGCAATCATGAGAATTGCGACTATAAATGAGACCAGAGTTTCAACCCTGTAATAGCCAAAATGAAATTTTTTGTTTGCCCTTTTTCTTGAAATCCGAAGCCCAAACCAAACCATAAATGAAATGACAGAATCGCTTATTGAGTCTGTCCCATCTGCTATAAGGCCAACGCTATTTACGTAGTAGCCTACAATAATCTCCACCACCCCAATAAGTACAAGAACTATTGCGGATATTAAGACAACATTTTCTATTTTCTTTATGTCTTTTTGATCCATAGGCATAGTAAATAGATTTGCGCTTAAATAACTTATTAATCAGTGTAAGTTGGAAATCTGACCTCACGCACCCTAAGTGTAGAGTTTCCATTTGGACAAAAACATTGTGATGCCGCTCTTGGTCATTATGCAATCCAAGGCTTTTTCTAAGTCATTATATCCTATATTTACTGTGCATTCGCCCCCGGTCCAGAAATGGCTTGTAGACACTCAACGAGAGCGCACTATTTTTATCAAAAACGGCTTTTATGAGATGAGTTTTATATCAAAAAATAAAGCAGATTAAGAAAAAGTTAAGAAACCCACAAAACATCAAAATAATTTAAATGTGATTTGGCGATTTCTTTATTTGTAATTTTAACTGCAATCGGTTCTTTGGACCACTGGATAAATAAGCAATTATTACCGTAAATTATTGTAGTGGTCGGGTTTGTAAATTTATAATCTGCAAATTTGTATTGCAAAAATTTTCTTTTTTCCACTTTATTTTTAACTCTCATAGGGAAGATTGTCCTCTGCATTATCTTTTTCTCGATTCTTTTTTTATGCCAAAGCTCAAAATATGGGCCAAAAAAATCCCTAAATTGCAGCTCTGCAGCTATCAATGAAATAGGCTTTTGGGCCCGGATTATATCTTCAAAAAGCATTCTTAATCCTTTTTTTCCGGTAAAAATTGAAGCTTCAAGTGGTGTTTTGTCAACGTCTATTAGTCTTTCCACGTCTTTTATACTGATTAAAAGTTCCTTCTTTGTGATATTTAATTCTTCCTCCTTTTCTGTAACAAATGTAATTAATGAATCCGGATTAGTCGCCTCATACCATTTGACTTTGTTCTTAGATATATGCGAAATAACTCCTTTGGCAGCTAACCTGTCCAATGCTTCGTAGACATTTGTCCTGTTTATTTTTGTCTCAAAGCTTATCTTATTGGCATAGCTGCTGCCGGTTTTCAGCAAATGCAGATAAATTTTGATTTCTGAGGGGCTAAAGCCAAGTTTTACCATAATTTCTTCTATCATGTTTTGTCTAACATCGCTCTTTTTTATAAATGTTGTGGTAGTATACAACAACTAAAATTTAAGACGTGGATTAGATTCCCAATATTATGGAAGCTGAAACACTTGAAGGTAAGATAAGCAAAACGGAAAGCGACAAAAAATCCGGGATTTGGGATTTTTTAGTTTCAGCTTACAGTTCAAGCAAGGCAGTAAAAGTTGGTTTGTTGGCGATAGCAGCAGGCTATCCGGCAGGTATTGTTGCCGGGATGTCTGCACTTTTTTATTTTGGCGCAAAAACATTGGGGGCAGGTATAAAATATACTGTAAAACTGGCTACTAATCCGTTAGAATACCTAAGCCTTAGGGGCATGAAAAACACGGTTTATGAAACTCTCGAATTATACAATCCATTTGGGAAATATAAAAGGCCGCATTTTATGGGTGCAACGTTATCCGGGGTAACTCATATAACGGGTTTTTAAACCAGATACCTTTTTAAAAATGTATTCCCCGCTATATTAAATGGCAGAATTAACATTCAAGGACTTGTCTTTTGAGAGAGCAGAAGACAAGATAAAAGTCAATTTTCTCAAGATTTTCTATTTTTTCCTTGGCGATGAGGAGCTTAGAAACATAGGACCTTATCAAATAACAAAAAACAGTGTATCGTTTAAGGGAATGTCTGAGCACAATGCCCAGAACAGGTTCAATTACCTCCTATTTAATGGGTTTAAAAACCTGAAAAACAGGCTCAATAACAAGACAACAGTTTATATCCACAAGTCTTCAGGAATTCCATTAATCGGCACCAACTATTTTGGGATAATTGACAGGGGAAGCAACATAATTGAGATAAAGCCAATAACGAGCTGCAACATAAGCTGCATATTTTGTTCTGTTGATGAAGGGCCAAAATCCAAAAGAAGGGTTGATTATGTCGTTGAAAAGGATTATTTGGTGCAGGAGTTCAAAAAAATTGTTGAGTTTAAGAAAAGCAACAAGATTGATGCCCATATAAACGCGCAAGGCGAGCCTACTTTGTATTCTGATTTGGTTGAGCTTGTAAGAGACGTCATGTCAATAAAAGGAGTCAAAACAAGCTCTATTGACACAAATGGGCTTCTGTTGAATAAGCAGCTTGTGGATGAGCTTGCCAATGCAGGCCTTACAAGAATTAACTTGTCATTGCATGCTCTTGATAAAGAAAAAGCAAACCAGCTTGCAGGCTATCCTTACAATCTTGACAAGGTTATTGAAATCGCAAGGTATATTCCAAAAACAAAAATAGACTTGATAATAGTTCCGGTCTGGATGCCCGGTTATAATGATGAAGAAATGCCTAAATTAGCCAAATTTGCCAAGGAAATTGGTGCCGGCAAAAACTGTCCACCAATAGGCATTCAAAACATGCTAAACTACAAGCTTGGCAGGAATCCGATTGAAGAAGTGCCGATGGAGGTATTCTACAACAAAATGAAAGAACTTGAAAAAGAGCACAACATTAAACTCCTTATAGACAAGATGTCCTTTGAAATCGAAGACTTGCCGGAGTATCCAAAACCATTCAAGAAAGACAATATTATAGAAGCAGAGGTTGTGCTGCCAGGAAGGATAGGCAATGAAAAGCTTGCTTTGGCAAAGGAAAGGCTTATTTCAGTCCCTAATTGCTATAAAGACATAGGTTCCAAGGTAAGATTAAAGATAAAGCGAACCAAGCATAATATATTTCTTGGAGAATTACTAAATTAGAGTTTGATTCATAATCATAAAAAGATATGATTTGGAGAATTGCTGAAATTTTTTAGATATATAAGAAAAAATAATAAGAAAAGAAAAAAAATAAAGGGTTAAACCCTTAAGCTACAACCTCAGTGTCGTCCACAGTGGAATCATCCATTACTGGAGTTTCCATTGCTTTTGGTGCTGGTGCTGCAACAGTCAACTGGTTCTGGACTTTCTTTACTTCTACTTTCATGCCTTTCAATTTTCCGGCATATTCTTTGTAGTTAGCAACAACCTGTGCTGCGTTTCGTGTGTCCAATCCAGAGTAACCTGCAACTAGCATTGCAACGTTTCCGTTAGCGTGCTCCCAAAGCTGGACTAGTCCAACTCCCGGTTCAAATCCTGCTGTACAATCAGCGCTTGAAGCACCCATAACTGCTGCTGAACCTGCGTTTGCACATGGACCACCTACAAGGATGGTGTTTTGTGCCTTTATGTCAGCTACTTCTGAAGCCAGTTTAGCTGCCCCAACCTGGATTCTCTGTACCAATACAGGGTCTGTTTCTGATGCTGCTGCTTCCATAAAGCTTGTTCCTATTGATGTTACATACACTAAAGGAACCCTCTGCTCTTTTGGATACCATACAGTCAATTCCTGCGGGTCGCTGCTTGCTGAATAGTACTTTACAAAAGCACCCTGGCTTGTGAAAGCATATTCATTATCGTCGTCATCCTCTGGGCTGATAAAGTTAATGTTCTGTCCAGCTGCCTTGTTCATTCTAACTTCTCCGTTAGAGTCAGCAGTGATATTAAAGCTCACTGCAGTTGGTACCAAATCATCAAAGTCATCAGTGTTTGGTGTTTTGATGTCTACCACTACATGACCGCCTATCCACCCAACGCTTGAGTTGAAGTAAGAACCATTGGTCAAGTTAACACTTGCTCCATCTTTGGTGTTTATAACAACTGAAGACGAATTTACATCAGATAGGCCTGAAGTGAAACCCGCGTCCAAATCCACAAACAAGTTAAAGTCGTCCAAAAGGTGCGAGGATGCATTGTACACATTAAACTTTGCCCCTCCAAGGTTTATTATACCAGCCACTGCTGTAGTTACACCATTAAAGACAGTCGTAGTACTTGATACTTTAACACTCTCTTCAATGCTGTTTCCACTTCCCAAGTCATCAAATCTGAAGATTGGGTTGTCTTTGGTCGATCTGTCTGCTTTCCTATACCTCAGAGCAAAGGACTGCCTTTCTCCATCTGTGTCAGTCATATCTGTAACGATGAAGTAATCGTCCTTCATAATAATTTGGTTTTCTCTTATGATCAAATTGTCATCGTCGTCACCAAATACCAAGGTACTTGCGGATGGCGAATGAGCAATTGGCAATTTTGCCATATTCCCCTTTCCATCCTGGAAAGTCAACTGGTATTCGTCGCTTCCAGAGGACTTGACATTTATTTCTGCCAAAGGCTGGTTACTCAATCCAAGATATTCTATATCCCAGTTGTTTGTGAATATTGCTTCCGGCTCGCCACTCTTTGTGTCAGCTGCCTTGATAGCATCACTCAGCTTTCCTCCAACAGGCACAAAGAAGTCATCATCTGCACTTATGTTCAAGACGATTGAATCTATCCTGAAAGTGGTGTTGTCATCGCTACCAGTTATTACAACATCGGCATTGTCGATTGTTTCATCGTCAACTTCCAACTCGTGGTCGCTTGCAGTATCCGTGATTAAGTTGTCTCTCAACTCAATCTTCTGCGCTCCAATAAAGAAAGTTGCGCTGTGAATACCGCCTGCGTAATCTTGGTATAAGATTTCACTCACGCCAACAGTGGTTCCATCCGACAACTTGTCGGTGTCTCCATCAACAAGCTTCCTTGTTGTCTGGCCGTTTATCGTAAACTGAGCTTCATCACCATCGACATAATTCAAGGTTACTTCAAAATCCTTGCCGTCAATTGTGTATGTCTTTGTCTGGCCTTCAAGCAAAGTGTCTTTAGCAGCTCCGCCCATTAAGGTCAAGATGATGCTATTACCTGCTGAACTTACCCTTCTTGCTGTAACAACTTCAAACTTCTTGCCAAGCATTGTGAACTGAACATCCTCAAAATCTGTAAGGAAAGTCCCTGTTGTTGATGATGCTCCTGTTGAATCATCCACATCGCTTTCAAGAGATGTTGTGAATTCAGCTTCATATCTTGCAATTTGCCTTCCATTTGCAAAGAACAAGAAATCTGCAGTTACATCGTCATCATTTTCAGTGTAGGTAACAAAACCAGTTGATGTGTCTTCAAAGTACAATCTTTGGTCGTACTCAGCATCTCCTTTTGGATTATTGACCATCTGGTGAGCCAATAGTTCTGGCATCTCAGACTCATCAATAAAGTTTCCCGATGTGATTGTCGCGATTGATTCTCGGTTTGTTCCTGTGTTAAGGTTCTCGCTCATCTCTAGAATTTTTGTTGAACCATATCCAACCTTCCAGCTGTCTCCTCCTTCAGGGGCAGGGTCATTTACCGAACCGCCTACTGGAGCTTTCTTTGTTGCTGCGAACTGCAGGCTTGCCATGACGTCCGACATGCCGATAACATCCTGTGCATTTGCTGTGTCGCCAACAACGATTATCCCATTGAACTTGCCATCCTTAATAAATGGTGATGGAAAATTAGCCAAATCTGCTGCTGCAAATACAGACGATCCAACCATAATTGCGCCTGTACCTAATGCAATCATTCTCTTTATAGCTTTTTGAAATCTCATCTTCTAAACACCTCCAAGTGTTTTATTTTACTAGTCTTCTCGTATAATATCGTATGAATATTATACCATAGAACATCCCCTTAGGAAGTTCGTTGTAGTCAAAGTAATAACATCCATATTTAAAGCTTTTGGTAATATTATATACTAAAAGATATATATTTTAGTATAGACATTAAGATTTTTACGTATGAAAATAATTGATTTTAGCTTTGGGTATACCATTCTATATATTAGTTTTCATTTTGAATAAGCAAAAAACACTTTATCGAACAATTTAAATATGGTTATTTAATTCTAAAAGCAATGACAAACCCAACAATATCTCTGTGTATGATAGTAAAGGACGAACAAGACAACCTGAGTAGATGTGTTGATTCTGTCAAGAGTATTGTCGACGAAATAATCATAGTTGATACAGGCAGCAGGGACAAGACAAAGGAGATTGCAAAAAAGCTGGGCGCAAAAGTCATAGATTACAAATGGCAGGATGATTTTAGTGCTGCAAGAAATGAGAGCCTAAAACACGCAACGAAGGACTGGATTTTGACGCTTGATGCTGACGAACTGGTCAGCAAAGAAAGCCTGCAACTGATTAAAGAATCTATAAAGGATGAAAAAGCAGATGGGTTTCTGATAATACAAAAAAATTACACTAATAATACCAAGACTGCAGGATTTATTACAGACAGTTTAAAGGCAGAAAAGAATTCATATCCTGGCTGGTTTGGCTCGGCAATTGTAAGGCTTTTTAGGAATAACAGGGGTTTTGAGTTTGAAGGGACTGTTCACGAGCTTGTAGAGCCCTCAATCGAATCAAAAAAAGGATTGATTAAACCTTCAAATATAATCATTAGCAATTTTGGAAATACTGATGTTGAAGTCTTAAAGAAGAAGCATCTGTTTTACCTTGAGCTTTGCAAGAAAAAAGCCAAGAATACTCCGAGCAGTAAGACATGCCATGAATTAGGGGTTTTGTTTAGGGAAAATGGGAAAATCAGTGATGCAAGTAACGCTTTCAAAAAATCATTAAGCCTTGAGCCGAAAAACAGCGATGCGCTTTTTGAGCTTGGGGTAATAAATGAAAATGAAGGAAATTACGATGGTGCAATCAGCAATTACACCGAGTCTTTAAGGATTAAGAAAGACAGCACGGCATTTCTGAATCTTGGAACTTGCTATTTCAAGAAAGGAATGCTAAAAGAAGCAAAAAGGAATTTGTCAAAAGCGATTATTCTCAATCCAAACAATTACCTAATATATAATAGCCTTGGTGCAGTTTTGGAAAAGCTCGGAAATTATAAAGGGGCAATTGACTTATTAAAAATCAGCATTAAATTGAACCGAAACAACCCTATAGGATTCTACAACCTTGGAGTATCATTGGATAAGGCAGGCAGCCCTTACGATGCTATGAAGTGTTATGAAAATGCAATAAAGCTCGGCCATCAGGGGAAAAAAGATATAGAAAAGCGTATTGAAGAAATTAAAAAGTCAAATCCGGAAAAGCTAGATTATTCTTTTTCTTTCAAATAAAATCAAAAATTACCAAAATATAAATAATACATCTTAAAAGAAAAGCTTATGGGAATACTTGATAGAATTCTACCCTGGAGAAGGGACGAGTTCACTCAGCTGGGCATAGAAAAATACAGGCTGATAAGCTTGTGGGGAGATATAAAGCCGTATCTTCAAAGGGATGTTGCAAACATCTGGATTGAGAGGGTAAAGTGGAATTTTTCAGAGATTACAGAAGAGACTGAAAAGATAAGGCTAATTTTAAGCGAACTTCATAAGCACTACAAATCAGAAAGGGAGGACAGCGATAGCGGAATTTATAGCCAAGAAATGAATGACATAGACACATTCCTGTCTGATTTGAGCAATAAGCAGCCAAGCAATGAATGGATTCAGTTAATTTACAAAGACCTTGCCAAAATCTTGGAAGATATAGAAGAAGAGCAAAAAGTAGATTTATCAAGAAGGAGTGCAATTAAAAGATTAGGTCTGGCAACCGCAGGCGTCGCAGCAGCTTCAGTAGTTGGTTTTGGAAAAGGGAGGTCGAGAAATAAAAAAATCAGTGTAAAAAAGGCAGAGCCTCAAAAAAGACAAGCGCCGCAGCAAAGAAGAGGCAGTTTAATTGTATCACACCTTAGTCCAAGAAACTCCAGAAGACCTATCAGGCCATCTACAAAATTTATTATTCTGCATACAACAGAAGCAAGTGACAGGAGTTCTTTAGGAAGCATACACAAAGATGGAACCGCAAATTTTATTGTTGCAACAAATGGAACAGTGTATAACACAATAGAACTGGGAAGATTGGCAAAACACGCAGGCAGAAGCATGTGGGATGGCTTGTCAAACATAAGCAGCCATTCAGTTGGGATAGAAGTCTGCGGATATCACTATAAGTCCATAACCGGTGCCCAATATGCTTCATTAAGCTCCTTGATAAGGTATATTCAGTCACGATATCCGGGAATTTCAGATAATGAAGTATTGACTCATTCGATGGTTGCCTTTGGCAGGCCAAACAGATACCATCGAAGGAGTCATAGGGGGAGAAAAAGATGTGGAATGCAATTTGCAACTTTGGAAGTAAGGAGAAGGTTAGGCATAGCAGACAAGCCTCATTTCGACCCCGATATCAAAGCAGGCAGATTGGTTAATGCTGATCCGTATCTTGCAAGAGTAATATATGGAAGGGAAACAACTCCGATAAAAATTGAAAAGGCCACTAAAATAAAAAAAGACGAAGATGAGCCGGATGAAAAAGACGAAAGGCCGGCAGGCTTTAGCGAGATAAATAAGAAAAATACCACTGCCTGGAGCATAGCAGGAGATGAATATGACAGTTCAACGACAATATATTTCTTTGAGGATGGAATAGTCAGGACTGGTAAACAGGTAAAATCTTCGCAGCTTAATGCATTGCCAAAAGGAACAAAAGTTTTGGTAGGATATGTGTATGGGGGGCATGTTACTGCAGACAGGCCTCCCTCAGAAATAGCAAGAGAATGGAACTTTCCGTCAACTTATTACAGGCTGCCAAATGGAAAGATGATAAACGGAGATGACGTAGACCCAAGAAAGATACCAAAAGGGACATTGATTTTCTATAGAGATTGAAGTTTTATCACCAAAATTTATATACAATCCTTTCTTCCTTAAATTATGCCAGAAACACTTAAGTTCTTCCTGCTTGACGCAACATACAAGATAATAGGCAAAAAGCCTGTAGTGCACTTGTTCTGCCGCTTAGGGGATGGAAACCAAATTTGTATAACTGATGAAGATTTTGAGCCCTATTTCTATGTCATACCAAAAGAGAATGAAACAAGTATCAGCGAAAAAATAATTAAAATAAGAGTTGAAGAGGAAAATGAAGTTTTCTTTGTAATAAGAACTGAGCAGGTTCAAAAGAAGTTTTTGGGAAGGGAAGTCAGTGCAATCAAGGTTTTTACAAACATTCCGGCAGCAGTCCCTCCTGTTGCCCAAGTCATAAAAGGGTGGGATTCTGTCGACGGAGTATATGAATATGATATACCATACGTTCGCAGATACCTGATTGATAAAAACATAACGCCCATGATGCTGCACGAATCATCTTTGGAAAAAACAGAGAGCAAATTCAAAGTTGATGTTTTCAGAGCAGGGCATATCCGGCAATCAAGTACCGATACACTGACAAATCCAAAAGTCCTTGCGATAGACATTGAAACTTACAGCCCTTTTGGAATGGCAATTGACATGGAAAAAAATCCTGTCCTTACAATTGCGCTCTACGGGGAGGGATTTGCAAAAGTTTTTTGCTGGAAAAAATTTGAGACAAGCCTTGAGTATATGGAGTTTGCAGAATCTGAAAAAGAACTGATTTCAAAAGCCAAAAAAGCAATTGAAGATTTTAATCCTGACATAATAACAGGATACTTCTCTGACGGCTTTGACCTGCCGTACCTAAAAACAAGGGCTTCAAAAAACGGAATAAAATTTGACTTAGGCCTTGATAATTCAGACTTAAGAATCAAGGGCGGAAAGGAAACATCCGCTTCAATTAACGGAATCACCCATCTGGACATTTTCAAGTTCATAAAAAAAGTGATGCGCGGGCAGGTTGATGTCCAGGCTTATGATCTTGACAGTGTTGCAAGCGCATTGTTAAATGAGAATAAAAAGGAAATCTCACTTGCAGAGCTTCCTCAAATCTGGGACAATGAACCGCAAAAACTTGAAAAATATTGCGAGTACAATCTTCATGACGCCAGGTTGACATATAACCTTGCAGTCAAGATGATGCCCACAATAATAGAGATGGTAAAGATTGTAGGTCTTCCCATTTTTGATGTCAACAGGATGGGATTTTCGCAGCTTGTGGAGTGGTACATAATGAAGCAGGCAGTTAACTTTAATGAAATAATGCCAAACAAGCCTGAATTCAGTGACGTGCAAACGCGGCGAATGCAGACTTATGAAGGAGGCTTTGTTTTTGAGCCGACGCCGGGCGTATTCAAGAGCATAGCTGTCTTTGATTTTAGAAGCCTATATCCGACAATAATAAGCTCGCATAACATAGGGCCTGACACAATAAACTGCGACTGCTGCCAAAACACTGCAAAATTGACTCCTGGAGACGGAAACGAAAGATTCTGGTTTTGTGAAAAAAAGAAGGGGCTGATTCCAACCCTCATTGAAGACCTGATTTCAAGAAGGACAAAAATAAAAGAGCTTATTAAAGAAGAAAAAAGATTGGGAAATTCTGAAAATATTGTTTTTCTCGACGCCAGGCAAAATACATTAAAGCTCATGGCAAATTCATTTTATGGGTATCTTGGATTCTTTGGTGCGAGGGGTTATTCTTTGGATTCTGCAAAAAGCGTGACAGCATGGGGAAGATTCCACATCCGGCAGGTTATTGAAGAGGCGCAGAAGGCTGGCTTTAGGGTTTTGTACAGTGACACAGACAGCATTTTTCTTTCACTCGAAAACAAGACAAAAGAGGATGCAGTTAGTTTTAAAGAGGAAGTTAACAAGCAGCTTCCGGGATTAATGGAGCTTGATTACGAGGGGTTTTATCCAAGCGGGATTTTTGTCTCTGCAAAAATTGGAGCTTTTGGCGCCAAGAAAAAATATGCACTCGCACGCGAAGACGGCACACTGAAGATAAGGGGATTTGAAACTGTGAGGAGAAACTGGTCGCTTATTGCAAAAGAAGTACAGGAAAATACGCTGAATATAATTTTGATTGAGCATGACCAAAAAAAGGCATTGAAGTATGTTCTTGAAACAATCAAGTCGCTGCGTAGCAGGACAATACCTGTCGAAAAAGTCATTATCCACATGCAATTACAAAAGGAAATTCTGGATTACGCAAACAAAGGCCCCCATGTAGTTGTCGCACAAAGAATGAAAAACAAGGGAATCCCAATAGGGCCTGGGACAATGATAAAATATATTGTGACTCAGGGCAACGAAATAATAAGCAACCGCTCAAAACTGCCTGAAGAGGTAAAAGGAAATGAGTATGACGCTGACTATTATATTAATAATCAAGTTATTCCGTCGGTAGAAAGAATTTTCAATGTTTTGGGTTACACAAAAGAAGATTTGCTTGAGAAAAAAGAGCAAACAAAGCTGGAAGGATTTTTTAGTTGAGTTTAAGGGTTGCCATCAATTTGCGAGCACCTTTTAAGGATTAGTTTATGGAAAAAGAGGATTTCAAAGTGAATTTTTCCCTTAAAAGAAAAACAAAATAGTGCGAGCCGATGGCAACCAGAAGATAAAAAATAAATTTTTAATAATTCTCAAAAAAGAATCCTAATCCCTTAACATGAATTTTTCAATGTCGTGCTTTGCTTTTTCCCTTCTTTTCTGATGGGATTCAAGTTCATGGTTTATCACGTCAACTGCAATCTGCTTAAGTTCTCCGGACAAAAGCTTTCCTGATTTGTAATCATCATAAATCTGCTTTAGTTTTTTATCGTCCTCGAGGAAGAATGTGAGATATTGATAGGCTACATCAACCTCAGGATTTCCACCATGCTTCCTGTGCTCGTCAATCGTGTCTTTTCCTCCTGAAAATGCATACTTCATTATTTTTGTCCTGACCTGTTTTGGATTGTCTGTCATGAAAATTGAAGTATTCAAAATTGATGATGACATCTTCCCCTCCTGTTGTATGCCTCCAAGCCCTGGAAGAAACCTAGAAAGGATTGTAGACGGCTTTGGATATCCGAGCTTTGGCGCAACATCATTTGTCATAAAAAAATGGGGCTGCTGGTCTATGGCGCATGGAATTAGGCAGTTTGTAGGTTTGTTTTCAAGAATGCTTGGCAAGAATGCAGGAACAGACTGCATGCAGGTGTAAAATATCTGCCCAAGATTATTTGAGTCTGTAAATCCAAATGTGGATTTTGCAGTCGAAAACGTTACTTTTTTTGCAACCCTGCACGCGTGCTTGTACATCATTCCCGAATATTCAGTGTCCAAAAATATTTTTGTTTTTTTCGGGTCAAAGCCTGTTGCAATTATGTCAAGGATGTTTTCATAAGCCCATTTTTTTGTGTCATCAAGTGTGAGGTTATCGTTAAAAAGAAATTTCTCCTCGTCAGGAATCTGGAAAAGCAAAGTTGCGCCAAACTTGTCCTGAAGCCATTTGCAGAAAATCCAAGGAGTCATGTGGCCAAGGTGAACCGGCCCAGAAGGTGCTCGTCCTGTGTAGAGATAAAACTTATTTTTCTTTTCAAAGTCATTTAACAGTGTGTCGAGATAAGTATGTGCAAAGAATATTTTTCTTGTAAGAAAATGGTGAAGATTTCCTGTGTGTTTTTCAATTCGTTTTAGCAGGCTATCATCAATGGATTTGACACCAAAATCCCTGATTAGTTTTTCATAATCAATGTTTCCGCTGACATTCCATGGAGTCACTACAAAATCTTTTGTCATTTGATTTTTTTAGGAGCGGGATTTTATAAATCTTGCCATAAAATTCATCCCAAAGTTTTCAAAATTTCTTTTACAGCCAGCACCCGGTCTTTTTGTCCGAATATTGCGCTTCCCGCAACAAAAACGTTTGCGCCTGCGTCAAGCGCTGTCCTTGCAGTCAGCGGGCTTATTCCACCGTCAACTTCTATGTCCAGATTCGGGTAAAGCTTCCTGAGTTCTGAAATCTTGGGCATCATGCTTTCCATGAATTTTTGTCCGCCCCAGCCGGGCTCTACAGTCATTATCAAAACCATATCAACATAATCAAGATATTTTTTAATTTTGTCAAGAGGTGAATTAGGCTTGATTGAGATGCAGGATTTAATTTTGTGTTTTTTCAGGAAATTAATCTGGTGCATCGGGTCCCGGCACGCCTCCTGGTGGATTGTGATTGAATAAGCTCCTGCATCAATAAATCCCTTAAGGTACTCATCGCTTGGCTCATGCACCATAAGGTGGACATCAAGCGGCACTTTTGTTTTTATTGTTTTGACAAAATGAGAATCAACAGTCGCCGGAGGCACAAAAATCCCGTCCATAATGTCAACGTGGATTAAGTCAGAATATTTTTCCACCTGTTTTATCTCGTCATTGATTTTTGAAAAATCAGCGGATAAAATCGATGGCGCAATTTTTATTTTTGGCATATCAAAAAAAAGTACATAAGAATTATTTATACTTTCTGTTCCTTTGCGCACCTTTCGCAGAGGAGCATACTTTTAACTTTCCTTGCGTTTTCGACATAAGCGCCGCAGCTTTGGCATATTGCCTCGTTCGGAATAAATCTTCCGATAGGCTTTCTTGAGGTTTCCCTTACTTCAAATTTCTCCACAAGCAGGTCAAAAAGGCTTGGCTCAATTTTCAGGATGTCCTTAAGCGTCAATAGGCCAATCATCTTCCCGTTTTCAACAACCGGAAGGTGCCTCACATTTGAATCCCTCATCTTGATTAATGCATTATAGATGTCTTCAGTCGGCTTGATTGTAATCAGTTTTTTTTCCATGAAGTCCCTGACTTTTTTTCCAACAGGGTTTATGCCCTTTGCCACAACCTTTCTGACTATGTCCTGCTCGGTAATTATGCCATGCGATTCGACCCCTTTTTTGACTACAAGGGCGCCAACGTGGTTTTTGCTCATTACTTTTGCGCAGTCTTCCAGAGTATCAGAATCAGAAACAGAAATTGGTTTTGTCGTCATGCACTCGTGCACACTGTATCCTGTTTTCATTTCAACCACCAGGGGATTTCCTGATTTCAAAGTTTATTAATGTTTCTATAGAAAAAATCAGTTCATGAATATTTCCATATCGTTGCCGAATATTAATTTTAGGTCGTCAAAAATCTGGTTTTTGATTGATACCCTCGAAAGCACTTCAAGCGATGCAATTGATTTTTCAAGCTCCTCAAAGCTGCTTTTTTCCATTTGTCCAAGCGACCCGTTCCCATTTATTTTTGCCCTGTTTATTTCCTTGTCCTGCCCTTCGATATCAGGAATAATAAAGGCATAGTCTCCAAAAAGCATTACTTCTCCAAATTTATTGCCGTATTTGATTCTGATTTTCATTCTCTCTATGTCTCTCCCTCGTTTTCTTTGCATGTGCTCAACTAAGAATTTGATAACAGGCCCCGCTTCCATATGCATTTTTTCTATTTCAACTTTCGAAAGCTTGTTCTCGTCATAATCTTTTTTTGACTTGAAAAGGTCTTTTAATGTTCGAAAGAATTTTGAAGGAAGCTTTCCTTCAGTTACCAGTTTGTCTTCAGTGATTTTAAGAATCTCGTTTTCCTTTATTTTTTCGACTCCTTCAAGTTTTAAAACATCCCTCAAGACTGTGGTAATCGTGTCATAGAGATTAAGCATTTCCTTTTCTTCCTTTATTTTTTCAATCTGCGAAAAAAGGCGTTTTATTCTTTTTAGGTATTTGTCGCCGTCAGTCAAAAGCTCTTCAAGCTCTCGTCCGCTAAGCTCTTTTTTCTCTCCATGCTCAATTGCCTTTCTTATCTGAACATTTCTTTCAAGAATCTGCACATATTTTTCTTCAAGCAGCTTTTCTTTCTTTACAAATATTTCTCGCATCAGCTGCCCAGTTTCTTTCGGCGAAGGAGGCGCGACTCCGTAAAGCATGAGAGCTGCCTGGCTTGGAGTAAGGATTGCATAATAAGTGTCTTCCATCCCGATTTCATTCAATTTTAGCTGGACTCTTCTCAGCATCTGCTCCCCAGAGCCCATGAACATATCTATTGCTTCTGCGCTTGGCTTGATTTTGCCCATCTTTAGCAGGTGCTTCCAGGGCATGAAGATTCCCCTGTCAAAAAATGGAACTCCGTCCCTTAAAAGCGTGAATATCACGGGATTTGCTTCCTTTAACGAATCCCAGAAATCAGTCAAAATATAGACCTGGATATTTAGCTTGTTTTTAACTCCGGTCAATTCGCCTGCCTCAATCCCCATCCCGATTATTATTGCCCGGAGCTTGTCTTTAAGCTCGGCTCTCGTCATTTTCTTGACATCAGTGTCATCAATTACAATCCAGACGTCAATGTCGCTCGTCTGCGTTGCCCGTCCCTGGACAAGAGAGCCTGCCAAAACATAAGAGACAATGTATTTTTCAAATTTCTTTAAAACCATGGTCTTGTGAACTTCGGCTATCTTTATCGCCTGAAGCATGCCTACATCAAAAATCGGCGCAGACATTGCAATCATCTGGAGCATCTCGTGCTTTCCGTCATAAACATTCTGCCAAAGCTCGGAAAGAATCAAAGTTTGAGGAACGATATTTGGGTCAACTTCCTTGCCAATCTGGATGATTATCGCAGTAAGCTTGTCCTTTAGTTCCTGCTTTGACATTGTCTTGCTGTCAGAGTCATCAACCAAGACAAGAACGTGAATCTGGTCTTTGTTCTCAATAACTGGCGGGAGAGTTTGTAGTGACTGGCCTAAGTCAGGGTTTTGCAGGGGTATTTGGGAACTTACTCCTTCGTTCGCAATTACAGGCTGCTGAGTTTCAGGCCTTGGAGGCGGCAAAAGTGCAATGCCTGAAATGTATTTGTCAAATTTATCAATGACTTTTTTTTGAAATTTCTCAAGCTTTTCGCGTATTAATTTCAGTTTTTCCTGAATGTCGGCAGGCAGTTTAGAAATAGCTTCTGCCTCGGCAGATGTTGTTGGCTTCTCGCCAGACTCTTGAGGCTCCTGCTTCTTGGTTTCGTTATATTGCTTCTTTTCTTTTTTTGGCATTATAACCAATTATGCTAATTATAGTTCATTTATAAAGCTTTGTTGTCACTTTAGTTCATGAATTACCAAGTTCCCCTCGTATTTTCTAGCCTTAACATTGCAATATTCCAAGGCAAAATTTTATTGGCAGGAAAAATTTTGCCGAGTGTAACCATGGCCGTCAAACGGCCGATTGAAGTAAAAACACAATTAAAGTTTTATAGAGCTAAGGGAATCATAATTTCAGCAAAAGGATTATTATTTTCAATATAGTAAATAAATACTACCCATTCTCAAAAACAAAAGATTTAAATATAAGTTTATTACTTAATAGTAGTAGCTTTTTGAATATTAGTGGGGTGGGTCTCATCAGCCCATCACACCTCCAATTTCCTGGATTAAGAAATAGATACTCCAGAAGCGAAAAGCTTAAATACAAGTGATACTATGGTATAGTAGTAACAAATCACAATAACATAAAAATCAACAATAACTATAAAAAGAACAAAACAATACCAAAGGGGTGGATTAAAAATGACAACAGCACAAACAACAGGTTCAGAAAGTCACGCAACTCCAGGTCCGCTGGAAATGCTAATTAGTGATATAAGCAGAAGTTTTATGACTCCTGATCAATTTAGAAAGGAATTAAGAGAGTACCATGTGGCTGCAGATAAGGATGGTCATCCAGATGTAACCGCAATAGTGAGGTATATTTCAGACCATGGAAAAACTTATGCAGCAAAAAATCAAACTGACCCATTACAGACTACACCTACTGACAGAGAGATCGGAGATATATTTAAGACAGAGGGTGCAATCGAAGATGGGAAGTTTTCTGAGGCGGCTATTAACCAGATTTTTGGGTTGTATACTCAAAATGCATCATCTTATGCTTCAGGAAGATTGCAAAATGGCATCTTAAGGTCTGCAGTAAAAACAGGAGCACACGATTCAGAAGTCTTGGCTAATGCCAGTGGAAATTTTGACTCAGTGAAAGATATAAAAAGTGCAAAGGACCAAGAGGGTGTCTTGAGGGCTGTGGGTCCTGCTTTAAATGACATGCTTTCAAAAGCTCAGGCAGCAATGTCAAGAGGAAGGCTAAGTGAGTATATAAAAGGCTTGAAGGATTATATGTCTGGTCAAATGACACCTCAATATAGTGGTGCCCACTAAATAATTTCTTTCTTTTTTTATTAATTTTAATTTTCTCTCAGCTGTTACTCTATAAAAATCAGGGTGGTTTCAAAAAGGTGATCGTAAAATAGTTGGCAAACTGCATTTAGATTTCACGCTAAAATAAATCATTGATAATATGAAAGAAAATAAGATAGGAGGAATATATTATAGTGGGCACCCTGGAGGTAGAGGCCGCTCTAGCCAGTTAAAAATTGATGCTTCTGAAATAAAATCAATGCAGTCACTTCCATTGACAGTGACTTCATTTGGGCAGGCTCAGGACAGGGGACCTTTGATTTTTGATTCATACGTAGTTGAAAGGTCTGCAAACAATGTATGGTATTCTCCAATTAAAGATTATAATGTAAACGGAAGGTTTTCAGCACAAATTGATGATGTGTTTGGGCACGACGGCTGGAAAGCTGCAGGAACTGATATTAAGCCAATAAACTATAACGTAATTCCAAGTCATCCAAATATGGGATTTATAGAAGGCCACCAGTTAAGGCAGTTTTATCCAAATAGACAGGACACTCCAACAAAAACATATGTCGGGCACGAAATATTAAATGCAGTCGGAATTAACAATGTTGGATATTATGTTTCAAAGCGCAGCAATCATTATGGTGACATGATGCAGATGTTAAGCAACCCAAAAATGAGAGCAGAGCTTGAAGAATGGATAGATTTTCTTTCAGAAAAAGGAATTGACGCAAAGTCAACTCAGAGGCCGGGAATAACTGCACTTGGAGTGCAGGATGCAAGCTTTGTTGCAGCATATTACCCTGACCACGGCTTTTTGGCAAGAAACAAGGAATTTGTAGAGATAGTAAAAAACTGGGGCTCTGCTTATGGCCTTGAAGGAAAGGAGGCAGTCGAGGCACAAAAACGTGCAATTTATTTTCACGAGTTTGCCCACGTTTTGGGAATTGAAGGCGACAGGCTTTCTGAAGCATATCAGGGAGCATTGCAAATGGAGTTCTATTCAAAAATGGCTCAAAGGCACAAGGGAGAAAAGCTTGAAAATATTTATCGTGTGCTTGCAGAAATTGCAGGTGATTATGAAAAAACCTACTCATCCAACCATTCCTACAAAAAAATTCAGTCAAGGCCAAGCAAAGAAATCAGCATTCTTGAAAAAATTGAGCAAACTTACAAGGCAGAAGGAAAGGCGCTTGGGCTGAATGGAAAAGATCTTCATGATTATGTTGAAAGCCGTTCCAATTACACATTTCGGGCATTTAACAAAAAATACAGAGGGTATTCGAAAAATAAAGGCAAAGATAATTCTGATTCTGAAAATCTTGAAAGCATTGTAAATGACTCCAATTCAAAATCAGAAGCCAAGAGCCAAAGAAGTCATTCTTCAAGATCATCAAGAAGTTATAAAAGCTCAAAAACCGGCAAATCGGAGATGTACTCAAAAGGTCCTACCAAAGAAAACTATGAAAGCCGTGAAATGGAATCGAGAGAAGAAGATTCAGACAGGCATGGAGAAAAATCAGAATCTTCGGAGCAATCAAATAATCCAAAGGCTGAAAGCAATTCTGAATCAAAAGCAGAATAGGTTTTTTGATTTAGTTAAGATTGTTTAACAGCAATTTTCGCCCGTAATGCTGGCGAATATGCAGATTTTGTGATAAATAAATGCCGAGCGAAATGGCGAGGCGTAACTATTAAGCCTTAGTCTATATAATTTATCAGAGGATTCAAATTAAAGTAACTGCTTTAGGCTGCCATCGGCTCGCACTTTTTTGTTGTTCTTTTAAGGGAAAAATTCACTTTGCAATCCTCTTTTTCCATAAACCAACTTCTCAAAGGTGCTCGCAGATTGACGGCAGCCTAGCAAAATTTTAGATTATTCTAGGCTAATAAAACTTTAAAAGAATTATTAAAAAATCTAAAATTAGTTTATCTTGAATTTCCTGATGCAAAAAGAATATTTACCGCATTGACAAAAAAAGGACTTTTAATCCAGATTGCAACTTCGTAATCAGGAGCAGCGCTCTCATTTGAGACCAAGAAAATCATTTCCTTGTTGTCTATGCTTACAAAAGTGGTGTTTGAATTGTAGTCAATTACTTCAGAGTTCTGAAGCTTCCTTGATATTGAATTGTCAAACTGGCAGAAAATTCTTGAGTTTATCCCTTTCTTTGAAAGATTAGGAAGCAGGTTTTTTAGAAGCTTGACGCATCTTTCTGTGTTCTGAGGCGCGCAAACAAAATCGACTTTTTGCCCTGCGCTTAAAACCATATCCTTGATGAACCTGTTGATTGCAGTCCTTCCTACAATGGATTTTGAAATCGAATCAATGTCAACATGCTGGACTCCTGTCGTATGCAAAAGCTCAAGCTCCTTGAATTCTTCTGTCTCCTTGATATTTTCAATCTGAGATGCAATCTCGTCAGCCTCGCTTTTGATGTTGTGCTTGACCCTCTCAAGAATCACCTGCGGCTGCACTGCAAGATATTTAATCGGCTTCCCGATTTTCATTATGATAAATCCCTTCTTCTCAAGGGTTTCAAGAACATCATAGCACCTGCTTCTCGGAACGCCTGAAATGTCGGCAAGTTCGCCTGCGGATGCAATTCCCCTGCTTAGAAGTGCAGTCCATATTTTTACTTCATAAATATTGAGCCTAAAATGCTGTTTTAGCTCCATTAAAAATTTTTTTTCCTGCTGCATTTTCATCTTCTGGAATATTTGTTTATTATTTAAAGGTTTCCATTATAACTACTTTAAAGTAATTATATATGAGGTTATTACTGCTTTTTCCTGAGCAGGATTATCAAAAGCGCAATTCCGACTATTACAATAACAACTTCTGCAATAATAATTCCTACAACCAAGGCCCCGTTCTGCACTACGCCTTCCTCTGAAACCACAGTACCGTCAGGAACAGTGTAATCATATTGAGGCGGATTGTTGTTTGCGTTTGTCTGCGGCTGAGTGCCTCTAGAATTGCCGCTTGGCTGATTTGTTACATCAACGTTATTCTGTGAATTCTGGCTTGTGTCCTGATTGCCGTTTTGCGTCGGTGCCGCAGAGCCGCAGTCAGAAACTTGCAAACTTGCAGTTGCAGTTTCACGCTCGTTATCATTATTGTATAATACATTAAGCTCAATAGGGTATGTTCCCTCTTCCAAATCATCAGCAACGTCAAAATTGAAGTTCTCGGAAAATTTGCTGTCATCGTCAAATGGGTCTGCTGTCAGTTCGTCAATTGTGTCCTCAAAATCAATTCCAAGGTCATCATTGGTAATCCTTACTACAACATCATTCTCGTCATCACCGCCTATGTTTGCAAAAGCCAGGTCAAGCTGCAGATTGTTTCTTTTGCAGGATACCTGCTCAGGCCTTAGTGTGAATCTTGTGATTTTGATCTGGTGTGTTTTCTTGTTCACATCCAGCCTTAAAGTGATGTCTGCACCATAGTCGTTTCCGTCCTCGCCGTTTCCGTCAGCAACAATATGGACGTCATAAGAGTCTTCCTCAACTTCGAGTGGAAGATCAAATCTTACAGAAACGCTTTTGTCATTTCCCTGGTTTAAGTCGAACTCTGTTGACTCCTCTTCCAGGTCATCCCCATCATCAATTCCGTCTATTGTGACTGTAACCGTAATGTCATCAATGTCAAAATCCTCATTATCAGAAAAATTGTTCATTACATTTACCTTGAAGTCAAGTGAGTCTTCAGGCTCCGCATCCTGCCTTATCAGGTCGCCGTCATTAAGGTTTTTTGAGCTTTTTCCGCCCACGTTTACATCAACATCTGTAATTATCAGTTTTGTGTTTGTTGCAGCGTGCGCTACATTGACAAGAAAAACCATAACGACTAAAAAAATCAAAATGTTTCTGTAATTGATGTTAACCACCCTGCTAGTGAAATCTATTCCGAGTATATAAATTTTGCTATTTTATGATAGTAACAAAAAGAATGTTCTGTAACCACAGTATGCGAATTTTCGCCCAAATGGGGCGAATGTGCGAATTTGATGAACAATATATGCCGAGCGAAATGGCGAGGCCTAGTCTATTTATCGTGTGTTTGATATATATTGGTGGTACATAGCTAATTAATCTAAAAAACTGTTTGTCAAAAATATTACAAAAATAACAAAAGATATTAATCATCAAAGCCTTCAAATCCAATATGCCAAACTGCAAGTCAGTATACGACCCCCAGGAAGACTCGACAATGCTTGAAAAGCACGTCAGGAAATTTGCCTTTGGAAAAGTGCTTGATATGGGAACAGGCTCGGGGATTCAGGCAATTTCAGCAGCGCAAAGCAGCAAAGTTAAGTCTGTCATTGCAGCTGATGTGCAAAAAGAAGTCATCGAATACTGCAAAAAAAACATAAAGCACAGGAAAATAAAATTTTTGCAGTCAGACCTGTTTGAAAATATAAAAGGAAAGTTTGACGCAATAATTTTCAATCCGCCGTATCTTCCGCAGGAGCTAAAAGTCCGGGACTTGGCGCTTGAAGGCGGAAAAAAAGGATATGAGGTAATTGAGGAATTTCTCAGTGGCTTAAGCGGCCATCTTAATCCGGAAGGGCTGGCTTTGATTGTTTTCTCGTCATTTACAAAAAAAGAAAAGGTGGAAGAGCTTGTAAAAAGCATCCTTTTTGATTTTGAAGAGCTTGAAAGAATGCGCATTTTCTTTGAGGATTTGCACGTTTACAGGCTTTTCAAAAGTGGTCTTTTGAAAACTCTTGAAGCAAAGGGGATAAAAAATGTAAAGTACCTCGCAAAAGGCCACAGGGGTTTTGTATATACAGGAATATTGAATAAAAAGAAAGTTGTAATCAAGGCAAAAAATCCAAAGAGCACTGCATTTAACAGGATTGCAAACGAATCTAAATGGATTAAGGTCCTAAGCAGGCACGGCATCGGGCCAAATCTGGTTTTTGGTTCAGAAGATTATTTTGTTTACAATTACATTGATGGTGTTCCGATTATTGAATTTCTCAAAAATAATGAAAAAAATGAAATCAGGGATGTTCTTAAAAAGTCGCTCGGGCAGTGCTTTAAAATGGACAAATTAAAAATAGACAAGGAAGAAATGCACCATCCTGTAAAGCATATAATTGTAGTTAAAAAAGGAAAAACGCTTGCGCCGAAAATGATAGATTTTGAGCGCTGCCGGAGTTCAGAAAACCCAAAAAATGTGACGCAGTTCTGCCAGTTCATTACATCCGGAAACGTGGAAAAAATATTAAGTGGAAAAAATATTGCAATTGACAAAAGCAGGATTATATCATTGGCAAAAATTTATAAACGCTCAATAAGTATCCAAAACCTAAACAATATCCTCAAGGCAATATGAAAATAAAGAAAAGAAGCATTTTTTGGGCAGTCATTGTCCTGGCATTGGTAGTTTTAAGTGGTTTTTATTACTACAATAACTATTCAAAAAAACAGGCGCCTAATCCTCCTGAAGAAAATAAAAATGTTTCAGCGCTTGTAAATCCATTATGGTCCTATGATTCTGACGGTTTCCTGGCTTATCCTGAGGACCGGGGAGAAGTTAAGTTTCTCAGGGAAGATTACAAGGAAACTGACAGGCTCTTGATAAGCAAGGTAGTTTTTGAAAGCGCCGGCACGGATGTATATGGATTATTGCTATTGCCAAAAAATGCCACAAACCTTTTGCCGGGAGTTGTCCTGCTGCCAGGTGCCGGAGTGCCAAAGGAAAGCGAGCTGCCGCTTGCAGAGCAAATTGCGGAGCTTGGAATCGCAGTGCTTACAATAGACCACAGGGGTATTGGCGAAACAAAATCGCCAATAAACACATTCGAGCAGGATTATAAAATGTTTTTGGAAGGCAAAGAGCCATACCAGCACCTGGTTGTTTTTGACGCACTAAGGGCATTTGACCTGCTAAAAGGCGCGCCGTTTGTTGATTCAAGAAGAGTTATGATAGCAGGAGAGAGCTTTGGGGGAAGGACTGCAATAATTGCTTCAGCCATTGACAAAAATGTAAGGGGGGCGCTCGCGATAAGCACTGCAGGATTTAATGTCGGGAAATTAAACGACACGAAAAAAGAAATTTTCTTCAAATCAATTGACCCGGACCATTATGTTTCAAGCATATCACCAAGAAAGATTGTGATGATACAGAACTATTACGACAAAAGCGTGCCATTGCAAAATGCAATAACAACGTATCAAAATGCACAGCAGCCAAAGAAATTTGCGCTCATCAATGATTCAAGCTGCAACCACGGGTACTGCGACAGCATGTATGGCGCCATGATTGAAAGCATCATTTACATAATGAACAAATAGGTTATAAAGTCAGTTCTCATAAAAAATCTTGTAAATCATTCCTGCATTGTCATCAGACACGTACATCATCCCGTTTTTGTCAAATATTACATCAACAGGCCGCCCTAAAACTTTATTGTCTTTGGTGAGCCATCCAATTGAGAAGTCCGAAACCTCTTTTGTCTTTATGTCAATTGAGACAATCTTATAGCCGGTAGGTATTTCGCGATTCCACGAGCCGTGATATGCAACAAACATTTTTCCCTTGTATTCTTCGTGAAAATCATCGCCGTAATTTATTGCAATCCCAAGCGGAGCTGAATGGGCCTGCAAATCAATGAATGAAGGTTCCCTTGAAGTGCATTTTCCGTCCCCGTATTCCGGGTCTTCAATGTTCTTTCCGTAGCAGTAAGGCCACCCATAATCTTTTCCCTTTTTGATTATGTTGATTTCATCAGGAGGCAGGTCATCACCAAGAAGGTCTCTTGAATTCTCTGTAGCATACAGCGTGCCGTTTTTGCCGAATACAAATCCTACGGCGTTTCTTGTGCCGCCTGCAAATACCTCGCATTTTCCTTCAAGCGAGCATTTCAGGATTGAAGCTCTTTGCGGGTTTTCTTCAACACATACATTGCAGCTTGAGCCGACACTCACATAAATGCTGCCATTATAGATTCGTATCGTCCTTGTCCAGTGTCCCCCTCCGCCTGGCAGGTCAAATAGTTTTCTCACTGAAGACCGGTCTGCAGTCAGGTCCGGATTCATTTTTGCGCTTATCACGCTTTTTTCATTTGCAACATAAATTGTGTCACCAAGAAATGCAATTCCGTGGGGGTTGTCAAGCGAATCAATTACTTTTATAGCCCTGTCTGCTTTTGCATCATTGTCAATGTC
>DATDOM010000083.1:0-25745 GCA_035293285.1 Candidatus Nanoarchaeia archaeon | reverse complement strand
TCCGACGCATTTTGGCCCTACAGCAATCTTGTCCATGTAAGTGTCAGGAGCATTCAAAAGGCAGCCTTTTGGAGCAGCAGCCATTACAGCCATTGCGTTTGGATCGCCCCTTGCCGTGATTGTTGTGCCTTCAAGAGGGTCAACTGCAATGTCAACCTTCATTCCTTTTCCGGAGCCGACTTTTTCGCCGATATAAAGCATTGGAGCCTCATCTCTTTCTCCTTCGCCTATCACTATGGTGCCGTCCATTTCAATCGCAGAAAAGCCTTTTCTCATTGCTTCAACTGCTGCGTGGTCTGCTGACTTTTCATTTCCCTTTCCAACCCAGAAAGCAGAATTTATTGCCGCAGCTTCCGTTGCCCTTACAAATTCCAGCGCCAAATTCCTGTCCATAATTATCAAGTTTTGGTTAATTGGGTGGATATATAAAGCTTTTGCTTGTCATACTTCATCATACAAAAATAGAAATCTTTATAAATGGTATGCACGTTCTTTTACCAATGAAGGAAAGGGTAACAATCACTTTGGATGCCAATCTGATAAAGCAGATTGACAAGAGAATTGACGGAACTGACATAAAAAACCGCTCGCAGGAGATTGAACTATTGCTTTCTGAAGCCCTTGGAACAAATATTCCGAGCAAGGCTGTTTTATTGGTCGGCGGCCTTGGGACAAGGCTAAGGCCGCTTACAACAAGCACTCCAAAAGCTCTGCTGCCGGTCCATGGAAAGCCAATCACCGAGCATATTTTTGATTTATTGAAAAAGTACGGAATACGCGACGTAATACTGTGCGTTGGCTATTTAAAGGAAAAGATAATCGATCATTTTGGCGACGGAAGCCGCTTTGGAATGAATGTAACCTATATCGAGGAAGATGAACCGCTTGGAACAGCAGGCCCTCTTAGGCTTGCAAAAAAATACCTGAATGAAAGTTTCATAGTTTCAAACGGGGACGAGCTTAAAGACGTTAATATCGCAAGGATGTTCAGGCTTCATAAAAGAAAAGGCGCTCTTGGGACAATTGCCCTTACAACAGTTGACGAGCCGTCGAATTATGGCGTTGCAAGGCTTGACGGCTCAAGGATAATTGAGTTTGTAGAAAAGCCAAAAAACCCGCCTTCAAACCTGATTAATGCAGGATTTTACATCCTTGAGCCGGAAATTATTGACATGATTCCAAAAGGATTTTCAATGCTTGAAAAAGATGTGTTCCCAAAGCTTGCCGAACAGGGAATGCTCAGAGGGTTCCCATTTTCAGGCCAGTGGTTTGACATTGGAACTATTGAAAGATACAAGATGACTGAAAAGCAGTGGAAGGGATTAAGCCCGATAATACGGGAAGATAACGATTGATGCAGCTTAATTCTTTATAAAAAATACCATTTCTTTAAACTTTATATAAATTATACACATTAATTATAAATAATATAATTCCAAGACAGCTCCAAGGGTGGAAACTATGAGGGTGAAAAAGAGATTTAGGCAGGAAATTGATGAAGACGACATGTCCGTATACTCCCTTGGTGTGAGGGAAGGCCTGCTTGAGGATGATGAGTTAAGCCCAGTCGAAGAGGCATTTATGACAGGCTATGAAGAGGCTGCATAAAATGGCTACATACATCTGCATGCACTGCGGGGAAATAATAATGAGGCACGCTTTAAGCGACCCTTTTGTCTGCAGAGACTGCGAGAAAGTGCTTGACGGCGCTGAAAGTGAAGATTCTAATGATTTCTTAAGCAGGACTGATTAGATAAGAGTAACAGATTCAAGGCCAGATTTAGCTCCTTTCTTTCAATCTGTCACCTGGAGCGACCACAGTTACACCCGGCGAAATTTGATTAGCACTAAATTTCGCCTCGGAATATTGCATGTAATAACTGGCCACTAATGAACCCAGTGTTCTAAAGAAAAAAACCAGAATGAAAAACTTTACTGCGTCAAAGGATTGGTTAAATCTCCCGAAGGGGGAAATGAATCTTCGCCTACTGGGTCGCTGTAATAATCTGCGATGTCTTCCTGTTCCTCATCAGCTTCATATGTCAAGGCAGCAAAAGGAGGGCAGCTCTTGACTTTTAGCTTATAGCTTGTAGTGCTTTGTCCGCCCATCATGTCAGAAACTGTGATTTTGAATTTTTTCTTGCCGCATTCTCCAGGTGTTCCGCTTATCACTCCTGTCAAAGAATCAAGGCTTAATCCCGAATGAAGGCTTCCGGATGAAACTGACCAGGAGTATGGATTTAATCCGCCTGTTGCCTCAAGCTGCGCTGAGTATTCTCTTCCGTATTTTCCTGCTGAAAATGAATCAGTCAATATTGAAGGCTGGCTGTAAACCTGCATTGTAAATTGCTTTGTAGCTATTACATTAGCATTGTCCTTCACTTCAACTGTGAATGTGAATTGGCCTGAACTTGTAGGCATTCCTGAGATTATTCCGTTATCGCTTATGCTTAAGCCTGAAGGTAATGATCCCTGCAGGATTTTTACTTTGTATGGTGAAGCTCCGCCTCTTATCTGGATATCTGAATTGTAGTTAAGGTTAGCTTCTCCATCGCTTACGTCTGATGCTGTTATTTCAACTGACTGAGGAGTGTTCATTACGCTGTCTAGAGCAGCCATTGCATTGACTAATCCATGTCCGTATTCGTTGTCTTTTCCTTGCGGTCCCAAGTCAGTTGCAGTTGAATATAATGCGTTTTTTATCTGTGAGTCTGTTAATGAAGGCTTTGCTTCAAGCAAGAGTGCGATTACGCCAGCGACTTGGGGCGTGGAACAGCTTGTACCAGTGCAGGTTCCAATTCCTCCTGGGAACATTACACTAAGGCCAACTCCTGGAGCCATCAGATCTAAAGCTGGACCATATTTTGAAAATGAAGCTCTTGCATTATTCGAGTTAACGGCACCAACTGCAATTGCGCCAGAAGCACACGCTAAATCACTCATACCTTCCATATTAGGCCCCTCATTATTACCAGATCCCACAACAACACTTATTCCAGAACCTACTAAATCATTGATAGTTTGAGATATTCCTAAACTATCACAATTTTCCTGAGTAATAAAACTATCAAACCCTATACTCATACTTACTACGTCAGCAACTTGATTGTTTCTTATATAATTTAAGGCTGCATTTATATCATCAATACTACATCTATTATTGCTACCACAAACTTTAGCAGCCCATATTTTTGCATTTGGTGCAACTCCCATTACATCCGGGTTAACGCCTCTGGCTGCAATTAATGAAGCTACTGCAGTTCCATGTCCATTATCATCTTCATATCCAGAAAATCCAAATCCCTGTCCTCCTGCAATATTACCTGTAAGCTCTATATTATCGGTATCAATTCCACTGTCCAATACAGCAACAGTCACACCTTCACCATAATAACCTTGAGTGTGAACATCATTGGCGTGAATTTGAATATTTGAACTTGCATCAAGTAAGTGATAAACTTTAGCTTCCTCTGCGCTTCCTTGTGAAACCATAGATTCAGCAACGCTTTCTTCGCATGAAAAAGATGCCCAACTGTTAAATCCATGAACCTGTAAGCAATTTTTATTCTGAATCAAATCAGTTATTTGGGAACTTGAAGGATTCTCAACAATAATTCTCTTTTCCCCACTTTGCATTCTTTGGCTTAGCTCATTATATTTTGCAGACGTCATTGTAACAGTGTCTCTTCCCCTAGAACTGGAAGAAGAGCTAGATGAACTTGAAGAGCTACTTGAAGAAGAGCTAGATGATCCAGAAGCTTTTTTCAGTTTTGAAGTTTTTGATGCCTTAAAATTAGAAGATGAAGTTGATGAGACTGAGCTTAAGGACTGAATCCTGCTGCTTTTCTTGATTTTGTTTGTGCTGCTTTGGACAACTGAAGTCAAGGTTGTTTTTGAAATCTTAAGCGACGAAACTGATGAGGACTTAGTTGGAGATTTCAATGAGTCTATTCTTGAGCTTCTTAGGACAACCGCTTCAGCTACTGTTGAAAAAATAAGTGCAAATACAAGAGCGAGTGCGACTATCCCCCAGATTTTGTTGTTTTTGTAAGACATTTTTTACCAGAACCGGACCAGGCCAAGTTCTTATACCCCATCTGCCTCTACCACTTCTAGTATATAAATCTTTCAATAAATATCTTTGCGGTGGTCTATCGCTTCCAAGTATACTTTCCTCTCAGTATTGTTTATTTGGAATATCAACCTATACTTTTTATAAAGTCTTGTAGATCTTGACAGGTGTAGTTCGCCATGGAGCTCTTTTCCGACGCTTATAGGCTCTCCTTTTAGTTTCAAAATTTTCTTATCCAATTCCACTAAAAGCTCATTAATTTTTCTTAGTTTCTTCAAATCTCTTAGAAAGGTATCAGTTCTTATTACTTCCCAATAAGCCATTTTTACAATTCATCTAGCATATCTTTAACACTATTAATCTTCCTGACTTTTCCGTTTTTTATATCTTCTCTACTCGCCCTTATCGATTTCATGGTTTCTGGGTTAGACAACACTTCGAATGTTTCCAAATAATCAGAAAGCTTTTGTTCGGAGACCATTTTACTCTCTATCTCTTTCAATTTTTCATATACTTGTTTTATTGAAACTGTTTGAGTCATATGAATCTAATTTGCATTTCTAGTATTTATAACTTTCGTCATTACTTAGGTTCAAAATACAAGAAAGAATAAAAATGTTTTCATCCGCAGGTTGCCACAATCAGCTTCACAGGAACGCCGTTGTACATTGCAATGCTTGTAACCTTGACAAGGTTGTCCTTGCCACACGCAATGTTTGCCTTGACTTCTACTTTTGGCTGCGGGCATCCTTTAGCGCAGACTACATAATGTGTTGAATTGTAATCCCTTAGCCATCCTGGCTGGGAATTGTCGCAGACCGCTTTTGACTGCGCATCGCAGAAACTGCAGCCGCTTATTCCATCACAGACCGAGTGGACAATATTATCTGAACTTGTTGTGCAGTCAGCTTCGCATGACGCTTGCGATGCCAAACGGAAAAAGGCAATCGTACCGAGCGCAGGTAAGACGCCTATGTTCTGCTTGATTTCGGGAGCATAATCTGGATGTGAGCCAACAACAGTATAGGTGCCGCAGCCCAATCCTGTAACATTATATACTCCAGCGCTGTCAGTCTGGTCAGAGCCCATTGTAGTCCCGCCTGATTTTACCTCAACTGTGGCAAATTGTATAGGGATTGAAGTTGCGCGGTCTTTAACATCTCCTGAAATCCATCCGCCGCAGTCAGGATCAGCACAGTCTATGAGGCCATCAGCGTCATTGTCAAGGCCGTCGACACACGCAGTGTCTGAGTAAGTGTTTTCAGGGTCAGGGTCTAAAACCCATTCAGAGCCGGTTCCGACACAGTAAGCCGAGCCGTGCCTCTTGCCTATGGTTGAAGGACCGTTACATTCGCTCCAGTTTCCATGGTAGCACCACCACTGTCTGTTTCCTGAGTTTGAAGTTTGAGCATCTCCAGTTGACCAGACGCAGTCGTTTACACTGCTTACGCATTCTCCCCCATAATAGTCAAACTTGAAGTATTCGTTAGGGTCATCGCCGCAGCAGTTTCCTGTTGCAAGAGGCCTGCTGTGGCTTGACTCATTTATTGTTGTGTTAAAACAGGTTCCGCCTGAGTTTGCAGAGCATCCTCCGGAATCAGTATTGAAAAGACTAAGAAAAACATTTGAATTGTTGGAGTACATTAATCCGCCGTCCTGAAAAACTCCCGAAGTCCAGTTCCAGGTTCCTCTTGTAGTGTCATTCACGCAGTTCATGCAGGCCAGCCTTGAAGTATCAGGATCAACACAGTTTCCGCCTGTAACATCGCAGTATTGTCCTGCTGCGCATTCAGTAGTAGAGCATGCGAGCCTGTTTGTAAGGTTGCATACATTATTAGTGCAGGCTTCCTGAACGCAAGAGCTTTGAGGGCAGTCTGCTACGGTATTGCAGGGTAAGCACCCATTTATATTTAGGCAGTCCATATCGGCGCAGTCTTTTCTTCCATCGCAGTCATTGTCAAGACCATCATTGCAAACTGTTTCGCTTGCAGTTTTTACAGTGCACTTTCCGGCAACTGCTATATTACAAACCCCATTCGCATTATCGCAGGTTGTGTCTTCGCATTGGCTGTCAACCAAGTCATTATCAGTATCATTTCCAGTCATTGTGTCTGCTACAGCAGCGTCGCTGCATGCTCCAGATGAGCAGCCAAATTTCTTGTTAGTCCACCTGTTGGATATACAAGAGGAATAATTATAATTCCTGCAGTCAAAATTAGTGATAGTATGATCTGCCCCATTAGCGCCATATTCTGTCAAAGTAGTTCCGCTGCAGCTGTCCGTGTATTGGTTAGACAAGCAATTGCCAAATCCGGACATGCCGCCGCATAAAGTATAGTCAGTTACAACACCGCTGTTGTTATAAGCCTTTGTTGAATTGTCAGTGTCTGTTGTAAGCTTAGTTGTGCAATCTTCTGAATTCCAACTGTTTCCAGAGCCAGAGTGCAGATATGTTGCAGGAGTTATTTCGTCTCCATCAAAATGACCCCAATCTTCGCTGCAGTGTCCTGTTGCTCCGACTGCATTAGTCGTAAGGAAAGCAGCAACCATATTTTGCCCAAGACAGGCAAAATAAGTGAATGTTCCCTGTGAAGCAGGCGATGTAAATGCGCAGGATATTGAAGGTCCTGAAAATGAGCATGTAACTGGGCCGGCGCAGGAATTTGTCCTTATGTTCATTGTAGTTCCTGCAGGGATTGCCTGACTAATGCTTGCAGTCACGCTTGAGCTTACTGCTGAAGGGTTTGGACTAAAAGATAGTACGTAAGGACAGTCAGCATCTGCTTCATCTATAAATCCGTCTCCGTCATTGTCTACTGCATCATTGCAAGCCTCGCCGCAGGGTGCACTACAAAAACCATTGCATTGTATTGTCCCTCCGCAGCCGCATGCCTGTCCTAAATTCGGAGGAACAGTTGGAACGTTAGTGCAGGCACCGTTGCAGGCTATTGTGCCGCAGCCGCACGCGTTGCAATTGCAAGCTTGTCCAGTTGTAGGGACGCAACTAGTGTCACAGCCCCCCCATGCGCATGATGATGTGCAGGTTTGAGTTCCCCCAGTGCAAGCTTGTGTTGCTCCCGGTGTGCAACCTGTTTGGCCGGTGCATAAGCCCCAAAAGCTAGCAGGAATTCCACTTTGACATGTTTGAGTGCCTTGGCAAAATCCACAAGGAGTATTCCCTCCACCAACACAACAAGCTTGTGTTGAACCTACGGGGTATAAAGTAACTCCATCAGAACCTGCGCAAGAATTAATTTCACTTTGAGTTTTACACCTATTCAGAGTAGAACTCCACCCATAGGTGCATTGGTAACAAGATTCTCCTGCGACTGGGCAAGATTTACTGCCATCTGCAAGCGTATTTGAAGGCACAGATCCACTACATCCATAATAATTATTCACACCCTGCGCAGGGCAAGATGGAGGAGGTACATCCGCAACACAAGCACCTGCTGAACAATGGTATCCTGAATTACAGACCCAAGAAACCTTATGTAAGGTTCCGCTTGCAGCGCCCCATAATCCATAAGAACTTGCAGAGCAATCATTTTTTGCAAAAGAAGAAACCTGGACGTCAAATCCGCGTGCAAATGGCAATGTCGTCCCTCCAAGAAAAGTTGCACAGTTGCTACCAGAACCTTGGCAATTGCAGGTACACCCTCCATGAGAAAGTGGACCTACATAACCTTCATCATCCACTCCAACACCGCTTAAGTAAACTGAAGTAGTGCATTCGTCTGTAGAAACCGAGCCCCCTCCAGTACAGGTATTTAGGCAGCCGCCAGCGCTCTCATATATAGAACATCCCACATCAACCCCTTCGGTTATTAAAAATCCATTTGGCGGAGGACCGATCGGAACGCAGCTGCCACTCTGGCAACGTTCAGTATCAAGATCACAACAATCACCACCACAAAGAATACCGTCAGAACATTCATCAGGAGGAAGAATAAAAGCAAAAGACAATTTTAAAGAAAAAATAAATAAAACGCCGAGTACAAATAATACAGGTAAGAAATTTATTGGTTTACTACTACAAGTTAAAGCCTTCAATCTCATCTTCCCTCTTTTTATAACCCCTCTAAAGAATTTAAATAAAATTAACAAGCATATTATTAAATCTTTCGGATTTTAACAAATATAATAGAAGTTTATTAAAATAAATTCTTTGGAAATAAAACTAAGAGAATGAAAACCTTACTGAATCAAAGGATTAGTTAAATCTCCTGAAGGCTGTGAATCTCCTCCAGTTGGGTTGCTGTAATAATCTGAAATGCTTTCTCCCTGCTCTTCATCGCCTTCGAAAGTTAAAGCAGCAAAATCAGGGCAGCTCTTTACTTTAAGCTTGTAGCTTGCAGTATAACTGCCGCCCATCATGTCTGAAACTTTAATCTTGAATTTAATCTTTCCGCATTCTACAGGAGATCCGCTGACTATTCCTGTTTGTGAATCAAGGGAAAGTCCTAATGGCAGATTGCCTGATGAAACGGACCATGAGTAAGGATTTAATCCGCCACTCGCTTCAAGCTGTGCTGAATAATCCTTGCCGTATTTTGCTGCCGGAAATGAATCTGTTATTATTGATGGCGCACTATAAATCTGAATCGTGAACTGTTTTGTAGTTTTTACATTTGCGTTGTCTTTTACTTCAACTATGAAAGTGAATTGCCCTGTGCTTGTAGGAGTTCCTGATATTATCCCATTATTGTCGATGCTAAGTCCTGATGGCAAGTTGCCTTGAGTTATTTTTGCTGTGTATGGTGAAGCACCGCCCCTGATTTTAATATCCGAAGAGTAGCTCATTTCAGTTTCGCCGTTGCTTACGCTTAAAGCAGTTATTTCAACTGACTGGGGAGCGTTCATTACACTGTCTAATGCAGCCTTTGCGTTAACTACGCCATAACCATAAAAGTTATCAAATCCAACATCGCCCCTATCGGTGGCAGTTGAATACAATGCATCCTTAATTTGTTCAACAGATAATGAAGGCTTAGCATTTTTCAATAGTGCCACTACTCCTGCAACATGAGGTGCTGAAACGCTAGTACCACTAGCTGGACCATATTGATTGTTTTTTGATGTAACATAAACATTTACTCCTGGAGCCATTAAATCCAAAGAAGCTCCATAATTTGAGCCTACTCTGTCGTTATTGCTATTAACCGCGCCAACTCCAATTACGCCTGAACCACAAGCCATAGCAGACAAACCACTAGCACCATCATTTCCTGCACCAGCCACTACTACTACCCCACGGTCTACTGCCCAATTAATTTTTTGTGCAAGCAAATTATCGTCACAATTGGCACCTTCAAAATTTCCACCACCTAAACTTATGCTTATTATTTTTGCCTTGTTATTATTAACGATATAATCAATAGCCGCCCAAATATCGCTTGGACTTCCTATACCATTAGCCCCACTAGCTTTAGCGACGAAAACATTAGCACCTGGAGCAACTCCTTTTGCCAGAGGGTCAACTCCATTTGCAGTGATAATCCCAGCTACTTCGGTCCCATGTCCAGTTTCGTCTTCTGTATTTGTAAATCCAAATGGCACAACATCAACAATGCTATCTGCAATTTCAGGATTGTTTCTGTCAACACCATTGTCTATGATTGCAACAGTAACTCCTGAGCCGTCATAATTAGCAGCCTGAACAAGATCAGCCTTTATTTGTATATTGGATTGTAAACTTAACTCGTGATATGTAGGACTATCATCAATAACGTTTTTCAACTTGCTGACAGATTCTGCAGGACAAACTACAGAAATAAAATCATCAAATTTGTGTATTGGCTCCGAACATCCCATTTCATTTTCTAAATTAGCTATTTCGGATTCTGAATAAGAGTCTTGTAGGATAATTCTCTTCTGCCCATTTTGCATCCTCTGTTTTAGTTGTTCATATTTAGATGAAGTCATTACAGATGCTTGATCTCCTTTTCCTGAAGGTGATGAAGAGCCTGAAGATTTCTTTGAAGCCTGTTTAAGCTTCGAAGCCTTTGACGGCTTGAAGTTTGAGCCTGAAGAAACTGATGATTTTAGTACGGTGCTTTTCTTTATCTTGCTGTTTTGCACAATTTGGTTTAGTGCAGAAGATTTGAATTTATTAGTTTTAGATACGCTCGACTTTGATGAAAACGAGCCTATTCTTGAGCTTCTTAGGACAACCGCTTCAGCTACTGTCGAAAAAATAAGTGCCAATACGAGAGCGAGTGCGACTATCCCCCAGATTTTGTTGTTTTTGTAAGACATTTTTTACCAGAACTGGACCAGACCAAGTTCTTATACCCCACCTGCCTCTACCACTTCTAGTATATAAATCTTTCGGTTTTATCATCCCTCAAAAGAGGTGAAAAAATGGCTGTTTTATAAGGATTATAAGGATTATATAAACTAAACAATTACAGTCAGATTTACAGAATCCATCAAAGAATTGTTCCTTGCAGTTGCATTCGCATTAAACACAAGGCTTCCCGAGCCAGCTGGAATTAAAAAATTGTAATCGATATAGGCAAACATTGGTTTATTTTTAAATCAAACTCAAAAATTCCGCAGGTGTTACTATTCGAATTCCTTTAAAATTTTCTAGTTTTAGAAGGTGCTTGTCATTTGTTACCATATAATCAACTTTGCCTTCATATGCGCAATCAAGCACCATATTATCTTTTGGGTCTGAACAATCATCAAATTTTTGTTTTGGCTTAACTATCAAAGACATGGTTGCAATTTTAGCCACAGTTCTCTTTATTTCAAGATTTTTGGCTTGGATTTTTTTCTTTATTTCCTCATAGGATAGCACTGATGAAAACTCTTTTATTATTTCTTCAGACAAGACAAGTGATATTTTTTTGTCCTCAGCCATTGAAACAATTCTGAAAGAATCTCCATACCAAAAAGTGGCAGAAATTAAAGAATTCGTGTCAAGAGTTACTCTCATTTTTTGCTTCTGTGCCTCTGTATGATACCCGTAACTTCTGATTCCTTGAAGCCCGCTTTCTTTGCAGCTTCTTTTAAAGGTCTTGTAATTTCACCAAATGATTCTGCATTTACTTTTTTCACTAGCAAAGAATCATCTGAGAGTAAAAATAAAATTTTAGTTCCTTCTTTAAGATTCATCTCTTTCCTTATATCGCTTGGTATCGATATTTGACCTCTTGAACTGATAGTTCCCATTTCAATAATATCTTCCATTTTTAATGCCTCCTTGGTTATATCTTAAAAGTAAGATGTAACTTATATTTAAGTTTTTCCATTTCAAAGAGGCCTACAACAATCTTCATTTAGTTAATACGTGCCATTTTGTAACATATCTTACATAAGTGTTACACATACATTGAAAATAATTAATGCAACCCATGTGCTAAACCAATATTGTCAGATTTACAGAATCTTTCATTGAGTTATTGCTTGCAGTTGCATTGACATTGAACGATAAGTTTCCTGAGACTGTGGGAATGTTAAAATTGTAATCAACATAAACAAACATAGGCTTGCTTGGCTGCAAAACATTAGTTATTGTCCCGTTTATGATATTATTATTTTTTGTGTCAAAAGTCCAGAAAACATTTGAAAGGCTTGAATTAAGCGTGTTGTTAATGCTAAATTCAAAAAGCCTTCTTGTTCCTGAAGCGTTCAATACATTAAGGTTGTAAGCGTCAATCCCGCTTTGAAGTCCAGGAACATTGACTAAAAGTAATTGTGAATCCTGGGAATTAAATGATTTTGCAGTTGCATTTGCAACAAAGCTTCCGGATTGGGGATAATCATAAGCAACAAAAACAAATGCATTTTTGTTTGGCTGCAATGAAACTGGATTGCCTGACAAAATTGTTTCAAGTCCGGTATTTAATGACCAGTCTATGTTGTTTATAGTCGCGTTGCCTGTATTGTTAATTCCAAATTCAAATATTTTCAAATTGAAATTGTCATTTAATAAAACCAGATTATTCACATCGATAAATGACTGTGACTGGTTGCTTTGGCCTGACTGGTTCAAAACTAAGACATTCCACTGGTTTAATGCAGTTGAAATGCCGTCTGAAACGTTCAAAATGACAATATGGTTTCCAGCTTCGCCGCTTAACGGAATGTAAGTCCATCCATTTGAAGTGCTTTTCAATGTTCCATCAAGCTTCCAGCTATAAGTTAATGGATCATTGTCAGCGTCGCTTGATGTATGGTTAAATGTCAGGCTTGAGCCGATTGTCACGCTGGGATTTAAGTTTGTCGGCGTGAATGAGTTTATTGAAGGGTTGTCATTTACAGGAGTTACATTCAAAGTCACGCTGTTGCTTGACGCGCTTAATCCGGAAGTGTCTGTTGCAGTAAATGTGGTTGTCCTTATCCCGTTGAAGTTTGCGCTTGGCGTGAAAGTAACAATTCCTGTGTTGTTGTTTATCGATATCTGGACATTAGCTGCAGGAGTGAAATTGTACTTTAGTGTGCTGTCGGCATCTGAAAAGTACTGCTGCAAATTCAATGAGCTGTTTACAGCGTCTTCTTTCCATTTCGACTGGGGGATTGTACCAGCAAATATTGGAACATCATTTACCGGATTTACTGTCACTAAAATTGTGTCATTTGCAGTTAATCCGCCTGTGTCATTGACAGTGAATTTGATATTTTCGCTTCCAAAGAAATTCGGCTGTGCAGTGAAATTCACGATGTGAGTCGCTTGGTTAATTGACACAAATATGTTTGAGTTTCCGCTTGCCTTCCAATTCAATAACGAATCCGCATTTTCTAAATCATTGACAAAACTGTCTAAATCAAGAGAAGAATCATAAGAATCTTCATTGAGATTCACATTGGGAATTGAAGATATTGCTGGTGCAGTGTTGTTTGTTATATTAGTTTGCACTGCTTGTTTTTTGTTTTGGTCAATGTTGTTTGTCTCATTAATTTCATCAACCAGGTTTTCAAAATCAGCAATTCCTGTTATCAAAGTTGAGTTTGAGCTGTTTGTTATATTGAACCTGTAAGTTATTTGTTCACCAACATCCATGAACGGCAAGCTTCTGTTGTTATTGTAAGTTGAGTTGTCAAAAATATCCAAAAAAACATTGAAAGCGGGCGCTGTGCCAACATTGCTTAGGTTTACTTCAATATCATTTATTTTGGTTCCTTGGTTAAATGAAGAGCTTAAATCCAGCTTTAAGTCAGGCAATGGCGGCCTTTCGAAATCAGTGTAAAAGCTCTGGTTTGTTGTGTATGCACTGAAAACAATGTCATTTGACTGGGCAAAAGACAGTTTCGCAAATGATACAACATAAGGCCCGTTGATTTTTGTCTTGTAGATTTGTGAGCCGTTGATTAAAGTCTGCATGACTTGGTTTCCTGTAGATGAAAAAGTTTGCAATTTGTTGACTGTTGTAACATAATTATCAAACTCATCGTATAAATCGTAACTAAGATTGTATGTGCCGGTTGATTTTACGTTTATTGTGAAATCCAGTTCAAGGAACTCTGCCAGGCCGTTTGAGTTTGAGTCAATTTTTGCGTCGGATATTGATTTGATGTATGAAGTCTTTGCAAAGTTTTCATAATTATAGGATGAAGTATTTTTATTAACTTTAAAATTCTTGTTTCCTATGACTGCGTTTGTTATCAAGAATTTTCCATTGTTGTGTGTTGATTTTATTGTTTCGTTGTCAAAATTGATTGAGATTACTTGACTTCCGTTGTTAAGTGTTTTTTCTTCTGTCTTGGAAATTGTCGACGAATTGGTTGACAAAGTAACTGTTACATTTTTAGTTGCTGTTGAAGTTGAATTTACAGTGAGGTTTATTCTTAGGATATTGTTGTTTACATTTTCGTCGGTTACTTTTGTTATTGTAGTTCCTTTCTCGTAATTTGAATAAAAGTTTGTTTCTGTTTTGTATTCCCTGTAAACCAATTCATTGTTTTGGTTTGTGATTTCGAGGGTGTAATTAAATTTGTTTGATTCAAATAATTCTGTGGGAAAATTAATTTGCACGATGTTGTCGGAGCTGGTGATTAGTTTTGTCGTCGAGTTAATGAAAATGTTCTCTTTGTCCATCAGGCTGATTATTAAATTGAATGTGTCGTCTGCTGGAACAGAATTTGTCAATTGGATTGCCAAAGTGTCAGGAATTCCATTATTGTTTTGGTCAAGCATGAAATCTGTTTTTCCAACGACATTGATTGAACCGTTTGTGTAATTGTAGTTAAAAGAATCTATCAGCTCGTCTATTGTCATCGAATTCGCGCTGATGCTAATCAAAGCTACAAATATTATCGACAAGATTGCTAATTTTTCTTTGTTTTTTACAGCTAAAGCTATTTTGATTTGTTACCACCCTTGTTTAATTTGTTAGTTTATGAGTTGGAATTTGGGGTTTCTGCTCCCATTTTATTTTTTTGAACTTTTTATTAAGCCAGTTATAATTAAGTATATCTTATGTATACTATAATTTATTAACAATACAATAAATGTCCCTAGTACATAGAATCTTAAAATTGAAATCGTGAAATCGTTTACAAAATCTCTTAAGGCATGTTCTTCAACAACATTTGTTGCGAAAATAAAGAAAATTAGGGGTAAGGTATCCAATAAAGCGTATTTTATTTTTTCTTTAATTTTATGATAATAGAATAAATGTATAAAGCACGCACCATAGATTATTATCAGAAAATAAATTGCAAATAAATAAGGTTCCCCCAATACATCCCCCTTACCTTTTTTGAAAAGAACCAGTACGTCATAAAGTATTAAAATTACAGAAAGTAAATTTATAATTAATGGGAATTTACTTAAATTATCTAAAATTTTTTTATTCATTCCAATTCCTCCATGATTTTAACTTTTATAGAAATCTCATCTGGCAAGTCTCCATGACTTACTTTGTATTGGTGTAATTTATCGGGATTGTTTGATGCTATATTATTGGCGATTGCTACTTGGTCGTTAACAGTCATTAATCCGTCATCTTGTTCATCACCTGTTGAGTCTATACCCCCAATTCCGTAAACTAAATGCAATTCGTTTATAGCTAAATTTTTACCTGGTTGCTGGTCAGATTCATCCTGTATCCAACTAACATATTGAGACCAAAGATTTAGAGATATAGGGTTATCTCGTGGTATAAAATCCCCAATCCAGTCACCCATCCAAATTATTCTTTTAGCTATATCTTGCCTATCTGGGTGAGCGATATTATTATTTTGCAGGTTACTAACACTGTCAGGATATTTTTGTACATTTCTTATGAATTCAGATGTTCCATTAAAAGCACCAGGACACCCTAATCCAATAAATGTGTCTATAGGATTGCTCGCTAAGTCTGTAATCAAATAGTCTCCAACATTATAATCAAAATAATAACCTGCATTATTCTTCCCACTAGATGACCAATTTTTTAAAGAATCCAAAGCAACTCTGCATCCTGTGCTATGACCGACATACTGAAGTGTGTTTTGACCACTGTACTTCTCCACACCAGCTATTAGAGCTGGCCAGTAATAATCTACTAAATCAGTATAATTATAATTTTTGCAGGAGTAGGCTCCCTCAGGTAGGCAATCTGAATCTGTTGTAGGACCTCCAGTTATTTCTATTTCCCATACATCTCTACCATCCTGTGTTAGGAGTACAGCTAATCCCGGTATTGTCCTAAGTGTAAAAGCATTATCTGCCCCTGCCTCCCACCTAAATAAATCAGTAAATGCCCCTCCAGCAAGAACTACAGGTATGGGATTATCTATTGACGCCTCCTTAAAATTTTGACTAAAGTCGCTGTTTACGTTCTTCAATCTCAAAGTGGTGTTATCATTGTAAGTCTTGACTGTCTTAATAGCAACTTCAAAATTATTATCTGTTAAAATCTTTGTAACAACATTTGCAAATTTTGGATTATTTTTTCTATAATTATTTTTATTTTCAGCATTGTGCATTATGTCATAAACAGAAATTCCTAAAACATCTTTTTTTTCAATCACGCTTGGCTCAATTGATGAATCTAGTTTTTTCAAATAACGAACTCTTGTATTTATCAACCTTTTGACGGCAGCTACCGTTCCATCAATATCAGTGCCAACAGCAAAAATAGTATCATAAGTGCACAAAAAACAATCTTCGGTAGATACAATTCCCGTATAGGGCAAAGAGCCTATAGTATTACCATTAAAATAGATTGATTTGTCATCAACAAACCATTTTTTGTTCTTATTTTCTGGCCCCTCATTTTTTATGAGTTGATTTCTGTCTTTCACGCTAACCACTATTTTTATATCAGCAACACTTTGAGCAGTAGGGATGACAAATAAGTGGATATAATCCTTAATCACTTTATCAACCTCTGGAAAGCCAGTGTCAACAGAAACAAAAGCTTTTACTTTCTTTGTTATTACAGGAACGGCAACATAATTGTTTATCTTTGGCTCATTTACTTTCGGAATTTTATCTGCGTCGATGTAAACGTGGACGAAATCTGCGTTTGCAAGATTTATTGAAATAGTAACTGATTTTGATGTGTCTAATTGATTAATGTTGATAATTCCATAATTTTCATTTGAAATCAAACCTGTGTTTTTATCCTGCGCTTTGACTGTTACATTAAGATTGGAAACAGTTCCTACATTTTCTATTGTAAAGTTCACATTCACTTTGTTAGAACTAGGACTTATATTAACGCCGCCAATATTTACTTTCAAATCTTGTTTTCCGTTGCACCTAGTGCAGTCATACATTAAAGAATCATAATCTCCCATAAAATCTAAGGATGTAGTTTTTGCATCGCAAAAAGTCACATTATCATCACATCTGACAACAAATTCCATGCTTTGTCCGCAATTCTTTGTTAGATTATAATCTGCAACTCCCACTAAATTGGTTGTTTTGTTTGATACATCGTCTCTTGTTACAAGCAAATTTGCTAAAGGATTACCCCTGCTATCTTCTGCTATAACTTGCACATTTCCTATGCAAGTGTTCTCAGCAATGCAAGGATTTCCTTCAATTATTGCAAGTGGATTTGTATAGTTTACATTCTGGTTAACACACAGATATCCAGAACCACAAGTAAATTGGTTTCCAAGCTGTATCCAATTTCCATTGCCGTAATGTCCTTCAATTTTATAATCTGAGGAATTTAAACAAGTAACCCTCTTTTTGTCAACTACATAAGTCGTAATTGGTATCCCATCAGGTCCAATATTTTGTGCAGAACTGCAGCCAGATATGTCATACCAAACACGAGATGAAAATGTAAGTGTTTTGGCAGTTGTTGTATCAAGATAATTATGCCAGCTGCTACCGACATTTACTGTATAGTTTGCCTGAGTATTGCAATTAGTTCCTCCTCCGCAATTTATGTTGCTTTCTGCACTATCACAAGTGTTTCTATCAGCAGAACTCTTAAAGAAACAAAAATCGTAAGGATTGTTAAAACCACCTTCTTCGTAACATACACCAATTGCATTTGGGGGATTATTACCTGTAATTCTGGTGGAGTATTTGCCGTTAACCCAAACTATCCTGTCATCATCTGTTCCTTCAGCTTGGAAATCGTCTTGATGCTCTACAAATATATCAATAATAACTATTAGTACAACGCTTCCGTTTTCACTCACATTCAAAATAAGAGAATTGTTGTTTCCATTTTGATAACTCAAATTAGCCAAATAATACCCATCCTCAAACTCAACATCATCAATAGTCCCTGTTCCGCTAATCCAGAAATTATATGAAACATTTTCAAGTCCATAATCAGTAATATTAAAAATCTCATAAAAGTAAGAATCATTAAAAGAAGTAAAATCATTTGTTTCAAAATTCGCTTGCACCAACCCATATCCAAAAAAATCATCTTTTCCAGAATCTCCTAAATCCAAAGCATCATTCCTTAGTTTGTTTCTTATTTCAGCATTGGTCAAGGAATTGTTGTAAGACTTAATCAATGCAGCTACTCCAGCAACATGAGGCGCTGCAAAAGAAGTTCCGGAAGAAACTAAATATCCGTTGCTTAAAGAAGTTGAATTAATCTCAGCTCCTGGCCCAACCAATTCCTGTTCAAGTCCGTAAGATGAGAATGAAGCTAAATTGTCGCCTGAATCTGTCGCGCCGACAGCGATTACTGAATCATATTTTGCAGGATATAAAATATTGCCAGTCCCTTCATTTCCTGAAGCAGCAACCAAAACAATGTCGTTATTGTAGGCATCTTCCAAAACTTCTTTAAAAATTTGGGAATACGATTCAATGCCGAAGCTCATTGAAACAATGTCCATATTGTTTTCTATTGCCCATTCAATTCCAGAAATAGCATCGGATAACGACCCGCTTGAGCCATTCATAATCTTTACAGAATAAATTTCAGCATCAGGCGCAACTCCGGCAAGTCCTTCGCCATTAAGAACGGCAGAAATCACGCCAGCAACTGCTGTCCCGTGCCCATTGGAATCTGAAAAATCTGCGCTTACAAATGAAACGCCGCCGGCAATTAATAAATCTTCGTGTTCAGCAATTCCGGTATCGAGAACTGCAATCTTTACTCCAGAGCCGTCCGTCAAATTCCAAACGCTGTTTGATTTTGTTTTCATAACGTTGTAAGGCACAATGTCCCCTAAAACTTCAACATTCTGGTCAAGCTCAATCATCTCTATTTCACTGTCTTCAATCAGGTTTTGCAGGTCTTCAGGCTTTCCTTCTATTTTGGCCAATTTAAATCTTTGGATTTTGTCTTTCAAGTCAAAATTTACCAATTGGGTTTGGTCAACAGATTTCTTGAACTTTACAATATATTTTCGGCTTTCTTTCTTGTTCTCAGCAGACTGCAAATATTCTTTGGTTTCATCGTTGAATTTGCCTTTGTTTGATTCAACAACGTCTTTGAGCTCTCTTTGTGGTTTGATTGGTGTTAGTTCATTGCCTGGTTCATCAATTGTTCCATTATTCTGGATTTTCTCAATAATCAAGTCTGTTGATGGGCCTAAACCGTCTTCAATTGTCTTAAAATCTGATTCTGTCAAAGATTGCGTTTCTTGGTTATTGCCACTTAAATTTTCACTCAAGTTCAGAGCAGCAGCGCCAACAACCAATACAGAGCCAAACAGCACTCCGATTAAAGCAATCAAACTAAATTCACCTTTTTTGTTTCTTAAAAAATTTAGCATATCATCTCGTCGCATTAACCAAATTCTCAACTTGCATTGTAATCTGTGATGATGTCAGGCCGCTTAATTGCAGAACATAAACTGAAGGCGTCGGATTGAAAGTGTTTGCAACAGCACTTTCGCCGTTTGTCACGTAATTAAATGCCCAGACTTTGCCGTTTTTCTTTGCAAACCTGTCAAAAGTTCCTGAAAATTGGTCGTTTGAAAGGCTTCTTGCATAGATCAGCTGGTCATTGTTTTCTGTGTAGCCGCTTACTAAAGAATTTTGGATTCCAAGAGAAATTGCATTGTCGCCTTCTGATTCCGATGCAATTGTGCCCTGCTGTGAAGGGTTGCTTGCTGTAATAAATGTAAAATTCGAGTTTGCGCAGTTGCCAGAAACATCACAGGCTGTTGTTTTATAGCAATAGTTTGTTGAATTTGCCAAAGAGCCGATTGACTGAACATGCTGTGAGCCGGGACCGGTAAATGTGCTGTTCTTGTTTGAAAAAACTCCGCTAAATGAAGGGCATACTCCCAAAGTGGTTGTTTCGTTTGCATTTTCATTTGTGCTCCATGTCGCCTTTACCGACTGGTTTGTAGTTGTCGAGTTAACCAGTGCCGAGATTGTCGGAGGTGTAGTATCTGCACCGGAGCCGATGGTAAGCAAAGTGTCCTTAACTAGATATTGGGAATAGTTATTGCTTCCTCCTAAGTCTATTGCCCTGCACCTCAGGTTTTCATAAGTCTCAGGCGATTCTCCTGCCAGATTCCAGTTGTATGAGTTTCCTTGGGTGTGATTGCCAATTGAACTATAATAAATTGAATTTGAACCGGTAGATTCGTCCCAGAATTCAATCTCGGCAATCTGCATGTGGACATCGCCCCCATTTGAAGTAAAGTTAAGCTTGTAAAATAGGTAATTGTCCCATTTTGAATTGTCAATTGAGAAATTTCTTGGCATGAATCTGGATGTCCACAAAGGTGCCTGGTTCGCCCTTGAATCTAAAACAGTCCAGGTAATATTATCATCAGAACCTTCAAGAGTCCAGCTGTTTGGATCCCGTGTCGGCCAGTCATTTGCAGATGTAATTGTATATTCTGTAACTCTTCTCGGGCCGCTTCCTTGTAAAGAGTAAATTATCCACCCTTTGTTTTGGTTGAGTGTCAACCATTTGGTACTATAATCTCTGTCAAATGCGTCAAGCTCGATTTCTGACGGAGGGTTATTGGCGCTGTAGTAGACTTTATCATTAAAGTTTGTCGTGTCTGTATCCTTGGTTACTATAAAAGCGCTTGAATTTTGCTCTGACAGCGTGCCTGCCAAATCCCCTTTTTCAATAAAATAAGTTACCAAGTCCCCTTCTGAATCAACACTTCCAGAGCATTGCAGGTTAACAGAATTTGTGAAAGTTCCGTTGCAGGAGCCTGAGTTGCACATTATTGATGTTGGTGTTAAGGGAGGAGATTGTTGTGTTTGATTAGAACCTGCTCCGCTGCCATTCAAATTAGGATTAGAATCGATAATGACATATTCATACCCCATAGAACCTTCATTATCGATTTTATTAGCGCCTCCTGTTATGTTTACAGGAACGCCAGAAAAGTTATTGCCATTCCAATAAACTCCGGACCATACAGTCCTATCATTGGTTACAAAACTTAACGCGGTTTCATTGTCAAACACATTAGTAAATGTTTTCAGAGTTTGTATCTGCCCGGCTATGTTTGAAGTCTGATTAGCATTATATAATCCAGGACTGTTGGCACTGCTAAACCTCCACTTTTTAGAAGTCGCGTTGTAGCAATTATAAGCTACCTTAGTTCTTTTGCCGGAAAGTAAATACACAACACAAGACTGGTTATTTTTCCTGTCAACAAAGCACGATGAAGTTGATTCTGTGCTCCAGCCTGTTTGCGAGCTTGCGTACATGGTGCTTTTTGCAGGCCTTGTGCCAGTTTCATCAGTGCCCTTATAAGATGTAGCATTAAATGTTGTTGTCAAAACATTATCGTTTCCATTATTAGTTGCACTTAAAACTACAAATTTATCAGTTCCGGGAACTGCGCAAGCTTTGTCATAAAACCTGCCCATGTGGCCGTCATAAGAATTATCTCCAAATTTAGGAATGTTTCTATTGGAGATTGTAAGGTTATTCTTATAGATAAAAAACAGAGATTGATTTCCAGCGGAAAATGCAGAAGTAGTTTCATTGGAGTGGTATAACACGCAGGAATTTCCAACATCCGGGCAAACTATGGTAGGATGGTAATCAGAAAATGTTCCATTTATAATGGTTGTATTTGTAACAAATTTCCCGCTTGAGCCGTTTTTTATCATAATAAATCCAATGCCAGTTGTCCTCTCTCTTCCAACTATAATGTAATCATTAGTGTTGGGAATATTCTTGATTATTGTTGGCTTAATGGAATCAGTTCCACTGGTAGGCGCGACAAGATATTCTATGGTATTCAAAGTGCCGTCTACATTAAAAGTAGCGAAGTGAAAACTTTTATTTGCATTGGAAGAAGTGATTGCGGCTACAGGATAGGTATTATTTATAATCTCGACAGAGCATTCTCCTCCAGCAGGATTAGCGGGATTGTTTACAGAAGCAGTCTTGGTTATTGTGTTCTGAGTTACATTAAAAGTATAAATGTTATTAGGTGAAAACATGCAGCAGGCAATGCCGCTGCCGCCCCATGACTTACAGTTCAATCCTCTCGGTTGTTGGCTTACACCAGTTAAAGTTACTGCTGTGAAATTTGTTCCATTAAAATATTTTACATCTAGATTTCCGCCTGCATTGTTGTTGAAAAATATCCAGTCAGCGGCAAAAACTCCCACTATTCCGTTTAATGCAAAAGCAATTAGAATGATAAAAGAAATTGTTTTTTTCATTCCAAACACCTCTCAAGATTGCAAAATATAGATTCAAGGAAAAAAAACAAGTTCCCGTTCTGAAGTTTATAAAAGTTCAAATAACACCACCCCGTAATTTCAAAAAAAATTGAATGGTATTTGTAAAAGTCAGGAGTTGATATATTTGAGCTATAGAAAGATTATAACAAATTATAATTTATATAAACCCAAACATTTTTATTTGGTAATTTTTCTGAATCAAAAATGAAAGAAAGGCATCTTCTGTCCCTGGCAGTTGTTCTCTACATAATTGCGATGATAACTCTCGGCGCACTGCCGAGTATTGGAAAGTCAGAAACTGTGAGGAATAACGACAAGCTTTTGCATTTTGGCGAGTTTTTCATCCTAGGAATACTTCTTGTCAAGACTTTGGAATCATACGAAATTAAAAATTACTACATCCTTGCTTTTTTAATTGCATTCTTAATTGTCTGGGTAAGTGAGTTTGTGCAATTGCTTATTCCATCAAGGTCATTTAGCTACAAAGACATGCTCGCAGACACTCTTGGTGTAATTGCTGCGCTTATTTTGTTTAAAATAATGCATCAAGCAGAACAGTAGAATCTATTCAGATAAATCATTTTATTTTTAACTGTACGCTATTCTTCCGTACTCCAGATGAGGTTCCAATAAAAATTCAAACTTCTCTAAAATTTTACAATGTAAATTTAATGATTGCTTATTGTATAAGGGGGTTTTAATAAGTCCTGTTAGCAAACACTTCTAGAAATCTCCCTAGCTGCTAGTTCACTTCCTAAACTATTTAAGTGAGGATCAAAATGGTAAAAAAGATTTGTGTTATTCAAAAAAACATTTCTTAGATCTAAACATCTTATATTTTCCAGCTTACAGAAATAATCTAAATCTTGATAGGTTTTCTCAATGTCCCCCCAACTAGGGAATTCCATTTTAAGTTGGGTGTAGAGGGTCTTATTTGTGTTATTCAAATGAGAAACATCTGGAATAAAAATAATTGTAATATTTTTAATTTCTTTGTTTAATTCTTTTATTTTAATCTTGGTTTGTTCTATATTTTTTCCATTATAAAATTGGATTAGGCTATCTTTATTTTCCAAAGCGGAATGAACCAAATAAGGGTTAATCTTTAATTGATGACAAGGTTTATCTTCAACAGACATGTCATAAATAGATTTGTCCAAGTTAAGATAGTTATTGTATTCTAAATTATTTAGTTCTTTGGGATTTTTAGGTAGTTCATCGCAATCTAAATTGGGTTTTTTAATTAAATTTTTTAAAATAGTCCTGGTATTTCTTAACTTTAAGGAATTAAAAATTTTCTCAAGTTCAGTCGTATTTTTTACATTACTATAATCCATTATGTCATTTCCCAAAAAGAGTATTACTATTGTGTTTTCTTCCTTTATTTTTTCCTTTGATTTTTTGTAGATATTAATGTAATCTTTGATATTCCCTCCAGACATTCCTAGATTTATATAATCTTTATTGCAAAGTTTTGATAATCTTTTTGAAATAGTTTCGTTCAAAGATAATCCTTCTCCAAAAACCATAGAGTCCCCAATCAAATAAGAGTAATTTTTATCGATCAATTCATCATCCCTTATTCCAAGAGAATTAATAGAAATATTATAGTTAAATTCCATCCTTGACCATTGTTCTTTTGTATACGGTTTATAAATAATGCCAGAATTTTTAAATAAAAAATTATAATCGATAATCACTAGAGCTAAATAGCATAATAACAAAGAGATTAATGACAAAGTTATTTCCTTCTTAAAATCTTTCACCAATTCACCCTATACTAGTTTACAAATGATTCAATTCTCCGTTTTTTATCTAGTCTTTAATTTGGTTGTATAAAGCCACTTGCTTGCAAAGTGCCAGAATATCATGAAGAATATCAGGAACAAAATCCAGCCTGCGTTTGTGTGGAACGTATCTACTGCAAATTCAGGAGAATAAAACACGCCAACTAGTATAAGCACATAAACCCTGAGAATATTGTATAATACAGTCACAATTATTCCGGGAATTAGCAATAAAAGCATTCTCTTCTTGTTAAGCCTGTCGCGGTCAAGGGCAAATATTGCCCCATAGAGGGACAAAAACAAAAGCAACGAGTCAATTCCGGAACATTCTTCACTTATTCCAACAATGAATTTTCCAACTCCAAGTATTGGAGCTCTTGTGGCATTGATGTTAAGGTAAACATTATCAAAGCTTAAGCTTAACAAAAAGTAAATTGATTTAGCAACAAAATTTCCAAGATATCGCCATACCATCTGGAATCCCTGGATTATGAAAAAATAGCACGCCAAAAGCAAAATGAAAACAGGAATCTGCTTTTTGTATGCCTTGAAATGTTCCTTGAAAATTTTTGAGTTGAATATTGCCAATGCAAGGAAAATCACAAAGACAATGTTGAAAAGATATTTTAGCAAAGTTATTGCAAGCACGTTTGATTGGGCAAGCTCCTGGTGGAACTTGACAAAATACTTAAAAGAATAATGGCCAATCTGGGTAAGCACTGCAAGCGCCCCGAATATTGCAGTTTCGCCTGCATTTTGCTTGTATGCCTTTAGCTTTGAAAGGTTTTCCCGGTTCCAAAGCACAAAAATTATTATTACAAAAAGTATCGAATTGATGAAGTCAGTTTTTCTTAGGCCTGTCAAAAAATTAAAGTAAAATGATTCGTCAATCTGGAGGTATTTCACAAAAAATGCAGTGTGCCTAAAGTAAAGCCCAATTGAAAGGTAGATTGCAAACAATATCCCGATAAATATTGCTGACCTTATTGCAAACTGGAAAAGTCCGGGGTTTGCCCTGATTTTGCCAAGCAGTCCTGATTTTTTGGGTTCCATATTAACTAATTAGTAGTGTCATTTTATAAAGTTTTTGGTTTTTTTGCGCCAACTAAATTTGCAAATTTTTTCCTAAAATTAGAAATGGCGGAATTGTCAAGATTGTTTATTACTACCCTTATCTCCAAAACAAACTCCTCAGAGTTAGCATATAATTCTTTTGCAGCTTCTTTTGAAGTTTCATCTTTTTCTGCAGTAACGTAATATTGCTTGTCAATCCTTTCTCTTTTCGCAAAGGAAATAGAGTTAAACATACTGTGTTCGTCAAATAATAATTTGAGGAGTAAAATCGAGCCAGAATGATTCTCGCACTTAATTCCTATCCTGAATAACAATGCAAGCAAAGCATTATACATTGCATAGTATGACATGCCAATTGAGTTTTCATACAGCTCGTTATTTAACAGCAATTTCGCTGATTTTAGGCAATTGGAAGATTTTTCCAAATAAGAAGTGCAAATGTCTATAGAAGGCTCGACTGCTTGAATCTTTTCTTCCTTTTTTAGCTTATCCAAAAAATTGCTTTTTCTCATAAAAAATCTCAATTCCCCTGATTATTGCGTGATCCTTTACAATTTCCCTGATTAATGCAGATTTTATGTCAAAAGCCCCTATCTTGACATTTATTTTGGAGTGAATACCTTCAATTACTTTTTTTACGTTTGTGCTTTCTGTATCAACGTAAATATCAATATCACTGTTTTTTTTTGCCAGTCCTTTGGCATAAGAGCCGAAAAGAATAATGAGCCTTTCATCGGTTTTTTTCAGGATATCTTCAAAAATGACTCCCAAT
>DATDOM010000082.1:0-65277 GCA_035293285.1 Candidatus Nanoarchaeia archaeon | reverse complement strand
AAAACATAAAAATATTATAGGAAAAGGCACAAAAATTTACGGCAGTGTCAAAAACTCAAGCATAGGGGACAACTGCGGTATTTACGGAAAAGTGAAAAATTCAGTAATAATGGACAATACACTAATAAGCAAAAATTCAATAGTCGAAAACTCAGTGATAGGCAGCAACGTAAAATTTGACGGCATTACACTGTCAGGCAAAAACACAATTTCAGAAGTGAACGGCATTAAAATAAAAATAAAAAATTTTGGCGCCGTAATCGCGGACAACTCGATATTGGAAAACGTTGCAATAAATCCGGGATGCAAGGTATGGCCCGGCATGAAAAAATCAGGCGCAAGGATATCAAAAGACCTAAAATGAAAAAAACATCCAGCAGCCAAAAGGTTTTTTTTGTACTTTTTATTTCGGCGCTGGGGTTTTTGGTTTCAATCAGGCTCGACAGCACTTTAAAGGAATTTTTTATGCTGCACAAATCCACAACTCTTGATTTTTTGCTCAGCATAATAACAAATTTTGGGCTGCTTGCAGTCATAATGCTGGCAATCCCTTCAATTCTTTTGTATAAAAAAAACCGAAAGGCAGTCATCGCGTTGCTTGTTTCTTCGGCCCTGTCCATAATACTTTGCTCCCTCCTCAAAATACTTATCCAAAGGCCAAGGCCTTTCTTAAACTCATACCATGTCACAAACGCGCTGGACTACTCATTTCCAAGCCTTCACTCGGCATTTGTTTTTTCGCTTTTAATCCCTTTATACTATTTCATTCCAAAAAAAAGATATTTATGGGTGTCTGTCGCAGTCCTTGCATCATTAAGCAGGGTTTATTTTAACGTGCATTACATAAGCGACGTTGTGTTCGGCGCGCTTTTGGGGCTCTTAATAGGAATTTTTTCTGTGTGGCTATATGAAAATTATCCCAAATAATGAAAACCTTGAATGGAACAGGCAGCTTTTTCACATTTTCTTAGGGCTGGCAATAGTCGCATTGCTGATGTTTGGAGTTTTGGACAAGGGCACAATACTAATAATCCTTATTTTTGGCATCACACTCTCCCTGCTTTGCCAAAAAACAGACATACCGGTGATACACTGGCTTCTTTCGAAGTTTGAAAGGCAGGAAGATATAAACAATTTTCCAGGCAAGGGGACTATATTTTATTTTGGAGGGGTATACGCATCGCTTGCCCTTTTTGAAAAGGACATTGCTCTTGCCTCAATAATGGTTCTTGCGCTTGGCGACTCCATTTCGCACATTTACGGGAAATATTTTGGAAAAATAAGGCACCCTTTCTCAGACAAGAAATTCCTTGAAGGCTCAATTGCAGGGTTCATATTTGGGTTTATCGGAGCGCTTGTCTTTGCAAGATGGTACGAAGCTATTATTGGCTCTTTTATTGCAATGGTAGTTGAGGGAGTTGACATCAAAATAGGGTTTGCAAGAATTGATGACAATCTCACAATTCCAATAGCTGCAGGCGCGGCAATTTGGGCACTAAGGCTGGTTCTGTTCTTTTTTTAGCATCAATTAAACAAAATTTTATAAAGTAAGGGCATTTATCACCCTGATTCAATATTTTTGCAAAAATGATAAAAGACACCTTAAAAAATGCACTTTTGGCTGCAAAAGACCCGTTTTCCGACATTGTGGGCCAAAACATCGCAAAGCTTGATGTGAAGTCTGCCCTCATAATGGGGAGGAACATCACAATAGTCGGCCCTCCGGGAATTGGAAAGACAACTTTGGCAAAAAACATCTCAAAATTATTGCCGGAGCTTGATGTCATTGAAGGCTGCAGCTTTCACTGCATAAAGGAAAATCCGGTCTGCCCTTCGTGCAAGCAGCTCTCAAAGCACAAGACTGTGAAGATACCTGGAGAAAAAAGGTTTGTAAGAATCCAGGGCTCGCCTGACCTTACTGTTGAAGACCTTCTTGGAGACATTGACCCTGTAAAGGCCCTCAAATTCGGCCCGCTTAGTACCGAAGCATTTACTCCGGGAAAAATATTCAAGGCAAATAATGGCGTTTTATTTTTTGATGAATTAAACAGATGCCCTGAAAAGCTTCAAAACGCGCTGCTCCAGGTTCTTGAGGAAAGAAAATCCACAATAGGCTCTTATGACGTCGATTTTGACGTTGATTTTGTCTTTATTGCAACAATGAACCCCGAAGACTCGTCAACTGAAAAACTAAGCGATGTTCTGCTTGACCGCTTTGACATGGTTTACATGCAGTATCCCGAAACTCTGATGATTGAAAAGTCAATTGTGCAATCAAAGGGAAAAACTGTAATAAAAATGGACGATGAAATCCTTACTTTGATTGTCCATTTTATAAGGCTTTTGAGAAACGATGAAAAAATAGAGAAAAAGCCAAGTGTCAGGGCAACAATCGGCCTTTACGAAAGGGCACAGTCAAACGCACTGATTAAAGGGAAGAAGTCAGCTGATTTTGATGATGTAAAAGATGTCCTTCTCTCAGTTCTTTCTCACAGGATAAGGCTAAAGCCAAGCGCAAGATACCTTGAATCAGCAGAAAATTACATAATGGAGCAGTTCAAGAAAAATATTGAAGGCTCAAACTGGCAAAACCAGCTTGAGGAAGAAAAAGGTGGTGATTCACGGTAGCGAGGCTGTCGAGCTAAAGGATTTCAGTAAGTCCGAAGAGCTTTCAGGCAAGATGGCATTTCAGCAGCTTGAAGACAAGTTCATGCACTCTGTCATGGAAAACGACAAAAAGACAATTGACGACGGAAAACTTCTTAACGATGCCATAAATAATAACGCCAGCGCTTTTTCTCCTGATTTGATGTTTGAGCAGCTTGTCAATAATTATTCAATCGCAAAGCAGATTTTTGGCGAGTCGATAATAAGATTAGTTTCTGGATATGAGCCTGATTATGTCAAAAAAAATATTGGAATTCCTGAATTTCAAAAAGAATTGCGCGCAAGGATAAACAAGAAAATCGAGGACCTAAAAGACCTTGGATTTTTGCAAAAAGACAATTCCATTTCTGAAAAAGGCTTTGAGCTTGCAGCGCTTGTTTTATATTTTGAAGAGCTTGATAAGATTGTGCCAAAAGGCTTAGTCGGCCAAAAAATCAGCAAAAAAATACATATTTACGGCGAGAAGGAAAATTCAAGGCAGTTCAAAAAAGGCGACAGGTACAGGGACATTGCGCTAAAAAAATCAATCAAGCTTGCAATAAGGAGAAACCATACCGATTTTGACAAGAAAGATTTGCAGATTTTTCAAAGGCAGACAAAAGGCCAGACTTATGTTATTTATGCGCTTGACGCCTCAGGCTCAATGAAGGGCAAAAAAATCGAGGCCTGCAAAAAAGCAGGAGTTGCATTGGCATACAAGGCAATTTCAGAGCGCGATAAAGTCGGGCTTATAGTATTTGGCTCTGACGTCAAGGAAATAATAGAGCCGACGCTTGATTTTCCAAGGATTCTAAAAGAGATTGTAAAAATAAAGGCAGCAAAAGAAACCGACCTTGCGGTAACACTAAAAAAATCAATTGAGCTTTTTCCTGATGATAACGTGACCAAGCACTTAATCCTTATTACTGATGCGCTTCCAACAATCGGGCAAAACCCTGAAGAAAAAGCGCTAAACGAGGCAGCTGAGGCAGTGAGCAAGGGAATAACAATATCCCTGATAGGCATAAATCTTGATGAAAAGGGCCGAAATTTTGCAGAAAAAATAGTTTCGCTCGGGCAAGGGCGCCTTTATGTCGTAAAAAATCTTGAAAATATGGACCAGATTGTGCTAGAGGATTATTATAGTTTGTAGTTAAATGTTTATTTGGAAATACTCTAATTGAATTCTATTAAAAAGATGCTCTTCTAAAACCCTTTCTTTAAGCTCAGATGATTTACAAATCAAAAAATAATTATTTCTCCCAACCAAAAGTGGATTATCACCCTTTAAATCTAAATAGTCTAAAAAAGGCTGCGGAATTTTAAAAGAATATCGGCCATTGGAAGTTTTTATTCTGACCCTGGAGATGTGCGCCAGAAACTCTACAGTCGAAGCAATACCCTGTTCAGAATCAGCAACAATTATGTTGTCAACATATTTTACCGGCAAAACATAGAGACTTTTCAAATCGCCTGCTTCATTTTTCCTCATAAAAAATTCTCCCGAAACTATCTTTAGTCTTTTAGGAGTATAAGGGACTACAATCTTATTTTCGCTAATCCTAGCTTCAATTGTGCCTCTATAATTATGGGATTTCATAAATCTATAATTATATGAATTTTTATAAATCTTTCTAATCTTGCAGTAGTAACGATTAACTTTAAATAATAGCTTTAGCTTCCAAGACTTATGAAAATCCTTGCATTCACAGACATTCACGGTTCATTTCTGGCAATCAAGAAGCTGAAAATAAAGATAAAAAGGGAAAATCCTGATTTTCTTTTATGCGCAGGCGACGTCTCGATTTTTGAATCAAAAATAATAAAGATTTTTGCAGAGCTTGACAGGCTAAGCAGAAAAATAATACTGATACACGGAAACCACGAGGACGAATCAACATTTTCAAAACTCTGCAAAAAATCAAAAAATCTGATTTACATCCATAAAAAACACTGCATAGTTGAGGGTGTTTTGGTTTTGGGGCATGGCGGCGGAGGTTTTTTACATACCGACAGGGAATTTGAATCGCTTGGAAAAAAGCAATTTTCCAAGCTAATCAAGGGAAACAAAGGGCTGAAAATAATACTGTTGACTCACGCCCCGCCTTACAGGACAAGGCTGGACAGGATTGGAAAATCATACTGCGGCAATAAGTCCTACAGGAAATTTGTTGAGAAAAATAAAATAGACTTGATGGTTTGCGGCCACATACACGAGAACTTTGGAAAAGAAGACAAAATCGGAAAAACAAAAGTGATTAATCCAGGGCCTTTTGGAAAAATAATAAAACTATAAATAATAACATAAATTTTATATTTTATATCTTTCAATTGCTTTTTCAAGATAAGAATCTCCGGCACCAACAATCCCTTCCAAGCCAATAACTGTCTTTGGAATATTTGGGCCGAGCACAACAGGGCCAAATTCTGTAATATATACACAATCTTCAATCCTCACACCAGGGACAAGAGCCATAATTTTTTCTGCTTTGCCAAAATCAACATATATTTTATGATCGTCAAGCAACTCATTATCATCCTTGAATTCTGTAAGGCGGTATGTTCCAGGTTCCGCAGTTAAGACCATGCCTGGTTTAACAGTTCCTGCAAATCTTAATTTATCGATACCAAATCTTTCACTTCTTGGATTGCTTTCGTCATAACCAGCTGCTATGTCGGCATAAGGCCCGCCGCAATCATGGTCATCCAGCCCGACATGATGCCCAAGGCCGTGCCTGAAAAATAACCTATGCGCACCGTTCGCTAAAATATCATTTAAGCTGCCTTTGAGAATCCCCATGTCTTTTAATCCCTGCGCAACAATCTTTTCTGCATGAAAATGAACGTCCCGGTAGTTAACTCCTGGTTTTAGCATTGCAATAGCTTCAATCTGCGCCTGAAGAACAATATTGTAAATATCCAGCTGCTCCGGAGTAAACTTTCCATTGGCAGCAGCAGTCCTTGTTATGTCAGAGCCATAGCCGCTTTCAATTAACTCAGCTCCAGTATCATACAAAGCCAAATCTCCACTTTTTAACACTCCTTTGATTTCCTCAAGATGAAGCACATCAGCCCTGTTTGTTATTATTGGCATAAATGAATGGGTGGCATCGTTCATATAGTATATCATTCTTAAAGCTCCCAACAAGTCTTTCATATTTCTGCCCGGCCTTGTCAGCCTGAACATTGCATCATATGTTTTGGATGTAATTTCCAATGCCTTTTCTATCTCCCTGACCTCGTCCTCACTTTTGATTAGTCTCATGCCAACAAGCGCTTTTGCAAGGTCTTCATCCCTGAAATATCTGAAGTCTCCATTTGAACCCTTAAGGGAATAAACGTTTCTTGGATTGTAAGCTATGGCAATTTCACTAATTTTTTTTGGAGAATGTACTTCATCTGCCCCATACAAATGTTTGAGCTCTTCAAAATCCGGCCTTCTGCCTTTCCATACTATATCGTCTCTGGTGTTTTCCGGTGCAAACAGTATGAATTTATTCTCTTTTGGCACAAGCATTATAGAGTATCCAACACCATTTAACGGGGCTAAATACCTGACAAAAGAATTCTGTCTTGGCTCCAAAGGCACGTCTGGGTTTCTGTTTCCCCCAGCATCACCCTGCAAGAAAATTATACAGTCGTCTGCAGAAAACATCCTCATCAGCCTTTCTCTTCTTGCACTGTATTCAGATGGCGGAATCATTTTAAACTCCCCTCACAGAAATAGTGAGGCTACTGTATTCACCCCTTTGTTATCTGGTAATTGATAGGCATATATAAACTTAATTGCAGCTTAGTCAAACTTCATTACTCTTCCTTCAAAGTCCTCTTTCATCAATAGAACTACTCTTGAAGGCTCGTGCTCGTCAATTATCCTGTAGCCGCAGTGCTTTGTAATCTCTTCTGAAAATGATTTCACTTCGCTGTGAAACGGCATGTTTTTCTGCCCCAGCCTTTCTCTTGACATGCCAATCCACATATACGATTTTACTTCAACAAATGTAGGATTGCTTAGTTTTATTATTTCTGCCCACTGCTCGGGATTTGTCATATTCATTTCTTTAATTAAAGTAAACCTCAAAACAGTTCTCGATTTTTTCTTAATCTCTGGCAAAATGCTGAGCGTTTTCATCAGCCCCTGCCACGCATTTTTTATTATCGGCCTGTCAATAATGTTGAATAATTCTTCATTCGGCGCATCAACGCTGATGTAAAGCTGTGTTGGAGGCTCTTCAATTAATTTTTCAATTTTTTCAGGCAGTAACCCATTGCTTACAACAAATGTCGAAAACCCATTTTTCCTGTATTCCTTGATTAACTCTGCAAGCTTTGGATACAAAGTCGGCTCGCCGTCAAGCGATATCGCAACGTGCTTTGGCTTCATAGCCTCATTGAATTTTTCCCTAGGAGTATTTGCATTTCCTCCAAATCCGGCCAAAAGCTTTTTTTGTGATTCAATAGTCCCGCTCACAATATCTGCTGGCTCATCCATGCCTTCATCCATTGCATTCTGTGTATGGTATCTTAAGTCACGCCAGCAAAAAACACATGCATTGTTGCACACATAAGTCGGCGTCATCTGGATGCACTGGTGGCTTGATATTCCGTAGAATTTCTGCTTGTAGCACCCCCCTTCGCCTCGGAGCTCGCTTTTTGTCCAGTGGCAGGTTTTAACCCTGCTATGTTTTCCAACTTCTTCATACTGCTGGTTTTTCAGTATTAATTTTACATTTGGCTCTATCATTTTAGTTGTTGGATTTTGTTTATTTTTTACCGTTTTTACAATTTAAACCGGAAAATCCTTAGAGGATTTTCAATAGATTCGCTCGGCGAAGTTTTCTCTGCCATTAAAATTTCGCCTCGGAACATTCATTGACTTTTTGCGTTCGTTGTAATTTGTAATATATGTCGCGCCAATACTGGCGCGAGTAACTGGTGGCGAAGCCCGATTTCATTATTTAACCACTGAATCAATCCATTCACAGCTTCAATTAAAATTGCTCTACGGCCTCAATCCTTAAACTTATGCAACACCCAAAGCTATATAAATTTTAAGGTTTTTTTTGCCATCATGAGCATAAAGAAAATACTTGACAATCTTGAGCAAACTAGTGAATTCAAAAAATGGAAATCAAAGAACAAGAACTCTTACTTTTCGCACGCTTTTAAAATACCCCAGGAGATGAAGCCTGAAGAATGGCAGCTTGGCTTTTACAATCCGAAAAAAGACAATATAACTACCTTTGTCGTAAGCCAAAATTCCATAGAAAAAAGACCTGAAGAGGAAGTGTTCAAAAAAGACGAGTCAAGAATCTCGGGAATTGATTTTGAAAAAGTCTCGCTTGATTTTGAAACTGTACTTGACGCAGCAGCAAATTTTCAGAACAAAAATTTTCCAAAGGACAAGAGCATCAAGACAATAGCAATCCTTCAGAATCTCCCGAATCTCGGCAATGTGTGGAACATCACTTACGTGACGCAGGCTTTTAACACGCTGAACATGAAGATTGACGCAAAAAGCGGAAATGTAATTGAGCACAAGCTTAGCTCGATATTTGAATTGAGGGAGAAATAATTATCAATTACCTTTGAACTCCGAGCACGGTTGCAACAACTTTTTGTATTTTATATGGGGCTGCCTTATCAATTAGAGCTCTTTTTTTCACAAGATAAGTCTCGCCATGCAAAAGGTCAGGGTCTGTTCTTATTTGCCTGTCCATCTCGTGCGTCCTGATTCTAAATTCAAAAACTATGCCAGAATCTTCAGGATTTACATGAACTGACCTGTAGCCATTAGGCCTTGGCTTAGTTAAATTATCTTCCACTCTGTTGGATTTAACTCCATATTCTTTGACTATTTTATCCAGGAGTATATAACAGGAAGCTGTATCCGGCAGGACCCAGGTAAGCCCATACAGGTCAGTGAATTTTTTGCCATCACCTTTTTTGCCAGCCCTGATATTGTATAGGACTTCCAGAACTTTTTCAAACATCCTTTCCCTGCTTTTTACTCTTCCAGTAACAACGGCATAAGGCAGCTGTATCAATTCATTTTGAAAAATTTCCCGCCTGAGGCCTTCTGCCAGTCCAACGTCCATGCCAAGCTGGGCTAAATCCAAGTTTTCCCTCTTTACCCACTCAAATAGGTAATACATAGCTCCATAATTAATTGAACCATCCTTATTTTTAGCAGAAGTAAAAATTTCGTAAAGTGAATTGACTATAGTTTCATTGATTTTTACGTAACTTTCTCTTTTGTTTCTGCTGCCGGATAGCCTCCTGGCTGCAACATTTTTTATTATCGCCTTTACACGGCGCTCCAGCTCGCGGTCTCTGTCTTTAAATTTTTCCCTGTAAACATGAACAAATCCTCTGGTATTGTAGCTAAGGTTTGGATTATCGCATTCACCACAGGAGATTTTTCCTCCGTCAAAAATTTCCCGTAAATTATCTGCATATAATACCTGCTCAGGGATAAAAGAACTCCTGTTAACTTCAATCCTCGGGTCAAATAATCCTATCGCAACCCTTTGTTCACAGTTATCGCAGTATGCTTCTACTTCATTATATTGTTTTCCATACACTTCATGCGTCCCAGATCTTGGCAATGGCAAATATTTAAAGACTCTTCCTACGTGTGTTGCAAGCAGAATCTTTCCATGTGAAATTTCATTGTGAAGCTGGCTTTGCAGCTGCAAAACATCGGGACGCTCTGATATTTCCTCTAAAATTCCCTCCAAATCACTTGAATTTGTCCTTCGGATTCTGGATTGGGAATATTCATTAAAAACATCGTTAAATACTTTTGCGATGAAAGCTTTGCCATAAAAAACGTCCAATATGTTGTTTAGCCTTGTGGGATTAAATGTATTCTTTTTTGTCATTTTATTCAGCTGTATTTTCCACTAAAATAGTTTGATAAAATCTCCAGTGATCTGCTAAAGAGCTTTTCTCTTCCCTTGAGCTGATGAAGCAATACCGACTGCTCATCCTGCATGTTTAAAAGCGAATCTATAACATCAAATTATACAGACTGGGTACTTTTTCAGAAACCCCTCCTATTTCTTGCGAACAATCTCCAATAATCCTTCCTCAGTTTTTCTATTTCTTTATCAACACCACTTACGGTAAAAAAAATATGTTTTTTGCTTGGGTCATACACATCATCATTGAATAAAAACGGGCTTCCAAATGAAACATTTTGACCTTCTTGATAGCAATTCTCGAATAGGGGCATCTCAACTGCCAATCGTTTTGCGGCATCATAAATCTTTGCTCGTGTAGGCTTATCCTTATCAAGCCTCTCTAGATACCCCATACCACCAGTATCATATAAAACAAAATCTTTAATTATTCCATCTGAAGTTACCTGGAAAAAGTAATCACTCTTCTTATCTTGTTCTATGTCGCTTTCGACAGCAGCCTGTATATGTTTATGAATAAATCTCTCTGATTCATATTGTTTGATAGCTGATGATAACAAAGCCAAACTAGATTTAATCAATAATTTTCTGCCTTTTCTATATGTGTTTAAGGCCATAACGTGGTCCTCACCGGATGAAAATATCTCATTTCTGTAAAGATTCATTGTAGAATTGCCAAACTGACAACACCAGAAATTATTAAATGCAGTTGCAACTTTTACTGCAGGAGACATTTCTTTTGAGCTTAATCTTACAGTTCCTAACCGCGACAGCACATCAATTGGAATATAATCACCGTATTTTGAGGTATCGCTCCAAGCGAGTCCGAGTTGCTCCATTATGTCCACGGGATAGATTGGTCCCTGTTCTTCATTATTGCTGCACCTATCTGGGCTTTTTGCATTAATTCTTTTAAGAGTCGAGATTAAAGGTTCGGCTTGGGTCCCCTCTTTATCTAAAAACTGCCTCGAATAAACATATTGCATTGATACAGGATAAGCATTTTCGTTTGAAAATCTTGTCAAATCGTGAATGAGTTTTGGTACACGTTCCACTATATTTTCCAATTTTTCAATTTCACCAATCCTCAAACCATAAGATCCTACTATTCTTTTGACCACTTGACTCAAGAAATCATACGTTGTGGAAGCTTTATTTCTCCTCATGACTCTTAACTCAGCGTCGAATCTTTGCCTTTGGTTATGATCGCCTGCCTTAGTGCTCTCCTCCCATTCGTGAATTTTACCCCTAATTTCTTCATCATCTTCAATATAATCATGCCCTAATAAAACTAGAACATCTTCTAAATTTACTTTGGTTTTAGGAAGGTAAACTTCTCCACCAGGCAATTTAAACTCCGAATTTGCAATTTCAAAAGATGTTCTTACATCACTGTCTATATGGTACCACCATGGCATTCCGCTATATTTTCTTGAACCAAGTTTTCTATAAGTCTCCTGCACAAATCTTTCAAATTCTGTAATCAATTCTAGTTCATAATCTTTAAATTCTTTTTTTGGAAAATAGCTTCTATCTATGACACTTGAAGAAATCAAATCAATCCCATCTAATCTAACTATTAATCCTCGCGGAGTAGGCTCTATTTCATACTCCTTTAATGATCCGAACATACCACCAGGCCTAGCAAGCCCCCTAACCAAATCCATTAAACTCATTTTAATACACACTAAGTATATTTTCACTCCTAACCAGTCACTACTTATAAACCTATCCTTTCCATTGGCGGCAACTATGCAAAAACCCAAATCTTTAAATATAACTTATCCCAGAATTCAGCTGAAATGCAGAAAAAAGCACAGGGAATTTCAATAAACACTATCATTATTGCCGCCATTGGCCTTGCAGTCTTGGTTGTTTTGTTCTTAATTTTTACAGGAAGGCTTGGAATATTCTCAAAAGGAGTTGCAGACACGACATCCTGCCAGAATGGATGCGCAGGCCTTGGAAAGTCATGGACTGAAACAGACAGGCCGGGATGCACAAGCTCTCAGGGCCAGGTATTGCCAGGAACCTATGCAGACATAACTACAGAAGGAAACGTGTGCTGCTGCATTTAACATAAACAAATATTTTTATATACATTAATTCTTGGTTTCTGTATGTTAAGACCCTATAGGCTTGTAAATTGCAATAAAGGAATAACCATTGCCCTCAAGACCATGCTTTACGTGCTAATAGGGATTTTGTTTTCTCTGCTTGTCGCTCTTGCAGTAAGAAATGCAGCAAACAGGATATTGGGATAAAATGGACAAAAAAGCAATACTTGACGAAACTTTGGTCATCCTCATAATCTTTCTTGTAGTTGCAGGAATACTAATAGCATTCACTTACAGTTTTGTAACCCAGTCAAAAAAGAAAGGTGATATTGAAGTATGCAGGACAAGCGCGCTTGCGCAAAGCATAGAGCTAAAAACTCTTGGAGCATTGAACCCTACCGGCAGCACGACAATTCCTTTGGACTGCCCAAGAAGAGTTATAAAAATATACGATAATAAAGTTGAGATAAACGGCAAAAAGGCAAAGGAATACCCTATTGGGAAAAATTATGAGGATTCAGTAAAAAAAGTGTTTGCAGAGGAACTGCGCCTTTGCTGGTATAAGCTGCTTGAAGGAAAAGGTTTGGTCTTTGAGAATCCCGGCACTGCATTTGGAGACAATAATATATGCCTAATCTGCTCGTCTATGGAATTTGATGTAAATTCTGATAATATTCATGAAATAAAGGAATTTATAAATTACCTAAAAGAAAATAAAATACCAAAAAACCCTCAGACATATTTTGACTATCTGGCAGTAGCCCCAAAAAGCAAAATTAAAGAAAATTACCTAAAAGTAGGTCAATTTTCTGATAGTGGAGGTGATTATTTGGTTCCTGATATCCTAAAAAACTATGAAAAGTATTCTATGTTTTTTATTGGGTTTAAGCCAACATGGGCTGCTGAAGACCTTGGAGATAAGAATTCATTTTACACAGTTACTTTATCAAAAGAAGCTAATGTAGACGCCAAAATATGCGACATAATATTAAACTAAAATGAGGATAACAACAATAGCCTTTGTTTCTACAATAATAGTCCTCTTGGCACTATTCATGTTTTTTTCAACAGAAGGAAAATTAAAAGACTTGTATGATCATGCAACAGCAAAACAAACCTGCAAGGCAAGTGTTGAAACACACGCAAAGCTCAAATTAAGGTATGCAGACTTTTCAAGCGACGTGAAATGCCCTACGGTTAAATTGAAGATAAATGACAAAAATGAGGAAGCTGCAAAAAAGAAAATCGCGGATTTGATGCGGGACTGCTGGGACAATTTTGGAAGGGGAAAGCTCGAGCTTTTTACCGATGATAATGTATACTGCGCCGTTTGTTATAGGGTTGATTTTGGCAAGGACGTGAAAATCAACGACTTTTCAAAATTCCTTGCAAGCAAGTCAGACTCAAGCAAGTCGGTTTCATACTTGAAATACCTCACAACTGAAAAGACTGATGACACAGGATTCATTGAAGAATTCAACAACAAGAAAATTTCAGATGCCATTGACGGCTCAAAAGATGACAAGTATGCTGTAGTCTTCACTTACATAAAAGGCAAAAAATACCTTGATGAATACTTGAAAAAGGCCAGAAATGCGGCGCCCGGAGCAGGCTCGGTCATTGTCGGAGTCATGCTGATAGCACAGCACCCTGTCATAGGAACAATCCTAGTTGCCGGAGGTGCAATTTGGGCAGGACTTGAAACTTATTTCACAAAAGATCCTTTTCAGCACATAGCCCTGATAAACTTTATTCCTTATAATCCCGAGCAGCTGACTGCACTAAACTGCAAGGATTTGCCGGTGCTGCAGCAATAATTATTTATACAAACCTCTAAACATCAATAATATGAAACACAAAAAAGCGATTGCGATTTCATGGGAGTTTGTAGCACTGCTGGTTATTGCGATGGTAGTGCTGATTATAGTTATCCTCACTTCTCCTGAAATCTCAAAATCACTGGACAGCTCGCTTGGCTCAATTTTTGGATAAAATGAACAAAAAATCAATGGGTTTTTCAGAAATGATTGTCATAGCAATCGTTCTTTTTTTCATAGTTTTTGGCATGTTTTTTTCCTCAAACATCTCTAAACTAATCAAGGATGCGCTTGGAATCACAAAAAACGAGGTTGTTGAATCAGCAGACCCTGACTTGTTATGGAACAATGTTCTTGTAGATTATCAAAAACACAGGTGTGATGTTGATGCTTCAAGCTGTAAAGCTTCTTCATTTCCCTGCCTTTGCTTTTCAGCAAAGGAAAAAGAACTAAAACAAAGGCCCGACCAGTGCAGCCCTGAAAAACCCTATTGCTATGATGGGTTTATTGGATGCAGCAACACTCTTCCAGTACAGCACAACCTGGAAAACTGCGCAGACTTGAAAAAGAATATTGGACAAGCTTCAAGCGAATGCCAGACAGATAAGTTCTCCTGCAACGTTAAAAACGGGCCGTGCATTTGCTATGAAGGCAAGGACAACGGACAATACTGCGACACAGGCTATAGGTGCTACAATCATAATGCAGGATGCAAGAAGTCAGATGACCTTCACTTTTATTATCCAGGCTTCTCAGTGCCAAAAGACTCAAACAAAAACAAGCTTTACACAGAAGCTCTCGCGGCCTGCTCAATCTCAAATAATTTCCTGATTGAAAAGCTTCCTGTATGCAATACAGACGGACCCGGGTCATGTGTAATACTTAATTATCCTTGCCGATGCGTCGTGGAAGATACAAGGCTTCCTGGAGATACTGTTGGAAGAGTTTCATATCAGGTTTGTGAGTCAGAACTCTCCCACTCAAGGTGCTTTGAAAAATTCGGCTGCCTAACTGAAGACCAGTATAAAAACTGGGCACAAAAATGGCCCATATGCGGGAAAACATGAAAAACAAAACTATAAAAATGACCTTTACAATAAAACTACCATGAACATAAAGAAAAAAAGGGCAGAGGCAGCTGCTCTAAACATGATAATTGCCGCTGCAATACTTCTTGCAATACTTGTAGTAAGCTTTATTTTTATATCCAAAGGCTCATCAACTTTTAACAAGGATGCTTTTGGTTGCGAATCTAAGGGGTTCAAATGCACCGTAAAAGGGCAGTGCAGCACTCCGGCACCAAGCTATACATGCCCAAAAGAAACTCCGGTATGCTGCTCAAAATGAAACCAAAAATACACAAAAAAAGCCAGACAAGCTCAGGGTTAAAAATGGTAATGGGGATTTTGGTAGGGCTTGCCGTATTATTTTTTGCTTATCACTTTCTTTTTAAGGGCTCGACAGCGGCATCAAATGTCATAGGCCCGTCCGAATTAAAGATAAGGGACAAAGCATGTGTCAATAAAGGAAATGATGCGATGGAGCGCGGCATAGACTTTACGGATGCAGACAAGGATGGAAGGCCTGATGCATGTGATATATGCATAAAAGGCACTGACAGCGCCAATATCAATGACAAGGACCTGGACGGGATGCCGGACGCATGCGACAAAGATTCGAACGATGATACGGTCTTTGAATGCAACGGCAAAAAAACAAGCGATAATCGTTGTACCTGATTATTTTCTATAAAAATATGAAATTAAAAAAAAATAAAAAGGGCACATCTTCAACGGAAATTTCCCTGATCCAGATTCTTGAGGTTTTTTTGGCCGTAATTGTAGTGCTTTTCCTAATTTACATAGGCTACAGGCTTTCAAACCTTTTCACAAGCAACCAGGAATACGATGCAGCAGTCAACAATCTTGATGAGCTTAACAAAAAAATCACTGACATGATGCGCGACCCTAGAGGCTCAGAAACAAGCAATGTTGCAGTCCTTAAAGACACAATGATATACGAATTGCCGGATGACTACATACTCGTAGGATTCAATTATCAGGATAACAGTCAAATGCTCAGTTATTGCACTATTGAAGGAGAAAAGCCCGAGCCTATAGACAAATCAAGGCCAAAGGCATGCGAAAAGTTTTCATGCTTGTGCTTGTACAATAATTATCATGCAGTTGGGTCAGGCGCAGGCGGCATTTATGATTTTGATAAGCATGAGCCAATGGCAGCTCCGGTCAAGTGCAAGAAATTTGCTGAAAAGATAGTGTTCTTATCACTGGCTTTGGGGAAGAGCGGCCACTTTTATGGAAGCAAGACTGACTGGAAACTGCCATACGAAACCTCACGCCAAAATTATTTTGTAACACTTTACGGCCAATGCGACCTGGAACTGGAGTGGTCAAACAGGCGCATTTACATCGAAAAATTCAAAGACAAGAATGACATTTATTATATAGGATTTGGAGATATGAAAGATCCAGATGTTATTTCAAGAAACCAACGTATTGAAACCCCAATGTCTGCACGCAATTACGTAAATACTACCCCTTCCTGACGCTGATTTTGGATGCACTTCTGTGCATGCCGGCATTAAATCTGAAACACTCCCTTTTAGAAAAGAATTTAAACAAAGGTTGAAATAATCTGCCTATGAAAAAGAGGTTTTTTGAAGCCAATAAATCAGGCCAGATTTCCATAAGGCAGGTTCTTGAGCACATAACCAAAATAGGAATCGCTGCCTTTGTTCTTTTTCTTCTGCTCTCTTATGTAAGCTCTATAGAGAGAAGTACGGAATTCGAAAAACTATTCCTGAGCAGGGATATTGCAATGTTTTCAAATTCTGCCTATGCTATTCCAGGCGACCTGGAATACAAATACCTGCTTGAAAAGCTTGATTTTCCAAAATTCAGCTTTCAGCTCGGGCAGTTAAGCGAGACTGATGATAAGCCTGTTGCCAGGGTTGGAACCGAAGGAACACCTAAAATATATCCTTATGGAAAAAATTCCCAGAAAAGAGAAACTTATTCAGTGTCTGGGGCAAATTATCTCATAGTATCTAAAGGGCAGGGCAATTTAGTCATCAAAGATCCACAAACAATAATTAGTGCGCCAATCCGCGGCCAGCCAAAAGCAGGAGAATCTCCTGGCCAAAAGCAGGATAACACTCAAACAACTGGATGTTCTAATATTCAGGGAGCAAAAGTTTTGATGATAGGAGATTCGCTTGGCCAGGGGCTCGGGCCGCACATAAGCTCAAAAGTTTCTGCCCAAAGCGGCACGTTCTCAAACAATGCAATAAGCGGCAAAAGGATTGGCCAGTGGGCAAAGGATGAAAGTTCAATATTGACAAACGCATTAAAATTCAATCCGGACATAGTGTTCATTTCTTTGGGGGTAAATGATGAAACCTCCGGAATCAGGAAAAAAAACGAGCAGGCAGTTGCAGAAGATACCAGGGCACTTATACAGAAAATCGGAAGCAGGCCAGTAATTTACTGGATAGGGCCGCCAACCTGGCCAGGATACGACACTTCGGTAATATCAGGAATAATATCCCGAAACATTCCGCCATCAGTCTTGTATTATGACTCCTCTCAGCTTAAAATAGAGCCGCGTTCAAAAGACGGCCATCCTTCAAATTACAAGTCCTGGGCAGAATCTGTTTGGGCCTGGTGCTCCGGAAAATAGTTGATTGAAAAATATTAAGAAACAAAATGAAAATCCATAAAAAATCCCAGTTCAATGCAGTTGTGGACATAGTAAGGCTTATGGTGGTTGTCTGCATGTTTCTCTCAGTTGTGCTGCTCTCAAGGACATTCATCATTAGGAACATAGATATTTTTGACCTTGAAGCAGACCTTGCAGCCTACAGGATTCTATTTTCTGATAAAATAAGCTATGTTGATCCTGATACAGGAAGAATTTATGCAGCAACTGTCGATTTGCAGAAATTCCAGTCAAGCGAGCTTGACAAAAACCTTTTGGATTCGATTTTTTACGGAAAGATAAATTCAGAGTCTTCTGCAAAAATGACATTATATGAATCAGACTCTGACAAAAAATACGAGGCATACTACAATAAAGAGCTTTATTATGAGAAAAAAGTCCTTGTCGAGGCAAAACTTTCCGGAAAAGGCTCTGCCCAAAAACTAAGGCACTATTATTATGTACTTATAAAAGACGGGGAAAAACTGAAAGGAGGCACACTTGAAATCGAGACAATTCTTCCAAACAGGTAAAAAAGGAATGGCATTGGCAGACCTGTTCTCCATTCTTTTCTTTGCACTTATTATTGTAATATTTTATTTTCTAATAAAAATCTCTACCGGAAAATTCACTTACGACATAAACGGGGCGTCGGTAAAAGTGCAGGAAAAAGTTGACCTGATGAATTTTCTCAAGACCCCTGTAACAATAGACGGCGCTCAAATTGACATAGCCCAGGCAATAGCCCTTTCAAGAATAGACCCTTCAATAAAAGATTGGATAAAAAATAACCTTGGAAAATATCTTGGAGACTCCGTCTCATTTTCATTTTCAAGCTACTGCAGCATGGTTTGCATAAGTAGGGAAAAATATGAGGGGGAATATGACAAATGGGACAAGTATTCGGACAGTGATGACTGCCAGGCAAATGCCCCGTGCCCAAGCCAGCTTGTTGTAATCCCATCATATAACGGGCTTATAGAAGTAAAACTCGGGACAACCCAAAAAATCTGATCCAGGATATGATCCTTTAACCTTAAAATGAAAAACAGAAAAAGCTCGTTTTATTTTTTGCCGCTTGTGGTTATTTTTTGCCTCATAGCTTTGATTTACCTGTATATTGTGCTTCTTGATAAAGAAGCTCCTTTCGGGAAAGAAACTCTTGGAAAAAGACAGTTTAATCTGATTCAAACACACCTAAAATCAGAAGCTGCACTCCTGTATGTTGACGAATCGGCCAGCTTTGCAATCCAGCAGGCTTCTTATGATATGGCAAAAAACGGCGGAATGCTGCAATCAATCGAGTCAGGAGAAGATGAGGTTTCAGTCAACTCCTGCGGGAAAATTGACGATGCCAATGTCTGGTTTTCAATAAAAAAAACAGGGGCAGTGTACAAGGAAACCGAATGCTTTAACGAGACAATGCCATACTCAAACATTGAATTCTATTTCAACGATGAGCTCGGCAAATACCTTTCTTCATCTCCATACAGCTTCTTTCTGGATAATTATTATTTTAACGTGAAGGGAAATCTCGAGATAGCTGCAAGCGCAATAAGCAAAATGAAATTCAACATTTTTGAGGATTATGACGAGGCTGATGCCAGGGAGCTGTTGTTCCTTGACAGCCTAAAGCAGCTAAACAAAGTTGACAAAGTGGTTTTTGATGACAACGGAGAGGAGGTGGTGAGCGGCACCGAGGCAGGAAAAATCGACCAGTCGAAAAGCGTAGTGCTTGTTGACATCAATAAAATAGGGTCTGTCAATATTGGGGAAGGAAAAGACATTATGAGGGTAAGTTTTAGCGAAATGTGCCAAAAAGGCCAGCGCTGCCTCTTAAAGGAAGATGCAGTCGAAAAAATTGCAAAAGCACAGTCAATTGCAAAAAAGGATTACGGAGTTTCTCTTCAGCTCACTTCAACTTACAGGGACATAAGGATGCAAAAGGCTTTGTGGAATGGAAAATGGGCGAGAATTTATCCTGACCCAAAAATGAGGAGAAAATATGTCTGCGACCCGACAAACGGCGCTCTCGGATGCCCTCATCTTTCAGGAAATGCAGTTGACATAAGGATTTCAGGAAGGCCAATGACACAAAAAGACTGGATGACTCTTGAAGACATAATGTATAAGGCAGGCTGGGTAAGGTATCAGGCAGAGCCGTGGCATTTTGAGTGCTGCAGCACAAAAAGGGCAGTAAAAGCTTCTGAAATTGAAAAGCAGACTGGCACAAGGCCGAGGTCATTGCCATAATGGAACTGCAAAAATTCTTTTTGATTGTTGGAATTCCGATTTTATTACTTTTAACAGTTGTTGCTCTTAGCAGCCACGGCCCAATAACCGGAATAACCGGATTTGCAGTTGACGAAGAAAAAGAAATTAACCCAATCATAGGCTCATACTCAATAAACCCTTCATTCAGGGCAAAAATGGACTATAAAATGGAGGAGGAATACAAAAAAGTAAAAGACGAGTTCAGGTCAGAAGTCATCGAGCCCTGTAAAATATCTGAAAACGTTTTTTCTTGTTTTATGGAAAAATCCAATGATGCAAAGTGGGGATGCGTAAATTCCGGAGAAAATGAGCCAAAGGCCATAATTGATGATTTTTCAAACAAGTTAACAGAGTGCATAAGCACAGAGCAGGACAATGGTGTTTGCAGGTTTTCGACAATTGACGTCAAAGTAGGCAAAAACTATGAAATCACCCTCACAACAGAAAATGGACAAATAAAGGCTTCAATAGCAGATTCAGAAAAGCCTTTAGACTCTTTGGCCCTTAGCTACATCGAAACAGGCAATCTTCTTTACACAGACTATGTTTCAAGAGACGTCTTCTGCCAGGAAAACCTACAGGCAAAAAGCAATGTATGCAAATATACCGACTCCGTGAGAATCAAGCTTGGGAAAGAAGGCGAACAGAAAATCAGCCAGTTCAGGTCTGAAAACTTCCCAAACATTGCATATCCTGAATACGCTGAGCTTGCATTAAGCGGCGAAAGCATAATAGTATACAAGACATCAAAAATTTCAAAACTAGACGGCGAGGACCAGAAACTAGCGCAGCTGAAGTTCATAGCAAAAGGCGAAGAAGGTAACTTTCTGTCACCTTCATTAAACACAATAATAGACCTTCCATTAAAGAAAGGCGTAACATATTGTTATAAAAGCGACAAGCAGGTTTATGCTTTCGATGAATCTGATAATCAAGTCAAGCTGAGAAATATTTTTTACAGATTTGCAGTCACAATTCCAAATCCTGCTCCAAAACCGATTGAATCCTTAAAAGTTTTTGATTCCTTAAAGTCAGAAAAATCTGTAATACTAAAATGGAGGCAAAGCGATGACACACTTACGAAAAGCTATGCAATATATTACGCTCCAAAAGAAATAAGCTTTATTGATATGAAAATGGATGACATAAAAAAAGAAGTTTCAAAAGGGACAATTAACAGGGTGAAAGTCATTTCAGATGCTGAGGAAACCCTTGACTCAATCGACATCACAAATTGTGAATTCACTTCTCCAAAAACTCCGTGCAGATACCGCAAAATCGGCTCAAGCGTATTTGACGTGCCCTTATACACAGCAAAACTCCATTATGCTGAAAATCTTAGATTTTCAAAAAATGAAGAGCCTGATGAAAAAAGCATGTTAATTAAAATAAGCATTCCCAATGACGGGCAGGAATACAATTTTGCAGTCACTGCAGCAAACGACGGAAACATTGAGCTTGACAATGACAAGAGCATTGAAGGAAATAAATATATTCTAAGCGGGCAAAACTACGCGACTTTTGCCTCAACTGATGATTTATTTCCAAGCTCAGACAACCTGGTAGGCATATCATCTTTGCAGCTCCCCAACCAGTCAGGACAAATCGAAATACCATTAATAAACAAAGCAACTGTTAATGCAGATGGGTCAGTTGTTTCTGATGTGATCAGTTACAGGGTTTATTATAAATCAGATTCAAAATCAAAGCCGCTTGACCAAAATAGAATTCAGGGCATCTTAAACGATGTCGCGATAAGCGACTTAATGCCAACAGACAAATCAAGAGAGGACAGTGAGGCAGAATTAATTCCACCGGTGAATGAAAAAATAATCATAAAGTTTATGGGTAATTTGAATGAGAACGTCTACTATTTCTTTGTTGTGGCTTCAGACAGCAGCGGAAACCCAATTGCCGACCTGAATTCAGACACAAAAGTAAATCTTGGAGAGACAAACGCACAGATATTAAAGCTTCAGAATTAATCCATCAGTTCTTGTAATAACTAAATTTAATATCAACTCTCGCCCTAATGGGGCGAGTTGTGCGAATTGGATGATAAAATATATGCCGAGCTAATGGCGAGGCCTATCTATTATTCGCTTTTTTAGGAAGAACTAATTAAATTAAAAATATAATCCAATCGAGAGACTCGATTAGAAATAATAAAACTAAACAAAATAAAACTTTTAATCAGCGTCAGTTGAAAGGTGCTTTACAACAATCCTTGTCTCCTTGTTGTCCAGGACGTTGTATTTAAGCAAAATCTCTACCTGCTTTTCAAGGTCTACTCTGTCTTCAACCATGTCAGCTGTGCACGTGATTGTCCTTCTTCCGTTCACAAGCTGCACGTCCCCAATTGCTGAATTGAAAAGCCCGCCGCACTTAAGGTTTGTAAACACAGAGCCTGCGGTTTCTCTTTTTTCTGTTACTTCGACTCCGACCCTGCTTTCCCTTATTCTTCTTTCCCTTGGCGCTCTTGGGCACGCAACATCAAAGCCGCTTGAAGGCGTTGTCTCAGTATCATCCCAGAAAATATCAACGTTCCCGCTTAACACAATGTCAAAGCTGAATGAAATCTTGTTTTGCCCGACAACAGTCTGCCTCAGGCTTGTTACTTGCACAGGCGCTGACGAGCTGTAAACTGTTCTTGCGCCGTTTGGCCTGCAGATTGCATCATCGCGGACATTAATCATATCCCTTAAAACACACAGTTTTGAATTAGACTGAGTTTCATAGTTATAGCACACATTTGCCCTTACAGTGAATTCAGTGTTTCCTGGAAATTTAGTTGGGACAAAAAATCCTCCGTTTCTCGGAAATGTCGCAAAAGTAGTGGTTCCCTCGATTATGTTTCCTTCAGCATCCCTTTTTTTTGATGTAAGATCGTCCTCAGGCTCAACGTCCTTCACATCTTCAAATGCCGCGCCAAAGTCAGCTGGGTCAAACCCCAAAAGCTGCAGTTTCACGTCATTTTTTTCAACAGTGTGCTCCCCGTCATTTTGAAGCCTTACGATGGCATTGAATGCAAATGACTGGTCATCCGTGACTTCAGGAGGGGGGCTGTCTTTTTCAAAATTTATGACCATTCCGGAGGTTCCGCCGATAAAAGGAGTTGTAGGAGCGCTTCCGCTTGATGTTCCGCTTTTTGAGCAGGCAGCCAAAGCAAGAATGGCAACAACGAGCAGGCACATTAGATATTGTTTTTTCATTTTACCTCTTTCAACATTTTATTTCAAATTCGGTATATAAAACTTTCTGTTTATCCCAATCAGGAAGGCTCTTTGATTATGAGCAGCTTTCTTGCAGTTGATGTCCTGTATCCATAGCTTAGTTTTATCTGGAGCGGTGTTGTGTATGCTGCTACAGTCTGCCCATACTGCTCTTTTTTAAGGTCGCAAATAATGAATCCCTCTCCATTTACAAGCCTCATAATCCCGCTGCTCGCTCTTGTTGAGCCCGCGCTGTCCATAAAAGGCGCACATTCCAGATTTTTTCCTGAAATCGATACTTCATCAACATAAATTTTGTTCATGTCATCAAGCGTAACTTTGCTTTTTGAGACTTCAAATGCCCCTCCTGTTCCTGGTTTGCTTGGATTGCATTTTTCCAGCGTTTCTTCTGACGGCCTTAATACGTCTCCGCCGCCGACATTCTTTACAGTTATCTTAAAAGATGTTTTTGATGCAAATGCCTCTTCCTGTATTCCTATCACCGCAACAGGCCCGCCCTGCCCGTCGAGGTTGAAGTTATGTATCTGGCAAACTTTCTTTTCGCTTGTTATTGAATATGGGTCAGGGTCGATACAGACAGAAGGCCCGGCAACTGTATTGTAGTTATAGCACAACGTCGCAAGAAGGATGGGTTCATATTTTTCAACAATCATTTTATCATAATGTATTTTTCCTTGGAATGCCATGACATCCAGGCTGCCGTATGGATTCAAGTCACTCCTTCCGTCAAGCGCAAGGTTGCTGATTTTATTGTCTATGCTTGAATCCAGCGGCCCAAGTTCAATAATATCGGGGTCAAATCCGCTTATGTAAATTTTTGAATTTTCTCCAAATCCAGTTTCCCCAGGCTGCGGATATGCCCCTTTGTTTCTCACTTCCATCAAAATCTTGAAGTCGTTTGTGGATGATTCATCAATATGAATCTCATTTGGGGGGTTGTTTGCAACATAGGCAATTGACATGCCTTCAATTCCGGCCCTTACATTGTCTTTTGCATCCTTTACGTCTTTTCTTGCAGAGCATCCAAAGACAAAAAGGGCTAAAATAAAGAAAAGGATTATGCTCTGGATTTTTTTATTAAACACTTTCATTTTTTATTTTTTTCTTATTCATTTATATAAACTTTGCTAAGCTTAGTATTTTATCGGCCTCTGGATTACTACATCAGTCGAAATTGTCTGTGAATATCCATATTCTATTTCTATTTTTATTGGTGAAATAAAAGTGTCTTTGTCAAACCCCACTCCTTTTGCAAACGTGCATCTTACAAAATCCTTGTTGTCCTTTAGCCTTATGAATCCTGCCATCTTCTCCGGGTCAGTTTCAGTTTCAATGCACTCGCCGTTTATGTTAGGGCAGCATATCATCTGCTCTCCTTCAGGGCCGCCTCCGACCCTAAATGCCTTTAGGAATGCGACATTCCAGAGTTTTGGCGAAAAATCCTGGCTGTCACATATTGACAGGTAGTTACTCGGATTTAATGGATGCCCGTTTCCCTTGTTTTCAACGTATATGAGAAACTGCTGCTTTACAGAATCCTGCTGTGGTATTATCTGCTGCTCTATTTTTGTTACTGCAATGGGCGCGCCCTGCCCGTTTGGAAAAACAATGTCTTTTACAGTGCACACTTTTTTTCCAGTTCTTATCCCAACAATGTCTGTGTCTATGCACGCATCTGTGTTTAAGACTGTCTTATAACGGTAGCAAAGGCTTGCAGTCAGGGTTGACACCCTTTTCTCGCTCTGTGCATCAAGCTTGCTTGTCTTTGCATTGAGTCCTACATAAATCTCCTCTCCTCTGGGGTTAAAAGGGCTTCTTCCTTCTAAAGCAAACATCCTCTGATTTGGATTTATAGATGTCTCAATACGTGCATCGCTTGGAAGAAACTCAAAAGAAGGAATGTAATCCTTTTCAGTCCCAATTGAGAGCACTGCTTTGTCGTTTTCATTAATTGTGTAAGTGCCCTGGTTGGATATCTTTAAAATCAGCGGAAAGCTGCTTTTCTCGAAAACTTTTGGTGACAACCCTTTTGCAAACTCAATTTTAAGCCCGTCAAAGCCATAAATCGGCTGGGCAAGCGATGACTGCTGGTTATTTGAAGAGGAGCAGGAGCTAATAAAAATACATATGACCATAATCAAGCTAATGTTTTTGCTGTTCATTGTTTCAAGTGCACTCGAGACCGTTATAAACCTGCCTTGCATATTCATCTCTTGGCCCCGCTAGACTTGGCGTGGCACTTTCAAAAGCTTTGCCCTGCCATATTAATGCAGCCTGTTCCGGAGATCCTGCAGCATTCATTTTTGCAACAGCCCCCTTGTAGTCCCCCGTTAATTCAGATACAAGATAATCCACTTGTGAATCAATTGTCAGGTATGAATTCGGGTGTTTACTGATTAGTTTTGTCCTGCGTTCACGGCACCACTGCGCAATTCCTATTGCCCCCTGCTGTGGTCCAATTCTGTCATTAGAGCAAGTCAAGTCGCCAAATTTACCTTGTTTTGTCGGGTCAAAGTTACTTTCCTGCCGGAAGTTTCCAAGAACGCCTGAAATTCCATTTTTTGTATTTATTCCTGCAGCTGCAAGACCGTTTATTATCTTGTCTATGTTGGACTTTTTCGATGCAAACTCCTGTCCATTATACTGACAATTGCTTACTGGAAATCTTCCCGAGCCGTCATCAGAAACCAGTCCCCCGTTTACAGTTTCATCTATTTTTATTGAATCAACATTGATGTTAAAACCCTTCTCAACAGTGTAATTGTATCTTGCCTTTAACCTTATGAATTTTGTAGTAATCGGCGTGTTATCCAAAACCTCCTTGCCATCCAATTCAAGCCTGCAGCCAAAAGTCCGAAACTTATCTATATCTTTCAAGTCATCTGATTTGAATTCCGATTTTATGCTTTCAATGTCAAGCTGGTATCCTTTGAGCTCTGCGCCGCCTGCAGAATCAACCCTGAACAAATCGTCACATTCCTCTAAACATCTTTTTTCTGAAGGCTTGCAGTCACGCTCAATGCACTGCTCGTTTTCGTTGCAGATTTTATGGCATGGCTCAGTCACGTAGGTTTGGCACGAGTTTTTGCAGTCTTGTGAGCTGTAATCCTTGAAAGGCGAAGGCTTGCAGTCATATCTTTGGTCTTTCTCCACTTTTTTAAGTGAAACTCCCCTTGGAAGCACCAAAACAAGCTCTTTTATGTCCTTTATCTTTCCCTCCCACTGTCCAAGCGGGCTTCCTGCCTTGTCGCTTATCCTGTCGCGGTTTTTTAAGAGTATTCCTATGACCGGAGCCAAATCATCTTCGGAAGAAACAGTCACAATGTTTGAAATGCTTACTGCAAGCTCAACAGGGCCGTTTGTGTAGACGGTAACCGGGTTTTTATCAGTTATCCCAAACTCCTTTAATGGGTCAAGCCCTTCAACAAGCATTGAGCGCTGCCTTGCTTTGTCAATGAAGTAAACTTTGTGGTATGCGCTTGTGTCAAAATTATAGGTTGCGGACAATGAAACTTCGTTTGAGCCTGGTTTTAGCTCAACCTGGTCTTCTTCGGTGTTAAAGTTGCATTCGGTGTCTTTCTCCTCATATGTAAAAACACTGAAAGGCTTGTTTGGATAAAGCCCTTCTGCTTTTATTGGAATTTTCTGTTTGTTCTCGTCTTTTCCCTCAAACCTGTAGCAGTTGAAATTTATTATTATTGGGTCGCTCAGTGTTTTTGCACTAATCTTGCCCCAGATTGTAACAGGCTCGTCACTCCTGTACCTTGGCTGGGACGCCCGTATGTCCGTGAGGTAGACTCCCAAAGGTTCATACTGGTTTTTTTCAACCTGGCTTCTGTATAATCCGCCTGTTGCAGTTTCAAGCTGCCCCTCGAGAAGGCTTGTAGTCTGCTTTGTCAGCGTATTGAGAAAAGTTGAAAATGATTTTCCGTCCCCTCTTGCCTGAAACTGGATTGAGCCTGTCTGGTATGCGTTGACTGCCACAAGGCTAAGGATAAGTATCACAGTTACAAGAAATATGAAAGAAACCAGGGCATATTTACTTTTGGTCTGGTAATAGCAGTAAGCAAGGACAAAAATCACAAGTACGGGGATAAACTGCACAAAGAGGATATCTGTCGAGTACAAAAGTCCATAGCCATAAAAGTCAATTATCAATAAAGCGGGGATAATAATGTGCCATGCTACAGGATTTTTCCTCTCATGCGGCTGGATGTAAAAAAATCCAAAACAAAGTATGAATATCGCATGGTAAAGTGCTTTTGTGCTGTGAATCCAGCCGTTGTTTATCCAAAAAAATGAGAACACAAAAGCCATAAGAAGATAAGTGAAAAAATCACCGGATTTTTCTCCTAACTTCACATCATATCTTTTTGCAAGCCACACTGCAAGCACCACAAGGACGGCAGTAACAATGAAATAAATCCAAAACCCCCAGACGAGCACAAAAGAGCCGCTCAAATAGCTTGGAATGAAATTTGCCAAAAGCTTGTTTGTCAATACAATAAACCCAAACCCAAACCCAAACATTATGACATCTTTTTTTATTATGTCAAATATCATGTTCACATACAAGAATGCAAATGTTATTCCAGATGTTATTACTGCCAGTATCGTTGTTGAAAATCCAAATGAAAAACTCTTCCAGTCAAACTCAAAACCGGCATAGGGCCCGCCAAGAATGCTTCCAAAAAGCGGAAAGTCTGCAGGTATCATGTCCAATAGCCATACTAACAGCACAAGCCCGACAAAAAAATTGGTTATTGAAATATTTTCCTTACCCTTGTTCCAGAAACCAGAAAACAGCCCATATAAAATGAAGCAGACCCAAATTATTCCGACTAAAAGCTTAAAGCCCCAGATGCCGATCCAAACCCTAAACGGCAAAAACCAGTAATATGCAGCTATGTAAACAAGCGCAACAACAATTATCCAACCGACGAAATTTCCAGACTTTGCGCGCTCAACAATATTTGTTACATTGATTGGCATTGTTCCCTTGCCGCGCGCCTCGCCGCTGTCATCACCAGAATCATCTCCCTGTCCAGACTGGCTTATCTTTTCTTTACCCTTCTTGTAGCCCTGTCTTGCTTTCTCTTTAAATCTGGACCACCTGGAGCTTCCGCTTGCAGGATTCTCCTCTTGATTTTCAGTTTCTCCGTCGTCAGCCAATTTCAGTCACCATATAATCCAAAATAACAACCTCTAAAGAATTCTTCCCAAAGCCACCTCTTTTCATATGAACCGGAATATTATGATGATGATTGAAAGGCAATTAGTTAAGGTCAACTTTTAGCTCGACAAGCTCAAGGTCTTCAAAAGGGTCTATCTTGATGTAGTTGTTTCCCTCTGACACCTTAGTTCCTATTGCTTTTGTAACTGAATCCTTGTCAGTCTCTATTGTTTCTGCCTTGCCGTTGACATCTAATTTCAGCCTTTTCTGTGTTTTGTCATCCACGAATTTCAGCGTTGCAATCACGCTCTTGCTTCCGCTTTTTATTGCTGAATACTGCTCAGGGGTAAGCTCAAAATAATAGGTTTTTGATGCAGCGCTTTTAAAGTCCAGGGCAACTCTTATCTGTTCAATGCTGTAGCTGCCCTTTTTGGTCTTGAATACAATATTGTTTTCCCCCTGGTTTAAGAGGCTCTTTGGCAGGCTCTGCTTGTAAGGATTGTCGCAGACAGGAACGCTTGAAAACACTTTTTTGGTGTTGACAAATATTTCCAATAGTCCGACATTTGCAGTATCGCTGCAGTATGGTGCAAACCTAAGTGTTGCCCGCTCCAGGTTCGAAAACTCGCTTTCAGTTATGTCAAAAACATTTTCTGACGCCTGCCTGCTTGTGTCAGTTATGTCTCCAATGATTTTTATGTTTTCAAGCGAATACTCATTTGTCTGCCAGAATTTTGCGCCGACTGAAGATACGCTGAATTCAAGCGAATTTGCCTTTTGCAGGAGCTTTCGGTCAAGCTTTACAGGCTCAGGTATGTCGCTTGTAAGCTCATTTTCAAAAATTATGACTCCATTTAGCTTTATTGTCAGCACACCCTGCCTTTTTTTTGTGCCAAATGAGAGGACTGCATTGTCGGTATTTTCCGGCTCATCGAGCGAAAATTCTATCTTGCTGTCTTTTGTGTCAAACCAGCCGTTTCTTACAATGAAGGGGTTTATCCTGTCAAGCTCTTTTGCATTGCTTGTCTCCACCAAAAACACGTTTGGTATCTGCTTTTCATTTTCCAAATCACCCTGGCTTGTGAGCTTGCCGGGATTTGTCTTTAAAAGGGAAACAGAAGAAACTGACGAGCCTCCGTCTGATGAAGAGCCTGAATTCTCGCCAAGCACATTCTCGCGTTCAGACGTTGGGAGGAATATGATGTAAAGAATTATCAGCGCTGCTATAATTGCTATAAGCACAGCGGCATTTATTCCGCCCTGGCCCTTCTTGTTCATCATTGTACCTTTTAAATTCCTGTATTAACTTTTATGTTGTGAACTTAACATAAACATATTTAAATGTTTTTGTTTTGTATAAATATTTAGGAAAATTAATACTTATTACTTCTTTGATTTTAGTTTTCGCCTGCTTGGAGTATAAAACTTTGGGCGTTTTCTTAAAAATCGTGTAAAATCTAGGCCTCGCCATTTGCTCGGCATGCATTTTGTCTCCAATTCCCATATTCGCCTGCATTTGGGCGAAAATTGCTTCTTGACTTAATCATTTATTTCGATAGAAAACAAAAAACCCCGAAATGCAGCGGGTTGTGCGGTAATGAATGCGGCCCTAATGAAGGCCGCCTATCAACCGCGGAGCATATTTTATCTAAATAGGGAAGTAATCCCCAAACAATCCAATTTTTCACATAATTTTATATTAATCTTTAAATAGTCCATTCTAAAAAACTAGTACAATGAAACTAATCCATTCAAATCTTAAAAAAGGAGAAATCAAGCTTTTAACACAGGAACTTGATGACCTTTGGTATCTAAGCAACATCATTGAGCCAAATGACTATCTTCAAGGCAAGACCTTAAGGAAAATAAAAGTGGCAAGTTCAGAAGAACGGGCAAAGGAAGCATCAAAAAAGCCTGTATTTCTCAAAATCCTTGTGGAAAAAGTCGAATTCTCAAAGCATAACAACACTTTAAGGGTTTCCGGCATAATCAAGGCAGCGCCTGAAGACATTCCGCTTGGAGATTACCACACTTTTAACATTGATGAGAACACGACTGTTGAGATAATCAAGGAAAAATGGCTAAAATACCAGCTTGACAAGCTAAAAGAGGCGTGCTCCGAAACAAAATCATCAATTCTTATACTGGTGCACGACCGCGAAGAGGGGTATTTTGCGCTTTTCAAGAAATACGGCTATGAAGTGCTTTTGCATATCGAGGGAAATGTTCAAAAAAAACGGACCGAAAACAAGTCAAGCGGTAATTTCTATGCAGAGATGCAAAAAAAACTCGAGGAATACATTGAACGATACAAGATAAAGCAGGTTATCTTGGCGTCTCCTGCATTCTGGAAAGAAGACTTTTTGAAGGAAATTAAAAATGATGAAATAAAAAAGATAGTTATCCTTGCAACCTGCTCATCGGCGACAAAGAATGGCATTGACGAAGTCATAAAAAGGCCTGAAGTAAAAGTTGCCCTAAAGCAGGAAAGGAGTGCAAAGGAAATGAACAAGGTTGAGGAGCTGTTTACCGAGATTGCAAAAAACAACCTTGCAGCTTACGGCCTAAAGCAGACAAAAGAGGCTGCAGAAATGGGCGCAATTAAGGAGCTGCTTTTGACAGACTCATTAATCCAGAAATCCAGGGCAGAAAATTTCTATTTTGAGCTTGAGTCAATCATGAAAAAAGTAGATTCGTCAAAAGGCGAAATTGAAATAATAAGCTCAGACCACGACGGCGGCATGAAGCTTGACGGCCTTGGCGGGATTGGGGCAGTTTTAAGGTTTAAGATGAAGTATTGATTCTATTGATGGCAAACCCATTTAACAATATTTAGTTTCAATTATTGTAATAAATCGAGGCAAATTTTAGTGCCAGTCAAAATTTGCCGAGTGTAGCTATTGTCGTCAAACGACCGATTAAAATAAAAAATCCAGTAAAATTTTATTCTGGTTCATATTTTAATTTAACTGCATCTCGTCTTTTCCGAAACCTATAAATACCCTTATTTTACTGATTACTAAAAAAAGAGGTGTGTTATGGACAATTACATAGATTCTATCTTAAAAGAGAACAGAAAATTCTACCCGTCAGACGATTTTAGAAACAATGCAAGAATCAAGAGTGTGCAGGAGTACGAGGCAGAATACAAAAAATCCGTTGACAATCCTGAGCAATACTGGGCTGAAAAGGCAAATGATTTGGACTGGTTCAAGCGCTGGGATTCTGTTTTAAGAAATGATATGGGATTTTTCAAGTGGTTTGAAGGTGGCATCCTCAATGTATCATACAACTGCCTTGACAGGCACGTAAAATCAGGAAAGAAAAACAAGGTTGCATTTATCTGGGAAGCAGAATCGGGCGAAACAAAGACTTACACTTATGGCCAGCTCCTAAAAGAAGTATGCAAATTTGGAAATGTCTTGAAAAAGCTCGGCGTCAAAAGAGGACAGGTTGTTCAGGTTTATCTGCCGATGATTCCAGAGCTGCCAATCACATTGCTTGCGTGCGCAAGAATCGGCGCAATTCATTCAGTTGTATTTGCAGGCTTTAGCAGTGATGCATTAAAGGACAGGATACAGGATTCTTCTGCAGTAGTTTTGGTTACTGCCGACGGCAGCTTTAGGAACACAAAAGTAGTCCCGTTAAAGGATAATGCAGACATTGCATTAAAGGACTGCCCATCCATAAAAAGTGTAGTTGTTGTGCAAAGGACAAAAAACTCAGTCAAGATGCTAAAAGGCAGAGATTTATGGTGGCACGACTTAGTCAACGAAAAAGGAATTTCAACTTGGTGCGACTGTGAAAGCATGAACTCAGAGGACTCGCTTTTTATTTTATACACTTCAGGAACTACAGGCAAGCCAAAAGGAGTTTTGCACACTCAGGCGGGATATCTGCTTTACGTAAACCAGACTTTCAAGTATATTTTTGACATAAAAGACGATGACATTTTTTTCTGCACGGCAGACATAGGGTGGATTACGGGGCACTCTTACATTGTCTACGGGCCGTTATCAAATGCAGCAACTGTGGTAATGTATGAAGGAGGGCCAACCTATCCAAACCCTGACAGGTTCTGGAGAATAATTGAAAAGCACTCTATCACAATTTTTTACACTGCACCAACTGCAATCAGGGCTTTGGCAAAAGAGGGCAATGACTGGCCAAACAACTGCGACTTGGGCAGCCTAAGATTACTCGGCTCGGTCGGCGAGCCGATAAACCCTGAAGCATGGATTTGGTACCACAAATACATAGGGCGCGAAAAATGTCCCATAGTAGACACCTGGTGGCAGACTGAAACCGGCGGCATTTTGATTACACCCCTTCCTGGAATAACTCCTACAAAACCTGGCTCAGCAACAAAGCCCTTTTTTGGAATTGTCCCTGAAATTTTAAGAGAAGACGGAACAAAGGCAAACACAAACGAAGGCGGCCTTTTGGTAATAAAAAAGCCGTGGCCTGGAATGCTAAGGACTGTCTGGAACAACCCCGACAGGTACAAAAAATCCTACTTTGAGCCTTACAAAGTTTATCTTTCAGGCGACACTGCAAAAGTAGATGAAGACGGATATTACTGGGTCATGGGCAGGAGCGATGACGTCATAAAAGTTGCAGGCCACAGGATTGGAAGCGCTGAAGTTGAAAGCTCATTAGTAAGCCACGAGGCTGTTGCCGAAGCTGCAGTTGTTCCTTTCCCTCACGAAATAAAGGGTCAGGCGCTTTATGCTTTTGTAACTTTGAAAAAAGGCGTGCAGAAGACTGAAGAGCTCAAGGAAAAACTAAAGCAGCACGTTTCAAATACCGTCGGCCCTATCGCAAAGCCTGACAAAATCCAGTTTGCCGATGACTTGCCAAAAACAAGAAGCGGGAAAATAATGAGAAGAATCCTAAAGGCAATCGCAGAAGGCGCAAAAGACTACGGAAACACTTCAACTTTAGTTGATCCAAACGTTGTAGAAACTCTTGCAAAAAACAGAGTTTGATTTTTTTATTTAGATAATTTCCTTTATTTTCTATTTTGTTTTCTTTGATTAGTTTCCTGCATTGATATATTAACTCTTAAACTCGTCGCTTCGCTCCCCTAGTTTCGCTCGGCAAATTTTGATTAGCACTAAAATTTGCCTCGATTCATTGCAATAATCTTACCAAAATCATTAAACCTCGCCCTAATGGGGCGAGTGTGCGGAATTGAGAATCCATACATGCCGAGCTAATGGCGAGGCGTAAACATGACGTCAGGGTTTTTAATTACGAAATCAAAATCTAAAAACAAACAACAAAAATTATAATAACTCAAATCATCTCCTAAAAATTATACGGCTGTGGTCTAACGGCATGATCCGACCTTCCCAATAGCAGAAATGTTATGAAAGAGGTTGTGGCCCGGGTTCAATATTGAGCAATCAATGAAAGTCCCGGCAGCCGTATTTTTTTGATTCGGTGCATATGCCAACTGGTATTTTGAAATAGAAATAATATATTGGAAAAATTTATAAAGTTTAAAATTACATTCTCGTCAATCAAAAATTATTAAGCGGGGTGGAAAAATGATAAAACAGGATAAAGTGGAGATAAAAGATTTTGCCAAGCCTGATGAAGTCAGGACTTTTGAAAAAGGAAAAGTTGAGCTTGTGAACATCGGAGGAGTAATGATAGGAAGGCTTACTCTCCAGCCGGGATGGAAATGGTCAAAGCACGTCAAGCCGATTGCAAAAACAAAGAGCTGCGAAGCTCCGCACTTTCAATACCAAGTGTCGGGCGTGATACACGTCTTAATGGACGACGGCACAGAAAAAGACATAAAAGCAGGAGAAATTTCATCCCTTCCAATGGGGCACGATGCATGGGTTGTTGGAAATGAGCCTGTTGTAGTAGTCGACTTTCAGGGAGCAGTTGATTACGCAAAAAAGAAATAAATTCACTACAAGCTAAATTTATTTTTATTTTTTATTGGTATATGGTGGTTTACAATTAACATGAAATGCAGCCTATGCGGGAAAAATATAAATAACTATAATTCTAGTTTTAATCGTTTAACCGTTGATGAACATCACTCTGTAGATATATGCCTTGAATGTGTTGATAAATTCATCAAGTGGCAGCAAAAAATATTTTCCAACCTTTTTCCCACAAAAATTTTGAAGAAGAGATACCAGGAAAAATGAAATAGGAAGTCATTTTTATGTTTTCTTAAAATCAGCCCAAAGAGAAATTATCCCTAAAGACAAAAAAAGCAACGCTTCAATCCAGCTTTGCTTTTGAAATGCCTCTATCAATGCTATGCCAAAAAAGATGATAAACACTGCAGAGTTTGTAAATGTTAATTTTTTCATATTGATGGCTGGATCCTACCATTATTTAATTTTTTTAAATGTTCTTTGATCAACAACAATTCTTTTCAATCAAACAAAGAAAAAAGCAATTGCAAGTATAAGATAAACAGAAATTATCTGGGCGCCTTCAAGCCAGTTGCATTTTCCGTCAGAGCTTAAATAGTTTATAATCATCACTGAAAACAATACTGCAATAATTTCAAAAAGCGTAAAGACAAGGTTAAATCCAAACCCGAAAATGCGGCTAATCAGAACAAGTATGGGCACTACAAATAATCCAATCTGTATTGCGCTGCTTAGCCCGATTTCAAGGGATAAATCAAGCTTGTTTTCAAGTGCAAACTGGATTGCAGCAGACTTTTCGGCAATGTTTGTGATGATTGCAATAATCACAACTCCGATAAATGTTTCTGTCAGGCCTATGCTAATCGCTGCATGTTCAAGCCCCCTCACTAAAAACTCAGCCTCAAATGCAACAATAACTGTAGTTATCAAAAGTACCATTATTGCAGTTGTTTTCGAAACAAACGGAGTTTTATGCAGCTTTTTTATCTCGTCGCTTGCATCAAACATGTCCCTGTGGGTTTTTAGTGAAAAAATAAGTCCTGCAATGTAGATAAGCGCCATCACAATTACAACAGCGTCGCTTAATATTGTTATATGCTCGCTTTCAGGTGACACAAAAGAATAAACGCTTGGGACTGATATTGCAACTACAACTATTATCAGCATTGTTGCAGACACGCCGATAGCTTCTTTGTTGAATTTTTGGTGCTTGTGCTTTAAGCCACCGATAAAAATACTGATTCCTATCAATAAAAGGATGTTTCCAATTATGCTGCCAATTATTGAAGCTTCTACAACTCTGTCCAAACCCCTGCTTAGCGCTATAATTGAAATAATCAGTTCAACTGCGTTGCCAAAAGTTGCAGACACAAGCCCGCTTATTGTCGGGTTTGTCTGAAGTGCAAGCTGCCCCGTGCAGACCCCTATAATCCTTGCAAGAGGAATAATTGCAATTACAGCAGTGATAAAAGTCAGTGTGAGGTTGTCGCCAAAAAACGCAAAATAAATGCTTAGTGGAATGAACAAAAGCATAAAATAGAAAACCTTGCCAATTCCAAGCTTTTCCATAAATGAACTGTGCATAAACCAAGCTCATGGCAAATAAAATATAAACTTATTGCTGTAAAGTTGCTTAATTATATTAACTATTTAGTAGTAAAAAATAGAAAGATTTATAAATGAATTAAAGTTTTACAGATTTATGGTAAACGGCAGTAGTTCAAATGGTGGTGGTTCTGTAACAAGCTCTAGCTATTCCTCTGTTTCACAAGTCAGGGAGTACCAAGACCACAGTTTAATAGGCGCATACTCAGCTAATTTAAAGGTTGGGGACAAAATTACAAGTTCAATCATAGAAATCTATGACGTAGATGGAGAATTAAGGTATTTACCTAATCCAGAAAGGGCAGGTCATGAACCACTGCCTTTAGGAAATAAAACTTTAACATTATTAACTGGAGAAGATAATATAACTGGAATTCTGGCGGAATCCATAAGGGTAAATGGAAAGTTGACCATCGATGATTATTTACAATTCAAACGTGATAATGCTCCAGTCGTCCAAGGTATTCTTGGAGATATAAACAAATACAAAAAACAAAGACGACAATCCTAATCCTTACTGCTTATCCTTCTTGTCTTGCTTACAAAATTAAGGATTTTTCCGTTATTATATTTTCCGCAGCCTAGAAAATCATTTTTATTTTTTATTATGACTGAGCCGCTTATGCTTAAGCACTCTTTTTCCAAATCCTCTCCCCTGAGCCAGTTTCTTGATTCAAGTGAGTTGATTTCAACAACATTTTTTTTGGCATGAGGGCCAATAAGCTGGCTGCCTTCAATGCTTAGCCTTATTCCCCTTTCATCAAGCTCGCAGAAGTACATCCCCATACTATTAATCCTCAATTTTGTTAAATCAATTTTGGATATTTCCTTGTTTATAAGAAAAATCCTGTTTTTAGCACTCTTCAAAAATCCATAATCAAGTTTTAAGTCAGAATCCCATTGATCCCCAATGAGCTTGGTCACTTCCTTTATTTCCTTGCTGTTTAATATTTTTAATTGTTGCATTGATTCAAATCCCCCACATAGGATTGCTTTTACGCATTATTTCTGCAATCTCCCTTAAGACCACTATCTCTTCCTGCGAAAGATATTTCTTGAATTCCTTGAATTTGCGGAAATTATCTTCAGTCACAAAAGAATATAATATATCCCCTTCCAAAAGCTGTCTTCCAATTGTAACATTTGGCATTGAAACTGCTATCTGCATTCCTTTTGCCGCAGAGCTTAAGTTCTCCTGCTCTTTTTGCATGCCTTTGACTTCTGTTAATGGAATTCCGTCTTTTTTCATCAGCTGAGTTCCAGTCTGCAAAGTTCCCAAGAGCACTTCAGTTCCTGCAATTGCAGGATTGTTTTGCCTAAATACATATCCTTTCATAATCATGACTTTGCAGGGCTTTTGCAAAAACTGGATTTCTTTTGCCTCAAGCATTTTTCTCGTCTCACTTTCCCACTTTTCAAAATCTTCAATTAGTTTGTAAATTACATTGTTGAATATCATCTTAACTTTTTCATTTGCCTTTAAATCCTGGTTCATTGAAACATTAAATCCAATAATGCAGGAGTGAAGCGGGTCTTTGTCATAACTTGACTCGGCATCTGACATGTCCTTTTTTGAGATATTGCCAATTGATGCTTTCTTTATGTCAATATTTTTTTCTTTAAAAAGCTTGATTACCGCTTCAAGCGAGCCAAGAGAATCAGCCTTTACCACAATTCCCTGATTGTCAGTTTGTATCAAAACCTCTTCCACTTCTTTTTTCAGTTCTTCTTTGACTTTTTCAACTTCATTGGGCTCGCAGCTTCTTAGTGGCATTCCTGCAACAACATTTTCCATTCCTGGCGCAGAAATCTTGACGCCAGTAGCAGCAATAACTTCTTTTACTGACTTGAATTTTGTTTTCTTGTCGCGCATTTCAGAAAGGGCTGCAGGCTCAAACATTGTCTTGACTTTCGTAACAACTGGATCAGATAGCGAACCAATTACTATAGTATCACCGTATTTTAGCCTGCCGTCGTAAATTATCACGTCCATTGTAGTGCCAAGTCCCTTTTCTTCCTTGACTTCAATCACAGTTCCTTTTGCACGCCCGTCCACATTTACTTTCAGGTTTTCTTCAAGAAATTTTTGTGACAGGCCGGTTATTACCATCAGAAGTTCTGCAAATCCTTCTTCTGTTTTTGCAGAAATGGGTATTATTGCAATCTGTTTTGTGTAATCAGAAACCCTGTCAAACCTGTCGGCATTTAATCCGTACTCGCTCAGCTTTCCCACAACTTCGTAAAGCTTTTTTTCAATCAGCATGACGGCGCTTTCATTTTGGTTTTGTATGCTCTGCACTAAATTCATATCTTTATGAGTCTGCCATCCGACGAGCAAATCAAGCTTGTTTAATGCAATAACAAATGGGGTCTTGTAATTCTTGAGAATTTCTATGCACTCGATTGTCTGAGGCTTTACTCCTTCATTTATGTCAATGACAAGTATTGCAATGTCCGCCAAGTTTCCTCCTCTTTTCCTGAGGCTTGTGAAGCTTGCGTGGCCTGGAGTGTCAAGAATTATGAATCCAGGTATCTTCATCTCCATCTTGCTTTTTTCAAGCAGGCTTCCACAGATTCTTTTTATTGAATCCATTGTAATTGTAGAGCAGCCTATGCACTGTGTAATCTTACCGGGCTCCGATTCAACAACGGAAGTCTTTCTTATAGAGTCAAGCAGCTGCGTCTTGCCTGCATCCACGTTCCCCATTACAGTTATTATCAATTGCCTCAGCATTTTAAGTGAAAAGTAAATCAACTTTGTTTTTAAACGTTGTGCAAAGTTAAATTTCGATTTTCATTCTGACTAAATCTGTTAACTAAAAGATGCTTCGCGGATTCTAGGCGCGCCGCATTTGGCGCGCATACATAAAGCTACCACGTCGCATTGCGTGAGTTGCTTCTTTAAACGGATTTTATAATTCCATTAACTCTCGCCGTAATGCAGGTGAGTTGTGCAACTTGCAGATAAAATGTATGCCGAGCTATTGGCGAGGCCTAAACATGACTTAAAATTTATTCAAAGTTAATATTAAATTTCACCTTACAATGAAAAGAGTTAAATAATAAGAAATTTGTTTTTGATTATGAACTATAAAATAATCCAGGAAGGAAAAGCTAGGCTGAAAATCCCGCTTGCAGAAAAAGTTTCAAAAGATATGGGTGTTTTCTATAACCCGGTGATGCAGCAAAACAGGGACATTTCAGTTCTCTTGCTAAACTCAATGGAAAATAAGAGCATGCAGATTGCAGACCCTCTTGCGGCTTCAGGAATAAGATCAATAAGGTTTCTAAAAGAATTAAAAAAAGGCAAGATAAAAAACATCACAGTCAACGATTACAGCAAAGATGCAATAAAACTAATAAAATCTAATTTAGAGCTCAATAAAATAAAATGGAAAGAAAGCAAAAAAATACAAATAATAAATGAAGAGGCAAATTTATTCCTGTTAAATTCAATGGGATTCGACTATATCGACATAGACCCATTTGGAACTCCGAATCCATTTCTTGACTCAGCATGCAAAAGAATTTCAAGAGAAGGAATTTTGGCAGTGACTGCAACTGACACAGCCCCATTATGCGGCACGTATAAAGACGCATGCATTAGAAAATACTGGGCAGTGCCAAGTAATAATTACCTGATGCACGAAATTGGATTAAGAATACTGATAAGAAAAGTCCAGCTAATTGGTGCCCAATACGACAAAGCTCTTGTCCCTATTTTTTCATACTCAAAAGAGCACTACATGAGAATTTTCTTTTCAAACACAAAAGGAAAAACTTCAGTAGACGAAATATTGAAACAGCATGATTATTTCAAAGACGCCGGGCCTTTATGGGCAGGACAATTATGGGATTCAAAATTGGCAGTCAAAATTTACAATAATGCGGCAAAAGATATAATATTTAGCAAAAATAAGGGTCTAATGGACTTGTTAAGGGTCATAAAAGACGAATCAAAGATTGCCTGTGTAGGATTTCATGATATTAATGAGCTTTGCAGCAAATATAAGTTGAAAAACCCTCCAAAAAAACAATTCATCATAGAAAAGGCAAAAAAACTCAGATATCCTGCAAGCGGGACCCACTTTAAGGGAAGCGCAGTAAGGAGCAATATTTCAGAAAAAAAACTTGTAAAAATCCTTAAACTAAGAAATTAATTTTAGCTAAAAAATATCGAATTAAACAGTCCTTCTCACATCAGTCACTTCAACAGACTCGACATTTTCAATGTGTTTTATCTTTTCTTCAAGAGCTTCAGTTGAGCCTATTTTTTCATCCATTACAAATAAAATCTCAACGGCTTTTAGCCCAAATGCTATTGGCTGTATGTTTGTTTTGAACTCCTCTGAATTGCAAAAGTGCACAATTTCCTTCTTTGCGTTAGTTTCAATGCTGTGCAAATCAGCCTCAGGGCTGCTAGGCATAATCCTTAATGTAACAACTATGTCTGCCATTTTAAGAATTCTAGTTTGGCCCTTCAAAGCCGCACGAGGTGCATGAATACTTTGCCGCAATCTGCCTGCAGTGGTCGCACCTTACAATCTCGTTCTTTGCGCATTTTGGGCACATGAATTTAGTCGAGCCGATTGTATTTGTGATTCTTTTGCTGCACGAGATGCATAATGATTGTTTTGTCATACTACGTGGGATAAGAATTTGGTTTAAAAAGGTTGTTGTTTTGATAATGAGTATCATAAAATTATTAAATCTGATTTAAATCGTACTATTGATGGCTGAAAGAAAACAAATTTTTACAACTATTTCTGGCACTCAGATTAATAGAGTATACACTCCAGATGATGTTCGGGACATAGATTATGGTAAGGATATAGGAGAACCTGGACAGCCGCCTTACAGAAGGGGGATTCACAAAGAAGGGTATAGAACTAAACTGTGGACAATGAGGCAATTTACAGGATTTGGCACTCCAGAAGATACAAACGAACGCTTCAAATATTTGCTTGCTAACGGCCAAACAGGATTGTCAATTGCTTTTGACCTTCCAACATTATACGGCTACGACTCGGACCATAAGTTTTCTGAAGGTGAAGTTGGAAAATGTGGTGTTTCAATAAACTCACTTTATGACATGGAAAAACTTCTTCACGGAATTCCACTTGATAAAGTTAGCACATCAATGACTATAAACGCCCCTGCGGCCGTGATTTGGGCGATGTACTTGGCTGTTGCAGAAAAACAGGGAGTGTCTTGGGAAAAATTAAACGGAACACTTCAAAACGACATTCTAAAAGAATACATTGCACAAAAAGAGTGGATATGCTCGCCAAAACCTTCCATGAAGTTTGTCGTTGACACAATGGAATTTGGAAGCAAATATGTTCCGAAATGGAATACGATTTCTGTTAGCGGATACCATATCAGGGAAGCAGGCTCAACAGCACTTCAGGAATTGGCTTTTACACTTTATGACGGAATAGAATATGTAAAATGGGCTTTGAACAGGGGACTCAAAGTCGATGATTTTGCTCCAAGAATATCTTTCTTTTTTGATGTTCATAACGATTTTTTTGAGGAAATTGCTAAATTCAGGGCAGCTAGGCCTCTCTGGTATGAAATTATGACAGAAAGGTTTGGGGCAAAAGACCCTAAATCAGCACAGCTTAGATTCCATTCCCAAACTGCAGGGGTTTCTTTAACAGCGCAGCAGCCATACAATAACATAGTTAGAGTAGCTATTCAGACACTTGCAGGGGCTCTTGGGAGCACCCAGTCACATCATGCAAATTCACTTGACGAAACTCTCGCCTTGCCGACAGAAAACGCAGCAAGAATTGCGCTTAGAACCCAGCAAATAATAGCTCATGAAACAGGAGTTACAAACACGGTTGATCCATTGGCAGGTTCTTATTTTATTGAGAGATTAACCCAGGATTTCATAATTGGATGTAGAAGCTATTTTGAAAAGTTAGATTCTTTGGGAGGGATGGTTGCTGCAATAGAAAAAGGTTTTCCGCAAAGAGAAATACAAGACGCATCTTACGACCAGCAAAGAGAATTTGAGGCAGGAGATAGGACTATTGTAGGGGTTAATGATTATATTTTAGAAAACGAAACTCAGATACCCATACTCAAAATTGATGATTCTGTTGAGAAGGAACAAATAGTCAGCCTCGGTAAACTTCGAGAAAGAAGAGATAATTCCGCTGTTCAAAGTTCACTTGAGCAGCTTTTAAGTTCTGCCAAAATCGCGGAAAACCTGATGCCATCGATATTAAATTGCGTCAGAAACGATGCAACGCTCGGCGAAATTTGTGATGTATTCAGAAATCATTATGGGGAGTATCAAGAGCCTAAATTTTGACTTATTTTATTGATATTATATTATTCCCCTCATCTACCTCAAAAACCTTGCCAAAAAACTGCTCTACAGCATAAATATTTGTTTTGCAGTGGTCAGTAATTCCAGAAGTCTTTATTTTACCTCCAATCAATGCAAGAAAAGGAACCAGCTGGTCAGAAAGATGCCTGTCAACTGGCGCGCCAGATTCGATTTCTCTTATCAGATTTCTCGCGCATTCCTGCCCGACATCCTCTGATTTTTTGCCCCTTTCTCCAAGGCAATCTGAGCCAATTCTTATTGGATTTATCTCATCAATGTCATCTTTATTCTTAGAAAAAATTGCCCATAAAGTAATCCCTGAGCCTGTTGATAATGTATCCTGATATTCAGCTGTAATATTAATTGGAACTTCAAATTTCTGCATTAAAATCTGTTTTGCAGCCTTTGTCTGCCTTTCTGAAACTTCTGCCTTTTGCAAATCAATTGATGCGTGGGAAACTCCTTTTATTTGTATTAAATGATGCTGCTCAGTCAAATCAAAAGTCCTGACGCTTTCTCTCAATTTTCCCAAAAATTCTTCAAAACTGTCAAAATCATTTAGCTTGAATTTCGGATTTATCTTAATCTCTATTTTCCCTCCTCCTTTCGGATAATATCCTCGCCTTAGGAGTTTTGCCTCGACTTTTGCAAACCTTTGCACTTGGGGCAAAATAACACTTGAAAAATAATCAAAGCTCATGCTCCAGTTAACATCAGTCCCTCCAATAAGCGAAATCTTTATCGGTTTGCTCACAAAAATTGACGGAATAAGCACCGCCTGCATAAGCAGGGTTATTGAACCGGCAGTCTCTATGTCTACATGAAGGTTTTTTGAAGTTATCTTTTTTGGATAATATTTTATCGAAGTTGAACCTAATTCATCTCCTTCGCAAACAGCCGAGCATAACTGCTTTAATGCCTTAATGCAGTAAAGGTGCTGGTTTTTCAGCCCCGGCTCTTTTCTGCCCTTTCTTATGTCATAAACTTCAAACGGCTTTTTTGCTATTGTGGAAATTGCAAGCGCAGTCCTCACAATCTGTCCTCCTCCTTCAAGATACGAACCGTCAATTTTTATCATAAAACAAAAAAGAAAAAGTCAAAATATAAAAATCTAGATATTCTCAACATCAGACAGGCCGGCATCCATGTCGTTTAATTCATCTGTGCTTAATTCAGCATCAATGCTGTCAACATTATTAATGTCTGTGCCTATGCTGTCAACTGCCTTGTCTGATGCCTGCGAAGCGGCAGAATCACCGGAAGTATCCTGTTTTTTCACTTCAGCAGCCTGCTTTTGGCACGCGGCCAAAACTACAATCATCAATACAAAAGCGATAATTAAAATTTTTTTCATTAAGACTCACCTTGCTTCATAAATTTTGTTCCTATTTAAATTTTTCTTAATCAAAAAAAATAAAAGAAAAAATTTGGGCTTTTGCCCATTGTCTGCGTTCTTCAAGTTGCCTTATGACGATTCGGCAGGGTCGCTCAGTGTCTCGACTTCAATCTCAGTTTCGACTGAAAGGTCGATGCTTGAATCTGCTCCCTTTATCTTCTGAATAATTCCCTTAAGATCACTTAAAGCATCTTTTAGTGCGTCCCTTGATTGCTTAAGCAAGTCATTTGCTTCCTGCATCAGCGTCTTAATCTGTTCGCTCTCAGCAGGTTCTCCTCCAGCCCTCAAATCAAGCACCATCTTGAACTTTTCCTGCGCCTGTATGTAAAAGTTCCTTGAATCATTTATGTGCTGCTTGAATGATGCAACCTCTGAATCAACACTGACATTTTTTCCGCTCTGTTCAAGCTTGTCAAGTGCATTGTCAAGTCTTTTTTCAAGCACAAGTCCCTGGTTTACAATGCCCCTTACTCTTGCCGAGACAACTCTGTAGGAATGCAGTTCTATTAAGTGCTTAAGCCTGTTCCACTTTGCCCTTAATTTTTTTGCAATGTCTTTCAGCTGTTCTTTTGTAGTTGCATTGTTTATATCAGTCTTAATCTGGTTAAGCTCAGTTATCTGCACATCAATTTCAGCAGTGATGTTTGCCTGCAAGTCATCTCCAATGTTCTCATTTTCCTGAACTTTGGTTTTTATCTTGCCAAGCTGGTTAATCATTACATCAACGCTGTTAAGCAGATACTCCTTTGATGAGTTTATTGTCTGGTTTTTGTCGCCTTTTTTTACTGCATCTTTTAGCTCATCTCTTGCGTCTTTTAGCTTGTCTTTTGCCTCGTCAAACTTGTCTTTTGCCTCGTCAAACTTCATCTTTATTTTCTCCTTATCTTCCTTTGAAATCTGCCTTAGCTTTAATTCACCAATTCCCCTAATCTTTACTAAGTGGCCAATTCTGTCCTCTCGTCTGTCTTCTCTCCTATCCTCTCTCCTGTCAGACCTGTCTTCCTGGGAATCAAGCCTGTCTTCAAATCTGTCGGCAGCTTTGCACCTTGCCTCGCAGCTTGTTGAGTTTGTATTATTTGTGCCATTGCATTTTTTAATGCAGGCAGCAACATCAATTTGAGACTTGTCCCGTATGTCTTCCTTTGCATCCAGTATATCCTCTTTTGAGTCTCTTATATCCTCAAGATTGTCCCTTATTCCGAGTTTTCCCGGGCCGCTTTCAGCGAAAGCAATTGGTACAAGACTGACTAAAAACATAACAACCAATCCGATTGCTGTTAATTTTTTCATTTTATTTTCCTCCGTTTGATTTATTTTTTTAATCTGATTGTTGGCTTTGGTTTCAAAATCAACAATGATGGAATGTATGTCTTGTTTATAAACAAACTTTTTAATTGGGATTTTTCATGCTTTAATCTGGCATTTAAAGCTTTACAAAGCTTTATTTTACCTTATTTTACTTTAAAGGGATGGTATAGCTCACTTTAAACTTTTTCAAGCCTTATAATTTTTCAAAATTTCAAAATATTTTTATATCCTCAAAAAAATCACATCATCTATGCTTGGAAAAATTGCCATTATGTGCTTTCTTGCTTTGGTTTTAGTAAACAGCTCAATGGCCGCAACAATTTACGGAACGGTTTATGACACTTCACTTAAAAAAGTCCAAAATGCAATGGTTGAGATAGACACAAACCCAAGGCAGTTCTTTGTCGCCCAAAACGGCTCTTACTCATTTAATGTGCCTTACGGATTCTATTCAATCAAGGCAAAGATGCTCCAAAAAAATACAATAGTTGCATATTCAGAAGAAAACATAAGCGTCAGGCAGGAAGGCGCCTACGTGCTTGACCTTATACTAATCCCTGACATTGAGGAAGGAGTTGAGGCCATAGGTGTTGATTTTGACTCGGACCCGATAGAAACAATAAGCAGCGACAAAGCAGCATTTAACTCTCCCCTCATAATTTCAATAGTGCTGATTGCAGCCCTGTTCTTAATCCTCTATCTGTTTTTTAGAAACAAAACAGGCCAAAAAGCAGGGACTGCAAAAAATCCCAAAACCGGCCAAGTGCAAGGCAGTGATTTGGATAAAGTAGTTGAAATAATAAAAAAAGAAGGGGGAAGGGCAACCCAAAAGGACATAAGAAAAGAAATACCTCTTTCAGAAGCAAAAATCAGCCTGATGATAGCCGAGCTTGAGCACAAAGGAATTGTGCAAAAAATAAAAAAAGGAAGAGGCAATATCATTATTTTGAAAAATAGCAAATAAAAATAAAAATGAGTTTCAAACAAGGTGTTTTATGGAAGCTTTGCCAATATTTCTGATTGTTTATGCTGCAATGGTTGCAAATTCCTTCTGGGAAGCTTATGTCGAGGGCAAGCACGCATGGGACAAGGGTAAGCTTGGATGGAAAATACATTTTAAGGGAAAAGTCATACTGACTGCATATCACTTCTGGCTTTTTGTTGTGATGTATCCTCTGCTTTTATCATTGCCTCTTGTAATCTACGGGTTTGATAAAATACTCTTTGGAATCCTGATAAGCGCATATTCTTCAGGATTAATCATAGAAGATTTTTTCTGGTTTGTAGTCAATCCAGTTTTCAGGCTCAAAGACTGGAATCCTGAAAAAGTCAAATGGTACCCTTGGGTAAAAATTTTGAAATTCCACATCCCGCTTTATTATATTTTAAATGCTATAATCGCACTTGCGTCATGGTATTTTATCTGGGGGCAGTAAAAATGAAATTCAAAAAATCAGGAAACACTTTTATCATAAGCATTGGGCGCGGCGAAAAAATAATTGAAACACTCAAAGAATTTTGCACTTCCCAAAAAATCAAGTGCGGCTATTTTTCAGGCCTTGGAGCATTGGATGAAGCTGAGCTTGCGCATTACACAGTTGAAAGCAGGAAATACACTTCAAAATTATTCAAAAAGCCGCTTGAAATCATAAGCCTTAACGGCAACATTACAAATATGGGCAATAAACCTTATCTGCACTGCCACATATCACTTTCTGACAACAAAATGAACCTGATAGCAGGCCACCTTAAGGAAGGAAAAATATCTGCAGCCTGCGAAATCTTCCTGGTTAAATTAAATGCAAACATAGGCAGGACTTACAATGATTCTATAGGGCTTAATCTAATGGATTTCAAGAAAAAATAAGAAAGAAAATAAAGAAAAAAACAAAAGCTTTACTCAAGCCTTGCCGTTATCTGTCCTACGTTGTTGTGCGAAACTGATGTGTCAGTTACAACATAAGATACGTTTAATTGCGCATTATACTTGCTTCCGGTCAATACTGGGTTGCAAGTCACTGTAAACGTCGACGATGCGCCGTTTGCCAATGTTACTCCGGCACCTGAATTTCCGCAGTCGCCAGCACCGATAACTACTGTATCAAGGTCCTGTCCAAGTGAGTTTGTTATATGTACAATTACACTTCCAGAAGTTGCCTTGAAGTCAGTGCACGCAATTCCAGACTGCAGTGTGCATTTATTCGGTAAAAATCTGTCCGGGCTTAAAACCCCAAAATAAGCTAATGCGCCGATAGCGACTAAAACAACAAGAATGGCCCAACCATAAGTCATTATGAACTCAAGGGCTGCTTGTGACTTTCTGTTCATCATTAAATTCACCTCATTTGATTTTAATTATGTATTCTTGGAATGGCCTCTATTTAAATTTAACTGTTTTTTACTCTATTTTGGTATTTAGGTTTCCAAAGGCAGTCTTTGTAAGGCCAGTGTCCTTTTCAGTATAGCTTATGGATATTTCGCCGTCAAATCTTTCTTTTTGTATTCCGTTGCTGCAGGACCCGCCTACTGTAAACGAGCTCTGCGCACCATTTGCCAAATCCTGCGAAAGGCCAGACTCGCAGTCTGCAACTTTTATGTTTGTAATTGTAATATCCCTTCCCTTGGCATTTGAAATGATGAGCGTTATCCTGGAAGGCTCAACTTTATGGCTTACACAGCTAAAACCTGACTCAAGAATGCACCTTTCAGGCAAAAACTTCTGAGGGCTTAAAACCCCAAAATAAGCTAAAGCGCCGATAGCGACTAAAACAACCAAAATGGCCCAGCCGTAAGCCATCAGGAATTCCATTGCAGCCTGCGACTTATTATTCTGAAAAATGAAAAATTTCATCTAACACACCTCTTTTAGAATCAACCATTGAGTGTATTATTGGCCAGCTGATATTTAAAGTTTTCTTAATAGATAGCTCCGTCCTAAATGTAGGTTATTGCCTTTTTGCGAGGCCATGATTTCTACGGATGAAAAGCTGACAAAGGGGTTGCTCCATACGGGAAATGTCAGCCCACGATTTGAATTGCGAAAACCGAGCTTGGCAATAACCCGAGCGAATGCGAGATTTAGGACGGAGCCTTAATAGATATAATTAAATAACTCAGCCTGTTTCAAAACAGTATGGAAAATTTTGTGAAAGTTGCAAACGAAAATGACCTTAACCCCGGAAAAGGGTTGGTAGTAAATGTAAATGGGGAAGAAGTTGCGCTTTTCAGCGTTGACGGAGATGTCTATGCAATTTCAAATTCATGCCCGCACAGAAACGGCCCCTTGGGAGAAGGAATTCTTGAAGATGAAATTGTAACTTGCCCCCTGCACGGCTGGCAGTTTAATGTAAGGACTGGAGAAAGCCCGTTAATGCCTGCAAGAGTTTCCTGTTACAAGGTAAAAGTCGAAAACGGAGAAATCTTTGTTTCCTTGGGATAATTAAATTAAATTTTCTTTTTACTGACCTTGAGGTTGCTTTTTTTCATTGCCTTCACTGCTTCACCGAAAGTAAGCAGGATATTTTTAGCTCCATAATAAGAAACTACTGACTGGGCATTCACAACCCCAAGATTCATTGCAAACTCTACATCATTTCTCTTCATCATCCCTGACAAAAATGAAGCTGCAAATGCGTCGCCTGCTCCTGTTGGGTCGACAACCTTGATTTTTTTGGGCTTTGCAGAATAAATGAATCCATTATGCATCGCATAAATCTCATTTTTGCCGTCAGTCACGACAACGGTCTTTGGGCCAAGCTTTCTGAGGCTCAGCATCAGTTCTTTTACAGGGAGCTTTCCTCCAAGCATGCACGCTTCTTCCTTGTTTAATATCAAAAGTTCTGTCCTTGAGAGTATATTTTTTAAGAATGTAGGTCCTTTTTCAGTAAGGTAAGAGCTTGGGTTGAACGCAATCTTGATTCTGTTTTTTTCCGCAAACTCCGCAAGATTTTCCATTGTATGAAATGACTCATTCATCATTGAGCAAAAATAAAACCATTTTGTCTTCAGCTTTTTAAAAGGCACATCGTCGTGGTGCAACTGGTCATTTATCCCCTTGTAAGTCAGTATTGTCCTGTCGTGCTCAAGGTTGTCAAGAATTATGGAATAGCCTATGTGGCCTTTTCCGTGGGAGCAGAGTAAATTGACTTTTTCTTTTCTGAGGCTTTTGTGCACGAATTCTGAATTGGTTCCTTCGCCAAGCTTTCCTATGAATCCGACTTTATGCCCAAGCCTTGAAAACGCCACAGCAGTGTTAGTCCCGCCGCCTCCTGAGCTGAATTCAAGCTCCTCAATCAGGATTTTTGAGCCGCTTGGATATGCCAAAAGGTCAGTCTCGCCTTTCGGGTCAATTATCTTGATAAGCTCAGAAAACTTTGTCTTGGCAAATACATCAAGCGTTGCGCTGCCGACAGTTATTACATCAAACATGAAAACAAACCAAGATTGATGGTATAAATAATTATTGTTTTAATTAGACAGATAAAAAAATCCCCCGTAGCACGCAGCGTACCCTTCCTTGATTTTTGTAAAAACTCCCAGCTTCCTTTCAAACTCAGCTACTTCTTCTTTGTAATACTCTCCGGTCCAGCCGAATGAATGAGTTAATCCTGAAATAAGACCTATCAATTGGTAATGTTTTTCATTAAACGACTTGCATCTTCTTTTAATTTCTTCTGTTTCCAACAGGACTCCATTCACATTATAATAACTTTTAGTGGATGTACTAGCCTCTTTAGCATCGCCTTTTTTAAGAGGCTCGCCGCTCAGGCCGGATATATAAGGAAATTTATAAGAAACGTTGGAATCTATGGAGCTCTGCAACTCTTTTATTAATTTCTCTATCTCCTCTCCATATTTGTCAAATATCGCTTTTTGCCGTTTCATGGAATCAGCTTTAATGTGTAATACTTCTTCCGGGCCAACCAGTTTTTCATAATTTTTATGCAACAGACTTATCTCCGGGACCTCATTCCAAATTTCTTTTTTTGCTTCAAAATCGGGAAATTTATTTGAAGTGAGTAAATCAGTCTGGCTTTTGAGTTTTGTTTGATAAACCTCTACAACACCAGCACATTCCCCGAGTCCGGCCGAAAATGAAATAAAAAACTCATTTTCTTTTTTGTAAGGGCTTGTCACTATATCTGCAATCTTATTGCGCTCTGTTTCAAATAACTCTTTCATATCCCTCAGTTTATCATTTTGTACTCTAATCCGGTCTTCTATCTCATTGGCCAGCCTTTGAGGTGTCATATATGGCTTGAACTTTTTTATTGTAACGAGCCTGATTATGGCCCTTTTTTTGTAAAACTCTGCTTCTACCTGGGACAAGTAATTTCTTATATACTCAGAATTCTTTCTATCTCTGTGTTCAAGAGACTCGACGTTCCTGATGTAATCTTCTACACGCTTCTTTCCTTTAAAATTAAGCTTTGCGCTCAGCCAATTCCAAACCATTTTGCTAATTTTAAAAATATAATATATAAACTTTGTCAAAAATCAGAAGCTTATCCTGTCAAGAATTTCATGGGCGTTTTTTGAGTTTATGTATTTGGAAATATCATTTCCTTTAAGCTTTCCAAGAAAAACAGTTTTCATTGATTCTTTTTCTTGGTTTGTCACACGTGCCGCCCTGTCAGCCTCGACAAGCCCGTAGGGATATCCGACAAAAACCGCGTCATTGCAGCTTGAAGCTACTGCACTTATTACATCAAAGGCATATTTTTTTTGCTCATTATAAACTTCAAGTCTGAAAACATGCCTTGAATTCTCGTGGAGCTTTGCAAAATACATTTCTGCCTTGTGGCTGGGAGATTTTATTTCGGCAACAGGATTGTAAAACCATAGCCCCTTTTCTCCGGCGCTAGCAATTGCAGAGGTAAGTATGTTTCCCTTGTCCGTGAATAATGAGCTAGTCTTTGCAAGCGCTGAAAGCACAACTCCATTTTCACTGCATGATTTTTGCAAAGAATCCATGTATTTTTTCTCGTTTGTCAATGTGCATTGGAGGTTTCCGTCAAGAACTATTATATCAGCTTTTTTCCCGTCGCTCATTGATTTTGCAAGGAGAAGTTCTGAAAATCTCCTCACTGCATTTGCAATGCTTCCAATCTCGGCCCTGTTTACCCCTTTCATCAGAGTTTTGTCAAAAGAGCTAAAAGACAATTCGCTCAGGTCTGCGCCGTCTCCAAAAAACGAGGATTTGTAGGATATCTCCCCATCTTTATTCTCTGCATTTACAAGCAGGAGAAATTCCTTTTTCCCGTGAATGATTTTCTTATTGCCTTTATAGCATACAAAACAGATGCGTATAATATTGAGCGAGAAATTTGCCGAGCCCACTATTTCAGCGCTGCCGCCGTCAACAAAAGCCACAGTTTTATCAGTCCAATCCTCTTTTATTTCATGAAAATTCTTTTTTTCTATCTTGAAAGGCAGGTAATCTTCCGAAGAAAATTTAGGATACTCCTCGGAAAAATCATTCTGTGCATTAAGGCTTTCAATGAGTTTTTTTGCCGCTTGGTCAAACATAAATTCCGGAAACATCCGATATTTTTAATGCTATTGGTGATTAGCAATTAATATAAACAGATTTTATTTTCTTTGTCCTATGCACGAGACAGAACACAGGGTAATATATGCAGACACCGACGCGGGAGGGGTAGTTTACTATGCAAACTATCTGAAATGGTTTGAATCAGGACGAAGAGAGCTGTTTAGAAATCTTGAAATAGACTATAATTCACTTCAGTCAAAAGGAATACTTGTTCCTGTGGTCGAAGTTCACTGTAATTATCTTGCGCCGGCAAGATACGACGATTTGCTTTTGCTTGAGACTTCAATCGCGGAAATCAAGGAGAAAAGCATTAAATTTGAATACAAACTTTTCAAAAAAGATGGAGTGAAGCTGCTCGTTACTGGCCATACAGTCAATGTTTTTGTTGATTCAAAAGAAATGAAATCGACAAAAATTCCGGAAAGTGTAAAAAATAAGCTCAAAACCGGCTAATATCTCACTTTGATATCTCCTTCTGCAATTTTCATAATTTCTCCTGTCTTTAACTTAAGCAAAAGATTGCAGTCATTATCAACACCAGAAACAAAGCCGCTTATTTTCCCTTTTCTTGTCGTTGCCTCAACATCCTTATCAAGAGTATCGCAATGGTCCTTCCACAATGCCAAAATTTTATCAAACTTTCCATTATTGTAACATGAATTAAAAATATTAAAAAAATCCTTCACAATATTCTTTTCCAGTTTTTTCATATCAAAGCTTTTCTTTGCAATTATCTTAAGCGAAGTAGCGAGATTCTTTATTTCAGAAGGAAACTTTGTCTGGTTCACATTCAGCCCAATGCCGACAATCACATGATTTTCCTTTCCAAAAATTCCTTCTGTCAGGATGCCGCCGATCTTTTTCCCTTTGTAATGGACATCATTTGGCCACTTTATTTTTGCATCAATTTTGGCAATTTTCCTGATTGATTTCTGGACCGAAACAGCTGCGGCAAAAGTCAGGTACTGCAGCTTCTCAATATTTTTTGGTTTTACAAGTATCGATATCCACAAGCCACCTTTTGACGAAACCCATTTTCTGTTAAGGCGGCCACGCGACTTTGTCTGCACTTCTGAAACAACAACCAAATTACTTAATCCTTTCTTGGTATATTCTTTTGCTTTGTCCTGTGTTGAAGATAGGGATTTAAAATGATGGATCTTTAATTTAGACATCCCATTGTAAAACTTTTCTGAGTTTTGCTTCATTCTCGACATATGTTTTGAATTTCAGTATATTATTTTCATAGAATTAAACTATTTATCCTGCTTCCATTTGATACTTGAGAGAAATGTTTTTCGATCTCTTATCCATTCATATTTTATATAAGCTCCCCAAACAATAATTATTAACACCATAGATTTTATCCAAATAATGGCTTGAGTCGGATATTCAAAAAACTTAAAGAGATCATCAACTAAATCAAGAAAAATAATTATTGCTGATACCCACAATCCAGTATAAATAGCCAAATGCTTATCGTATTCTTGTTGAAGGATTTCTTTATTTTTGCCTCTTTCATCAAATTTAAAAGGGAGATAGTTACTTTTAGCTAATTTTCTATTATTAGAGTTTTTTTCTTTTTCATCCATTTAGATTAAATTATTCTCCCAAATTCCCTTCTTTCATCGAGTCCTGCCTTGCCGCAAGAACCCACGGGCTTATTTTGCCTTTTTGCCCTGCAATCTGCTGTTTTTTTGTAAGGTACTGTGAAACTGCAGTTGTCACTACAAGTATCTTCGCTTCTTTTGTGATTTCTTCTTTTTTGACTTTTGAGTCCAGCAAAGTTTCCATAATTTTGTTGTTTTCAATGAAAGAAGTCGTAATATTGCCTTTGACAAAAGCCCTTTTGTTTAAAACAAGTTTATTGAAAGGTATTGTTGTCTTGACTCCCTCTATTATATACTCGTCAAGTGACCTTTTCATCCTTATTATCGCCTCCTGCCTTGTCTTTCCGTGGCAGATTAAAAGCGCAATAAGCGAATCAAAATGAGGGAGTATTGTAAACCCTGAATGCGCAGAACTGCTTATCCTTATGCCAGGGCCGCCTGGAGGAAGATAATTCACAATTGTTCCTGGCGATGGCGTGAAATTATTGGAAGGGTCTTCTGCATTTATCCTGCATTCAATAGCGTGGCCTTCAATCTTGATGTCTTCTTGCCTGTATGCCAAAACCGCGCCTTCTGCAAGCTTTATCTGCTCTTTGACAAGGTCTACATTTGTAACCATCTCGGTGACGCCGTGCTCAACCTGTATTCTTGTGTTCATTTCAATAAAATAGAAGTTCCGGCTTTTGTCAAGCAAAAACTCAATTGTTCCGGCGCCTTCATAGCCAATTGCCTTGACAGCAGTTACTGCTGCAGTTCCCATCACATTTCTTAATTCTTCATTAAGTGCAGGGCTTGGTGATTCTTCAATCAGCTTTTGATGCCTTCTTTGGATGCTGCAGTCCCTTTCTCCAAGGTGTATGACATTCCCGTGCTGGTCTGCAAGTATCTGAAACTCAATATGCCTTGGGTCTTCTATGTACCTTTCTATATATAATGAGCCGTCTCCAAATGCATTTATCGCCTCATTATTGGCGCTTTTGTACGCTTCAATCACGTCACCTTCTTTTGTGACAATTCTCATTCCTTTTCCGCCTCCTCCTGCTGATGCTTTCAGTATGACTGGAAACCCGATTCGGAGTGCAACTTTTAGCGCCTGATGCTCATTTTTAAGGTCTTCCTTGAATCCTTCAATTACCGGAACATTTGCCTTTTGCATCGCTTTTTTTGCCTCAATCTTATCTCCAAGCCTTTCAATCATCTTTGAGCTTGGGCCGATGAACTTGATTTTGTTTTTCTCGCAAAGCTTTGCAAACTTGGGATTTTGGGACAAAAATCCATATCCTGGGTGTATTGCATCGCATTCTGCCTTTTTTGCAATCTCGACAATTTTCTTGATGTTTAGGTAATTTTTTGACTTTCCAAGGTTAAATGACTTGTCTGCAAACTTCACAACAAGTGAGTCTTTTTCCTCATCAGAGTAAACTACAGCGCTTTCAATTCCAAGCTCCCTGCAAGCCCTGATGACTCTTAATGCAATTTCCCCCCTGTTTGCAATCAGGATTCTTTTGAACCCCTGCTCTTTGAGGACCGAGTAGCTTTTTTCCCTGCTTATGCCAAAACCTTTGGTCAGGATTTCAAGGAACGATTTTTTGGACGGATCGTTTAGGATGCTCTGGATTTGGGACTCGTCTGTGTGGGGCAGCCTTTTCATTACATTTGTTGTAATTATATCCAAATCTATGGATTTTGTCTTGAACAAGTCCCTGCTTGCTGAAACTATGTGCTGGTCTACAATTCTTTCAAAATAGTTGTAAACCGAAGGAAACTTGTCTTTTGCCTTTAAAGTCCCTGCCTTGATAAGCCGATAAGACTTTTCAATTGGCTTTAGTGCTATGTTTATAGTATCAATCAGGACTTTTTGCCTTGCATTTACTTTCAGCTTTGCCTTCTTGTCTTTAAGCATAACATTACTTTTTGCAACTTGTTTTATAAACATTATGGGATTTTTAGACTTAAAAATATAGCTTTTGATAGCTAGTTTAAAAAGTATATATTAAATAATGCTACTTTATTCTATGATCTCTTATTTTTATTAACTAAAATATGCTTCGCGATAGGTAGGCTTACCTCTGTTTATTCAGAAATATATTCCCTGAGTAAGGATTCACACACGGGCTTTCTTTGTGAAAACCCTGCTCGCAAAGGTAAAATCCCTACTTCGTATGGATTTTCCCTCTGCACTCGATGTTCATCCACGGATGATAATCCTTAATTCTCGCCCAAATGGGGCGAGTTGTGCGGGTTTGATTATCTATGTACGCCGCACTATTGGTGCGGCCTAGATATGATGCAGCGTCTTTTTAATTTAGATAAAACATAACAACGTTCAACGAGCTAATGGCGAGGCCCATAATTCCTTCGTCTTTTTTAAATTTTGAAAGATAAATAGCAACTAGCTAATCTCATCACCCTCAAATCATCATGTAGAAACGTTTTTAAACCGGCCAAGATTAAGCATTAAGCTATGGAACCGTTCAAAGAACTAAGGAACAGTAAAGGTGAAATCGAGACCGAAAATGTCATGAAGATTATCCCTTACAACGAGCACTTCTTGTTTGTTGAAAAAGTGCTGACTTTGACTAATGACAGGATAGTTGCAATCAAGAACCTTTCAGGCAACGAAGACTTTTTCAAGGGCCACTTTGCAGGTTTTCCAATAATGCCCGGTGCTTTGACAGTTGAAGGCATAGGACAGGCAGCTACTCTTCTTGCAAGGGCAAATATTACCAATCATCACGAAAAAGATGTTTTGGCATACAGGCTAAAGGATGTAAAATTCATGGCACCGGTTTTTCCGGGCGACCAGCTAAAGTTTGATGTTCATATGATAGCCCAGGATCAAAGGGGTGGAGTATTGCAAGGCAAGGCATTTGTCAAGGATTCGCTTGTTGCTGAAGCGTACTTAATTGTGGCAATTGTAGACAAATCTGATTTTAGAGGAAAATTCTCAAAATAAACGGTGCGAAATGTTCATAAAAGGCGTCGGAATGACCAAGTTTGGTTCTCAGAAAGATTCAAGCCAGGAGCTCGTCTATCAGGCATCAATGGAGGCCATTGAAGACTCTAACATAGGGATGGACCAGATTGATGCAATAGTAATTTCTTCAATAGACACAGAAAGCAACGGCGAGCGCCAGAGGCTTTTTGCAAATGTAATCAGCAGCATCTTAAGGAGAAAAGTCCCAATCATTAATCCCACAGCAGTATGCGGCGGTGGCGGCGCTGCTTTATGGAGTGCAATAAATCTTGATTACAAAAACATTCTTGTTATTGGGGTTGATAGACTTTTGACAAATAATTCAGTAAGAATAACTGATGAAATTATGATGGCGGCAGAAAGAATCTATGAGCAGACTGAAGGACTTAACTTTCCTGCGCAAAACGCCCTTGTAGCCCAGCAATACATGAGAAAATACGGCGCAACAATGGACGACCTTTCACTAGTTGCATTCAAAAACCACAGCAACGCATATCTAAATCCAAAAGCAAAATTCTATAAAAAAGAAGTTACGTTAAAGCAGATAAAGAAATCGCCTGTAGTGGCATCTCCATTAAGGCTTTTTGACTGCAGCCTTTCAGTAAATGGTGCAGCGGCAGTAGTATTATCAAAAGAGCCGACAGATATAGAAATAGTCGCAAGCTCATTATCGACAGGCAGGATTGCCACTTTTGAAAGCGAGGACATGACTTCATGGGATGCATCAGTGTCTGCAGCAAAAGAAGCATTTGCACAGGCAGGCATAACTCCAAAAGACATAAACCTAGCTGAGCTTCATGATGCATTTACTTCAGTTGAGCTCATCTCTTACGAAGATTTGGGTTTTTGCAAAAAAGGCGAAGGCAAATACTTAATCAGAAAGGGAATCACAAATCTTAATGGAAGTCTTCCGGTAAATGCAAGCGGCGGCCTAAAGGCAAAAGGACATCCGATAAGCGCAACAGGAGTATCTCAAATTTACGAACTAGCAAAGCAGATGAGAAAACAGGCTGGAGACAGGCAGGTCGAAAAGACCGATTACGCGCTTGCGCAAAATATCGGAGGCGCGGGCAGCACAGTCTCAGTTCATATACTCAAGAAGGTGAAAGCATGATAACAAGATGGATATGTGAAAATTGCAGTAAGAAATGGATTTATCCCGTTGAAAAATGTATCTATTGCAAGGGAGATATAACAAAACAGCATGGCTCAAAACTAAAAGTAATCGGAATAACAAACGTTATGATTCCTTCTCCAATGCACCCTATAGTTCCTTACAACATAATCCTTTTGCAGGATGAGCATGGAAACAGGCTTCCAAAAAAGACAATGGAGTCTTACGAAATTGATGATGAGTACGTTGAAGAGGAAGCAGAAACCGATGATGCAGTTTCAATAATCAAGATAAAATACGATATTTACGAGGCAATCAAGGAGTCATTGTCTTTGCTAAAAGATGTAAACTTAAAGGATGAAAAAATATTAATTAAGCCAAGCATTGTGACAGCAGCTTATCCTTACCAGGCTGTAAATGTAAACCCTGAATTTTTGGATGCTTTATTGAAATATCTTTTGGAAACCGGAGTAAGCAAGGAAAACATCCTTGTTGCAGAGCAGGCTCTCATAGGAAGCGATGCAACTTCGGCAGCAGTAAAGGCAGGAGCGATTTCAGTATGCAAAAAATACGGAGTTGCAGTTCAGGACATATCAAAAGGTCCTTTTGAGGAAATTGAACAGGATGGATACAAGTTCAATGTTTTCAGGGAAGCGCTCAACCGAAGAATTATCAACGTTCCAATCCTAAAAACCAATTTCCAGCTTGGGATTTCAGGGGCGCTTGAAAACCTTGCAAGATTAGTTGATGAAAAGACGCAGAGGAATATGTATTATGATAATATAGATGGAACTTTACCAAAGCTGCTGAAAGCCTTGAACAAAAATGTAAAAGAAAAAGGAATTCCTATGCTCCATATTGCAGACGGCTCATTCGGCCTGCAGGGGCAGGGTCCGCTGGCACTCGGCGAGCCTGCATTTCTAAATATTGTGTATTCAAGCAAGAATCCTCAGGCCCTTGACTTGGCATTTTGCGAAGCTTCAATGCTTTTGATTCCTGAGCACGTTTTGAATTCAGGAGAAAAAACAAGCGCACATGACATTGAAGTTGTGGGAAACTCAATTGATGTGCTAAAATATCAGATAAACTCTTCAAACCCTCATGAAACACCTCATCCTGACATTAAAGTTATTGATGGCAAAGCGTGTCCTGCATGCCTTAACGCAATGAATTCACTTACTTCAAAGCTTGTTGGGCTAAGAGGAGATGAGCTTTATGTTGTTATTGGTTCAGTCCTGGACGAATCAAAGTTAAAAGGCAGGGACAGGATTGTTGCGCTTGGAGACTGTGCAATAAAGAAAATGGGTGAGATGAAACTAGGCTACACTGCAAAAATCAGTGAAAGAGACGACCCTGTTGAACAGGTAGTGCTTCTAAAAAAGCTCCTTACAACAAAAGGCACTCCAAAAATAACTCCTGTTGACAAAGTCAAGTCAAAAATGTCAAAGCTTCTTTCAAAGGTGACAAAGTAATGTTCATAAAAGGCGTCGGAATGACTAAGTTTGGAACTGACCTTGAGCAAGGCAGCCATATGGCTTACGAGGCAGCAATGGAGGCCATAGATGATTCTCAAATGCCGTTTGAAAAGATTGACGCGATAATAATGTCATGTATGGAAAGCCCAAGCAATGGCGAGCGCCAAAAGCACACAGCTTCAATGCTTAGCAGCCTTTTCCAAAAAAAATGCCCGATACTAAACATTCCGGCAGGATGCGCAGGCGGAGGCTCTGCTTTATGGACTTCAGTAAAAATCCTAAAAAACCAGGCCAATAATTATGATAACATACTTGTGCTTTGCGTTGATAAAATAATGGCAAACACAAGCAAGAATGTAACGGATGAAATTTTGATGGGCGGAGAAAGAATCTATGAGCAGACCGAAGGACTTAACTTCCCTGCCCAAAATGCACTGTGCGCCCAGCAATATATGAGAAAATACGGCGCAACAATGGACGACCTTTCTCTAGTTGCATTCAAAAACCACAGCAACGCATACCTAAATCCAAAAGCAAAATTCTACAAAAAAAAAGTTACTTTGGAAGAGATAAAAAGCTCGCCGGTCGTGGCATCCCCATTAAGGCTTTTTGACTGCAGCATATCGTGCAACGGAGCCGCAGCTGTCATAATATCTAAGGAAAAAAGCGACATAGAAATTACAGGCTCTTCTGAAGAGGGAGACTTCTTGAGCCCCTTTGAGCGCGATGACATGACATCCTTAGAATCAACAAGAAAAGCAGCAAAAAGCGCATACGAGGAAGCTGGCATAGGCCCAAAAGACCTGGAGCTTGTCGAGCTTCACGATGCATTTACTCCTTTGGAATTGATATCTTATGAAGATTTGGGGCTTTGCAAAAAAGGGGAGGGCGCAAAACTTATCAGGGGCGGGACCACAAATCTCAATGGCAGCCTTCCAGTAAATACTAGCGGCGGTCTAAAAGCAAGAGGGCATCCGATAAGCCCGACAGGCATAAGCCAGGTTTACGAGCTTGTCAAGCAGATGAGGAAACAGGCAGGAGACAGGCAGGTAAAAGTTCCAAAGTATTCCCTGGCGCACAATATCGGCGGTGTAGGCAGTGTCGCAACCGTCCACATCCTAAAAAACCTTAATTAACAAAATGCTTTTGAAAGGGATAAAAATACTCGATTTGTCAAATCTGATACCCGGACCTATGTGCTCAATGATTCTTGCGAGTCTTGGTGCATATGTAATAAAAATAGAAAGCATGCAGGGAGATCCTCTCAGGAATTTTGAAAAAGTAAAAGGCAAAAGCCCTTACTTTGAAGCGCTTAACAGGGGCAAGAAAAGCGTTGCAATAAACCTTAAAACTGAAGAAGGCAAGAAAATTTTGAGAAAGCTTATTCTAAACTCTGATGTTTTCTTGGAAAGCTTTAGGCCAGGAAAAATGGATTCGCTTGAATTTGGATATTCAGAAGTGAAAAAACTAAATCCGAAAATAATCTACTGCTCAATTTCAGGATACGGGCAAACTGGAAAAGACAAAAATAAGGCAGGGCACGATCTAAACTTCCTTTCTTCAAGCGGGATGTTAGCTATGATTTCAGACAAGTCTTTTGTTCCCGGAGTTCAGATTGCAGATACAAGCAGTGCGCTTTTTGCAGCAATATCAATTATAGCTTCGCTTTTTTCAAGGGAACGCTCAAATAAGGGCAATTACGTTGACGTTTCCATGATGTCAAGCGCAATTTCGATGATGGCTGCACAGGTGGCTTTTGCATCCTGCTCAAGCAGAAAGCAAATTCTGTCAGGATGCGCATGTTACAACATCTATCAGACAAAGGACAAAAAATTTGTGAGCCTTTGCGCAATTGAGCCTAGATTCTGGAAGGCATTTTACAATGCAACGAATAATCAAAATCTTATAAAAAAGCAGTTTGATAGCTCAAATTCCACAATAAATAGTATGCAAAAACTATTCAAAAGCAAAAATCTTGCTTACTGGAAATCAATGAACTCAAAGTACGACTTTTGCTGTGAGCCTGTAATGGACATCAAAACTGCACTAAAAGAAAACCAGTCTAAAAAGCTGCTTGAAAGAAACGGAATCTTTCTTTTGCCAAAAATTCCAATGGGTTTTTCAAATTTTAGGACTTCATCAAACCGAAAGTCCCCAAAGATTGGGCAGCATACTAAAAAAATCTTAATTGAACTTAGATACAGTAATGATAAAATTAAGACATTGGCAATTGAAGGTGTAATATTGTCAAGCAGATAAAGGGACAGGCAGAACAAAGGCAGATTGTTTCAGTTCATATTCTGAAGAATGCGAAAATATGATTTTCTGCAAAAAGTTTATATACCTTCTATTTGAGAATAGCCTAGAGGATTTTTAATGACTGCAAAGCCCAAAGAAAACTGGTCTGATTATTTTAACAAACTAAACAAGACTCTCGGCAGCTTTGAAAGGCGCATAGAAACACTTGAAAAGCAAGTAGGGACGCTTTCTAAGAAATCAGGGCAGGCAACAGTTGAGACAGAAGTAATCTATGAGGGCAACCCAAAAAGAAAACTCGGGTGGGGATTGATATGGCTTGGAATTTTTCTCTTCATAGGGCCATGGTTTTTAGGTTTTGGCTCATTAAGGTACCTCCTTCCCGGAGAAATGACTGGAATTCTACCCTTAGGTTCTATCATCGCCGGAATTGTAATTATCATAATGAACCCAAAAAGCGGGAAGCAAGTAAAAAAAGAGCGCAGGGAAATTGATTTGGGCCAGGATTCTCTTTACCCAAATAAATATAAGGAGGAGGACAAGGAAGAATCCAAGGCAAAAGACGTTTCCGCAAAAAAGAGTTCGAAAAAATCAAAAAGCAATTTTGAGGCGGACATAGGGAAAAAATGGCTTCCGAAGATAGGAATAATTTCTATAGTGCTTGGTGTCGCATTTTTCGTAATCTATGCAATACAAAACAAGTGGATAGGGCCTACAGGGCAGGTTGCCTTGGGAGCATTGGCAGGAATATCCTTGATAGTTGCCGGCGATTTTTTCTATAGGAAAAAATATTATAATTATGGGATGACAATTGTTGGCGGGGGATTTGCAATAATATATTTTGCAATGTTTGCAGCATACAGGTTTTACAGCCTGCTGCCTTTAACAGCTGATGTAGGAGCGCTTACGCTGATAATGATAGGCACAGTATTTTTTTCAGTAAAATACAACTCAAAAATCATTGCTGCAGAGGCTTTCTTTTTAGGATATATTGTTCCGCTGCTTACTTCCTCAGTAAATACTTTTTTCCTGATGTATGCAGTAGCACTTACTGCAGGGTTGACGGCGCTTGCGTACTTCAAAAACTGGAAAATTCTTGGTGCAGGCGGAATAGCCGCAATGTACATTACCCACATCTTCTGGCTTGATAACTATTCGGGCACTGACAAAAATTTGCTTAATATAGTCTTTCTTTTCGTTTATCTTTTAATGTTCACAACAGTTGCCCTGAAAAACAAGGACGAGCCAAAAGGCAAAACTAACGAGGAATTAGAAGATTTTTTTACTTCAAGAAATTTGATTGGGGCAGTTTTGATAATCACCTACATATTTTTCTTTAATCTCGATTTTAGCAAGTCACTTACGGCACTAGTCCCTCTCTCGCTGATGGTTTTGTTTTTGGCTTTTATAGTGATTAAATTCAGGTGGAATTATTTCACTGCTGCAGGCATAATCATGACATATATAGTCCATTCCAAATGGCTTGATTCCAATCTTAATACATCTTCATTGTACATTAATTTCATTGCCCTGACAATTTATTTTGTTTTTTTCAACATCATACTATTCTTGCTTTCTTCTGAAAAAAACAAGGCAAGCAATGTCATCGCAATAGTCCTTAATTCCGGGTTTTATTACGGCCTTAATATCTGGCCGGCAATTCATTTTGATAAAGGCTACCAGGGATTATTCACAGCAGCGCTGGCAATAGTCTATCTTGTCTTTGCATACATCGCTTACAACAGAAAAATTTCCCATTATTTCAACACATATATTGTGCTATGCTTTGGCCATCTCACTCTTGCAGTCCCGCTTCAGTTTAACAGGGAATGGGTTACAATATCCTGGGCAGTGCTTACGTTCATATTAGTTGTATTGAGCTTCAGGCTTAAGGAAAACACTATTAGAATCTCAAGCTCAGTTGTAGCATTAATCACATTTGGAAGGCTCCTCGGATATGATTCCTACAGGCTTAATCCAATAGACACATCCAATTTTTTAAACAGCACAAGATTGTTTGCTTTCCTTGCAACTATAGTCCTTTTCTACATTATCGCCTATCTTTATTACAAAAACAAGGACAAGTTTGAGGACTACAAAAACTATGTAATCTATGTGAATGCAGCATACGCAATAGCGGCAACACTCCTTACGACAATTATCATCTGGCTTGAAATATGGGACACAAGCATGATGATTAATGCAAAGAAGCTCTGGACTTCTCTTGCATTTATTCTGCAGGCAATTACGATACTTGGATTTGGATTTTCTGCAAAGATCAAGCTTTTTAGACTGATGGGGCTTATCCTTTTTGGGCTTTCAATCCTTAAAGTGTTCCTGTATGACTTGAGCAATCTTGAGACGGGCTATAGGATAATCTCTTTCATAGTGCTTGGAGTAATAGCCTTGCTTGGCGCTTTCTTATACAACAAATACAAAGAATATCTTTAATCAGATGAAAATTAACAAATTTCCAAATTCAAAATTGTTTTTGGCATTAAGCCTAGTTTTTTTGGTTTTAATCCAGAGCGCGCTCGCACTTGACTTAACCCAGTATCCTTATTTTAAGAAAATAAATCTTCCAGCTTCAATAAATGAGCCGGCTAAGGTAAACCTTGACTATCAGGTGCTTAATAGCATGAAGCCTGATGGCTCGGACTTGAGAATTTTGGAGAATGGTAATGAAGTGCCGCTTAAGGCAACAATATTTCCAGTTGAAGAATTGGCACATAAGGCAAAGGCTGTTGAATCAAGCTCAGAAAGGCAGGTTTTCAGGGGAACAAGTTTTAGCCCCGCTAAATTAATTGACGGGGATTACAGCAATAAAGACGGCGCTTATTTTCAGATAGATTCGTCAATTGACCCGGTTTATTCCTGGATTACACTTGAATTTGAAAGCCCGGTATTTACAGACAAAGTAAAACTATGGAACCTTAATGGTGACTATACATGGACTGAAATACAGGTTGAAGGAAGCAGCGACGGCCAAAATTGGAAAATAATCAAAAGCAGGACGAAATATGACATATCAGAAACAAGAACAGTCACTTACTCTCCTTTTGAATACAAATTTCTGAAATTTTCATTCTGGCACACTCAAAGCCTAGTCATTAACGAAATTGAAATTTACGGTGCTTATTCTGGCCAGATTGTATTCAGTCCAAAATCCGGCAAGGAATATAGGCTTTACTACGGGAGCAAGTTTGCAGATGCACAAAACTATGATATTTCCAAATTGTCTGTCAAGAAAACGACTCCAGTTTTAACACTTGGATTTCAACAGGAAAATACTGCTTATAATTTTGACAGCGATGAAGACAGCGTGCTTAAAGACAACTGCCCAACGCAATCAAACCAAGACCAGCTCGACTCAGACAACGACGGAATTGGGGATGTGTGCGACAACTGCCAATCAAAAGCCAACTCAGACCAGCTCGACTCAGACAACGACGGGAGTGGCGACGCGTGTGACAACTGCAAAAACAATTACAACCCAGACCAGTATGATGATAACCTGAATGATGTCGGATATGTATGCGATGACTCTGACAAAGACGGTGTAATCAACTCGCAAGACAATTGCGCAAGTTCTCCCAATCAGGACCAAAGCGACAGGGACAGGAACGGCATAGGCGACGCCTGCGAGGATATAGATGGTGACAATATCCCTTTTTCGCGTGATAACTGCATAAACAAGCCAAACCCCGACCAAAAAGACTCTGACAATGACAGGATAGGCGACGCGTGTGACAACTGTCTTGAGGGCTACAACCCAAACCAGTTTGACAAAGATAATGACAAAATCGGGGATGTGTGCGAAGACGATGATAATGACAATGCTCCAAATTACAAGGACAACTGCTTAAATAAGGCCAACTCAGACCAGAAGGATTCTGACAGTGATGGTTTAGGAGACACTTGCGACAATTGCATTAATACAAAAAATCCTGAGCAGTCAGACAGTAACAGCAACGGAGTTGGAGATATTTGTGATGACTCTGATGGAGATGGTATAATAAATCCAAAAGACAACTGCAATGACGTAAAAAATCCAAATCAGGATGACCAAAACAACAATGGAATTGGAGATGCCTGCGAGGATTTTGACAATGACGGAGTGCTTAATTTCGAGGACAACTGCCTCTATGATACCAACCCAAGAACTTACATAGGAAATGAGTACAAGCAGACTGATGCAGACAGCGACGGAACTGGAGACGCATGCGATAAAAAAGACAGCAGGATAACTGAGAATAAGCCTGTAATCTGGGCTGTAATCCTTGTCATTATTGCTGTTGTTGGATTTCTTGCTTTTAGGCTAAGCAAAAAACCTCTTTGAATATATAATCCACAATCTCTCAAAACGTTTAAATATCACTTCATCTTTCTTCCTCTAATGAAAAAGATTGAAAACTGGATGGCGTACATTGGTTTTGCTTTCTACAGGCTGTTTTCAAGCTTTAGGGTCTTTTTGTTCTTTTTTAAGTACTAAAATTCTTTGCTGTTTGCAAATTTTTCTATATTCCAAAACAGCAATTCTTGAGTAAAGAATATAAACACGATATAAACACATCAAAAACAGGCAAGGCACACACAAAATGAACATTGCAGTCATCGGATTCAGGGGGACTGGAAAGACCACAGTATGCAGGCTTTTGTCCGAAAGGCTTGGCTATAAGCTTATTTCTACTGATGAGGAAATTATAAAATACACAAAAATGCCCATACAGGGGTTTATCAAAAAGTTTGGATGGGACAAATTTCGGGACAGGGAAACTGAGGTTGTCGAAAAAATATGTGATTATGACGACTGTATTTTTGACACAGGCGGCGGGCTTGTGATGAGGAATGAAAACATTGTAAGCCTCAAAAAATGCTCAGTCATCGTTCTTCTTAC
>DATDOM010000081.1:0-18792 GCA_035293285.1 Candidatus Nanoarchaeia archaeon | reverse complement strand
TGAACTTTGAAGCCGCTAACCCGAACGAAGTGAGATTTTCTACTGATCCAATTAGATCTGGGTCCAAGTTAGCAAAAATTTAGTTTTATTTTTCCGAAATTGGCGGTGCGACGGTTTTCTTCGAAAACCTACTCGGCAGCCCGGAGGGCGCATCCCCAGCCTCGCCGCACGCCACGGTCAAAACAATTATGCATGTTTAGCGGGTTTCACATGAAAAACTTGAAATAAACAAGGCAGGCAACAAGCGCCACAAGAAATCCAATCGAGAGTCCCTGCGAGAAGTCCTTTGTGAAAAATTTTGCGCGGTGCTCAGGACCTGATGATTTTTTTTCGTTTAGTTTTTCAAGCTCAGATTCCATGTGGGCCTCAATCTGCTCAATTTTCTTTTCCCTAAGCTCAATTTCCCGCTCCTTTGACAAAACCTCATTAAGTTTTTGGGAGAAGTCTTCAACTGGTTTTTTGAAAGATTCTTCCAATGGTGGAATAATCTGGGGAACTTGTTTTGGGGATTCCTTGATATGGGCATAAACTTCCCCATTCTTTTGGTCTTTTGGCTTTTGCTGCTCTTTTTTGGCCTGAAAGAATTTTGGTCTTTCAATTTCTTTTTCTTTCTTGAAAGGCTTTTGTTTTGCAATAGACTCTTTCTGTTTTTCCCGCACTATCTCATTTTTCTGCTCAATAGTCCTTTTGACTTCGCCAATCTGCCTAAAACTCTTCTGGGACTCTTCAAAAAGGTGCTTCTCAATTGCCTTTGCCATATGCTCCCTGTCACTAATGAATATAACTGTGTCTGCAAGCTTTTCATCCTTGAAGACGTGCCTTATCCAGTTTGAAAAGTCGTTTTTCTCAGGATTTACGTGGTGGCTAAAGCAGGATTCATCCATGCTCTCAAGCGAATTAATAAGCTCATAAAGGTTTTTCAGAACTCTGCCGTTTTGAAGCCTGAAATACTGCTCTGGCTGTATATTAAAGTCAACTGACATTCTACCACCGCTTTTTTTATTATTGTTGGACTGACTGTATTTAAATTTTGTTGTTTAAGTAAAATAACTTCACTATGTCATCTTTGAGCCTGACAATCTGGGGATGCATTTTTCTTTTTCCTTCATGGCTTAGCAGCGAATAAATCTTGCGGATTTCGTCATAAGCCCGCTTGACATCGTCATAGCTTTTTCTTTCAAGATGCCTTCTTGCAATTGTTATCTGGCCCATAAGCTCCCTGTGCAGCTTTTCATGAGACGCATCATCGTGATGCTTTTCAAGCCCGTTTAGCTTTTTGGTAAGTTTTTCAATTTCAGAGTTTAGAGTGGAAAATCTGCCCTCCCTTTCCTTAAGCAGCATTTCCTTGGATTTGAGCTCATTTTCAAGTGAAGAGATTCTTTTCATCTTCTGCTCAAGGTGGTCTGATTTCATTGCGATTTCGCGGTCCTTTCTTTCAGTTTCAAGCGACAGCTCCTTTTCTTTTTTGTATATTGCGTGGATGAGGGTGTCTTTTTCACTCAGCTCAGAAAGAAGGTTTTGCCTTTCTTTCTTTAAATGCTCAACTGAGCTTTCAAAGCCCTTTTTTTGGGCAAGGTAATTCTCAAAGCCACGCTTAATTTCCATTTCCCTTTTATTGTGCAATTTTTTCTCGGCTGAAATCCTGTGTTCAAGATACGCAATTGAACGCTCCTTTTCTGAAATCCTTGAGGCCCTTTCTGAAAGCTCTTTTTGCCTTTGCAAAAGGTTTTGCTCAAGGCTTTTCAGCTGCTTTTCCTTTGATGACAATTGCGCAAGCCCGGATTCTCTTTGCCTTATGTATGCTTCTTTTTGCGACAAGATTAATTCCCTTGGCTTTATCTCATTTTCAAGCCTTCCTGACATTGATTCGTATTCGTGCTTTATTTTTTCAGCTTCCCTGATTAAAGGCGCTGATTTCCTTTCCTGCTCCCTGACAAAGTGCTCTTTTTTTGAAATGTCCTTTTCCCTCTCAGAAAGAATTTTTTCTTTTGAAGCGAGCTTAACCTCAAGTGACTTGAGCCCGGACTCTTTTGACTTTAGCGCTGAAGTGAGCTGCGCGAGGTCCCCTTCTTTTCTGTTAAGCGCTTTTTCCAGAAGCGAGCTTTTTGAAACCAGGTTTTGCACCGACAGTTCATTTTCGGCAAGCTCTTTTTCAGCTGCCTTTTTCTTCTGCATCAGTGATGCAAGCTCTTTTTCAAGAAGTGATTTTTTGGCCTCAAAGCTTTTCTGGCCGCTAAGCAACCTGCTTTCGATTTCTGAAAGCTGCCTTGACTTTTCCCTGTGATTCTTTTTTATGCTTTCAAGCGACAAAAGCGTGTTTTTCAGCTCATTTTCAGCGGATTTTGCCTGAATCAGAATATTTTCAAGCGCTGTTTTTGCCGCCTCAGAATCCTTTTGATGCCTTGAATGTAATTTTTTTTCTTCAGATATCTCTTTTTTGATGCTTTCAAGCTCGATTTTTGCAGTCCTGCTTTTTTCCCCCAAATGAGCCAGAAGCTCTGAAAATTTTGCCGATTCTCCCTCGAGTGCTGCTTTTTTTGATTCGACCGCACGCGAAAGTGACTGCAGTTCCTTTTCCGAATTTGCCAAAGCGTGTTTTTTCCCGTTAAGCTCGGCCTCATGCGATTCAAGCCCTTTTTTCCTGAGAGAAAACTCTTTGGATTTTTCATCCAGCTCAAGCTCTTTTCTACGAAAATAATCTTCCTTTTGGGCTAGCGAACTCTCAAGAGAAAACAAAAGCCCTGCCTTTTCGCTTAGCGCCTTTTCTTTTCTGAGAAGTGATTTTTCCTTTTCCCTGAATGCCTGCTCGGCAAATTCAGAGTCCTTGTTGGTTTCTTCTATGGATTTATTGGCAAGTGACAGCCTTGACCCTATACTCGCCAGGTCTTCGTACTTTCTTTTCTTAAATATGTCAGCCACCTTGACCATAGATACAACTACCCCTCAACTAAGCATTCTTCATGAAAGTTTCTTTAAAAAGTTTTGTTGTGATTTCATAATAGGTACATGGGGATTCTGCCATAATGGAAAACAGCCCTGGTCAGGCTCTGTAGAAAATGAAGGCCGGCAGCATCAGTCAAAGTTCCTGATAATTTGGATGAGTAGCTGACAAGGGGGATGCCCCATCCGGGGAATGTCAGTCTTCAGAGAACAGAAGCGTGAACTGTTAAAATCCTGTGGATTTTAACTCAGCGAATTTCAAAAATTCGCGCATTGAAGCTGCCTGCCCGAGCGGAGCGAGATTTTCTACAGAGCCCCCTGATTAGCAACATTTTTATATTTGTATTTTGAAAAGTATTTGTTCGAGTTTATTTGTGGGAATTTTATGGATTTTAGTTTTATTTAAGGGGCGCAGTTGAGTAAATGTCGGAGAAAAAGAGAGTAAAGGCAGCGTTAGGCTTACTTCCATCGCTTTTTGCCGTGGTTTTTATATTTGCAGCACTTTCACTTGTCGTTCTTGCACCCCCTTCACCGCACAACGTTGACGGCCAGGTTTTTACTGATGAAACACACGCAGAGGGCGCGTCAGCGGGCCTTAAAGTCAAGATAAATGACACCATAACAAACGAGACCTTAATAACGTACACCCTCGATCCCGGGCCGCCGCCGCTAAGGGGCATATTTTCTGACACAATAAATGGAAACGACAATGATTTCATAGTTGTATCAGCATGGAATGCAAGCAATTTTGGGACTGCAAACGCAACGCTTGCCTCAACCACAACAACTGTCATAATTGTCCTTAACCGCACAAGGATGAGCGAGACAAATGTAACAATACTCGTTCCGCAAAACAACAGCCTGCATAATACATCATCTGTTTTTAACATAACTGCGAATGTCAGCATAATGGGAAACAGCGCCACAAACTGCAATGCAGCGATTTCATTCTCAAATAATGCAGCAAACATAACCCCTGACCAAAGCCCTGTAATATCGCTTGGAGACCTTGCGCTTGGGTCGCACACGGTTGTTACCTGGAACGTGAGCGGGAGCGGGCAAAATTCTGTTGAAGCCCGAGTTTCTGCTTACTGCGCTTCAGACGGCATAAACCTTGAAGGTGCCAATTCAAAGACAATAACTCTCAGAATCAATGACACTGCAGTTCCAATTGTAAGCCTTGTAAGTCCTTTAAACAACAGCTGGGCTTTTAACAACCTGACATTTTTTTACAATGTAACTGACGGAAGCGGAATCCAAAGCTGCAGCCTGTTTTATGACAATGTAAGAAACTCAACTGCCCAAAGCGTGCCTGTTAATGCGCTGCAAAACTTCACGGTCAATAGTTCGGATGACGGGCAGCACTCGTGGCTTGTTTCCTGCACTGACAACAGCTCAAATGCGAATACCCAAAACAGCAGCTTTAGACTCATCAGTATTGACAATACTGCGCCAAACATAACCCTTCTTTTTCCGCTGAATAATTCAGCACTCGAAAATTTTACGGTTATTTTCTCGTATAACGCAACCGACGCATCAAACGTTTCCAACTGCTCGCTTTCCGTAAACAATGCAGTCCAGCAAACCAATTACACGATAACAAGCGGGGTTCCAAACAACTTCACAACGGCATTAAGCGGAAATGACGTGAACTGGACAGTAAACTGCTCAGACAATGCAAACAACATAGGCACTTCAGGATATTTTCGGATACTCACGGCAGATTATTTCATCAATGAAACTTATATTTTTGCAAGCAACCAAAACCCTGTTGAAAACGAAGTGATAAGGATAAATGCAACGTTCTTCAACCTTGGGAGTGCAAACTCATCAAGAAACATTTCAGTCCGGTTTTATGAGGGCGACCCTGACACAGGCGGCGTTTTGATTTCAAGCCCGTTTGTCCTCAATGTCACGACAGACGGGAATTTTTCTGCTGCAATAGACTACACTGCAAAAGTGGGAAACAACAGGATATTTGTGGTGCTTGACCCTCCGACATCAGCATTCGGGCAGGTTCCTGAATCAAATGAGCAAAACAACAAGGCAAACATCACGGTGTTCATTTCTGCGTATAACATATATTATGGGGATATTTTTTCAGACCTGATACTTGATTCATCGCTAAACCTGACAGTATATGCGTGGTTTAACATAACTTCCTTTAGCGCAACAGTTCTTGCCGCAGATTCAGACAGCATGATTGATTTTTCAAGCCTTCAGGCGCTTGGCAGGAATAATTCAAATTTCTCAAGGCCCGAGGATTTTGAAGAGCTTGATAATGCGCTAAACATGACAAACCTCACGGACTCGATAAACAGGTCATATACTTTCGGCGGAGTTTCAAACAACCTTACTGCATTTACATTTTTCGGGCAGACCGTTGAAAATGTCTCAATTGTCAACAGCACAAACACGTCTAATTTTTTGACAGGCATCTTATGGGACAAAAGCGATTCGGGCAGCGGGCAGTACAGCGGAATTGAAGACGTCGCATTCATCACAAATGCAAACAAGAACTCGCTTGGGCGCTACGGATTTTATGATTATGAGATAAGGGTGCCTGCCAACTTAAGGAGGTACATACTTCCAAATACGCAGAACACTGTCACGTTTTACCGCGAGATAAACTGATTTATGCTCTTACATTTGCGCAGCCGCTGCATCCCACAATGCAGCGGTTTGCGCCCCTTTAATTGGATTTGTTTATAGTAGACCTGATTTTTGTTATACCCTATGCTAAAAATTTAACTTATATACTATTATCACTAAAAAGACGAGCGGATGATATTTTGGCCTCGCCATTTGCTCGGCATACATTTTATTCTCAAACCCGCAAATTCGCCTGCATTTGGGCGAAAATTAACTTTATTTCCTATTTTCAACAACTCAAGGAAGAAATTTTCGTAATGCAACGAATCAAACGTATTATGTATGCGGCCCAATGCGGGCCGCCTATCTAACGCGGAGCATATTTTATAAGTTTAGGTAATCTATAAGAACAAATTTTTTTATCTAAAAATCAAGCCAAAGGCTCCTGCTGGCTCATGCAGTGTATTGCACCAAATCCGTAAACCAAAGCCCTGCAGTTAATGCCTATTGTTTTTCTTGTTGGAAAATACTCACCTATTATTTCCAAGGCTTCCTTGTCTTTTCCTTTGTCACCATAAATAGGAACAAGAACAGCATCATTTCCAATCAGAAAGTTTGCATAGCTTGCAGGAAGCTTAAAATCTCCATCCATAACAGTCGGAATTGGCAGCTTTACAATATTGAATTTTCTATTTTTTGCAAAATCCTCTAAAATCATAAGGTTTTCATGCAAAGCATAATGATTTTTGTCTCCTTTTTCAGCATAAGCAAGTAAAATTGTGTTTTCATTTACAAATCTTGCAATGTCATCAATGTGGCCGTCAGTGTCGTCTCCCTCAATCCCTTTTTTTAGCCATAAAATTTCATTCACTCCAAGATAATTTTTCAGGTAATCCTCAATCTCAGCCTTTGAAAGGTGCGGATTTCGGTTTTTGTTCAAAAGGCACTGCTCTGTTGTCATGCAGATTCCTTTTCCGTTTACATCAATCGAGCCGCCTTCAAGCACAATTCCTGGATTAAAACACCTTAATTTGAGAGTCTGGTTTATCTTGTCTGGAACATTTGTGTCCTGCTTTAAGTCTTCATACTTGTTTCCCCACGCATTGAATACCCATTTGTTGAAAGCAGCTTCTTTTGTTTTTTCATTTATGAGAAAATTCGGCCCATAATCCCTAATCCATGCATCAACTGTCGGAATCTTCCAGAATTTTACCTGCGATAAGCTGACTTTTGCAGCCAGAAGCTTTTTTGAAGCAGATTTTTCTTCATTTAAGTCATTTACAAGAATGTTTACTATCTCGCCAGTGTGCAGTCCTTTTACAATCTGGGCATAAGTGCCTTCAATTTCTTTAATGTTTTTCCAGGTATCCTTGTTGTGCGGCCACGAAATCCACGTTGCCTTGTGCTTATGCCACTCAGCAGGCATTTTGAATCCAAGTGAAGAAGGCAGATTCTTTTTTTCCAAAATCTCACCTTTTTACCAAGTCAGAATAAGTGTCAGGCCTTCTCCCCTTTAAAAATCCCCAGCCCTTTTGCGAGCTTTCTATCAGGCTTAAATCTAGCTCAGCAAAAAGTATCTCTTCTTTATCGCTTGACGCCCTTGCAATCACGTTTCCAAAGGGGTCTGCTACAAGAGAATTTCCCCAAAATTCAGTTTTACCTTCATTTCCAACCCGGTTTACAGCAGCGACAAAAATTCCGTTAACTGAGGCATGGCTGCAATGGACTTGCTCCCACCTTTTTTGGGAAAAAGGCTCCATTTTTCTCATCGATTCAATCCAGCCTATTGCTGTAGGATAAAAAATCAGCTTTGCGCCTCTTAAAGTGTTTATCCTTGCTGCCTCGGGAAACCACTGGTCCCAGCAAATTAGTGTTGAAAATTTTCCAAATTCTGTGTCATAAGTGCTGTATTCTTTCCCTCCTGTGAAAAAAGTCCTTTCATAAAATCCCGGATCATACGGGATGTGAACTTTGCTATACCTTCCAATCATTTTTCCTTCTTTTGAAAATGCAGTTGATGTGTTGTAAAACTTCCTGTCTTTTCCTTTCTCAAAAATTGAACCTGCTATAAGAGTAATCTCATGCTCTTTTGCAGCATTTGCCATTATTTCAGTTGCAGGGCCTGGAATTTCCTCGGCCAAATTAAAGCTGCTTTTGTCCTCGGACTGGCAGAAATATAATGTAGTGAAAAGCTCTGGCAGGCATACAATGTCTGCGCCTTTCTGCTTTGCTTTTGCAATGAATGAAAGCGCTTTGTCAATATTCTTTTTCTTGTCAGAAGACATTGCCATCTGGATAAGAGCAATTTTTGGATTTTTTATTTTCTTCATAAATAAAGTATGAAGTTTCTGTTTAAAAATATATTGTTGATGACTTGTCAAAGCTCAGAAAAAGAATTAATTTTCGCCCAAATGCAGGAGAATGTGCGGGTTTGAGAATCAATGCGTTCAGACACACTATTTGGTTATTAATGTATAATGTGTCTGAACGTCAGGACGAACCAAACAAATTCAATGTAATTTTGGTTTGTCCGCATATGCCGAGCAAATGGCGAGGCCTAAACATAATTCAGCATTATTTTAATTTAAAACCTAAGACAAATCTCAATCAATCTTTCTTAGAAATAGAAAACACAGTTGTCCTGTAAATTTGTTTTGGCTTGAATTTCATTTTAAACTGCAAAAGAGCTTCGTCAGAGCCGCCGAAGTCGACGTTTTTGTAGCCAAGGGACTTGATGTGAAGAAAGTCATCTATGTTAATGAAGTCCCCCATGTCCTTGTATTTGTAGTTGAAAATGCCTATTGCGCAGTAAAAGTCGTTAGTTTTTGGGATTTTCCAGCCTGCGGAAAATGCGCAGGGCTCATCATTTATCAAAACCACCCTTGCCATATCCAAGCCTTCAAAGTTGTGGTCAATCATGCCTGTGTAATAGTGCACTTCAACCCTGTCTTTTATGCTTCTTTTCTTCAGCCACTCCTTAAGAATTGTTTTCAGTTTGTCTTTTTCAACATCTTTTGGGTGCTTGAATTCAATCCGAAATGATGAATAAAACCTGTTTCTGATGTTTCTCAGTTTTTTCCATTCTTTTCCCGACAGGGATTCGTCAAAATCAGACAGTGAATAGACTGGCCACTTAAGGCAATACTTTATGCTTTTCTTGTAACCGTTTTTCTTTATTGATTCAAACGCAGTATCCCTTGATTCATCACCTAATTCAGCTATAACCCTTTCAGCTTTCAACTCAGAAAATGCAAATTTGAGCGAGTCCATCAAAATCCCGGGCCTTTCTTTTTCTCTAGCCAGAACTTCACTAATCAAAGTAACTGTTTTCTTTTTTTCGTTATGAAGCCCCATAATCCCCCTTCCAGCCCCGAAGTCAAAAAAGATACATTTCGAACTTGGCCCCTTTGAATAAAAAAAGCAGGGAAAGCTGTGCTCAGCAGTAAAACCGTTCTTTTCTATTGAGGCAATTATTGTCGGTTTGCCTTTTTCAAGGTCAGTTATAAGATTCATTTTTAAATTTAACAGGTGGCATTGAAAAGTCCTCACTCCGTTCGGGCTGCCATCGCTCGCACCCTTCTATTTTTCTTTTAAGGGAAAAATTCCCATTGCAATTTCCTTTTTCCATAAACCAATTCTTTAATGATGCTCGCAAATTGACGGCAGCCTTCAACTTTTCAATGCCCCATTTAATTTGAGAATTTCAAAAGCATTTCCTTGTCAAAGTTCCAGATGCTTTTCCAGTAGCCTGAAGTTGCCAAAAAGTCAACGTATTTTGCCTTTCGCCTTATTGCGTTTTTAATGTCAAGCATTGTCATGAGCTTGCCGATGTTTGGAATTTTCTGGCTGTTTGCCCCGCCTATTATTGTTGAATACCAGCCGTCAGTCATTATCCCAAGGTCAACTGCCTCAACTTTTCCCTTTACCCTGACACTCACCATCTGAAGCGCCCTTTTTTTCTTGGCAGTTGCTACAAGATTAAACAGGCTTTCCTTTAGTTCCTTGTTTACAAAAAGGGAGTCGCCGTCATACTGCTTGATGTTAAGCTCTACAAGCCTTTCAAAATCCTCAGTCCTGTTGTAACTGACTGTATATTTTGGCAGGTCTTTTACGTTCCTTGCTATCTCTTTCTGCTTCTTCTTGTCAATTGAGGCAAAGTAAGTGTCAAAGTTGTTGTCATACTTTGGCAGGTTAAGATAATAGGTATACTCATCCTCGATGAAGTTATAGTGCGGCCTTTCTTCGGGATCTATTCCCTCAATGAGGGTATTTTTTGGGCAGCGGTCAAGAAGCTTTTTCAGGTCCGTCTTGTCCCTCATGAAAAACGAGTTTCTTTCAGGAAACCAGCCGCCGAAGTATATGTATTTGTTCTTTCCTTTCAGAAGGGAGAGGGGAACCATGCCGTGAAGCCTGTCTTTGTCGTATGCCACAAGAAAGTAAGGCCTTGAAGTTGAAGAATTGTGAAAGCAGGCGCGAAAATCCCAGATGTCAAACACTCTTTTTCGCGGGCTTAGGCTCCTCCAGATTTTCCTGCACTGGTCTTGGTTTCTTACTATCTTTATTTTCATAGATGAATGTTAGCTACAAATTTGTTTTCCGTTTTTATGGCGAAAACAAAAGAAAGATCCAGACTGTTACGTTTTTGTCTATGTTATATGACACTGGAATTTACTTAACTATCGGGTATACATAATCCTTAAAGCCTATTACCACCATTGCTGTGCCGAATTTTTTCTTTGGCACAAAGCTTCTTGTCTGAATCCTGATATCTTTCATGTCATACTCTTCTGAAAAACCATTAGTGTAAAGTTCGTTTAAGCTTCTCTTTAAGCTGTCTTTTGCGTCAGCCTCAATGTCGTTGCCGTTGTACTCGCATACAAGTCCGCCGTATTTTTTGCCGGTTTCCCTGCTGTAAAGCCATCCATACACAATGCCTGCGGTAAGCCTTTCACCCCTCACGCCGCTTTTGACAGCGGTGATAGTTTCCATAACCGAGCCGTGCGGGATTTCCTCGGATGTCGGCTTTGATGGAGATTCAATTGCAATTCCCGGCATGATTGACGAGTATACCATAATGTTATACCTTTCAATTCCAGCTTCCTTAAGCGCAAGATGGTAGGAACCAGCGTGTATTGTGATGTCGCTTTCGCCAATTCCAGAAGTCCAGAAGAACTTTCTTGGGATTCTGCAGCCGATTACTACTCCGATTTCGCCTGCTGATTTAGAGTCAAGACTGTCAACATCTGACTTTTGGCTTAGTTGAGCTATCTGAGAACTCTGGCCCCTTACAGGCCTTAATTTCAAACTCGAATGGTTCATTTTTGTTTTAGAGTTGTGATCGTGATTTTGTGAATTTTTAGAATTTTCTTCCCAATTCTTTTGTGTTTCCCTGTAACTTATTTCCCCCGCGAGAAACATTTCCCTTGAGTTGATCTGTTTTGTTTCTTATGTAACTGATCATCTTTGTTGTAAAATATTTGATGCGATGATATTAAATAGGTAGTATTTAAATGTTTTTATTTTTGGAATTTCGCGCAAATTTCCCGATTTTCCCGTCGTCAAAATTGAAAAAAACCGGAATTTACTTGCAAAAATTTTGAATAATTTTCCAAAAAGAAAATTTTCCGTCGACAAACAAAAACAAGTTTTTTTGAAAAACCTGGATTTTTTGCAAAAAATAAGCCAAAAAATCCTTCCAAATTTTTTTATTTTTAAATAAAATTAATTTTTGGAGATTTTTTAATTAAATTCCACTGATAAAAAGAGTTAACTTTCGCCCAAATGCAGGCGAATGTGCGAACTGCTGAACAAATGTTCGCCGAGCAAATGGCGAGGCCTAACAAGGATTAATAATTTTTAAGTAAATAGTATTTGAAGTAAAGAACCAAAGAAAATCAGTGGTGGCCGTGGCCTTTTGAATGGCTGTCATCATGGCCATAGCCGTGCTCTTTTTTCATTTTGCTCACTTCAAGCTCGCAGAAATAGCAGTAAAGCTCGTCCTCGGTAAGATCCCTGTGGCATATAGGGCACTTGTTTGGTCCGTGATGTGGCATTTTAGCTTGCTTCTGGTTATTTTTATTTATCCGACAGAGTGGCCGCAGCCGCAGGTTCTCTTGACGTTAGGATTGTTTACCTTAAAGCCCGAATTCTGGAGCGAGTCTATGTAATCAACTGCAGAGCCTTTCATGAATTCAACGCTGTCAGGGTTTATGAAAATTTTTATTCCCTTGTCTTCAATCACGATGTCACCTTTTTCTTGGGATTTTTCAAAGCTTATGTCGTACATGTAGCCTGAGCATCCGCCGTGCTTTACTCCAACTCTTAGGCCGTAGCCCTGCTTTTTTTCCTTTTCAAGCAGCATTTTTACTTTTTTTGCTGCTCTCTCTGTAAGCGTCACAATCATTTCTTTAGTTTGCTGTTCCATTTTGACCTCATCCATGTTCTGATTTTTAAAGTTTAAATAGTTTTTTACTGCTATTCTATATCCGGCACACCGACGACTCCCTCATAGCCCTTTGCTTCGAGTTCATGCGCAAGCTCCTTTCCGCCAGACTTTACAATTTTTCCCTTGACCATGATGTGTACTTTGTCTGGTGTGATGTAGTTCAAAAGCCTTTGGTAGTGGGTGATTACCAAAACTCCAAAATCAGGCCCAAGCATGGTATTTACGCCGTCAGCGACAATCTTCAGCGAGTCAATGTCAAGCCCTGAATCAGTCTCGTCAAGTATTGCCATATCCGGCTTAAGCACCGACATCTGAAGAATCTCAGTTCTTTTCTTTTCCCCGCCCGAAAAACCCTCGTTAAGGTAACGCCTGCTAAATGAGTCATCAATCTTTAAGAGCTTCATTTTTTCCTTTAAGTGCTTGACAAACTCAGGAACGCTCAAGGAGTTTGGATGGACTGCATTGTACGCCGTTCTTAAAAAATTCGAAACGGAAACTCCGGGAATCTCCTGAGGGTATTGAAACGAGAGAAATACACCAAGCTTTGCCCTTTCATTTGGAGGGAGCTCCAAAATGTTTTTGCCCTTGTAGATAACCTCGCCGCTTTCAACTTTGTAATTGGGGTGGCCCATCAGTGTATTGGCCAAAGTTGATTTTCCCGAGCCGTTTGGCCCCATCAGGGCAGACACTTCGCCTTTTTTTACTGTCAAATTGACTCCCCTGAGTATTTCCTTTCCCTCAACGCTCACGTGCAAATCCTTTATGATTAATTCTTCTGACATTTTACCACCCTAATTGTTCTTGTCTTTAATATATTTTTCAAATATTAGTATGCTGTTTTTTAATGTGTCAAGCGAAAGCAATGCGCACTTTAGCCTTACTGGGCTTAAAGTTATTCCAAGCATTTCCAAAATGCTTTCCTTTGTGAGCTTTTCAATTTCTTGGATTGACTTTCCCTTTATTGAGTCAGTCAATAGCGATGCGCTTGCCACAGATATTGCACAGCCGTGGCCATGAAACTTAACATCCATAATTTTTTTGTCTTTTATTACTAAAAACATATCTATTTCATCCCCGCAAAGAGGATTTTTCTCGTGATGGTGAACACTTGGCTTGTCGATTTGGCCAAAGTTCCTTGGATTCTTGTAATGGTCAAGAACCTGCTCCTGATACATCATTTCTATGTCGTCCATTTTACTTGTGGGATTTGTTTTTGTTTCTTTGAACTTTTTTTGTATTTTTTATTTAACTTGATCTTGACTCTTAAATTGGAAAATTTATGCGATAAATTTTCAATAGTTTCGCTCGACAAAATTTTTCCTGCCAATAAAATTTTGTCTCGGAATATTCATTGATTTTGGCGTTCGTTATAATTTATGTCGCGCCAATGCGGGCGCGAGTATAAGGTGGCGAAGCCCGATTTTATTAGTTTTATTTGATTTTATGACTAAACACCAAAAACTTTCTTGACTTTATTAATTCCTTCAATGAACTTGTCAACTTCTTCTTTTGTGTTGTACAAGTAAAAGCTTGCTCTTGCCGTTGAGCCGACTTTAATTACTGACATTAAAGGCATGCAGCAGTGATGGCCTGCCCTGATTGCAACTCCAACGCTGTCAAGTATTTGAGCAACATCGTGGGCATGGACTCCTTTAATGTTAAACGAGACAATCGGGCCTCGTTTCTTTGGGCCGTATATTGTGATTCCCTTAATTTCTCCAAGCCTCTTGACTGCATATTCTGTTATTTCCCTGTCGTGCTCTTCTATTTTTTCCATTCCTGTATTTTGTAGGTAATCAACTGCAGCTCCAAGGCCTATTGCTTCTGAAATATTTGGCGTTCCTGCCTCAAATTTCCAAGGCAGCTTGTTAAAAGTAGTGCCTTCGAACTTGACTTCGTTAATCATTTCGCCGCCGTATAGAAATGGGTGCATGTTTTCAAGCTGCTCTTTTTTGCCGTATAAAACTCCAACTCCTGTCGGCCCAAGCATCTTGTGGCCTGTAAAAACATAAAAGTCAGAATTGATTTTTTCCATGTTTAAGGAAATATGGGGTGCTGCCTGAGAGCCGTCAACTATCATCAAAGCGTTATTTTCATGCGCTATTTTTGTTATTTTTTCAACAGGGTTTATTGTGCCTATTGCGTTTGAAACGTGCATGACTGAGACTATTTTTGTTTTCTTTGTTATGTTTTTTTTAATGCTTTCTTCATCAAGCTCGATGTTTTTGTTTATTTCGATGAAATTTAGTTTTAATCCGCGCTGTTTTGCGAGCTGCTGCCACGGAACAAAATTAGAGTGGTGCTCCATCTGCGAGATTACAATTTCATCTCCCTGCTTAAGTTTTGAGGTTAATGAGTATGCAAGGAGGTTAAGCGATTCTGTTGAGTTTTTTGTGAATATGATATTTTGAGGCAATGGAGATTTTATGAAATCTGCAACTTTCTCCCTTGATTTTTCATATTCTTCTGTTGCCTGTTCGCCAAGCGAGTGTATTGAGCGATGAACATTTGCATTGTAGTTTTTGTAATAAAAATCAATCGTGTCAATCACGCTTTTTGGTTTTTGTGAAGTTGCTGCGTTGTCAAAGTAGACTAAATCCCTGCCGTGCACTTTTCGGTCCAAAATTGGAAAGTCTTTTCTTAGCTCAAAAAATTCTGACTTTTGGTCAGAATTTTTTGCCAATGTTGTTTTTACCGATTTCATTTTGTTTATTTTGGCCCTATTTGGACTCATTTCTGAATTTAATGATTTCTTCTACGCTTTTAGAAGATATATAATCATGATTAAAGGGGTGTTTGCCATGGTCAATAGATATTATTGGTCTGTTTTTATCTCCAGTGGGGTAATAACCTTTATTGCACCAAGTCTTTACTGTATTTCCAGAAACTCCAATCATCTCACCAGCTTCAAGAGTGTTATAAAGTAAGTAGTCTTTAAACCTAATTACCCTCAGCGATTTACCTACTTGTTTCTCAACTACAACTTCTTCATTTAAAATATTAATTAGTGCCATAAAAATTAAATGTTAAAATCAACGATTGACCACTGCCCTTATTTTTTCCCTTATTTCTTCGTTGGGGATTTTTTGTATTATCGGCTCAAAAAATCCTTCGACAATGAGGTTTTCTGCTTCTTTTCTTGAAAGGCCCCTTGCCATGAGATAAAACATATGCTCTTCGTTTACCTGCCCGACAGTTGCCCCGTGGGATGCCTTGACATCATTTGCATCAATCTTTAATCCAGGAATACTGTTTGCAAGTGTCTTGTCACCTAGCTTTAGGATGTGATTTGCAAGGTATGAATTTGTCTTTTGGCCTTCTTTTGCAATGAGAATGAGGCCGCGATAGACTGAGCTCGATTCTTCTTTCAGAATGCCGTCAACCATTATGTCGTTTGTTGTGTTTAATGCATTGTGGGAAACGTTTGTTGTAAAGTCAATGTGCTCCTTGTTTCGCCCGAGGAAAATTCCAAGATTGTTTGAGTTTGAGCCGTCTCCGTTAAGGAAAGTCTCGATTCTTAATCTGTTTAATTTTCCGCCAAAGCATGAGGAAATCCAGTTTAAGTTTGCGTTTCGTTCAAGCGTTCCGTTAAGGGAAGTGAAGCTGAATGTATTTTTTGAATAATTGTTTGAATGGTAGTAATTTACCCGCGAATTGTTGAGTGCGAATATTTCTGTGATGCTTGAATTCAGGTTTTCATTTCCATCCTCCGAATCTATTATTTCCTCGACAACATCAACTGAGCTGTTTGACTCGACAACTATAAGATTGCGGAGAATATTTGTATTTGAAAGCGAAATAACTGCCCTTACAGGCTCTTTTATCTCGATATTTTTGGGCACGTAAAGGAAAAAACCATTTGAGAAGAATGCGCTGTTTAGGGACACAAGCTTGTCCTGCTTCAGGCCCTTGCCAAAATGGTTTTGGGCTGCAGGATATTTTTGAAGCGCTGAATTGATGTCAGTAAAAATAACGCCCTGCTTTATCAGCTCCTGCGAAAGCGGGGATACTACTATTTTTGCCGTGTTTTCAAACGGCCTGTGCTTTTCAAAATTTATTTTTTCTATGAAAGTGTAACGCCATTCCTCGTCTTTTTCCTTTGGATACTCTAATGAATTAAAAATCTTTTGAGAATCTTCTTTTTTAGCGTCTGCAAAATCGCTTTTTGAGATTTGCAGTTCCTTCATTTCGTTGTTTGTTTTTAGTTCCTGTTTTGTCATTTTCTTATTTTTTGGTTATAATTTTTAATTTTATTTTGTTTCCAGGTTTAATGGATTTAAGTCAATGTTATTCGTTATTGCCGTTTTTTGGTGGTTTTTTGTTTTAATTGAATTTTTTATCGGTCGCTCTGAGCGATGAATTTAATTTCATTATTTTTATCGCAATCTGTTCGCTTCGCTCACCACATCTAGTCTTGGCGAATTTTGATTAGCACTAAAATTCGCCTCGGAATATTCAATGGTCTTTTGCGCGAAATGATATTACCCACCACTTTTTTCCAGAAGCAAAATTTATCCGACTGAGCCTTCCATGTTCAGCGCAATTAAACGATTTAGCTCTATTGCGTATTCAAGCGGAAGCTCTTTTGTGAAAGGCTCCATGAAGCCTGAAACTATCATCGTCTTTGCAGCATCTTCGCTTAGGCCCCTGCTCATCAGGTAAAACAACTGCTCTTCGCCGATTTTTCCGACAGTTGCCTCGTGCTCGATGTTGACGTCTTTTTCGTTTATCTCCATGTAAGGCACTGTGTCTGATGCTGATTCTTCATCAAGGATTAATGCGTCGCAGCTTACCTGTGATTTTATGCCTGTGCATCCTTTGGCAACGTGCAAAAGCCCCCTGTATGTAGTTCTCCCGCCGCCCTTGCTTACTGATTTTGAAGTTATCCTTGAACTTGTGTTTTTTGCCATGTGAATTATTTTTCCGCCGGCATCCTGAAGCTGGCCTTTTCCTGCAAATGCAATGCTAAGGATTTCTGCGCGTGAATGCTCTCCAAGCAAAAATATGCTAGGGTATTTCATTGTAATCTTGCTTCCCAAGTTTCCGTCAACCCAGAAAACTGTTGCGTCTTCATACGCAAAGGCCCTTTTTGTGACAAGGTTGTAGACGTTATTGCTCCAGTTCTGGATTGTTGTATATTGTATCCTTGAGCCTTTTAATGCAACAAGCTCGACAACTGCGCTGTGAAGAGAGTCTGAAGAGTAAGTTGGCGCTGTACACCCTTCAATGTAATGGACTGAAGAGCCTTCTTCAGCTATTATCAATGTCCTTTCAAACTGCCCCATGTTTTTTGCATTAATCCTGAAGTATGCCTGAAGCGGCAAGTCAACCTTGACTCCTTTTGGAATGTAAACAAATGAGCCGCCTGACCAAACTGCACTGTTTAATGCCGCAAACTTGTTGTCGTTATAAGGAATGATTGTGCCAAAGTATTTTTTTACAAGTTCCGGATATTCGCGTAAGCCGCCGTCCATGTCTAGAAAAACAACTCCTTTCTCTTCGAGGTCTTTGCGTATCTTGTGGTAGACTACTTCAGATTCATACTGGGCGCCGACTCCTCCAAGGAATTTCTGCTCTGCCTCTGGAATTCCCAGTTTGTTGAAAGTGTTTTTTATGTATTCAGGAACATCATCCCAGGATGTGTTTTGGCCGCCGTTTGGCTTGACATAGTAATGAATATTGTCAAAATCGATTGAGCTTAAGTTTGCGCCCCATTTTGGCATCGGCCTTGAATAGAATTCTTTTAATGATTTTAGCCTAAAAGTGAGCATCCACTCCGGCTCATTCTTCATTTTGGAAATCTGCCTGACCAAGTCTTCAGATAATCCTTTTCCTGACTTGAATAAATTGTCCTCTTTGTCGTGAAAGCCGTACCTTGAGTAGTCCTTTTCGAATGCCTGTTCCTGATTTTGTTCCATTTTAGATTTGTTTTATTTTGAAATTTTTATTCTGTTCTTTTAATGAATTTTTATTGCTTTATTTTGCTGTATTTTTTGCGGTTTTGGCTGATTTTGCCCGCTTAAGCTTTAAACTGGAAAATTCTTCGAATTTTCAATAGTTTCACTCGGCAAAATTTCGTTGCCAGTAAATTTTGCCTCGTAACATTGCATTAATTTTGACTTTATGATGCAACGAATTTATGCCCTATTTTGTCTTTATTGCAAGCAGGCTTGTGTCTTCAAAGCACACATTGCAGTTCTTTAAGTCCTTTGACTGCTGCCTGTGCAAGTCGCACAAAATCTTTTTTACCTTTGTGAGGTTTGTAATCCGAAAGGTTTCGCCCATAAGCATGTGCTTGCTGCTTTTGTTTTCGATGATTTTTTTTGCTGATGACTTGATTTCGTCAATTACGTTTTCGCTGAACACAACTTCTTTTGCCCTCTTTGAGTGCCTGTACTGCGAAACTGCAGCTTCTGTAATTCCCAGAATTTTTGCGGCATCTTTTTGGTTTAGCCTGAAGTCTTCAATAAAGATTCTTGCAAACTCGCGCCTTATGGCCGGCAAGATGTATCTTACTTCAATCTCCTGGGGCATAGTTTCTTGCATTCTTAACAATTGTTAAGTATTCCAGTATTTAAACATTGTGGAACTTGGGAACTTGGAACTTGAACTTGGGAAGGAAAGATTTTTTAATTAAAGATTATTACCGCGCTTATGAGTGATAACTGGGGTAATGGAATGAATTCTGACCTTGATTTCTACCTTTTACAGGAGCCAGGTAAAAAAGACCTGATCACAGATTTTGAAACGATAAAAAATATTATTTTTGCAGCATCAAAGTCAGAGGAACTTGACAGAATACTTCCGCACAGCGG
>DATDOM010000080.1:0-41372 GCA_035293285.1 Candidatus Nanoarchaeia archaeon | reverse complement strand
TTTTTGGTATGCGCTTCCGATGTATCCCCTCACTTTGTCGTTAAGGTAATTGATTCTCTGCTTTGTATCTGGCGCTTTTGCGTAGCCCATTAATCTTGATACTAAATCGTCAGCCTTGCTTGCCTGAGCGTATATTTCAGCTTCACTTTTGCCGAGGTCTTCGCCTGAAAGCCTTGATTTTAGCTTTGCAAGAACTGCATTAAGGTAATTTGTATCCCGCTTAAGGTAATCTGAAAGCCTGCTCACATATTGGTCAAGCGGAACATTATACTGCTTGGCAAGATTTGCAACAGTGTCATCTATTCCAAGCTTATCGTTCTTTATTCTGTAATCCTTAATCCTTTGATAGATTTCATCTTTATTTCTAAGCCTGTCATAAAAGCTAGATACAGATTTTGCAAGCTTGTCAAATGCAACGCCTTTTACAAAGTCCCTCAAAAATGCTGCTGCTATCATCTTACTCCTTTTTAAGGCAGTTGAGCAGTTCCCCATAAGTCAATACTGCGTAAAGCTTTTTTTCTTTTGTTATCGGGACAAAGAATGTCTCGTGGTGCACCATTTTCTTGAATATTTCATTTACGTCTTCATTTATGTCGCAGACCAGATAAATTGGAGAAGTCATAATTTCCTCTGCTTTAATCTTGGAAGCATCTTTATTTTCAGCAACGACTTTATTGTTTATGTCTGTTGTAGAAACAATTCCAACAGGATGTTCATTTTCATCAACTACAATTATCCTTCTTTGCTTGTTGTCCTTTAGAGCCTTTGCTACAATTACTACGCTTGTTTCTTTTTTACAAGAAAGCGGCTTGATTAAACTGCATGTTTGTGCTTGCATATTTGTGAGTAAGTGTTTATGGTATTTAAAGTTAAGTTTGATTTTAAGATATTTTGATAATAAGCTTATTATAAAAAGCTAAGTTTGTTTGTAAAATGGATAGAACAACTGTATCGGTTTACTTTCTCCCTAATAGAAAAGAAGAAAGGTACAAGTTTAAAAAATTAGAAGACGTTTTTTCTTTTATTCGACAGACAAAAATTAAGTCTAAACGATTTTTCAGTGAATTTGGTAAGGAGATTAATTATATAGCTTTACAGCCAAATAAATCTTCGCAATTAGGTGTAGTTGGACAAAAATTAATTTTGGAAGATGGGGGGGAGTTTATTAGAAAAGTTGGCATAAGATATGATGCTAGCGGACATGGAAAAACTAACCCACACATGAATTTAGATTTATTGACTGTATACCAGAATGCTAATAAAACGGAAAAAGATAAATTAAAACAAACTCACCTATTATTTTTTAAAAATAAAGGGGTTCAAACACTTCACGTTATTTTATCCGTGCCAGGTTCAAGTATAAGAAGGAGTGTCGTAATTTTGCCAACATTAAAGGATAAAGAATATCATGAAAAACAAAATATATTTCTTCAAAAATTGAAGAATGGAACATTAACTGAGAAAGATAAAATAGAATTTAAAAATCAGTCTAAGGACTATTTTGAGTATATCTCCAATAATAAGAAAATTTAAAGCAAACAAAATTATCGTATAGGGTGATTTTAAATCAACTTCAGGAATGGCTAGTTTAACAGTTCAGCTTTATTTTTTAAAAGTTGGTTGAGTTCCGGCTGCTGATAATTATAAATATCGGGAATGTTAAGTGAAATAATCCGCTTTTGAAGGTATTCTTTTGGAAACCTTTTGGCAATTTCAGTCCTTTGCGAATCTTCCATTACTACAATCAAATCAGCCCATGAAAGCTGCTTTCTAGTCAACGGCTTTTGGTTGTAAAGACCTGCTGATTTAGTTTCAAACTTGTTTTTGAAAATTTCTTCAGCAGTCTTGCTTCTGTTTTGGTTTTGGTTTTGGTTGCATATAAAGAGGAGTTTCATTTCTTTATTTGAGATAATCTTGAATATAAAGTTTTTGGAATAAGTTATAAAAGCCAGACTAATAACCAAGAGATTTCAAATATTTCTTTAAGTCTTTATATCCCTTGTCCCTGTCCAAAATACATAAAACATAAACTTTTGGCTTGTCAACGAGATAAATAACTCTTTTCTCCTTTTTGTTGTCTTCAAACCTTATCCTAAACAAGAATAGACTATATCCTTCAATTCTTTTATTTCTGAAAGGGTTTATCTTTATTAACTCAAGTCTTTGAATTATGATTGATTTTGCCTGGCTGTTTAATTCGTCAATTTGCTTAAGAAAAAATTCTGTTGGAATTAAAGTATAATTCATTTTGCTCTTAGTTTTTTGAATAACTGCTCTTCAGTTCCAAGAAGATTTTTCTTTATGGAAACTTCTGCCAGTTTTTTCACCAATTCCAATTCTTCTTTTGATAGTTTAGGCTCTTCAAAAAGCTTTTCTCTCAAAGTCTCTTTGATGAATTCCTGTACATTTCCATATCCAAGTTTTTCTGCTTGAGTTTTTGCGTTTGACAACAATGCTTGCGGCAGTCTCAAATTGATTTGTGTATTCATGCTACCAAAAGATACCAACTGGTATTTAAATGTTTTGGTTTCCAAATTCTTTTTTATATAATCTATAAACAAACAACCCACTGGACACTGGACATTCTGAGTTGAACTATATAAGCAAAACAGCCAGACTACTTCTTGATTGAAAAATCAACCCGTCTCTGGGACAGGCATTAAATGTGCAACAGCCTTGTTCAAAGTTGCCTTGTCCATTATTTTAAGGAGATTTGAAACAAAACGCGAAAGCAAGGGTGGAAAAAATGTATGAAACAAGACAGAAACAGGAAGTAAAACAGGAAACAAAAAATGCGCCGGAAAAGAGATTTAATGCAGCTCCGGTAACTGCATCCGTATGGCAAAATGCCGTAATCGGGAAAAACGGACAGACTATGTTCTTTAGGACATTTTCGCTCCAGCGGGCCTACAAAGACAAAAACGGAGCCTGGCAGCACACGAATTCTTTGAGATTAATGGACTTGCCAAAGGCAGCTTTGGTGCTTCAGAAAGCATACGAATATGCAATAATGGCAGGAACGAAGGGAACGGAAAGTTCCCATTCCGACATTTCAGAAGAGATGATTGAGGAGATTTAATTTTTTATTTTTTATATAGCAAAAATATAAAAACAAAGGTGAACTAACATGGAACAAGAACTAATTATGGAACAGGTTGAAACAAAGAGCGATTCAAAGAAGAGAAAGAAAGAAACAATGGCACAGGAAGAATCAAAAGAAACAAAGCAAAAGACAATTTATGATTTGCCTGGAGTAGGCGCAGCCACTGCTGAGAAACTTTTATCTGTGGGGTATACTGACTTAATGAGCATTGCTGTGGCAAACCCATCAGAATTGATTGAAGCAACAGGAATGGGCGACGCTGTTGCAAAGAGAATAATTGCAGTTGCAAGGTCGTCCCTTGAAATGGGATTTGAATCAGGCGAAGAACTTCTTAAAAGACGGGAAAAAGTCATAAAGATACAAAGCGGAAGTAAGCTTTTTGACGCACTTTTAGGCGGCGGCATTGAAACAGGCGCAATAACTGAATGCTTTGGCGAGTTTGGCTCTGGCAAGACCCAGATTGGGCATACGCTAGCAGTAAGATGCCAGGCTGTCGAAAAGGGCGCAGTCGCGGTTTACATAGACACTGAAAATACTTTTAGGCCTGAAAGGATAAAGCAGCTTGCAAAAGGCGCAGGAGTTGATGAAGAAGAGGCATTGAAAAACATCAAGGTTGCAAGGGCTTACAACTCAGACCACCAGATGCTTTTGGTTGAAAAGATTGAGGACTTGATAAAAAAGAAAGGGCTTAATGTTAAGCTTGTTGTGATTGATTCACTGACTGCACATTTCAGGGCAGAGTTTATCGGGCGAGGAACTTTGGCTGACAGGCAGCAAAAGCTAAACAAACATATGCACCTGCTTTTGAAGCTTGCAGATACATACAACTTAGCAGTTTATGTAACAAACCAGGTAATGGCAAAGCCGGATATGTTCTTTGGCGACCCAACACAGGCAATCGGAGGACATATTGTTGCGCATGCATCAACATTCAGGATTTATTTGCGAAAAGGCAAGAAAGGAACAAGAGTTGCTAAATTGATTGACTCACCAAACATGCCAGAAGGAGAAGCAAACTTCTTTGTTGATGTTAACGGAATCAACGACGTAGAATAATTATTTTATTTTTTTCTTTTTTATTTCTTTTATTTTCTGCACTGGACATCCTGGCAATGTTTAAATAGGATAAAAGTGTACAAATTTCTTAATTAGATTACCTATTTGGATTCAAACACGGGTTTTGTCAGACAAAACCCTATTCGCAAAGGTAAAAACTCACACTGCGCATGAGTTTTTCCCTCTGCACTCAGTTTTCATCCACGCTGCGTAAAATTACTGTAATGTTCCGAGGCAAATTTTAGTGCTAATCAAAAAATGCCCGAGTGTAACTATGGTTGCCTCAAAGGCAACAGATTGAAAATCAGTATAACTAAAATAAATCAATATCCCAATGATAAAAATACCAGTAACCTGGCTGTCCTCTTATCTGTATTGCTCAAGAAAGCTGTTTTTAGAGCAGGTACTGAATCTAAAAGAGCCTCCAAAAGAAAGCCTGATTCTTGGCTCGATAAGGCATGAGGCTTATGACAAAATCAATAAAAATGAAGAGTCAATTGTAAAGTCAATAGGCAAAAGCCATTCTGATGAGCAGATTAAGAAAGATTACAAAGACTCATGCGCCGGTATCCTTAATAAAATAATTGAAAACAAAAAACGCGGGCTTGAGATGATTGGGTTAAGCTCTGAGAAAGCCCTTGTCAGGAATGAAAGTTATATTTTGGCAGAGGCAGAAACACGGGCAAGTAATGTTATAAAGTTCATTGAGAAAAACAAAGTATTCGGGGATGAGCTTTGGCAGACATTGACGCCAAAAATTTTGTCGGAAATAAGGGTTGAGTCTGATGAGCTGAAGCTTAAGGGAATAATTGACCAGATTCATGTTTATGAAGATTCTTATGTGCCTTTCGAGTTAAAGACAGGCAGCATGCCAAAAGATGGAGTATGGCCGTCGCACCGCATTCAGGTTGCTGCATATTCATTGTTATTGGGGGAAAAGTTCAACACTGATATAAATGAAGCATTTGTCCATTATCTTGATTCAAACGAAAAAAGGCAGATAGTGATAAACCCCTTCATGAAATATGAGATAACAAGTATGGTTGATGAAATAATTGAGCTGATTCAAAGCAAGGACTTGCCGGATTATTGCGATAGCGAGAATAAGTGCAGAAGCTGCGGGCTAAGGAAAACCTGCTATGATAATACTGAGATGGAAAAATTAATGAAAGTGAAGATAAATTAAGCTTTTTTGATTGAATTTTGATTATTAACTTTCGCCTAATTGTGGCGAGTTGTGCGGGTTTGATGCTCCATGTATGCCGAGCTATTGGCGAGGCCTAGATTTTAAAGGGGATTAAAATTAAAGGCAGATTTACTAAATTTTAATGAATAATCCGCAACATTTAAATATAACTTGATGTATAACTTTTCGTATTGACTGAAGAGGGAAGAAAACATGCCAGAAGACGATAAAAAGTTCTCAAAACAATTAATAGGTAAGACTGTTGTAAGCAAAGCAGGGAAGAGATTTGGTGAAGTAAAAGATTTGGTTTTTGAAACAAGATCAGGAGAATTAATACATATAATACTTCAAAACCCGACTTCTTACACAGAGAAGCTTGAGCTTGAAAAAGACAAGGAAGATAACATAATGATACCATTTAGTGCAGTTATCGCTGTTGGTGACTTCATGGTTGTTGCTGAAGAAGACATTATTTGATTAATTTTTACTTATTTTTATGAATAAAACTACATTTAAGTATTTAATTCCTGCCTATATTTTATGGTTTTTTGTTAATATACTTCTTTTCATCTACTCCATAATTTCCGGAATTGGCAAGGGAGGATCCCCTAATTTTGGACATATGGCTTTTTTCTTTTTATCGCATATATTTCTGATAATAGTTGGAATGGTATTCACGTGTTACATGCTTGTTGATTGCGCCATAAGGAATTTTAAAAAAGATTCCCAAAAAACCGCCTGGGTAATCATAATATTTATATTTAACATACTTGGGGCAATAATTTATTATTACGTACACGGGAAAAAGCAAAGCAGGTCTGCAAAATAAGCACCGGTAATACCTTTTTAGGACAGTTTGATTTATTTTTAGCCTGTTTTTGCATAATTTTTTAAACGTTCTTTGATTCCTTGCCTTAATGGAAAATACAAGCTCTTTATGGACTGAAAAGTACAGGCCTAGTGATTTTTCTGAGATAAAAGGCCAGATTGAGATAGTAAGAAAAGTGCAGGCATTTGTTGAGCAAAAAAACTTGCCGCATTTGCTTTTTACTGGTCCAGCAGGCGTTGGAAAAACAAGTCTTTCGCTTGTAATTGCAAAAAAATTATTCAAGGACTTATGGCACCAGAATTTTCTTGAATTAAACGCAAGCGATGAAAGGGGAATTGACATTGTAAGAAACAAAGTCAAGGACTTTGCCAGGACAAGGGCAATCGGAGACGTTCCTTTCAAGATAATCTATCTTGATGAGTGTGATGCGCTTACAAGAGAAGCGCAGCAGGCTTTGAGAAGGACGATGGAAAACTACACCCAGACCTGCAGATTCATTTTGTCAGCTAATTACTCTTCAAAGATAATAGAGCCAATCCAAAGCAGGTGTGTAGTATTTCGCTTTAAGCACCTTGAAAAAGACCAGGTCATATCAATAATAGACAAAATAGCAAAATCCGAAGGGCTTAAGATTGATGAAAAGGCAAAAGAAGCCCTTTATGAGATATCAGAAGGAGACTGCAGAAAGCTTGAAAACATACTGCAAAGCTGCGCTGCAATTGAAGACAAGATAACTGAAGATTTGGTTCATTCAATGGCGTCAGTTGCCAAGCCAAAGGAAATAAAAGAGGTTTTACAGCTTGCCTTTGACAATAAATTCATTGAAGCAAGGAAAAAGCTTCTTGACCTTATGCTTGATTATGGCCTGGCAGGAATTGATGTCATAAAACAGATACAAAAAGAGATTCTGCAGCTAGCCATGGACAACCGCTCAAAGATGTTATTAATGGAGAAATGCGGCGAGATTGAATTCAGGATGACTGAAGGAAGCGACGAGTATGTGCAGCTTGAAGCATTGCTCTCGCAGTTTGCGCTTGCCGGAATGAAGAAATAAAGTTTGGGGGTTTTATGATTAATGACATATATTCTAATCTTGGACCTGTTCAAAGAAAACTAATTGACGAAGCCTGTACTTATAGAGAGCGTTCGAAAGTTCCGAATTCACAAAAAAAGTGGGTGCTGTTGTATTAACTCCAGACGGACAGATCTTCGGAGGAGCTGTATTAGAAAACTCAAATTGGACAGCAGGAGTATGCGCAGAAGTTGCTGCCATAACAGATGCAAACAGCAACGGGCACTATGAGCTTGTATCCATGGCCATTGCACTTGACCCAAAAGATTTCATAGACTACAAGGGACTTCCACCCTGCGGCGGATGCAGGCAGGTGATTTCAGACTGCGCCCAAACATATGGCAGGAATATTGAAGTGATTATTGCCAATGCTGATAAAAGCAAGGTCGTAGTTAGTTCAATTGAAGAGCTTTTGCCAGGTGCATTTGGACCAAAGCACCTTCCGAAGGCAATAATATAAAACCGCAAGATATTTATTCTAACAATTAAATGAACAATTTATGAAAGAAGGTGCGATTGCTGGCGCATTGATTGCGCTTTTGGTTTATTTCATGCTGCCGATTTACAGCCCTGACGGGATAAAGGCTTCAATATTACCGACCGGCAATGTTGTATCAAGTGATTCTGCGCGCGACAGCTATTTTGGAAACATACCATTTAGCCTCATGGTTTTTTTTGCCCTTGAAATACTCGGAATTTCTATTGGAATTGTTGCCCAAAGGGCGATGAGCAAGAGTTATTACTAGTTTTTTGTTTAAATACAGGGAGTTTTTGTTGGTTTCTCGAATTTTTCTAAAATATGCTTCGCGATAGATAGGCGGCCTTCATTAGGGCCGCATACATTAAGCACAACCCGCGCATTGCGGGGTTTTCTGTCGGAATAAATCAATATTCAAGAAGGTAACTTTCGCCCGAAATGGGGCGAATGTATAGGTTTGATGCAAGATGTTTGCCGAGCGAAATGGCGAGGCGTAGATTTAACCGTACGATTTAAGTATAAAATCATAGCACTGCACAAAGCTTGAATTAATACATAGCCCCCATTAACAAAACCATTAAAAATTCTGTGAGTTTACCAAGTTAATGATTCCGCTTAATGTTTCTTTGAGCTATTATAAAAGAGAAGACATACAAAAAGCTCTTGTAGAGGAAGCAAAAGACTTAGAGATTGGCATTCGGTTTAATGAAAGCTTTGGCAAAAGGCCGGATGTGCTCCTCCATAATGCAGATGTCTTTGAGCTTGCAAAGCAGGGAGCGACTTCTTTTCACTCGTCAGAAGAAAGGTGGAGAAATCCCCTGCAGCTTGACCCCTCATTAAAAAGGCACGAGCTTGACGGCCTGAGGATTGGATGGGATCTTATTTTGGACATAGACTGCGGAATTTTTGAGTATTCGCGCGAAGCCGCGGACCTTGTTGTAAAAGCGCTTAAGTTCCACAAAATAAAATCAGTTTCGTGCAAGTTTTCAGGAAACAAGGGTTTTCACATAGGAGTGCCGTTTGAGGCATTTCCTGAAAAAGTAAGAAGCGAGGCCACAAGCAAAATGTTTCCAGAAGCGCCAAAGAGGATTGCAGCTTACATAAAGGAAATGATAAAAAAGCCCCTTGGTGAAAGGATAGAGAAGCTTGATGATTTTAACACTGTACTTGAAAAAACCGGAAAAAACTCGGCTGAAATAACCTACTATGATGATAAAAACCAGAGAAGGCTGAATGCCGAGCCCTTTTTGGAGATAGACACCATTCTGCTCGCTTCCCGCCACCTTTACAGGATGTGCTATTCGCTTCACGAAAAATCAGGCCTTGCCTCAGTGCCTGTTGACCCTGACAAAGTGCTTGAATTCCGAAAGGAGTTTGCGCTTCCAAACAAAGTAACAGTAAGCAAGTTCAGGTTTTTAGACAGCTCAAACTCAGAAAAAGAAGAGGCGCAAAGATTGTTCCGGGAGGCTTATGATTTTACAACAAAAAATGAAAGCCTCGTTGATGAAAAAAGCATCTGGGGAAAAGAGCTTGAGATTCCAACTGAAGCCCTGCCTGAAGAGCTGTTTCCGCCGTGCATTAAACTGATTCTAAACGGCATTGAAGACGGCAAAAAAAGGGCGCTTTTCATACTGATAAATTATTTCTCGTCGATAGGCTGGAGCTATGAGATGATTGAGGAAAAGCTGAAAAAATGGAACGAAAAAAACCGAGAACCCATAAAAGAGGTTTATTTGCTTGGGCAGCTGCGCTATCACAAGCAGATGCAAAAAAAAGTGCTGCCGCCAAACTGCCAAAATGAGATGTATATGGTTGGGATAGGAGTCTGCAAGCCGGACAATTTCTGCCCAAGGATAAAAAACCCTGCGCAGTACACGACAAGAAAGGCTTTTCTGATAAATAATGACAAAAAAGGCAGGAAAGTAAAAAAGTCCTAGGGCTTTTGTGTTTTTCTGCCCCTCAATATAAAATAAATAAGTACAACAGCAACAATTACTATTGTTGAAATTATTGCTATGTATCCCATATTACTCTTAGGTTCTTCTGGTTTTGGTACCGCGGATTCTGATGGTTCAGATTGAGGCGCAATTTCCTGCTGAGGTATTTGCTGCTGTTCCAATTGAGTTTCAGGCTCTGGCTGTTTAACAGTTCCTGCAATTGCAAAATAGCTAAATCCGGGAGTTGATGACTGGTATTTCTCATACTCAGAATCTTCCCCTAACTTTGACGTGCTCAAAGAATCCCACTTGTCTGTGTATCTAAGTAAAGTAATGCTCCCTGCATCAATGCTGTTTGCAACCAACCACGATTTTGTGATACTAAACTTAATTAATATCTGAGATATCGAAGAGTCTGGCAAGTTGGTGTTTGTAATTTTAATATATTGATAAATTTTCAAATTTGGATCATCAATTGGGTTTGGAACTTCTTCAATTGTATCCAAAACCATTGACGAGTCTTTCATCTCACTTATTGCATCAAAGGATATTTCAAACACAGGAATTTTTGGATTATTAATTGCCCATGAAGTGCTCGAACTGCCCGTAATTGTATTCCAAAATCTTGATGTTGATTCACTTGCCTGTGATGTCGTATTTGCACCTCCGCCAGAGCCGCCACCCCCTCCTCCTCCGCCGCCACCGGCGGAACCTCCGCTGCCTCCTGCACTCGAGCTTGCTTTGTATGTTGAAAATCCTAAGCCAACTGCATCATGGATTTTACATTCAGTGTAATCGCTTGCTTGAGTGCAATCAACTTCCGAAGTTACAGTTTGGCAGTTGCTGCCATCATCATCACAGTGTTCGATAATGCTTCCAGAAATGGGTATTTTAACTAAAACTTCCTCTACTCCGGTTTTCTGTTTTAAGCTTTGGTATTGGTTTGCATCCATTCCAATAAAACCAGAGCCTGTTGCAAATTCAGAAACGTTGATTGTCTGCTTTTCAAATATGTCCAAGCCGACAAACGTTATTGCGCTGGAATTGTTCGGTGCCTTAATTGTGATGTTAATATTATTTAAAAATTCTGTAGATGCTTTAAGGGCGTAAGAAAGGCTGTAGTTTGTCAAGTTTATGCTGGGAATGTCTACGGTCCAATTCTCTGGCAAGTTTAACTTAAATGTGATATTTGAATGGGTTAATGCAGTGGTTGTGTTGCTGCAAGAGCTTACTGCACAATTCTCACTTGGATCGCACACTTCAATTTTATAAAAGTAAGTTCCATTTGCCCTTAGCCCTTCAATCTCTACAATGTGGTGGGGCCTAAATCTCAATAAAGATTCACCTTGGCTTTGGCCCTTGTCGTAAAGAGTATCATTGATTGTTGCACATGAAGAATCGTTATTATAAAATTTAATTGAGCCGTTAGAAGGCTCATCTGTATCAAAAATAAATGTCAGCTCTGTTGGTGTTTTTGTATTGGTTTTAGTCCAAACAAGAGATGGAGCAGTCTTATCATCGCTGCTTGCGACAAAACTTCCGCTGCAAAAGAATGGATCGTATTTGCAGTCAAAATCGTCACAATCAGTTAATGAGTCTCCGTCATTATCCTTGCTGTCCTTGCAAGCAGGCCCAAATTCTCCGGGATAAAATCCAAACTGCTTGAATTTTGTGCATTGTGAATTGTCTTTGTCTGATGTGCTTGTGCAATCAACTAGAGCAAAATCTATTCCTTTAAAATCTGCTTTGCCGGGACCTACTTTATCAGAAACGCTTGAAGAATTTCCACTTGAGCTTGCAGATGTTCCATAAGCACGCCAGGTAACACTTGTGTTCACATTAGTCTTTCCGCTTATTGAGTCTTTGTCTATAGCAAATAAAGGCCCTCCAATTGTGCTGCATGAAAATCTTTTATCAGACTTTAAGGGAATATTAGTTGCCAGCCAGCTGCCGCCTGTGCATGTCTGGCTTAAAGAGGTCTCTAAAATTTGATTTGAGTCATCTGATTCAAAAGTGTATGAAAATTTATACTCAAATCCTGTCAAGGTTGCATCATCGTCAGGAGTGCATCCGCTTGTTGTCCTGCCATCTGTGTCCAGATACAAGAAATATCTTGTTTTGTTTTTTGCTTTTCCGATTGAACCGTCTTCAAGCTTGGTATCTTTGCACATTGCTGAATGTTTTAAGCTGTCAACAGCAAATCCATACATGTACGATTGGTCTGTTTTCTTTACACCAAGCTCTTCTATATCAAGATAATCCTCAACAGGGTCTGAAGCACCATCAATTGTATCTTTGGAGATTATCGTTGGCGGATTTTGTTCCATTCCTGAAAACATGTTATTTAACAAAGCGTCCTGGCAGAATCCTGGGGAAGTTCTTGCCCTTGTAGCATTGGTGCCATCTGTTGCTGATGCATTTTCTGGAATCTGCTCCGACAAATTACCGTCAATAAAAACTGTTGACTGGTTCAATAGATTTGTTGCTATTACATTAGCTTCTGTGGAGTCAAGCGACAATTGTTCTATCGGGACTTGCCAAAGCACTTCAAGCTGCTCGGTATAATTGCTGAAAAAGTAGTTTAATGTTGAGCCACCGCATAATGCTGTTGAGTTAAGTGAATTGCAAGTCCCGGTATTACAAACCCTGCTTGAAAAATTGTATTGCATGAGGATAGTTGAATTACAGTATAGCCTTGATAAGTTATCCAGCTGGCTTGATGTTATTGAAACATTTTCTTTTGTCATGACTAATGTTACACTAGTGCCATCTACCCTAATTAAAGTATAATTTGATTCATTCTTACCTCCAGTTGGCTTGTTTAATCCAACACCAAGCCAGACAGCTTGAGGACTAAGCAATGAATCTTCGGTGCCGTTTATATGTTCCAAAGGACCAAATAAATCTTCAATCCACTGGCAGTTGCTGTTTTCTTTGCATAGCTCTATGTCGCCATCATTTTCAAAACACCTTCCAATGAAATTTTTTGGCTCGCATGTTCCTTGTTTCCATTCACATGCCCCTTTTGAAAAGCTTGAACCATTTGCAGATGCACAACTATTAGCAGAATTTATTGAAGAATTAAAGCATGGCTCTATGCAACTGTGAATAAATCCTCCAAAGTTTGGCAAGTTCGGCTGGTCGCCAATCCAAGCGCATCCGGCTGCAATGCAAGCGCTCTGGCTCTCTGCCAAGGTTTGATTTTCAAAGCAAACTGTATGGGCTTTGGTTCCACAAAAACCCCCTATTCCAAATGATTTGAATGAGCATCTTGAATCCTGATTGCAGGTGCTTTGATTTTGCCCATAACCAATGCAAGTTTGCTCCATTGTTTTGTTAATGTCGCATTTTGCCTGAGGCTGGAACTTACAAGTATTCCCGTCATTAAATCCATCGCAGAGTGACGCGTCTGTTTGAAGGGTTAAATTTCTAAAGCATTGCTCGAATATAGGGGCGCAAAGGTTAAACCCGAATGTATCGCTTATCCATGCGCACCCAGCGCTTTGGCAGGCAGGCGCATTAAAGTTGCCAAAGCAAGTATTAGAGTCTGTTATAGAGCCGCCGCAGAACTGGTCAGATGAGCACTTAAAATCCTTGCAGTCTATATTTCCATTGCTATCATCATCAATGCCGTTGAAGCAGACTTCAAAGCTCCCTGATTGCGGCTTGCAAAATTGGGCTTGGGAATCCCATTGACAGCCGCCATTTGCAGGGCTTCCCTGGCAGCTTGTTTGCCCAGAACATTGAAAACAATCCTGATTGCATCCCTTTGCGTTGTTTGATATGCAGAAATTTGTAAAGTTATCCCATTTACAGCCAGCTGGCGAGTTTTGGCAGGCAGAGCTTGCGTTTGGCTTTAAGTTGCAATCGCCGCAGAAACTGTCACAGCTAAATCCTCCAAAGCCAGCTACAGGGTCACACCACCCATACCCATTAAATGCATTGCTATCAAGCCTTGCATTGCATCCCGCCGCTGAACTTATGCAGCTGTTTTGAAATTCAGCAGACGATGACCAGATAGTCCCGTTGGATTGGAATCCGCATGCAAAACAATCAGAACTGCAATCATTTAACTGCCCGCTTGAACCAGAATTAGAGCCGCCTTGGCCTATATTATCAAATGTCTTTACAGAAACGCCAAACTCGCACCAGTTTTCGCTTGTTATTTTTTGTGATAAAGGGTCATAAGTGTTTTCTGTTTTCCAATTGCCACCTACATTTTGGCATGTTGACTGGCTCCCTATATCGTCAAATCTGTTGAAAGAATTAAAGTCAAAGAATATATTATCACATTTTCCTGTTGAATTTTTCCAGCCGCATGGCATGAAATATTGCTCTGCCAATTGGTCACATTTTGTTCTGTTGTTAATGTAGCCTGGAGCACTGCAAAAAAATACAGGAGGGGGTGGAAAACTCATGAAATTTTTTGATGAATTCCTTTCACATTGCCCGCTTCCAGAAATATTAAATGTGCAAAGCCCTGTTTTTTGAGTGAATGGCTGGTTATTGCAAAAAGTAGAGTTGATTATATTAGTGCAGTTATATCCAAGAGCCTGGTTAAAGCTGGGACCTTCTTGACACTGTCCGGATTCGCCGGTATTTGAATTCCATGTGCATATCGTATCGTTAATTGATTGGCATGCCGACCTGGGAAGCATCTTGCATTCAGCAGGAGGCGATTCCTGATTAAAATTAGATATTCTTTGAGTGCAAAGCGCTCCTGTGCCTTGCCATTCACAGTTATTCGCTGCATCATTTGCGCAGCTTGATGGTGTAATATGAGATTCACACTGGCCTAAAACAGCAAAAGTATTATTGTTGGTTTGATTGTTGAGTTTATACACAATGGTTATGTTGCTTCCTCCAGTTATATTAGCAACCCATAATAATCCATGATAATATCCGTCTGCCCCGTCCGGAATGATGAACTGAACAGCATCTCCTATAAATGGGGGAAAAGATGAAACTGATGCGCTGCCGCTTGAATATCCCTGCCCAAAATCATCTGTAAAATTGTAAAGTATGACACTATTAATGTTATCAAAATCCTGTCTTGATTTTCCGCCCATGTTTCTGAATTTCACACCGCCATAATTAAGAAGCACTGCGCCATTGCTCTGGATATTTACCTCAGTGACGTTTGCGACAATATGCCCGGTAAATCCTGTTAAATTAGAAGTGAAGTTAAATGCAGCCTGCGAAGGATTGTCGTCAGCATCATCAAGGGTGAAGTTGCCAGTTATAACTACAGCAAACGAGCTTAAGGAGAAAAACACCATTAAAATTAGTGATAACAAAATTGCCGAAAGAAAAAAACCTAGTTTCTTCTTTAGTACCAAATCTTTTTTAATCTTGCCACCACTCTTTTTTAAAAAAATTTATTAATGTTAAACGTGGGAAAAATTTAATATATATTTGTTTCTTATAAATTATATAATTTATATAAAAATGTAGCTTTAAATAAAAATTAGTTAGTCATACAACTTCCTAATATTTTTTAAAAGAATGTGTAAAAAGTTTAAAGAAGAAAAATAAGTAAAGATAATAGTAAAGTCAATTTAGGGCCTCCCGCCCTAATAAGATGTATAGTTATCCCTTACTTTATCTTCTTTTGATAGTCTTAATGCTTCTTCGTAAATTCCAGGAGTTTCCTTAAAAACAATGCTTACAGAATAAACTCTGTCAAAATATTTATCTGGAAATGGAAGCCTTTTAGTTGCATCAAGTTGGTAAAATTTCAATTGTTGGCAGAAATTTTGAGAATACTGGATAAAGTTACTGCTTGGCTCAGAATAAAGAAAATCCAGTAATTTAGACCTGTAAAAACCTGATTTTTTCAGAAAGTGTTTAACAAATTTAAAATCTTTTCTTCCGACCCATTCAGAAACATAGGATTTCTCCAATAGGTTCCAAATTCTTGAATGAAACCGGCTTAATTTAGACAGGTTTTCATTTAGTATCTCATTATATTGCTTATTTTTTGGATAATGATTTTCAGGCCAAAATGTCTTATGAGAGTATTCATTATCACCATGCATATATCCAATGAGGAATTTATGAAGGATTTCTGCTTTTAGGTAATTGTACAATCTTTGAGGATTATCAGGGCGCATAAAATACCAATCTTCTATATCTACAAGAAAATATTGATTTTTAGGATTTTTGTAGCAAAATTCGAAAAAGCCATCTCCCTTGCCGCAGCCTATATCTAAAAATAACTGCGACTTTTTTGTAAACCACATAATTTTACCATATTAAGGTTGAATTTAATTTTTTTGTTTTTAGCTAAGATTTTATTGATTTGGGTGTTACCGATAAGTCAGTAAAATCCTGAATTTAGAAAACTATTTAAATAAGCAAGTAAAAAGTAGAGGTATACTGAGGTGATTAGATGGTCTTTGGAGTTCAGGAGATTACACTTGCTATTATCATAGGAACTTTGGCAGCTATAGTCTATTCCCTGAGAGTTCTTGTATTGATGGAAAGAAGAATGGCAAGAATTGAGATGCACATTGAGAGAGTTGTGGATAAAATTGTCCGCGAAGAGATAAAGATTGAAAGGACAATCACAAAAAAACGCTGATTTCTTTAATTTTGTTTATTTTATTTCATAGCTCAATAATTCACTTATCAGTATTCCATTTAGTTCTGCATAGTCAATACTTATTGTGTGCTTTTTTGACCTCATCAGCTCATCAAGCCTCAGAAAAAGCCATTCTTTTTTTGGAAACTTGATTGCAAAATATGCTGTTGAGTCAAATATGTCAGAAAATTCCTTTAGCTGGTTAAAGTCATAATCGCCTAAGTATAGTTTGTCCTTGCTTGTGGTCTTGCATTCAATTGCAAGCCGCCTGTTTTTTTCCTTGCTTCCTACAAGCAAATCAGGCCCAGGATATTTCATTGAGCCTGAGCCTGCGCTTCTAAGGCACGCCCATCCTTTTGCCCAGAACATATGAAGCAATTGCCTTTCTGCGTTTGTGCCTTTTGACTTCATTGACATTTTTTATTTGGATTCATATATTTGATTATTATGAGTTGAAAAACTTAAAATAGTTTGAAACATAGTTACGCCTCGCCATTTCGCTCGGCATATATTGTTCATCAAACCTGCACATTCGCCCCATTTCGGGCGAAGGTCTTAATAAAATGAAAATAAATTACAACTCCAATTTCATGAAGTCCCAAGCGCATACTGTGTTGTCAAAAACGTCTTTTGCGTCTTCTTCAAGCTCTTTTGTGTCCTTGTACCTTGCAGAAAAATGCATGAGCACGAGCTTCCCGACATTTGACTTGTTTGCAAGCATGCCTGCCTGCTTTGAAGTCATGTGGCCGTATTCCTCGCCTTTTTCCATAAGCTTTGATGAATAAGTTGATTCGCAGATTAAGATGTCAGAATCCTTTGCTGCCTTGTAGCAGCCGTTGCAGATGACCGTATCAGTCACATAAGAAACTTTTTTTCCTTTTTCCATGAAAGTAACATCGTCAGGACTTATTTTCTTTCCCTTGAATTCAATTGACTGCCCCTGCTGAAGCTTGCCTACCAACGGGCCCTGCGAAACTCCAAACTTCCTGACTTTTTTCATGTCAACTTTTCTCTTGTCTTTTTCGATAAATGCAAAGCCGAGCGTTTCAACGCCGTGCTCAAGCTGATAGGATTCCAGGATATAATCATTGTTTTCAAAGAACTTTCCATTTGAAATTTCGTGAACTTCAAAATCAAGCTTTTTGTCAAATACAAATGCTTCAAATAATTTTTCTATTCTTTTCTTTGTTTCCTTTGGGCCGTAAATCTGCAGTTTTTTGTCATAATCGGTTGAGCTTAAAGTCTGCATTAATCCAGGAAGGCCAAGAACGTGGTCGCCGTGCCAGTGGCTTATCAGTATTTTTGTAACTTTTTGAAGGCTTATTCCAGCAATCTTAAACTGCCTCTGGGTTCCTTCTCCGCAGTCAAGCAGGATTCCTTCAGTGTCGTAGCTAAGAAAAACTGCCGTGTGGTTTCTGTCTTTTGTCGGCACCATTGATGAAGTGCCAAGAAATGTTATTTGCATAGAGAAAAGTATACTTATCAGGTTTAAATTAGTTTTTATTTAAATAAAAAGCCTTTTAAACATACTGGATTTCTAAGACGCATGGCAAAGAAACGGTCAAAAGATGCAATAAAGGAAGTAATACTGCCGCCAAAGCATGAAAAGGAAGCGCAGGCCAAAGAATCAAAGGAGCCAAAGGACCCTGTCAAGGCAGTTTTTTCCAAGGAAAGGATACTGACAGAAAGCTCTGATGCTTCACGAGAATTATACAATCAAAGCAGGTACGGAACTTTGCACGATGACGGGCGCGTTCAGCTGTCGCTTATCGAGACAATTTACCTTATTGACAAGAAAAAACTTAAGGTATACGACTCGAAAAACAAGGAAATCAGCTTTGAGGCTCTTTTGAAAAAATCTCAAAAAGAAGAGCCTAATTTCTGGGTAAGATACTGTGTTTACAAGGACATAAGGAACAGGGGATACATAATCAAGACTGCGCTAAAATTTGGTGCCGATTTTCGCATATATGATAGGGGAGTAAAGCCGGGAGAAGACCACGCAAGGTGGGTTGTGTTTCCTGTCCACGAAACTTCCTCATTTACCTGGTATGAGTTTTCTGCAAAGAACAGGGTTGCGCATTCAACAAAGAAAAGGCTTCTGATTGGATGTGTTGACGATGAAGGAGACTGCACATACTGGGAAGTAAGGTGGCTGAGGCCGTAATTTTACAAATTCTTCAAACTGCAACAAAACTTATTTAAAACAATCTCCTATAGTTTATTCTATGGAGATTGGAAAATTCAGCAATGAAAAAAAGCCTGAACATAAGATTATTGACCACCGGGACAAAATTCTTGCGTTTATAAAGATGAAAGGGCCTGTTTTGCCTATCCAGATAGCAAAAGAGATAGGAACTGATATTCTGATGGCATCAGCGCACTTGGCAGAGCTTACTGCAACTGGAAAGCTGAAAGTTTCCAGAGTAAAAGTCGGCGGCTCTCCACTTTATCTTATTCCTGGACAGGAGGAAATGCTTCAGAAGTTCATCACAAGCTTTAACGACAAAGAACTGAAGGCATTCAACCTTTTGAAAGAAGCAAGAATACTGAGGGATTCTGAACAGGAGCCTGTTATGAGAGTTGCTTTGCGCGACATAAAGGATTTTGCGCTGCAGCTAAATGTGGATTACAACAATGTGCACGATATTTTCTGGAAATGGTTTTTATTAAGCGATTCTGAGGCAGAGAAAATAATAAAGGAAAAATTAAATTACCTTGAACGCGAGGAAAAACAGCTTGAAGAAAAAAAAGCTGAGCCAATTCCGGCAAAGGAAGTTCAAAAAACAATAAAAGTTCCTGAAGAGAAACAGGAACTGCAAAAGAAGTTTGTTGAAAAAGGGACTGAGGAAACGGAAAAAGATTCGAGGGAAATAAGGAAAGCAAAAAAGAAAGCTGTCGATGACTCATTTCTGAAAGAAGTTACAAAATTCTTTGAAAAAAGCAAGATAAGCGTGATAAGCTCTGAAACTGTCAAGAAAAATTCTGATATTGAGTTTGTAATAGAAGTTCCAAGCGTTATGGGAAACCTTGTTTACTATTGCAGCGCAAAGAACAAGAAGAAAATAAGCGATTCAGATTTAAGCAATGCTTATGTAAAAGGGACTTTTCGGAAACTGCCGGTAATTGTAATTTCAACAGGTGATCTTAGCCCAAAAGCAGAGGCAATGATAGGGAATGAGCTTAAGAACCTGACTTTTAAGAAAATATAGAGGCAAATAATGGGAGTTGCACTAACTGAGCTTTTGCTGATAAAGGAAATTAATATTGATTCTTTGAGAAACAGGACAATTGCAGTAGACTCGTCAATGTGGCTTTACCAGTTTCTAAGCTCAATTAGGCAGCGCGACGGCACGCTTTTGATGGATTCAAAAGGAAAAGTGACATCACACCTTACAGGACTAATTTCAAGAATTGTAAATCTTTCGAATCAGAACATCAAGCTAATTTTTGTGTTTGACGGCGAGGCGCCTGAACTGAAAAATCTGACACTAAATAAAAGAAAGGAAATAAAGCAGTTGGCACAGAAGAATTTTGAAATTGCAAAGGAGAAAAATGACTTGGAACTCATGAAAAAATACGCCCAGAGGACTTCAAGATTAACACAGGAAATGACTGATGAGGCAAAAAAACTTGTGAGAGCATTTGGAATTCCTGTGATTGAAGCGCCGTCTGAAGCTGAAGCCCAGGCTTCTCTGATTGTGAAAAATTCAGATGCTTATGCAATTTCAACAAACGATGCTGACGCATTATTATTTCAGTCTCCAAGAATCGTGAGAAACCTAAACATGGCTGGGAAAAAGAAAAAAATGAACAAGCTTGCTTATGAAACAGTAAGTCCGGATATGATTTCGCTTGAAGAAAACCTAAAGCATCTTGGATTAAGCCAGGACCAGCTTATTTCGCTTGCTATGCTTATAGGGACTGACTTTAACTCAGGCGGGATAAAAGGCATAGGTCCAAAGACTGCACTAAAAATGGTCAAGAATTTCGAGGATAATTTTGACTCGATGTTTAAAGAGGCAAAGTGGAGTGAATTTTTTGATTATCCTTGGCAGGATGTGTTTGATTTAATAAAAAACATGCCTACAGACAAAGATTACAAAATAGAATGGAAGCAGCCCGATTCTGACAAAATAATGAAGCTTTTGGTTGACGAGCATGACTTTTCTGAAGAAAGAGTAAAAAGCCAAATTTCTGAATTAACTCACTTAAAAAAAGGCCCGTCACAAAAAGGACTTGGGGAGTTTTTTGGGTAAGATGAAGAAACTAAAGGATTTTAGAGATTTGAAAGAAGAAAGAATAGAAGATGAAAAATCTAAATTTGATTTCAGAAACATCATAGTTATTTTTCTCATATTAACAATTGTAATTTATTTTATTTTAGAAAGTATTGGGTTAAGTTTTAGGTATTGGAGAGTTTTAATGTTGGTAATAATGGGTTTAACAATTTTAGTGTATTATAAAATCAAAAAATGAAACGAAACCTTAAGTTTTACCTAAAAGACAAATTGAATGAAAAAGAGCTCTTGTTAGTCCCGACTTCATTTGATGTTGTGGGTGACATTATGATTTTTTCTGATTTTCCGAAAGAACTTGCAAAAAAAGAGAAGATGATTGCAGGAGTAATTTTGGAGAATTATCGCAGTATTAAGACAATACTGAAAAAAACAAAAAAGTATTCAGGAAAATTCAGGACTCCGACATTAAAAATAATTGGAGGCGAAAGAAGAAAAGAGACTGTTGCAAAGGAAAATGACATAACAATAAAGCTTAATGTTGAAAAAGTTTATTTCTCGACAAGAATAAGTAATGAAAGGAAGAGAATTGCAAGCTTGGTAAAGCCGAACGAGTCTGTGCTTGTAATGTTTTCAGGCTCAGGAGTTTATCCACTTGTGATTGCAAAGCACTCAAAGTGCAGGGAAGTTTATGGGATTGAAATAAACCCGACAGGCCATAAATACGGGCTTGAAAATGTTGAAAAAAACAAGATGAATGGAAGAGTTAAGCTTTTTGTCGGAGATGTGAATAAAGTCTTGCCAAAAATCAAGCAAAAATTTGACAGGGTTTTAATGCCATTACCAAAAAGCGCTGAAGAGTACCTTGAAATTGCATTAAAATATACTAAGAAAAAAGGAATGATACACTTCTATGACTTCTTGCACGAAGGTGAATTTGAATTGGCAAATGAGAAAATTGCTGCTGCTTGCAAAAAGACGGGCAGAAAGTTTAAAATCATAAGAACTGTCAAGTGCGGTCAGCATTCTCCCGGATTTTTCAGGATATGTGTTGATTTTGAAGTTTGGTAAAAAATTGATTTGGAAGCCATCTGTAGTTCCTTTCAGTAAGGCTGCCGTCTCTTGCGCTTAGTTTGCATTAATTTTCATTTTTAAATCCGTCGCCTTTTGAGGCGACCTATAGTTACGCCTCGCCATTTGCTCGGCAAACATTGCTCATCAAACCTGCATACTCGCCTTCATTTGGGCGAAAATTGATGACTTTCTCGTTAGAAGTCAATTCAAGGAAGTAATTGCCCCTAATGCAAAGGGCTGTGCGTTAATGAATGCGGCCCAAATGAAGGCCGCCTAACATTTGCGGAGCGGGTTTAAAAGTTAAAACATCCAGAAAATTCGCACATTGACGGCAGCCCTGCAGTATGCCGATGCACAGAAAATTTTAACAACGTAAATTAGAAAGAAAATGTTTTACTGAGAATTCTCTTCCGGAGTTTTAATCTGGGTAATAGGAGTGAACCTGACTTGAGACTGGTGCAGCTCTATTGCCTTTTTGATTACATCAGGGTCATTCATTTATCTTCAAAATCCTCCATAGGATTTGAGCTAAAGACCCCAATCTCGATTGATTTTTCTTTGCCCATGAGTAAAATGCAGAAATTTTAGCTATTTAAGCGTGCGTGGTGGTTAATAATCACCATAAAATATTAAAAGGGGAACTAAACACCAGATAGGATGCACAATGAATTATTCAGGGAGCTTGGGCTTACTGAAAACGAGATAAAAGTATACAACACTCTTTTGGACTTGGGAGCTTCGCAGGCAGGGCAGATAACAGAAAAGTCAGGTGTGCACCGAAGAAATGTTTATGATTCTATAAGCAGGCTGATGGAAAAGGGCCTTGTGAGCTTTGTAACTATTAACAACAAAAAATTGTTCAGCCCTGCAAACCCGGAGAAATTCCTTGAGATAATCGATGAAAAAAAGTTTGAGCTTGATGACGTAAAAAAGCGCTTCCAGAAAATCATACCTGAGCTTGTGCTAAAGACAGCGATGCAGGAAAAGCATGATGTGCGTTTTTTCAAGGGAAGTGAAGGGTTAAAAACCGTTTTTGAGGATATTATGAGAACCAGAAAGGGCTATATCGGATATGGCCCAGGAGGCCAGATAGAAAAAATCCTCAAGCACTCACTTGACAGGATTGTAGCAAAAATGGCCAAAGCAAGAATAACCATGAAGCTTGTGTACAACGAAGGCTCAAGAAAAATTGTAAAAAGAGAAAAGCTGGCGGAGATAAGGTTTGTTCCTGATGAATACAGCTCACACGCCGCAATGAGAATATATGGAGACAAAGTTGCGATACTTCTTTTGACTGAAAAAGACCCTCTTGCAATAGTGATAAAAAACGCGGAAATTGCAGAAGGGTACAGAAAGTATTTTAATGTTATCTGGAAAGGCGCAAAGAACTAGCGGATTTACCAAGAAAAATTTTACGAGAGTATTCCAAACAAAGGCAGAAACAAATGCCAGTTTTGGGGCTATGCTACTGAAAATATAATTATGCCGTTGTTGCTAAAAACCGGCTTGAAGTATCCGGACTCTGTAATGTCCCTGATTTTTTCAATGCTTATGTTTTGGCCGAATTGCCTGACAGTCTGCCCGTCTATTATCAAATAGCCGAATCTTTCTTTTTTCAGCCAATTATGATTTTCCGCTGCGCTTTGGTTAAACCCTATTTTCTTGTACTCAATTTCACTTTCACACCATCTGCAATTAAACATGTCCATCCCAACTATTGGGCCGCTGTTCACAAAATTATAGACTCTTGAATTTTTTGGAATGTTGTCTTTCATCCAGACGTATCCGTTTATCTCGTCAAATGATGTCCAGAATGCTCCAGGAGGCCAGTTTGCAGTGTTTACGGCATATTTTTGGGCAAATGAAGTGCTTATCACCCCATAAATTATCAGGGCCAAAACCAAAAGGCCTGCAAAAGTCCCGATTTTCTTTCCAGAAAAGCTTGCTGCAAGCGATTTTGAAAATGCGAAGATGTAGAACATTGCCTCGCCTGCAAGCAATGATACAGGTATTGCAAGTATCATCCACGCCCGAAATGGCGAGAGCTTGAAATAAAATCTTGCTGCATTGACAGAATAAAACGCGAAAGCAAACCAAAGAAGGAAGAGAAGCTTATGGTAATTCTCTTTCTTGAGCATTTCTTTGTACCTGAAAATCAGGAAGAGGATTCCAAGAACAGCAAGTATTGAAAGAACCACTCCAATCCCAATCGGATTGTTTATCATGTTTTGGGATTTTGCATAAAAGAAATCTGAAAATGTGTAAATCCTGTCTCCTGTGCCCTGTATGCTAAATGGGCTTGCGTTTCCATTTGGGCCGCCAATGCCAAGGCTTACAAGAACATGATTAAAATCGTGCCTTAGAAATACAGGAAGCCACCATAATAGCACGGAAAGGATGAGTGAAGACGCTGCAGCGATAATTTCGTAGATAATTAACCTGCGCTCAATAATGAATCTTGCAGCAAAGTAGATAACCAAAAGCAGCCCAAAATAAGTGCTGTGGGTTGGAGTTGAAGTTAAAGCCGCTATTGAAACGACTGCTGCAATAATTGCCCATTTTTTATCAGCCTTTATTTTTTCAATTGCATAAAACGAGACAAAATACAGCGGAACTGCAAGGGCAAGGGCCCATATAAAGTGGCTTAAGAAAGCTGGCACTGAAAAGAGCGCAAAAGTTGAAAGCAGGGCTTTCATGCTGCTTGACGTGAGGGATTTTGCAAAAAAATAAAAAAATATTATTCCTAATGATATGATTAGTGCATTGAAGAACTTTAGGGTTAAATACATCGAATCGTTGGTCTGGTGCAAAACTCCCAATATCAGGTCATATGACGGAGGATATGGGTCAAGATAATTGTTGACATTCTTATTTGGGCCAGGCGAGAATACTGTCTTTTCAACTGAAACATATTTTACTCCAATCGCATGGTTCCATGAATCGTCATCCTCAAGATAGGGATAAACAAAAGCCCCTTTTACATACATGAAAAGCGTTACAGCAAAAAGCAACAGCATCAATACCGCATATAGGTTTATTTTTGGAGCCTTAAAGTTGGACTCTGATAATTTTCTCCTCTTAAAAAAATAGACTGCAAAAGGAAGAAGGCTTATTCCAAGAAAAATTCTCCAGTCAAGAGGTATTCTTAAAATATTCAACAAAAGGCCAATTACAGGAAATACGGCAAGGCCGATTCCAATCCTCATCAGATGCTTTTCGATGAAATCTTCCGATTCCTTTGCAAGGCTGCCTAAGCCAAATCCAAAGCCATAAGCATACAAGAAAAATAATATTACACTAAATATGAACATTGAGCCAAAGAATCGATTTAAATATAAATATCTTGCTTTTTGTTATTTTTAAGCCCTCTTTTCTATGATAAATTCCACGTGCCACGTCAGCAGCTCATTTAGCAAAGGCACTTTTGCAAAATTTATTGGAGACATTCTTGTTGTTATTGAGATTATTTTGAAGTCTTGGTTTTTGACGAGTTTTTTTACCTGGCTGATTTTCCTGATGTAAAGCTTGCCATACTTGTCATCGTAAGTAAAGCTTCTGACTTTGTAAAAAAACCTTGAAAGTTTTATTGCTGCTTTTTCCCCAAGGTAATGGAAAGGCTTGAACTGGTGCGAGCCCACAGGGCTCCAGAATGGAGGAAAGCTAAGATAGCATACTGCGCCTTTTTTTAGCACCCTGTGGATTTCAGATACAAGCTTTTCAGGCTGCTTTATGTGCTCAATAATACTAGAGCAAAAGATGAAATCAAATGAATTGTCCTTAAAAGACATTTTTGTGGCGTCTCCGAGAGAAAAGCTGACATTTTCAATGTTCTGAAAATATTCGCGTGTTATGTCAAGAGCTGTCACTTTTGCCCCCTCTATTGCAAACTGCCTTGAATAGCCTCCCCTGCCGCAGCCGATGTCCAGGATTTTTTTTCCTTTTAGGGATATATTTCTTGATTTGAGGAATTTAATCACAAGATTTGCCTGATAATCCTCAAACCTGATATAGTGATTATGAGACCTTGACCTTGTTCTTGCAACCCTGTAAAATCCAATGTAATCCTTTAGTGCCGGCATTTTGTCAAAAGATATAGCTTAAATTCTTCAAAACCAATGATTTTCAAAAAGAAAGGTATATAAATATTTTACCATTAGGGCTGAATATGAAGTTGGCCATCACGATTCCTGCATATAATGAAGAGAAGACTATTGGAATCCTGATAAGGGAAATCAGGAAAGTAATGGACAAGGAGAACTATTCCTACAAGATTGTTGTGGTTGATGACGGCTCAAGCGATAATACAGCAGACGCTGCAAGAAAAGCGGGCGCAACTGTCCATTCTCACCCGAAAAACTACGGCCTTGCAGAGACTTTTCGGACAGAGCTTGAAGTTTGCCTTGAGTTAAATGCAGATATCATAGTGCACATTGATGCAGACTCACAATATCTTCCAAAGGAAATACCTAAGATTGTAAAGGAAATAGACAAAGGGTCTGACCTTGTGCTTGGAAGCAGGTTTCTTGGGACAATTGAACATATGCCTCTTTCAAAAAGAATCGGGAACATTGCATTTTCTCATGTCGTCTCGCAGGTTTCCGGAATAAAAATATCTGATGCACAGACTGGATTTCGGGCATTTACAAGAGAAGTTGCAGAGAAAATAACAATAACCTCAAACCACACCTACACGCAGGAGCAGATAATAAGGGCTGTAAGGCTCAAGCTTAAAATAAAGGAAGTGCCGATACATTTTGCAAGAAGAGACGGAAAAAGCAGGCTGATTTCAAATGTTTTTGGATATGCGTTAAGAGCTGGAATAAACATAGTGAGGCTTTACCGTGATTATGAGCCACTGAAATTTTTTGGTATTGTCGGCTCATTTATTTTTGGAGTGGGGTTTGTCATAGGCACTTATCTTGTCTATCTTCATTTTACCTCCGGGATTCTTGGGCATTTTGCCCTTATGATGCTTGATATTTTGACTCTAAGCATAGGCCTTCAAATCATAATATTCGGATTTATTGCCGACATGAACCGAAAATAAATACAATGAAAATCCTTGTGCTGACAAGCAGGTATACTGCAACGAGAGACATCATTGGTGAAGATTTTGGAAGGCAGACCCGGCTTTTTTCCGCATTTCTGAAACTTGGAAATGAAGTTGATTTCTATGTTGCCGATTACAGGAAATTTGAGAAAAAAGACTTAAAGCTTCACGGCATAAATGTGTCTATCAGGGCCTTCGGCATTTTCAGCTTTTTTTCTTTTTATTCTGAGCTGAAAAAAAAGATAAAATCAGAAAAATATGATTTTGTGATTGGAAGCGGAGACCCTCTGTGGGGAGTTGCTGGATATATTTTAGTAAAAAACACAAAGTCAAAGTTTGTCTATGACCTGCACGATAATTATGAGACTTACTCGTCATACAGGCTGCCTTTTTTTGGGTTTTTTGAAAAGATAGTTTTGAAGAATTCTGATTTTGTAACAACTGTAAGCAATTCTTTGAAAAACAAAATAAAAAAGAAAAGAAAAAATGCTTTTGTGATTCAGAACGGAGTTGACCTGGATTTATTTAAGCCAATAAACATGATGCATTGCCGCGAGTCGCTAAAGCTTCCAAAAAAAGCAAAGATAGTCGGATATGCAGGGAGCATCCAGAGGCTGCAGGGAGTTGATATTTTGATTGAAGCCGTAAAGCAATTGCGGGAAAAAGACAATAATATTTTCCTTGCAATTGCGGGCAGGTTTTACAAGGATGAATCGAGACATTTTAATCTTGTGCAGGGCGGAATAATATATCTTGGAACGTTAAGCCAGGATAAAGTTGTAAAGCTCGTAAATGCATGCGACGTTGTAGTCGTTCCAAATCCTTCAAATGAGTTCACAAAATACTGCTTCCCATACAAGGTCATAGAATACATGGCATGCAACAGGCCGATTGTTGCAACTGACGTCGGTGACGTTTCAGAGGTTTTAAAAGGATTCAAGAACAGCCTTTGCAAAGAGAATGATATTGAGGACATAAAGAAGAAAATAAAAATTCAGCTAAATGCCAAAAAGATAAACTACCGCAAAAAAATCATGAATAATTCATGGGATAAAATTGCCATGCAGCTTGAAAAGGTACTAAAGGGAAAAATAAAATGATTGGAGAATTTTATATGCTTAATGCCAGGATAAAAAAACTCATGCGTAAAAGCATTTCTGAAAAAATCCCGCTTACTCTTGACATTGGGTGCGGAGAAACCCCTTATTATCACAGGCTTATAAACGGAAAAGTAGTGGCTTTTGACATATGCAGATGCAAAAATACGAGCGTCATTGGGGATGCCGACTTTCTGCCGTTTAAAGATGATTCATTTGACCTGCTTATTTCTGTCAACTCGCTGTATTATTTCAAAAATCCGCTCAATGTAATAGAGCTTGCAAACAAGGTTTTGAAAAAGAACGGAAAGATTTTGATTATTGTTCCATTTTTCTACCCAATACATGACGCGCCGATTGACAGGTACAGATTTACAGAATACGGGATAAGAACGATGCTTGAGCAGCATTTCAGAGTTTCAAAGCTTGAATGCGTCGGAGGGTTTTTCAGCCTGCCTTCAGTAATCTTGCACGCCCTGATAAAGGGCATACCGCTTTTTGCGCCAAAAAGCCTGAAGAAAACCGCACGGTTTTTTTCCTATATTTTGTTTTATATCCCATACATAATATCGCAGCTTTTTAGCTCACTCGATTTTCTTGACAGGACAAGAAGGTGGCCGACTTATTATTTTGTCACGGCCTCCAAAAAATGACCTTGATTAATTTTGAGCCCCTGCTTTTGCTTTGAAGAACGCGCCTGAAAAATATGCTAACGCAAAAAGAGCTAAAAAAGCCAGGCCTATTGAAAGCCTGAAAGACAGGATAAACCCGAAGTAGTATACTATTGACGGAAATATCATAATTCCGAGTGCAAATGAAAATGCAATTTTTTCTCCCTCGTCGCTTATAAAATTCCCGAGTGCAATATAAAATGGCACAGAAATAAGAACAAACCCTGCCAAAAGCCTGATTCCGACAATTCCAAGCACAATATAAGTGAAAACAAGCAAGGCTAATGAAATGATAGCCAAAATGTTTTTGTGCTCTGGTTTTATTATATTTTTTATTGATTTCATTGTAAGTCGCAGGTTTTGTTTATTTTTGTCTTGTAGATTCTTATGTCGCCCTTGTTGTAAACTGGAGTCATATTGAGCTTGAATTCATAGCCCTGAAGAAAATTTACGTAATCCTGCCTTCTTAAGTTGACTGCATCCGTATAATCTACTAGCACGTAGTTTACAAGATGGAACTCATCATTGTTTATCATGAAATACCTTCTTGAGAGCACCCCCATCCATTTTATTTTTGCCGCAAAATTCTGAAAGCCAAGAGTTCCGCAGTCGTATATTCCCGCATCCTCGGGCGTGTTCTGGCTTAGCCATACTGCCGCATCATTTTGTGAAGGGTTTATCCTTGAGATTGAATTCTGCATGGAACTAAGAGTTGCATAAGCAGATTTGCCGTTTACAGACACTGCAAGAAAGATAAAACAGGCTATGAGAAAGTATTTTACATACTGCCTAAGGTTATTTTTAAAAAAAGAGCTGATTGAAAGCAGGCCAATTGCAATGATTGGATAAAAAACGTGCGCCTCGTAGCCAAACATCCTTGCGTCACGCCCTGAGCCTGAAATTATTGAAAGCCTTGTAAGAAAGTATAGCGAGACGAGCCAGCTTATCAGGAGCCAGTCCTCGTTTTTTCTCCTGTAAAAAAGCGTGAAAATTCCAAAAAAGAGAAAAGGCAGTGTCCAGTATGAAAATGGAGCTCCAATTAAAGAGCCGTGAACCTTGCCGTACTGGAAATAAAAATCCGGAATTCCCGGGTCATTCTTGATATGATACCAGGAGAACAATTTTTCTAGGTGAAGCGGCTCTTTTCCTCCTGAAGAGCCTTCTGAAACCTGGGAAAAAAATTCGCCGAAGTTAAATGGCGCAAGCAAAGCTGAAAGGATAATTATCACCAAAGCTGCGCCTATTGTGTGCTTAAACTCAAAAAATATTTTTCTGTCTTTTATCAGGACCACTAATGAGAACACTGCAATCGTCGCAACTGATACAATCATTCCCTCAGGGTGGAACAGATATTGCGCGACTATTAACATCGACATTATGTAAAGATAGACTGGCTTGTGCTCATTTTTTTGGCCCTGGGAATAGTACCTGTAAAAGCAGTAAATCACAAGGGGTGTCAGGGCAAATGAAAGCGACTGTGGCCATTGCCCCCAGAGATAAATCATCACGTCCCTTCCGGAAAAAATGAGGAGGAGGCTTGATAAAAATGCAGGCCAGAACCCAAAAAGTTTTTTTATCAGAAAATATGAAGTTATCACAATCAATGAGCTGAAAACTGCTATCAGGATGAAAAATGAAAAAATCCTGTCTCCGCCGATTATGCTCGCTATTGCCGTGTTTGTCCAATATTGGGGAGGGTACCATATATAGTGCGGAAAACCTGAGTTTTGGGTTCCGTATCTGAGATCAACAGGGTAAGGGAGTTTTGCAATTGAGTGATCAGTTGAAACCATGAAGTCGCCGACTGTAAAATGCGAGCTTGCGTCCACATCCCCGAAAGGAAATGGGTTCTTTTGTATCGGCAGGGTCCAAATGTAAACTGAAGAAAGGTAAAGGAGGAAAACCAGTATAACCTCAAGATTTCTTGAATTCAGCTTCATACTTGAACCTGCTCCTGTAATGTTGAAATGATTAGAACCTGTTGCGAAGCCATACTTAAGATGAGAAACAAAACACTATAAAAGTTTTGCGGCGTAAGTCCTGCAAAAAGCCTGTGAATGCCCTGATTAAAGAAAATTCGGCTGTTTATTGCTGTTATTTACAGAAACATTTTAAAATGATGAGGGCAGACTCGTCCCATGCTGAAAAAATATTTTTCATTTCTATATAAGGATGTATCCAGGCGCTCAGGAATCGAGCTTGAGAAATTTCTTGGAAGAGATGAAAACTGCAGGATGCTCGACTGCGGGTGCTGGGACGGGATAAACACAAGAAAGTTTGGAAAAATACTGGATACAAAACAGCTCTATGGAATAGAAATAGTAAAATCAAAGGCAAAGGAAGCTGAAAAAAACGGAGTAATTGTAAAAATTTCAGACCTTAACGAAAAGCTGCCATTCAAGGATGATTTTTTTGATGTAATCATAGCCTATCACGTCATTGAGCACCTTGTCAATGTCAGGCTTTTTTCGTCAGAGCTAAACAGGGTTTTGAAAAAAAACGGCTGTGTCATTATCGGAACGCCGAACCTTGCAAGCTGGCACAATGTTTTTGCACTCATTGCCGGGCACCAGCCGTTCTCAGGCCCGACAATAAAGCCTGATTATGAATCTGACATCAGGCTGGCAAGGGAAATAAACAAAGAAAGGTTCAACAAAGTTTTTTCCGGCAAAGAAAATGCCAGCCTTGACCATATCAAAGTCATGACCCTGAAATCCTTGAAAGGGCTGCTCATTTCCAGCAAATTCAAAATAGAAAGTTTCTCTGGTTTTGGGTATTACCCCCTCCCTCCGCTGCTTGCAAAACTCGCAGAAAAAATTGACCCATACCACACTCATTATGTGATTATTAAAGCCAGGAAAAATTAAGAATTTTATATTACTTTGATTTTCCTATTGGATTAAAGGCAACATCTGGGAACTTTTTTGCATTTTGAAGGAAATCTTCCATTGTCCTAATTATTTTTGTGATGCTTCCGTCCTTATGCGTCGATTCAATGCTGTGTGAGATTACGACAAAAACAAACGGATTTTTCGACCTGTCTGCATTTTGATAGTAATAGTCAAACGCCGCATTCAAAAGGTAAGAATTTGCAGGGTCTGCGCGCAGTGTTAGCCCCAGAAAATTAAAAGTTGCAATTGGCATTTCAAGAATTTCGGAATTGTTGTCTTTTGTGTTTTGATAATTTTTTGTGCTTAGCTTCCACGGATAATGTGAATTTGATTTGCTCCAGTCAAACTGCATTGAATCGCCAGAGTGGCCTTTTATCCCTGGAGTTGCCGAGCTGTCAATTGAAAATCCATGTTCTTCCAAAGCTTTTGCCCCATCTGTGTTTAATGCCCAGTTCCCCCACCGTACGCTTTTGACGTTTTTTGAAGCGGCTTTTCCAAGGTTTTTTCCTATCAGCTCAAGCGACCCTTTTATGATTCTGCCCATTTCATCTTTTGAGTAAAAATTTGCGCTCGTTGCAATGAATTTTTTGTTTAAGTGTTTTTGCAGGGCAAGGTCGCTGTCAGGGTGCAGATGCAGGCCGATTTCGTGGCCCTCCTTCATTAAAAGTCTTAACTGGCCAAGTATTTTTTTATATTCACTCCCCTCTGCGCTAAAACAGTTTGTTGAGAGAAAAAAAGTGCCTTTGGCGCCGTATTTGTTTAACAGCTTTCTCCAGTTTTCAATCCCCTTGTAATACCCAATGTATGATTTCGGGCTTGATTTTTGCCAGATCCTATGGTCGTTATAATCAACATAGCCGGATTCCGTGTCTATTGTGATTGATACAATAAAGGGAAATTTTTTTCCCAAGTTCCCATTGTTTTTTGGCTTAATGTTTTTTACTCTTACAAAACACGAAAGCGATTTCAAAACAGATATCCCGATTTTTGTGTTGAAAAACCTGTAGACCTTTATCTTTAGTCCGTATAAGCTCATTTTAGCAATTCTCCGTAAATTTCAAGGAATTTTTTTGATACAATGTCCCAGGAATAATTGTTTTTTGCGCTGATTGCCCCGTTTTTTGCAAGTGAATTTCTCAATTTAGGATTTGACAGAACCAGGATAATCTTTTCTGCGAGTTCACTTGAATTTTTTTCCTCAAAAATAAGGCCGTTTTTTTCATCCTGAATTATATCTTTTATCCCGCCGCTTGATGAGCCAATCACGCAAGTGCCGCAGGCCATTGCCTCTGCAATCACAAGGCCAAATGACTCTGTCCCAATTTTTGAGGTCACTGATGGAAGGACAAAAACATCCGATAGATTGTAAAAATCTGATATTTCTTTCTGTGTTTTTGGCCCTGTAAAATCCATGCATTTGCCCAGTCCCATTTTCCGCGATTTTTCAATAAGGGATTTTTTATGCCCTCCTTCGCCTATTATCACAAGATGCGCGTTTTTTATTTTTTTAAGAACCCTTGGCATTGCATCAATTAAGTATTCAATGCCTTTTTGCTCGTTTATCCTGCCGACAAAAAGTATTATTTTCTGTTTGGGATATTTTTTTGAAAGTGCTGTTTTTTTGGAAGAAAAAAGCTTTGTGTCTACCCCCATTGAGATTATCCTTATTTTAGTTTCTGAATCAGGAAACCTCGAAACAAGCTCTTTTTTTGCAGTATCGCTGTTCACAGTTATCTTGTCTGCATTTTTCACGACATAATGCTGAAGTTTTTTCAGAAAGCTGCTTTTTAGCGGAAACAAGTCGCTTCCGTGTATTGTGACAACGAGCGGAACTTTAAACATCTTCTTGAGGTAAACTCCGATAATTCCCTGGGGAATCTGCCAGTGGGCATGGATTAATTCAACCTTTTCTTTTCTCATTATGCTGACCGCATTCTTGAGCTGGGATGCAAGAAAAAGGGGTATCTGAAGTTTTGCGAGCTGGCTGCTTTTAATGTTTGGAAGAATTCCTGCACCATAGGCAACTTTCTGGGATTTTAGGGGAAAAAAATACCTGAATCTTTTGACTTCGAGATTTCCAATGGCTTCCTTTCTTTTGGAACTATAAGCGTGCGGCGCAAGGACAGTAACCTTGTATTTTTCGGCAATTTTTTTTGAAAGGTCAAGGACAAAAGATGGCGTCGTGTCATTTTCCCACCTTGGAAAAGTTGACGTCAGCACAAGCACGTTTTTCATACTTGTGAATTTGGGTATAAAATATATAAAAGTATGGGTTAGTTTTTGATATAAGAAATTTAACTCCGTCGGTTTAGCGGCTTCAAAGTTCACGCTTCTGTTCCTTAATGGCTGACATTCCCCGTAAGGGACGTCCCCCTTGTCAGCTTTTTCGTTTTTCCCTTTTGGAACTTTGACCTTATGCAGCTAAACCTCCCTTACCCTCTTTTCCAATAACTTTAAAAATCATCAAATTTTTCTTATGGCTATGTCCCTTTGGAAATCAATAATCATGAACCTTCCTGAAGTTGAAGGCCCTACCCAAAAAACCCTTTCTTTCAAGGAAAAGCTAAAATGGACGTCAATTGTGCTTGTCATATTTTTCGTGCTTGGCCTCTTGCCTTTGTTCGGCCTTGGAGTAAACGCACTGCAGAGATTCGAGACACTTTCAATTATACTTGGAGCTGAGTTTGGCTCGATAGTATCACTTGGAATAGGTCCAATAGTTACAGCATCAATAGTTTTACAGCTTTTGAACGGCTCAGGAATCTGGAAGTTTGACTTGTCAAACGCTGACGGAAAAAGAAATTTTCAGGGAACTCAAAAATTCCTTGCTATATTCTTCATTATTTTTGAAAGCGCAATTTATGTATTCATGGGAGGTCTTGCACCTGCAGAGCAGTTTGCCGGCACGCCCTTGTTTTTCCAGCTTGAGCTCTTGCTGATTTTCCAGCTATTCCTCGGCGGAATGCTGATTTTATTCATGGACGAGGTTGTAAGCAAATGGGGATTTGGCTCGGGAATAAGCCTGTTCATTGCAGCAGGGGTTAGCAAAAGCGTTTTCATCAGGGCATTCAACTGGCTCCCGGGCCCCGGAAGCGCAGAAGGAGTAACTTATGCATCAGGAGCAGTACCTGCATTTTTCCAAAGCCTTTCGCAGGGAGATGTCACGACGGCACTCATAATGTTTTCAGCAGTGCTGTCAACATTGGTTGTGTTTGCAGCTGCAGTCTATGCACAGTCAATGAAAGTCGAAATACCCCTTTCATTTGGAATGGTGAGAGGACACGGAATAAGGTGGCCTTTGTCTTTTATCTATACTTCAAACATCCCTGTAATATTGACGGCAGCGCTCATTGCAAACATGCAGTTATGGGGCAGGCTATTGCAAAACATAGGCTATCCACTTTTAGGACAGTTTAGTGCAAATACAGGACAGCCAATTTCAGGATTTATATACTGGATACAGGGGCCCCAGATTTTAACTAACATAATCCAGCAGGGGACTTTGTTTATAGGCTATTCGCAGTACCTTCAGGCATTTTTTTACATAATGTTTTTTGTAGTGTTTAGCGTTATATTCGGAATTTTCTGGGTGCAGACTGCCGGAATGGACGCAAAGAGCCAGGCCAAGCAGATGATTTCAAGCGGGCTTCAGATTCCGGGATTTCGAAAAGATGAAAGGGTTTTGGAGAGGCTCCTTAGCAGATACATCTGGCCCCTGACTTTCATGGGTTCAGTAACCGTGGGACTTTTGGCGTCTATTGCTGACCTTACAGGCGCGCTTGGAAGCGGAACAGGAATACTTCTTGCTGTGATGATTGTTTACAAATTGTATGAAGACATTTCCAAGCAGCACATGATGGATATGAATCCAATGATGCGTAAGTTTATGGGTGGCTAAATTGAAAATTGTTAATGTATTTTTATCATTCCGAGGAGCTTTAGGTTCCTCATTGCATGCTTTCCATCAATGCTTTCGCAAAGGATTGTTGGACACGAATCCAATGATGCGTAAGTTTATGGGTGGCTGATAAAATGGCTTATTACGATTTTCTGGACACGGTTTTTGCACCGCTTCTTAGTCTGCCTCCTTTGGCTGCAGTCATCATTTTAGCGCTTTTTGTTTCGCTGATTATAATTGTCGTGACAAAATACGCAACTGACCAAAAGCTGATGAAGAGTTTAAAGGATGAGATGAAGGAGCATCAAAAGCAGCTAAAGGAGGCAAAGAAAAATCCACAGAAAGCCCTTGAAATCCAGAAAAAGTCTATGGAAGCAAACATGAAATATATGATGCACTCATTTAGGCCGACTTTGATTACATTCATACCAATAATCCTGATTTTCGGGTGGATGAGCCACACTTTTGCATTTGAAAATGTAATGCCGGGGCAGGAATTCACGGTTACTGCAAATTTCGAAGAAGGGGTTGACGGAACTGCGACAATAAGCGCTCCAAAAGAACTAAGCATTGTAAGCGAGGCAGGGCAGAAAATAGTGGGAGGCAAGTCAATCTGGAGGCTAAAAGGAGATGCCGGCGAACATTTGCTTGAAATTGAATACAACAATGAAACATTCCAAAAATCCGTTTTGATATCGAGTGAAAGGGAAGTCCTTGAGCCCGTGAAGATAATTGAGAATGAAAGATTGAAAACTATACAAGTCAATTACAAAAAACTCACCTTGATTCCGATTGGCTACAAGGACTGGCTTGGGTGGCTTGGAACATACATCTGGTCTTCTATATTGTTTACGACAGTGCTGAGAAAGCTGCTTAAGATTTATTGATTTTATTTCTACTTGAATTAACGGATTAAAAGCAACTAGTTATTTTTGCAAACTCCTATCTTTTGTGCCTTTATTGCATTTTTGGTGCAGACTTCTCCGCCTATTTTTGGTATAAGCTGAAGCTCCTTTAAATCGCCGTAATAAGTAAAATCATAAGAAATGTCGTTTCCGGTTTTTTCAAATATTGACGCTCTTTTTATCAGGACATCGTTAATGTCAAAAAGCTTTGTCTGCTTTGAGCCCATCATCCACAGCGCAATTCCCGTGATGTCTTCAGTGCCCCTGTTGTCAATTGAAAACCTCACATAGCCGTCTTTGCCCTGGCCGCCGTAGCATGCCTCCCCGTAATCAGAAACTCTTGCGCTTATCTCTACATTCCTGCACTTGTCATTGCCCCCAAGGTCAATGCTGAGGCCCCAGTTGATAACAACAGAGCCAAGGGCAACTGCAAATGCTATCAAAAGCACTGTAGCTATCAGTGGCGATACCCCTTTTTTTGAATCCGAAATGCAACGCATCTGGTTTTATTGTTGAGTTGAGATATTTAAATATTATGATAAGCTTTATAAATGGCCGTTTGTTACCAAAGGTTATGACGATACCAAGATTGAGATCAAGAAGCTTAAGGAAAATCTACACAAAAGTGCCTGGAAACAGGACAGCCATCCACTACAAAAGGAAAAAACCAAAGACGCAAAAATGCGGAGGCTGCGGAGCTGTTTTGGCTGGAATACCAAGAGAATTCCCATTCAAGATGAAGACAATGGCAAAGACCCAGAAAAGGCCACAAAGGCCTTATGGAGGAGTGCTTTGCACAAAATGCCTTAGAAACAAGATAGTTATGGCCGCAAGGGCGTAAATACTCGTTATAAAACTTATAAAAGCAAAAAATCACTTTGAATGGACGGCGACGCCATTTGCTTTTGAGTGAAGGAGGAAAAAATGACAATAGAAATAGGAAGGCTGTGCGTTAAGATTGCAGGAAGAGATGCAGGAAAGAAAGGAATAGTAATTGACATTCTTGACAAGAACTATGTTCTTATTGACGGAGAAGTAAGAAGGAAAAGATGCAATGTTGCGCATATTGAGCCTCTTGACAAGATTATTAAAATCCAAAAAGACGCAAGCCATGGGGACGTTGCAAGAGCATTAAAAGAAATTGGAATTGAGGCAAGGCAGACAAAGCCAAAGCAAGTCTCTGAAAAGCCAAAAAAGAAAAGAAAGACTCATGAAGAAATTTCAGGGCAAAAGAAGGAAAAGAAAAAACTAAAGGACACAAAGCCAAAGAAAGAAAAAGCTTCAAAAGAGTCTTCTCTTGAGGAAAAAGCAGGAGCTTCTGCAAAAAAAGAAGAGAAATCAACTGAGGAAAAGGAAGAAAAGCCAAAGGCTCCGAAGAAAAAAACTGCTGAAAAGAAGAAGTGATTACTTTTTATTTTTTCTTGAATTTTTTTAATTCTTAGTTTTTATTTTAGAATACTATAGAATTATTGCAGCTCGCCAATGGTCGGTTTGTTGGCTTATATTTCGACTAAATTAAAAGACGCTATGCATATTTAGGCCGCACCAATAGTGCGGCGGATATTTTGCATCGAACCTGCGCTTTCGCCTGCATTTGGGCGAAAGCGTCAACTTAAATTGATTATTTATTCTTAACAATTTCAAAAAGCCCAGTCATGTTTATTTCCATTGCTGAAACAGGAACTTCAATTCCAAAGTTTTGAAGAACAACTGGGCTAATCTCGCCAAGAGTTGCAATCTTTTTTCCTTTTACTATTGCTATTGCGCATCTTCCTTCAATAAAAGAACTGTTGACGGCATCTTCATAATCGACTTTTAGCCCAAGGGACTTGATTATGAAATCAAGTATCTGCCTGATTTCAGTGTAGTTTGCACTTTCATGCGCTGACGCTATTGCAAGCTTATTGAACTCAAGTATCTCTTCGCTGGTCCTTGTATTTACGATTCCTTCCTCAAATATTTTCTGAGGGTATGAAACATGAGTGTTTTTTGACAAAATGTCTATAGTACATGGAAGAATCCAGCTTCTTACAACTGAATAAGTTTCTGACATGAACTCATCAATTTCAACAGTGCCTTTGTCTTTTGCATTCATTTTATTGTATAGGAGGTTCTTGTTTGTAAGAATCGGGCTTAAGGTTTCCTGAAATCCAAATCCCGCAATTGTATCCCTTATTTTGTCAATAAATGAGTTTACTTCAAGGCCCTGCCCTTGTGTGAAAGTTTCAAGAGGTCTTTCTTCAATATTATCATAGCCATAAATAATTCCTATATCTTCAATTACATCATAGGGGTGCAAAATATCACCTCTATATGGGGGAATTGTTATTTTGAATTTGTCAAAATCATATTGGGCGCGCTCAGCGAGTTTTTTTATTTCTGATTCTTTTAATTCAATACCAAAGAGTCCTTTAATCTGGGGTTCTGAAATTTTTATTGACTGCTCAGAAAGTGTCGGAGTCAGGACTTTTCTGTCAGGGTATTTTACTTCAACACTGCTTAATTCAAAGCCCCGCTCGCTCATTACATAAGCAAAAATATTTGCGCAAAGATTGACTGCGTGCTCATCAGTTCCTGTTGCCTCAAAGAAAATATTTTCATCCCCGACTTCGAGCTTTCCTGTGAAGTTTGAGTTGATTACTGGGATAAAGCTAAGAACTTCATTTTTGTCATCAAGCAAAACAGGGTATTTTTCAAAGCCGTCAAGAATATACGCATATTCTTTTCCTTTGGGGTGCTCTGTTAATATTTCCTTTAAGTTCATTTTTGCCTTGAATTCAAGAGGAACAAACTCAAGTGATTTTGGCAGGGCAGCCTTGTAATGCAGAGGGAATGTCACGCGCTTGTAAGAATATAATCCCACAGATACTTTTTGTCTTTTCCTGCCATAGGAGTCACAGAATTTTTCCTGAAGCTGGATAATCTGCTTTAAAAGATAATCATCAAGCTTTTTGCCTTTTGCAACAAAGCAGGCGATGAACGGCCTGTATTTTATTACTGACTTGTCAACAATGAGCCCGTAATCTGCCTTTTTTATCTTTATTTTCGGTATTCCTTTTTGAATCTCAAAGTAATTTTTTAGGAATCTTGCGAAGCCTTCGACAGACCAGAGATAAGGCAGATTTGTATCCTCAAAAGCCATCTTGACTTCGTCAGAATCACTGTCATAATTTTCAAGCTCGCCTTTGCAGTTGCTTGCAAGCGATTCAATTTCTTCGATTGAAATTTTTTTCCCCACAAGATTCCAGAGGTCATTTAATGAAAATATTATTGTTGGCATTTTATTTTTTACTCGATATTTTAGGCAGTATTTTCAGCTCTTTTCTGAAATTTTCAATTTCTTTTATGTCTATTTCCGGAAACAAACCAGTGTAATTGCACTTATTGCAAGTTTCTGAACTTGGCGCAAGCATCTGCGCAAAGCCAAGCTGCACCTGAAAATCAATATTTGCGCATTTTGGACAGATTTTTGTGTAGTTTTTGTTATTTGATTTGATGAATTTCATTTTATTTTGATTTATAGTTTAGACTGTCTTTGCGTTTCTTAAAAATTCCAGGTCGTGTGAAAACAAGTGCCTTATGTCGTTTATTCCTAACTTGAACATTGCAAGCCTGTCAAGGCCGACGCCCCATGCAATTACTGACATTTCTTTTCCGACCAATGGTTTTACAAGCTCTGGGCGAAAAATTCCTGAGCCTCCGAGTTCCATCCATCCAAGCTCTGGATGTTTTACCATAAGCTGGGCTGATGGCTCTGTGAAAGGAAAATAGCTTGGAGTAATCTTGATTTCTTCAGAGCCTGCAAATTCTTTTGCAAACATCCTAAGAAGGGATTTAAGGTGGCCAAAGTTTATTCCTTCTTCGATTACAAAGCCGCCGACCTGGTTAAAATCAGGAAGATGAGTTGCATCAATCACGTCATATCTAAAACATCTGCCTATCTGGAAATATTTTCCAGGAATTTTCAGGTCTTTTGAAGCAAGTGTTCTTGCTGAAATTGAAGTATCGTGAGTTCGCATAATATAGCGACGAGTCCTTTTTTCATCAAAATTATAGCGCCAGCCTCTTGAGCCTGTGTTAAACCCGTTCTCGTGTGTTGCCTTGACTCTTTTCACGACATCTTCAGGCAGGCTTTTTGAGAGCTTTGGCTCCTTTATGTAATAACCCTGATGTATGTCTCTTGCTGAATGAAACTGCGGCATGAAAAGCGCATCCATGTCCCAAAAATCAGTCTCGACAATTGGGCCTGACATTTCTTTAAATCCTAGCGCAATGAATTTCTGGCGCACTTCGTCCAAAAACCTCCGGTAATGCTGTTTTCTTCCCGGAAACTCTGAAGGGACATTTATCTTTACATCGTATCTTCTGAATTTCTTGCCCTTCCAAGAGCCTGACTTAAGCATTGATGAAGTCAGCTTTTCCACAATGCTTTCGTCAAGGCCCTTTGCAAGGATTTTTTTTCCAAGCTCAGTCAGCTCTGCTTTGAATGATTTTGAAATTTCAATCTTGATAATTTTTTTCCTTTTTTTAAGGGATTCAAGCGCAAATTTTTCTCTTTCATTCAATGATGAAATTTCCTTTGGAAAATCCCCTTTCAGAAACTGCTCTTCAATAAATCCCTTATGCAGAAGATTTTTTCCCTGGTCGTTTATTGATAATATTAACTCATCTTCTTTTTTTGTATCTATTGCCGCCTTTGTTTTTAATGTGCCGATTGAAATCTGAATTTCTTCGCGGGTTAGCCCCGTCTTTTTTTCAAGCTCTGAAAATTTTGAAGGTTTTTGCAGTGATTCAAGCAGTATTTTTTCTGGAAGGCCTGTTTTTAGGTATTTGAGCCCGTTTTCGTCAAGCGAGACAAGCTCTTTTTGGGTTTCTGAAAGCGTTACAAGATTCTTGTTTGTAAGCCACTGAAGAGAACGCATCACTTCAACATCCAAAAGGCCGGTTATATTCATTATTTCCCGAAAATCACTGTGATTTTCAACTTCCCTTATGACTTTTCTTTCGAAAGGGTTTAATGATTCTGAAATTTTTGTCTGGTCCATTGTTTTTTGTTTTGATTGGTTTGGTTTGATATGCTTTTACTGCATTTCAACCTTGCAATAATGATGAATTAGGTCCGTGGCCTCTTCTGGCGTCATCTGGGTTGTGTCTATTGCGTAATCAGCGCAGCTTTTGTATTTTTGCTCGCGCTCTTTCATTACTTTTGTGATTTCCTCCAGAAAATCGCTTCGTAACTTGTGGTCTTTTGGCTTCGATTCCTTTATTCTTTTCATTATTGTTCTCGCGTCGCATGTAAGAAGA
>DATDOM010000079.1:0-2293 GCA_035293285.1 Candidatus Nanoarchaeia archaeon | reverse complement strand
TAGGCGGCCTTCATTTGGGCCGCATAAATAATACGTTTGATTCGTTGCATTGCGAAGGCTGCTTCATTGATTAGATTGGAAAATAAAAACAAACGACTTTCGCCCAAATGCAGGCGAATGTGCAAATTGCTATCAATGTATACCGAGCTAATGGCGAGGCCTAAAATTGAACGGCGTTTTATATCAGGTTAAAGTGTATGGTGTGAGTAAAAACAAACAAAAAACCCAACTATAATTTTATAAACTCGCAAAATTACGGATTTATTATGAAAATAGCGATTGCACAAACCAATCCCAAAGTCGGCGATTTGGAAAATAACACAAAAAAAATAATATCGCTTATCAGGAAAACAAAAGCTGACATAATTGTTTTTCCGGAGCTTTCAATAACAGGATACTCTCCGCAAGACCTTCTTTTGAATAAAAATTTTGTAAATAAAAATCTTGAGTGTCTTAATCTCATTGTAGGAAGCACCAAAAATAAAGCTGTAGTAGTCGGATTTGTTGAGCGGGATAATTTGAATAATTCCTTCATTTACAACAGCGCCGCTGTAATAAAAGACGGGCAGATTATTGCAGTCCACAGAAAAGTCTGCCTGCCTAATTATACAGTATTTGACGAAAAAAGGTGGTTTTCAAAAGGCAATGACGCGACTGTTTTCGAGCTGAACGGCAAAAGAATCGGAGTGAACATCTGCGAAGACATTTGGTTTTCTGAAATAGCAAAAATGCAGAAAGAGAAAGGAGCAGAGATAATTATTAATCTGTCCGCATCCCCCTACAGAAGCGGAAAAACCGAAAAAATTGAAAGCGTGATAGGCCAGAGATGGAATGAAACCGGAATTCCCATTATTTTTGTCAACCAGACAGGCTCACAGGACGGAATTGTTTATTACGGCCACAGCCTCTATTTTAAAGACGGCAAAGTGATAAAAAAGTGCAGGGACTTTGAAGAAGATATGATTATTGTTGAGGTTTAGATGAGCCAAAAAGAAATTTGTGATGCTATTATTCTTGGAATAAAAGACTATTTTGAAAAAAACAACTTCAAGAAAGCCGTGATAGGATTAAGCGGCGGAATTGACAGCTCTGTTGCATTAACTTTGGCGGCTAAATCAATTGGAAGCAAAAACGTGACTGCAGTTCTTATGCCTGACTTGGGAACATCTTCAAAGGAAAGCATTGGCGACTCACTTTTGCTTGCAAAAAAACTGAAAGTCCCGCACAAGTTGATTGAAATAAATGATTTTTTGAAAAATTTTGAAAAAATAAATTCAAAACTAAAATTAAAAAAGAATGTTTTTTCAGTTGCAAACGCAAAGGCAAGGACGAGGATGTCAATTCTTTATTATCTTGCAAACATGCAGAATGCACTTGTAATCGGAACTTCGGACAAGTCTGAGATTGCGCTCGGCTACACGACAAAATACGGGGACAATGCATCTGACATTTTGGTCATTGCAGACTTGTGGAAAACTGAAGTGATTGAAATCGGAAAATTTTTAGGAGTTCCAAAAAATATACTTTCAAAAAAGCCGAGCGCTGAATTGATTTTGGGGCAGGACGCGGAAAAAGAGCTTGGGGCACCATATGATGTTCTTGATAAAATCCTGAAAATGTATATTGAGCAAAATATTCCTGCAAAGGAGATTATTGGAAAAGGATTTGACGAAAAAATAGTAAAAAGCGCGATAAAAAGAGTCAGAATCAACGAGCACAAAAGAAGAAATGCGCCGATAATCAGGCTTTCTGAAAAATCATTTCATTCCCTTGAATGGAGAATGCCGATAACTAACGGGTTTGATGGATGATTATCTTGGGATAACTATGTGGTCCTCTCTGGCTCCGAGTGGAAGCGCTTTTTCATACTGCCTCTCTATACCATAGTCGTTTCTTGGGACTCCCCTTATTCCGGATATAAGCCTGTCCATTTCTGTTTCATACTGCTCTTTTCTCGTGTAGGGAATTATCTTTTTTTGCCTTATTACGTCGTATATTGGAAGTCCGCTGATTGGCTGGAATTCAGATATCAAAACTCTGTAAGGCTGAACCTCATTTACGAATTGTATTGTCTTATCAGTTGCTTCTTCCCAGCTTACAAACCTGCCTTTAGAGTCGTAAAATCCCTCACCAAGCACCCCGACCTGAAGAATAACTTTCAGCTTAATTCCTGCGTCCTGGATTAATCTTGCTGCAAGGACCTTGTCTTCGTAAGGAATGTGCTTGTCGAGGATTTTTGAGCCTTGTGTGTAAGCAGTTTCAACGCCAAGGTACATCCGGTTTATTCCTGCCT
>DATDOM010000078.1:0-5369 GCA_035293285.1 Candidatus Nanoarchaeia archaeon | reverse complement strand
GTGGCAAGACTGATTTCTACTGTTTTTAAGTCGATGATGCTTGACAAGCCTTCAGAATACGCCATTGCTGAAAAGTTTACATTAGCTGATTTTGTAAGGCGCATGGACAAGACAAACTACGGCCATTTTGTGATTTATATCGCGCTGTTTAAGCTTGCAGTAAGCCTTGCAAGCCCCTTTTTTGCAGTATACATGCTAAAAAACCTTGGATTCAGCTATCTTCAGTTTACAATCATCACGGCATCAGAGCTTGTTGCAAGTTTTTTGGCAATGGGCTACTGGGGAAAAACAATCGACTCAAAGGGGACAAAGCACGTGCTCTATATCACCGGCCTCTTGACGCCGCTCATACCCCTGCTTTGGCTCATATCCGGAAATTTTTATTTTCTGCTGATTGCTGAGGCTTTTGCGGGATTTGCGTGGGCAGGCTTTAACTTAAGCTCGTCAAATTTCATTTTTGATGCAGTCAAGCCTGAAAACAGGATAAGATGCTCGGCATACTTTAAGTTCTTTGAAAGCATGTCGATATTTTTGGGCGCAGCGCTTGGAGGGCTGATAGTTTCAAACAAGCCCTCGATTATACTGATGGCGGCAATACCTTTTGTTTTTTTGCTTTCAGGAATACTGAGGCTTTTTGTCTCGCTTGTCCTGCTTTCAACACTAAAGGAAGCAAGGCTTATCGAAGTTCCGGTAACTCACAGCTTTTTCAGGAAATATCTTTCAATCAGGCCAAACCAAGGCCTTGTCTTTGAGGTTTTGGGTAAATACCACAAGTTTGAGGGAAAGATTGGGAGTGTTGCAAAAGATGCATACAAAAGTGCGAAAAACACCAAAGAAAAAATCACAAAAGAAATCAAGAACCAGGGGCAGTACGGCAAGAGCATCCTGAAATTTATGGACAAACAATCGAACGCCAAAAAAGAAGAAAAAAGCTCAGTCGGCATGGCGGAAGTTGAAAGGATTACTGAAGAGATAGAGCGCGGAAAACTAAGATAATAATTCTGAATCAATATTCATTATCAGCATAATAAACGCAAATAATTGGCAGTTTAACTTAAATAATACAAAATATCGGTTAAAGTATGGCTAAAAAAACAATAAAAAGAGTTACAAAGAAGATAGTTACAAGAAAGACAAAGATTCTGAAGAAATCAAGGCAAAATATTGCTAAAATTGTAAATCGGGGAAAAAAGCTTGCAAAGGCAGCGCTTAGGGACCCAATTACAAAAGAGTACATCAGGCAACAGAAAAAGCTTGCAGGGGAAACTTTAAAAAAAGTAATCAGGAGAATGGAGAAGAAAGCTGGGATTTGATTTTTTGTATTTTTAAGAAAATCAAAGCCCAAAAGCGCGCTCAAACTGCTTTATCTCCCTAAGTTTATTGACAAAATCCCTTCCCTTGTCAGTAATTGCGACATATTTATTATTCTTATTTTTAGTTATCTTTACAAATTCCTTGGAAAGCAGCTCCTCAAGATAAGATTTGAGCTGGCTGTAAGACAAATTGGACTTGTACATCAAGTGAGTCGGTTTTATGTGGCCTCCTTTGTTGATTACAGAAATCAGCATGTCACCAATTATATCTATCCTCGTTCTCTTTTCTGCCATAGATAAGCACCGCGATAAAAGCTATCAGTAAAGTCAAATACCCTATCAGCTGCGCAAACTGCGCTATTATATAAAAAATTGCATTTAATTCGACCAAAACGAATAGCAGCTGGCTAAAAGTTATAATCAAAAAACTGTAAACAATCAGCCTTGTTGCCTGATATTTTTTCCTTACATAGCTAAGCAAAGTCTGCGAGGTTATCAAAGCAAGCATTATAAGGTAAGTTAAGTGAAACATTGTCTCATACTGGTTCGAGAAAAACGCCGAAACAACAATGAGGTAGGAGATAAGCAGGATATTTGAATCTGACTGCTTTTGGTAGACTGAATACATAACATAAAGCCCGAAGAATACTATCAAATGATAGATGAAATAAATTATGAACATTATTGACTGAGGCGAGCCAAGACTGTTCCAGTCAAGGCCTGCATAGGAAATTTGCCTGCCGTTCTCAAAACCCACATAAGCGGAAATTGCAGTTAGTATCTTGAAAAGGAATGAAACTGAAAGAAGAACGAATGCAACGCTTAAAAGAAGATAGTTCCTGTTTTTCTTTATTTTATAATACTTGATGCTGAAAAATGCAATCAGCAAAAGAACGAATACACTTACAGCGTCAATGAATGAATCGTGCCCCCTAAACCATACTGGAATCTGCCCCACGTCAATCATTTAAGACGTGAAATTTCATCCATATAAAAAGTTTATGGAACTCAATTCTATATTCTTGCTCTATACTTGAGTTTCACAGATTATTAATAAACGCTTTTTCCTAAATTCAAAAAAGAAAGACAAAAAATTCTGCAGGAATTGCCTGCGAAAAAACGGAGGTGACCAAATGAAAAAATTAAAACAGTTTTTTATGGAAAAAGACGAGGACGACCTGAGCATATATTCTGAAAGCACAAGGCAGATGCTTCTTGAAGATGACGCGCTGAACTCTTTTGAGGAAGCATTCATGAAAGGATATGAGGAATCCTCGTATTAACCACTGGAGATGAAAATGGAAACACAAAAGCAGGCGCAGGACACATTGATTTTCAGTTTGATTTGAACCTTGATGCAGTAATCGACAATTTCAGCGACCATCCGGAAAGGGTAATGTCTTTGGTCCATAAAATCGAAAAACTGATTCTGAAATTAAGAAATGAGGGGTATATGGTGAAAGCAAATGAATGCTTTTGGGCAATACCTGAGAGAATAACCGTAATTCATAACGGGAATTGGAATGGTGCAGGCTATCTCTCGGGAGTAAAAAACGACTTTTTTATTTTTTGCAGGTCTCTTGGAATCGAATCATTGTTTGAGCCAAATCTTGGATTTCCAAGAACAGTATAAATATATAACCAAAAAAATTAGAAGAGGTGGGATTAAAAAATATCCGTTTTAAGATAAAAAACAGAAAAACAAAAAAATTAAGGGGGATGAAACTAATGAAAAAAATATTATCACTTATAGTGGCCTTAGCCGTATTATCGTCAAGTGTATATGCTACATACACTACGCTTACTCCAGACATGGCGCAGATGGGGCTTACAGACAGCCAGGCTGCGCAGTTTTGCATTTACAATACTGATCCTGGAACAGGAGGGACTCCACTTGATGTCAATGTCCTGCTTGGAGCAAAATGCCGGGACACAAACGGATTTATCGGGTGCCAGTCTGGCGAGCCTGATGAAGCCGGCTTTACAGTTACTCCTGATGAACTTAAAACCGGTGCAGACGGATGCACGACACTGCTTTTGGAAACAAATCTGGGGGAAGGGCAAGAAGGATTGTTTTACTACACTGTAAACGGTGCAGTTGCTGAGTCCACAATCGGCTCTGAAACAGGAGAAGTTTTTGTGCCTGAATTCGGCGTCTTGGCCTCCGGCGCAGCTTTAGTTGGAGCAGGCGCATACATTGCGAGACGAAGGAAAAAATAATTACATTTTTTTATTTTTTAAATATTTATGAATCAAACTCAGCTTTTACCGGCCAACAATAAAAAAGAGCGATACTTTGCCCTTGCAGACACCTCCAGAGCTGCAACCCCGTCTTGCAAGGGCTGTTGTTGGCTTTTTTTGATTCTTTTACTCATCAATCACAATCTTTATAAACTTTGACAGACCTATTATCTCTTTAAGATGGATTTCAAAAACCGCGATATTATATCTATAAACGATTTCTCCAAAGCAGACATATTGCATATTTTAAAGACTGCAAAGCAGATGGAAAGTAAGCCGAATGCAAACCTGCTAAAGGGCAAGATTCTTGCAAGCCTGTTTTTTGAGCCGTCAACGAGGACAAAACTGAGCTTTTCCGCTGCAATGGAGCAGCTTTCGGGCCAGGTCATTGGATTCTCAAACTCAACTTCAACTTCAGTGCAAAAAGGCGAGTCTTTATGGGACACTATAAAGATGATTGAGCAGTATGCTGATGCGATTGTCATAAGGCACCCTTTGGAAGGCTCTGCTAGGCTAGCAGCAGAGGCATCATCGATTCCGGTCATAAACGGGGGAGACGGCTCAAACCAGCATCCGACTCAGACGATGCTTGACATTTTTACAATACAAAAGACAAAAAAATCGCTTGAAGGATTAAATATAGGATTTGTCGGCGATTTAAAATACGGAAGGACTGTGCATTCCCTTGTTATGGCGATGTGTAATTTTGCTCCAAACTTCTTTTTCATAGCACCAGAAGAGCTTCAGATGCCTGAAAGCTATCTTGATGAACTGTTCCAGAAGAGAATCAAGTACCAAAAAACTGCAGACATAATGAGGTTTGCAAAAGACCTTGACGTGCTTTATGTGACAAGAATACAAAAAGAAAGGTTTCCCGACCCTCTTGAATACGAAAAATTCAAGGGAATATACAGGATTGACGAGTCATTTTTGAAGCACGTTAAAAAGGAGCTGAAAATCATGCATCCCCTGCCAAGAGTTGACGAGATAGACAAGAGCGTTGACAAGACGGAGCACGCGGCATATTTTGAACAGGCGTCAAATGGCATTCCAATAAGAAAAGCGCTTTTGTCCCTTGTCCTGGGAAAAAGCAACTAATGAAAGATGGCAAGACAAAAAAAGTCAAGAAAGGAAAAGGCAAAAGACAGGATAAGGCCAAAAAAAGTAAATTTTGGCGCGCCAAAAGAGGATTCAAAGCGCGAGCTTAAAATCAGCGCAATTGACAACGGCACTGTAATTGACCACATACCTCACGAGGCAACTTTTAAGGTTGTTGACATCCTGAACCTTGACCATCACGACGGCGTTGTGTCGATTGCAACAAACCTCACGAGCAAAAGCCTCGGTAAAAAGGGAATTGTAAAGGTTGGCGGAAAAAGCCTTACAGAAGCAGAGTTCAACAAAATCGCAATTGTTGCGCCTGATGCCACAGTCAATATAATTGTAAATTACAATGTGAAGCAAAAGATAAAAGTCAAAAGCCCTGACGTCATTGATAATGTCGTGAGGTGCTCAAATCCCGTATGCATCACAAACAACGAAAAAATCCCCACAAAATTCTATGTCGTCAAAAAAGACCCTCTGAAAATAAAGTGCCATTACTGCGAGAGAAACATGGGCAAAGAAGATATTGAGATAATCTGAATTGATATGAATTTCTCGTTTTAGAATTTTTAGATTTTATAGATTTTATTGTGATATCATCTGCAATATTTGAAAAACCAAAAAAGCCCGAAGAAATCTGGGCCTCGCCATTAGCTCGGCATACATTTCATCAGCAAATTTGCACATTCGCCTGCATTTGGGCGAAAGTTG
>DATDOM010000077.1:0-23035 GCA_035293285.1 Candidatus Nanoarchaeia archaeon | reverse complement strand
GTAACTGTCTGCAAGATTGGAAACCATTTCCTGGTTGACCCTGATTCTGAAGAGGAAAAGGCAATTGATTCAAGGATTACAGTAGCTTCAATGGAAGACGGGACACTTTGCGCTTTGCAAAAAGGCGGAGACGACCCATTGACAACTGAAGAAATAAGCCAGATGCTTGATATTGGCGTTGAAAAGGCAAAAGAGCTCAGGCAGTATCTTGACTGATTAATTTATTTAATTTTTTATTTTATTTAGTTCTTTTTTTGTTCTGCACGTTTCTTAATTTAAAGTTCGTATTTTCTGACACTTTATTAAAAAATTAGAGTTATAGTTACGCCTCGCCATTTCGCTCGGCATATATTGTGCATCAAATCTGCACATTCGCCTTCATTTAGGCGAAGATTGCTTGTTTCTATTTTATGAGGCCAAATCAAAAATCAACCTTCGCAATGCAACGAATCAACTAAATGTATGCGGCCCACTGCAGGCCGCCTATCTAGTGCGGAGCATATTTTAATAAATTTTAGTTTAAAGTAAAATAATACAGAATCTCTAAGCCTTGTTTTTTATTTTTTTTAATTCTTTTTTTGAAAATGTTGATACAAGAACCACTATAGTTAAAGTGCTAAGAAGAACTGATGGCGCAAACAAGACCAAAGGAGTGTTGTCTGAAAATATGCCTGTGTTGATTGCAACAATAATAACTATCAGACTTTCAACGTCAACTGAGAGCATTGACGAGCTTGTAAGGAGCGGCGCATCAAACTTGTAATGCTTAAGGTATGAATATGCAACTGTAAATCTTATTAAAGTATAACTTATGAAAACAACCAAGGCAAGAAGCAGGTTTTTGAAAATTTCTGAAAGATTTACTTCAAGTCCAAACCAGACAAAGAAAAGAGGGACAAAAAGGCCAAATGAAATTGCCTTAATCTTGTCTGAAAAACTTCTTGAGGATGAAAAAGGGAGCTTTGTGATTATAACACCTGCCAGAAATGCTCCAAGAACGCTTGAAAAGCCTATGAGGTCTGTAAAATAAGCAAGGGCGAGCACAAGCAAAAGCGCGATGGTAAATTCTGCTTCGTGAACCTGTTGGCGAATCACAAATTGTGAAATCCTTGAAAAGAAAAAATAGACAAAAACGGCGATCAAGACAAATATAAGGATTCCACTGCTCTTTGCAAAAATGCTGCCGACTGAAAAATTTGAGGCTGAGCTTATGAAAGTGAAAACCAGAAGGCCTAAAAGGATGTTTATTATTGAGGAACGGACAATTAGTTTTCCAACGGGAAGCTCAATTAAGCCTTTTGAGATAAGAGTCTTCGCAGGGACTCCTACATCGATTATTGAGAACGCAATTGCAAGCGCAACTGACTGCGCAAGGTTAAAATCAATTCCAAAGAATTTCGGAATGTTGAGGAAAAAAAGTGCCATTAAAAATGCAGTTACAAAAAAAAGGATGAATCCCAAGGCTATTGAGCGCTTGTCTGAATAAATCTGCCTGATGTCTTCTTGCTTTAACCCTACTACAAAAAGTATAAGCACTGAACCTATTATAGCAAAGTCTTTTACAGTCTCACCGCTTACAATTGAAAGAAGCGAAGGCCCAAGCAAAATTCCCGTTAGAAGCTCGCCAAGTGAACTGTCAAGGCCTATTTTTTCAAAAAGAGAGCCAAATACTTTTGCACATAAAAGCAGCAAAAGTAGCACAAGCAGGATATTTTCAATCATTTTGTTTTAGTTTCCTTACTATTATTCCTTCAGTTACGACTCCTACAACCATTCCGGATTTGTTAATAACCGGCATTTGGTCAATTTCAATTCCTGCAAGCCTTGTTGCAACTTTTAGCACATCGTCATCGGGTGAACACCTGAATTCATGCCGTCTCATGAGCTCTTTTGCAGTCTTTGCAAAGAATTTTTTTTCAAGGTCAAATGCAAGCTGAACTCCGATTTCCTCAAATTTCTGGTTTGGAAGGAGCATAAGGAAAAGATCTGCTATTGTAATGTCGCCCAAGAATTTCTTGTCTTTTCCTGCAACAATGAATATTTCAGCGTCCTTGTTTTTTCTGGCTGTATTTAGAAGCTCTTTTTTTGTTGAGTCAGGCAAAACGAACACTGGCCTTGCCATTACCTCTTTAATTTTCATATATGATTTATTTAGAAATTGGTTTATATAGTTTTCTATCAGCCGTTATTTGTAGTTTATTATTTTACTTATCTGATTAGGAGCTAAATTTCTAAAATCCCTGAACTGTCTAGGTCTCGCCAATAGCTCGGCATACATTGTGCAGTAGTCTTTTTGATTCGCCTACATTTGGGCGAAAATTATTGTTTTATTTTCAAAATTAAATCAAGACGGCAATCACCCGCAATGCGAAGGGTTGTGAGGAATACGTTTAGGCACCCTAAATTTTATTAATGAATTATGTGTCTAAACGTCAGGATGAACCAAACAATTTTAATGTAATTTTGGTTTATCCGTAAATGCGGCCCAATGCAGGCCGCCTATCTATCGCGGAGAATATTTAGTATTATTAATAGACTTATAAAGAGACAAGACCTTGGTAATCTGATAACTGGATTTAAAGATTAAAACGAGATAATTAAATCACGTCCAATTCTTTTCCAACTTTTTCGTAAGCATTAAGCGCTTCAGTTAAATCTTTTTCAGAATGAGCTGCTGAAACCTGGTTTCTTATCCTTGCCTTGTCTTTTGCAACCATTGGAAAAACTATCGGAAGCGCGTAAACTCCGCGTTCAAAGAGCTTTTCAGAGAAGGTTCTTGCAAGGCCTGAGTCTTTTAGCATTACCGGGATTATTGGAGTCTGTGAAAACCCTGTGTCAAATCCCAGGTCCTTAAGGCCTTTTATGAAAAATTCGCGGTTTTTCCAAAGTTTCTTTACAATTGATGTGTCGGATTCAATGACATCAAGCGATGCAATGCAGGACGCAACTACGCCCGGAGGATGCGAGCCAGACAAAAGCCATGTTCTTGATTTATTGAGTGCATATTCTCTTAATTCATTGCTGCCGCAAATGTAGCCGCCAACTGTCCCAAATGCTTTTGAGAAAGTGCCGATTTCTATGTCAATTTTTCCGTGTAGGTTAAAGTGAGATGTTGCGCCTTTTCCGTTTTTTCCAAGAACTCCGTCGCCGTGCGCGTCGTCCACATATATCATTGCGTTGTATTTGCTTGCAATTTCATAAATCTTATCAAGAGGGGCGATGTCCCCGTCCATTGAGAAAACTCCATCAGTGATTACCATTATTGCCTTGTAATTATTTTTTGAATGAGTTTTGAGCTGTTCTTTTAAGGATTCCATATCGCAGTGTTTGTAAACTGCTTTTTCTGCTTTTGAAAGCCTTACGCCGTCAATAATGCTTCCGTGATTAAGTTCATCGCTAATTGCAAGCCACCCTTCCTGGAGAATTGCAGGGATAAGGCCGGCGTTGACAGCAAATCCTGACTGATAGACTAAAGCTGCATCGGTTTCCTTGAATTTTGCAATTCTTTTCTCAAGTTCCAAATGTAAACTCATTGTGCCGGATATAGGCCTTACTGCGCCAGAGCCGACGCCGTATTTTTTTGTCGCGTCGATTGAGGCCTGAATCATTTTTGGATTATTTGCAAGCCCAAGATAATTGTTTGAGCAGAGAAGTATTACGTTTTTTCCATTGTAAGTTGCCCTGTTTGATGACTGGGTTTCCAGAGTCTTTGGATTCCAGTTAAGTGATTCTCTTTTTAATCTTTCAACTTCTTCCTTGAATATGTCTTGTGGGTTCATTTTTAGTTTTGATATATTATTTTTTCCCGGATTATTGGCCAATCATACTTGTCTATTTTCTCGCAGATGTATCTTGTTATCCTTCCTTCTTTACTAAATTCCCTTCTTAGAAATGCAGCCAATCCCCCTTTCAACTCTGTTTCAGGTGGAGAGATAACATCAACTATAGGGTCGTTTCCTCTTTGATAAGAAAGGTAATGTCTGCCGTTTAATCGGCTGTCATTCATTATTGAGAGCAATATTGACTCGTATCTTTCTTTTAAGCTCATTTTAATCAATGCCCAATTTTATTCTGAGGTTTTTAAGCATATCGTCAGTCATTTTGTCCATGTCCCATTTTGGAGTCCAGCCCCATTCTTTTCTTGCAGCGCTGTCATCAAGCGATAAAGGCCACGACTCTGCAATTGCCTGCCTTACAGGGTCGATTTCATAATCAATTTTGAAGTCCGGAATTCGCTTTTTTATATTTTGTGAAATCTCTTTTGGCCCAAAGCTCATTGAATTGACATTGAAATCAGCGCGATGAATTAGGTTTTTCCCGTCTGCCCGCTCAAGGTCGATTAGCGCATTCACTGCGTCAGGCATGTACATCATTGGAAGGCGCGCATTTTCCTTTAGGTAACAAGTGTATTGTTTTTTCCTTATTGCTTCATAATAAATTGCAACTGCGTAATCTGTAGTTCCTGCTGTTGGCTCTGTCTTCCAGCTGATTATTCCAGGAAACCTTACACCCCTAACGTCAAGTCCAAACTTTTTAAAATAATAGTTGCCTATAAGCTCACCAAACACTTTTGAAATGCCGTACATTGTTGACGGCCTTTGTATTGTGTCATTTGGGGTGTTTTCCTGCGGAGTGCCTTTGCCAAAAGCTGCAATTGAGCTTGGAACAATCACTCTTTCCATTTTTAATTCCCTTGATGCTTCCAAAACATTGTAAAGGCCGTTGAAATTAACACTGTAGGCAAGCCCCGGATTTTTTTCGCCAAGAGAGGAAAGGATTGAAGAAAGGTGAAATATTTTCCTTACATCATATTTTTTTAATGTGATTTTTATTGCACCAGGATCAGTAACATCAAGGCTTGTGCATGGCCCGCCTTGCAGTTCACCTTCGGGCTCTTTTGAGTGGCCTGCAGCAATTACATTCTCATTTCCGTATAGGTTTCTAAGTGCCGGAACTAATTCCGAGCCAATCTGGCCTGTTGCTCCTGTAACGAGTATTTTTCCCATAAAGCACCTTCAAAAAACTATTTTTCCAAATTTATAAAGATTGCTTATTCATCTTGCCGTTTAAGGTAATAATGAAATCACCCGTTTTTTGAGTATGAATTGAATGCTTTTTTTAAAACATGGTGCAAAAGGAGCGGCTGGCCGTAAAATCTCTTCTCTGCAATTATCGGGTATGTTTCATTTGTCCCGGAGCCAAAATCTGCATCCAAAAACGAGAAGTTTATGCCGTCCCTTGCCACTATGTATAAGCCTGCACCACCGCCCATGCTAAAGAATATGTTAAATCCCCTGATTGCCCTTACTTCCAAGCCGCCCAATCGTTCTGGCTGGATTCCCATAATTGATTCAAGATATTCAGAAGTAGGCAGATTATTGTAAGGCGGGTTTTTTAAATCAGTAAATGCAAAACCCTCTTGAGAAAGATTGCCAAAGAAAATAGAGGGCAAGCCTTCAAATCGTTTTTGAGACAGCATTTCTGTATATTCAGAATGCCCGGGAAAGCCTGAAGTGTAGATTGATTTTAAGTATGCCGCCCTTGTGCTGCTGACAGATTTTGACCTTGCCATTTTAGCAAAGTATTGCAGTTTGATTAATAAAAGTTTATCAACAAATGCAACAAATGTAAACATATTTAAAGAACAATTTTAGTTTAATTGCAATGAAAAACAGCGATTTTAAGACGGTTGCATTGAAAGCAGCAGAGAAAGCCTCAAAAGTTTTGCTCAAATATTTCATAAGTAAAAATAAAATAAGCCAAAAACCAAACAAAAGCCTTGTATCTGAAGCAGACTTGAAGGCAAATAATGCAATCATAACTGAAATAAAGAAAAAATTCCCGGAGCACAACATAATTTCTGAAGAATGCCCTTTTGAAAACAACAATTCAGATTACACCTGGGTTATCGACCCTCTTGACGGCACTCACAATTATTTAAGAGGAATTCCCATTTTTGGCGTATCAATTGCACTAAAATACAGAGATGAGGTAATACTTGGAGTGCTTGATTTTCCAGTTCTTAAAATAAAAGCAGTTGCCGAAAAAGGGAAGGGTGCATTTGTAAACGGAAAGAAAATACAAGTATCGGGAAAATCTGAAATGCACCGCTCATTCATACTTTTTGAATTTTCCTCAACACACAGGGATGAAAAAATAGGCTTCTTAAAAAATGTTTCAGACCATTCATTTGACTTGAGGAATTTTGGCTCTGCAATTTATCATCTTCTTTTGATTGCGTCTGGAAAATGCGATGCTTTTGTCATTCTTTATACAAACGAGTGGGATGTTGCAGCAGGATTTATTTTAGTTGAAGAAGCGGGCGGGATGATTACTGACACAAACGGGAAGAAATGGGATTTCAAAAACAAGAAATACGTTGTTTCAAACGGAAAACTACACAATAAGTTTCTTAAATTTTTTAATTGAATGCTCAAGACTTGCCAATTTCGCCAGTAATGCAGGCGAATGTGCGGGATTGATGCACAATAATGCCGAGCGAATTGGCGAGGCGTAACTATGCGTAAAGTTTTTTAGGCTCAATTTGTCCAATTTTGACCTTTTGGTTTTCTTTAATTTAAGTGCATATTTTACAAAGGCTCCAAAACCATACCGCAAGCTTTATTAATCACTTGCAGTTATTACTTCTTTTTAATATGCATAATATTAAAGAAGCGAAGCTGATTCTAAAAGACGGCACGGAATTTTCGGGCTTTTCGTTTGGAAGTGAAAAATCCACGTCAGGTGAAGTTGTGTTTGCCACAGGAATGGTGGGCTATCCTGAATCGCTTACAGACCCAAGTTATGCAGGACAAATTCTTGTCATGACTTTTCCGCTAATAGGCAATTACGGCGTGCCGGGAAAAGAAGAGGAAAACGGCCTGCCCTTGAATTTTGAGTCTCACAAAATGCATCTTCAGGCGCTCGTTGTTTCTGACTATTCTTTTGAGCACTCGCACTGGAATGCAAAAAAAAGCTTAAGCGACTGGCTTAAGGAAGAAGGAGTTCCTGCAGTTTACGGCATTGATACAAGAAGGCTTACAAAGATTTTAAGGGACAAAGGCGCTATGCTTGGAAAAATCATAGTTGAAGGACAGGATACCAAAATGTTTGACCCAAACAATATTGACATTGTTAACCAGGTTTCAATAAAAGAGCCGGTAATTTATAATGAAAAAAAAGGGCAAAAAAAAGTTGTTGTTTTGGACTGCGGTGTAAAATTAAATATAATAAGAAGCCTCATAAAAAGAAACCTGACCGTGATAAGGGTACCTTACGATTATGATTTCTTTAAGTCCCATTTTGACGGGCTTTTGACTTCAAACGGACCAGGGGACCCAAAAATGTGCGCCAGCGCAGTATATAATGTAGGGCGGGCGATGAAGCACGAAATACCGACATTTGGAATCTGCCTTGGAAACCAGCTTCTTGCACTTGCAGCAGGCGGAGACACTTACAAGCTAAAATACGGCCACCGCTCGCAAAACCAGCCTTGCGTGCTTGAAGGGACAAAAAGATGCTTTATCACGACGCAAAACCACGGATTTGCTGTTGACATGAAATCACTAAATGAAGAATGGAAGGAATTTTTTGTGAACGCAAACGACGGGACCAATGAAGGAATAAAGCATGTTTCAAAACCGTTCATGTCTGTCCAGTTCCATCCTGAATCAACTCCAGGGCCTCTTGACACAGAATTTTTGTTTGATGAATTTTTAAAGATGATGAAATAAAATGACACAAATAAACGAAATAATTCATGTTGTGGACGAGGACGAAAACTTTATCAGAAAGGCAGGCAGGAAAGAGATTAGAAAGCATGCTTTGCTTCACAGGGCTACAAGAGTGATGATCCTTGACAAGGAAAATAAAATTCTTATCCAAAAGCGCTCGATGAATAAGGATATCTATCCTGGATTGTGGGACCTCGGAGTTGCCGGAACTGTGATAAACAGCGACAGCTATGAAGCGACAGCAATAAGAGAGCTTGAGGAAGAAGTGGCAATAAAAGGAATAACAGAAGGACAGCTAAAATCGAATTTTCTTTTCAAGATAATATTTCATTCCCCGAAACATAACATAATCTGCAAGATATACAAGATTATGTATGACGGCAAGCTGAAGCTATTGGACGGGGAAGTTGACGAAGTGAAATTTCTTGAAACAGGCGAAATAAAAAAAATGACATCAAGGCCGGATTTTACTCCTATTGGCGCATTTATATTTTCAAAATTCTTGGAGACACTTAGATGAACAAGCCAAAAAAAGTTTTAGTTCTTGGAAGCGGAAGCTTAAAAATCGGTCAGGCAGGAGAATTTGACTATTCCGGAAGCCAGTGCCTAAAAGCATTATCCGAAGAGAGAATAAAGACTGTTTTAATCAATCCCAACATTGCAACAATCCAGACAAGCGAAGGGATGGCTGACAAGATATATTTTCTGCCTGTGAATCCTTATTTTGTTGAAAAAGTAATAATAAAGGAAAAAGTGGATTCCATAATGCTTGCATTTGGAGGCCAGACTGCATTAAACTGCGGAGTGGAGCTATATGATAAGGGAATACTGAAAAAACACAATGTGAGAGTTTTAGGAACACAGGTTCAGGCAATAAAGGAAACTGAGGACCGCGAATTATTCATTGACAAGCTTAATGAAATAAGCCTAAAGACTGCGGAGAGTAAAGCAGTAAAAAGCACAGATGATGCACTGAAATTTGCAAAAAAACTTGGCTATCCTGTAATGATAAGGGCAGCGTATGCTCTTGGAGGCGCAGGCTCAGGAATTGCAATTAACGAAGAAGAGCTTGAGAAAAATGCAAACAGGGCTTTTTCATATTCAAACCAGATTCTTGTTGAAAAATACCTTGGCGGATGGAAAGAGATTGAGTATGAAGTTGTGAGAGATTCATTTGATAATTGTATTGCCGTCTGCAACATGGAAAATTTTGACCCGATGGGGATCCATACAGGCGAGAGTATTGTTGTTGCGCCTTCTCAAACACTTTCAAGCAGAGAATACCATAAATTAAGAGAAATTGCAATAAAAGTTATTCGTCATCTTGGAATTGTCGGTGAATGCAACATACAATATGCGCTTGACCCTTATTCTGAAGACTACAGAATTATTGAAGTGAATGCAAGGCTTTCAAGGAGTTCTGCGCTTGCGTCAAAGGCAACAGGATATCCGCTTGCGTTTGTTGCAGCAAAGCTTGCGCTCGGGCATTCATTGGTTGAGCTTGAGAATAAAATCACAAAAACAACAAAGAGCTGCTTTGAGCCAGCGCTTGATTATATCGTGGTAAAGATTCCGCGATGGGACTTGCAGAAATTTAAACGGGTAAAGTTTGAAATCGGAAGCGAGATGAAATCTGTCGGCGAAGTTATGGCAATAGGCCGAAAATTTGAAGAAGTCATCCAAAAGGGGCTTAGGATGCTTGGAAACGGGCTTCACGGAATTTCTGCAAACAATATAAAGTTTGAAAACATTGAAAATGAGCTGAAGAACCCGACAGACAAGAGAATTTTGGCAGTAGCCCAGGCAATCAAGGAAGGAATGAAGATTGACAAAATTTATGAGCTTACAAAAATTGACCGCTGGTTCCTGCACAAGATAAAAAACATTGTTGAGACTGAAAAAGAGCTTTCAAAGCATCCGCTTGAAAAAATTCCTTTAAGCCTTTTGAAACTTTCAAAACAGCAGGGATTTTCTGATTTCCAGATTGCAAAAATCACCTCAAAAGAAAATAATCAGATGGAAGAGAAGATGCTAAAGGTCAGAGAGTACAGAAAGAAAAACAATATCATCCCATGTGTAAAGCAGATTGACACTCTTGCTGCTGAGTATCCTGCAAAGACAAATTACCTTTATTTAACTTACAATGGCGATGAAGATGATGTTGAGTTTAATGTCAAGAAAACTGCCATTGTTCTTGGCTCAGGCGCTTACCGAATCGGAAGCTCTGTGGAATTTGACTGGTGCTGTGTCAATTCCGTACAGGCATTAAAACAGCTTGGGCACCAGACTGTTATGATAAATTATAATCCTGAAACTGTCTCGACAGATTATGACGTCTGCGACAGGCTTTATTTTGACGAGCTTAGCCTTGAGCGTGTTTTGGATATCTGCGATAAGGAAACTCCTGATGGCGTTGTGATTTCAATGGGAGGGCAGATTCCAAACAACCTTGCAATGAAGCTTGAGAGGCAAAAAATAAAAATTCTTGGAACAAGCCCTTTGAATATTGACCGCGCAGAAAACAGGCACAAATTTTCTGAGCTGCTTGACAAACTCAAAATAGACCAGCCTGAGTGGATTGAGGCAAAATCAGTTGAGGAAGCGGACAGATTTGCTGAAAAAGTGGAGTATCCTGTTTTGATAAGGCCGTCATACGTCTTAAGCGGCGCTGCAATGAGCATTGCGAGCGACAAAAAAGAGCTTGAGCAGTACCTGAAAAAAGCAGCGGAAGTTTCAAAAGAGCATCCTGTTGTCATAAGCAAGTTCATCACAAAGGCAAAAGAGATTGAGATTGATGCTGTTGCAAAAGACGGAAAAGTTGTTATTTATGCGATTTCAGAGCACATTGAAAATGCAGGTGTTCATTCTGGCGACGCAACAATGGCACTGCCGCCGCAATTCACTTACCTTGAAACTGTAAGGAAAATAAAAGATGTGACAAAAAAAATTGCACAGGCGCTTGAAATCACCGGCCCTTTTAACATACAGTTCATTGCTAAGAACAATGAGATAAAAGTTATAGAGTGTAATCTAAGGGCTTCACGGAGCTTTCCTTTTGTTTCAAAAGTCACAAGATATAATTTCATTGAGCTTGCGACAAAGGCAATGCTTGGAATTGACATAAGCGGAAAGTACAACACACTTGACCTTGATTATGTCGGCGTCAAGGCGCCGCAGTTTTCATTTTCTCGCCTTCACGGCGCTGATCCTGTATTAAGCGTTGAAATGTCGTCAACCGGAGAAGTCGGCTGCCTTGGAAACGACGTGCAGGAGGCATTTTTAAAATCAATTCTGTCTGTAGGATATGTAATTCCAAAATCAAACATACTTCTTTCAGCAGGGCCGATAAAAAACAAGGCGTATCTTCTTGAAAGCATAAGAAAGCTTTCTGATTCCGGATTTAACTTGTTTGCAACAGAAGGGACCGCAAAATTTCTGGAGGAAAACGGGATAAAGTCAAAAATCCTTCACTGGCCGCTTGAAAAGACTGAGCCAAACGCCCAGACTTACCTTGAGGAAAGGAAAATAGACTTGGTCATAAATATCCCGAAAAACTACGAGGAAGAAGAGATAACAAACGACTACATCATAAGAAGAAAAGCAGTTGATTTCAACATTCCGCTTTTGACAAACGCGCAGATTGCAAAATTGTTCATTGAGTCAATTACTTCAAAGAAAATGGATGACCTGGAAATAAAAAGCTGGGATGAGTATTAGTTTTTATTTCACATATTCCACATTAGGCATATTTTCAAATTCTTTATCGCCTGTGAGAAATTTGATTTTGGCCTCCGCTGCAAGTGAATAACCAATACAATCAACGTAGCTTAGATTTTTTTTCTTGTTTTGAACCCGAAATTGCATTGCAGACTTTATGACGTCATCACTGGCTTCAATGCAAAATTCCTTGTATCTTTCATAATATTGGTCAGCAACACTTTTTCCAAAATTAACCAAAAGGCCATAATAAAGCTCCATAAGATTAAGCTTGGTTGTTACAATACCAGTATCACTTGAATATTCCAAGTAATTTTCATTGCCTTTTGCTATTTCAAACAAGGCATAAGTATCAAAGAAAAATGCTTTTTCCATTTTGATTCAGCTTATGGCCTAACTCCAGCCTTCTTTTGCAATATCCTTAAACTTTTGGCCCGGAATCTTTGTTTTAAGCTTTCCAAAAACATCCTTAAGGTTGCCTTTTCTAAATATCCTTATCACCAGGTCGTCTCCTGCCTTTATGCCCTGGCTTTCTACAACTTCTTTTGGAAGTATTACTCCAACTGAACTGCCCCATTTCTTCGCAATTACCATCTTATCACCTTTAGTTATATAATTAGTTAACTATTAGTTATATTTATAGTTTTTGGTTTTTTGGCTTGGGGATTGAAATAAGGCTTAGAAATATCAAATCAATTCCCTATTTGAAACAAAAATCTCTGCATCTATTTCCTCATTTTCCCTTTTTAGTCTTTTTCTTGATTTATTTTTTCTTGACATGAGTCAGAAGTGGCAGAATGAAAATAAGGATTGTTTGATTGCTTTAGGGATTTAATATGCTTTTGGAGGTTGGCTATAGTGCAATCTTGACCGTGCAATACTTTTTTTAATGTGAGGGTGTGAATGGGATTGATGCTCTTATATACCCACTCCTAATAAAAGAAGTATACTATGAAATGATAACAGATTTCTCCGATTCCGATTATTATGACCCAACTCCAATACTTTGATTTGTTGTATTTTGCTAGTAATCCACAAATTAAAGTTATTACTCCAAGAACCAAAGTAAACCTATATGTTGCAACTATTCCGGTAATTGCCCCTAATATGGTGAATATTTCCTTTTTTTCAGATTGAAATATGCCAAATTGTGCCATTTTACGAACTTTTCATATCTTAAATAAAAAATTTGCTTAAAAATTTAAAAATATTTACTCAAAGTTTATTTAAACCCAAAAAAATAGAATTAATAAAAAAAAGAAATTTATTTTTTCTTGTCGTCTTTCTTTGGAGCAGCTGCTGCTTTTCCTGCTGCCGGGGCTGCTTTTCCTGCTGCGCCTGCTGCTGGGGCACCCGGAGCGCCTGCTGCGCCTGCTGCTGCTGGAGTTTCAACTGGCAATAATTCTTTAATCATTTCATCAGGGATGCCTGCGGCAACTAACTTGACTTTGATTTCTCCTCTTGCTTTTCCAGTCATTTGGCCGATAATTTCTTTGGCAACTCTTTCAAACTCTGACCTTCTCTTGGCAAGTTCGTCGGCAAGCTTCTGCTTCTCTATTGCAAGTTTTGCAAGTTCTTCAGCGGAAAGTTCAGTCTTTTCTGTCCTTATTTCTTCGTCGTACTTTCCTGCCTCAATATCCCTTAAGGTTTCCTTTGCAGGCTTTCCTTCAACTAGAATTCCCATTGACTGGCAGGTTCCTATAACTTCCTTGACTTTTTCTTTTAGTGATTTTCCAAGAGTTGCAGTTTCTTTCATCTTTGCAACTTTAATGACTTGTTCGATTAGAATGTCAGCAACCATTTCGTGCTTTGGCTTTCCTGAGCCCTTTTCCAAATTTGCTTCTTTTTTTATTAAGCCTGATGCTGGAGGAGTTCCAATAGTTATTTCATACTGCTTTGTCTCCTTGTCTATCATAATCTTGACTGGCACCTGCATGCCTGCAAATGAAGCGGTTTTCTTGTTTATGTCTGACACAACCTGCCCAATGTTTACGCCCATTGGTCCCAAAGCTGGGCCTAATGGAGGCGCTGCTGTTGCCCTTCCGCCTTCAACCAATACTTCAACTTTATCCTGTGCCATTTTATTTGTTTTGTAACTTATGCTGATTTAAAAATCTTTATGTTAGTTATAGCAAGTCGTCTGAGTCTAATTTTACTTCAGGCTCGTCTGAATCTCTTCTGATTACTTTGACTGCATCCATCTTAACGGTGATTGGAATTGGGACTGCTGCCTCAAGGAGCTCAACAACAACTTCTTCCTTTGTCTTGTCAATCCTTGTGACTTTTGCGTTCTCGCGCTTGAAAGGTCCTGAGATGATTTCGACAATGTCGCTTTTCTGGATGTTCATCTCGTGCTTTACCTGCTCAAGCATATGCTCAATTTCAGAATATTTTACAGGATGGGGCAAAATTCCCCTTGAATAAGGAATATTTTGTGCTGCCTGCTCTGCGTCTGCCTTTGTTGCAGCCTCGACAAAGATATAACCCCTCATTCCGTGAGGCCTGATTACAGAAAAAACATCGATTTTTTTCTTCACAGCGTTGCTTGTAATAAAGTCCATTACCTGGTCTTCCCGGTTTGCCGTTGTCCTTAAAACAAATATTGTCTCGTCTTCTCGTCCCATTTTAGTTTATGTTTTATTTTTGTATATTAAAGCTCCCGAACTAGCACTTTTCAAATTCGGAAAAAAACTAGAATGAATGTTGTATAACGAGCTAGTTTATAAAGCTTTTTAAAATGGCTCGTTTAGTGATATGATTTAATCAAAGAATCATAGCTTTAAATTGTAATTTCTTTTCTTGACTATACTCTGGTTTTAAAATATTTTAGGTCATAGTTACGCCTCGCCATTTCGCTCGGCATTCATTGTGCATCCAACCTACACACTCGCCTGCATTACTGGCGAGAGTTAATATTTTACTTTCTAAGAATTCAAACTAAAGAAGTCACTTTCGCAATGCAACGAATCAACTTAATGCGTTTAGACACACTATTCTTCAGTTATGTTTTATGTGTCTAAACGTCAGGATGAATCAAACAATTTCAATGTAACTTTGATTCATCCGTATATGCGGCCCAAATGAAGGCCGCCTATATTTGCGGAGCGGGTTTTAGTAAAAAGTAAATCAGAAAATAAAATTAAATCCTTACCGGCAATACAACTACTGTTATTCCATTATTGTAAAGCCTTCTCTGAATTGAAAAAAGAGTGTAGTTATGCAAAAGCCTTGTAAAAAATGTGTCTTTGGGGAATATCACCTGGCTTCCGAAGAAAACTGAGTTCGGAAACTTCCTCGTGATTCTTGGAGCAATCCTTGATATCTCATCAACGACATCAATCCCGATAGCTGAATAGCTTTCTGCATAGTATCCTTTTGACTTCATCAAGTCAACATACTGGTGAACTTCTTTTTTTGTGCTTGCCTTTATGTTTTTTATTTCCCTCGCTCCCTTGAAGTTTCCTGCGTCAATTGAGCCGACTTCAACAAAAACAAAATTGCTGAAATTGCCCCTGAAATTCTCAAGTATATTTTTTATTGTGTGGATTCCAAGGCCGTTGAACCCCTTGACAAGAACTACTGCGGTTTTCCCTTCCTTGACAGACTTTGCAATATTAATTTTTGAGGCCGGAAGCTCATAATCCAGCCTTTTTGTTCCGCTTAAAACATCATAGTCCAGCCTTCCAATCATTTTTGAAGTCTCGTTATAATGCCTTTTCACCGTAACAACGGCAAATATGAGTATTCCTGTGATGATTAAGGTTATCCAGCCGCCTTCGTTAAATTTTAATGTAACGACAGAAAAAAGAATAAAGGAACAAAGCACAAGTCCAAGCGAGTTTATGAAAATGCTGTATTTCCAGTGCTTAAGCTTGTGCCTTGAAGACCACCAGTATTTTACCATGCCAAGCTGTGACAAAACAAAAGTTATGAAAACATTTATGCTGTAAAGGATTACAAGAACTTTTACAGAGCCTTTTGTCAAAAGCATCATCAAAACTGCAAAAGAGCCGATGATGAGAACGCCGTTGCGCATTATGAAGCGGTCGCTAAGCGACGCAAACCTTTTTGGCAGCCAGCCATCTAGCGCCATGTTAGCAAGAACCCTTGGACCGTCAAAAAATCCGGTCTGCGCTGCAATAAAAAGAAGTGCTGCTTCTGAAAAAAGTATGACAAGCACAAACGAATAGCCAAAATGTTTCCAGTCCTGGGTTATTTTTTCAAAGAGAACTGCATTAAGTGTTTTTCCCGCCTGCGGGGAGACATTATAGACAAGGTAAGCAATCATCAGGCCCAATACCATTACTGAAAGCGAAATTGCCATGTACCTCATTGTTTTCTTTGCAGTCCTCACTCTTGGCTTTCTTAAAATCTGGAGGCCGTTGCTGACTGCCTCAATTCCTGTAAAGGTTCCTGCGCCCATGCTGTAGGCGTGCATCATAAGCGCAATCACTCCAAATAATCCGATTTCAAGAAATGCGCTTTTGGTATCAACAATTGTTGAAGATGCAACATTTGTAAGGTTTGCAGAATTGAAAATAAGCACATAGGCAATTATGAAAATGTGCGTTATGACAAAAAGCAAAAATATTGGCACAAGAGGCACAACAGACTCCTTTATTCCGCGAAGGTTGAGAATTATGAGAAGAAATACCCCAAAAAGCGCAAGCCATATTCTTAAGGGCTGAAATTCCTGAGGCAAAAAGCTGAATATTGCAGCAGCTCCTGCGGCAATCGAGATTGTTATTGTCAGCACATAATCAACAATGAGCGCGCATCCTGACACCATCCCTGCCAAAGGCGACAAAAGCCTGCTTGCAACAAGATATCCTCCTCCTCCGCCAGGAAATAATTCTATTATCTGGGAGTAGCTTGCGCTGATGACAAGAATTGTTATCGCCGAGGCAAGTGCCACAAATATGCCCAAATACACATGGCCGTGAAGTGCCAAAAATGCCTCTTCCGGGCCATAAGAAGATGATGATAATGCATCGGCGCCAAGTCCAACCCAGGCAAAAAAGGCTATAAGCGAAAGCCTGTGGAATATGCTCCTGTCCTGAAGGCTGTGCGCTCGTCCAATTACCAGGTGCTTAAGCCTCTGCAAAAATGAATGTTTTTTCTTCATACAATTCCCCTAAGTTAAAAGTTTTTGCAAAGCCAGGCTATAATTTAAGAGTTGTGGTTTGAAATTCAAGAGAACATAACAACAATGCCTTTTGATTGGAATGCCGGCGGCATAAACCCCTTAAAATGGAAACAAGGCGCTTAAATACAGAAAAATTTTTATATAAACCTTTCATAACTCCTAGGAGAGGTTATCTTGAGACTACTAATCGGCACGGGAGGAGGTCACGTAGATTTTTCTAAGGGACTTGAGACTGTAATGGACTGGGCGCAAAGAGGAGGCCATACAGTTCTGGCTTCTTTGGGCGGATGGAAGGGAATAGAGCAGGGCGGCGATAAAGTCGTGGATATCACAGGCCATTCATTTTCAGAATTAAGAAACAGCGGAGGCTCATTCATATTATCAAGCAGAACTAATCCTGATTCTCAAAAAGTTGCCGAAAATTTCAGGAGATATGGAATTGATGCCGCATTATTTTACGGCGGCGATGACACTTTAGGCAAGGCAAGGGAATTGCACAGCGGATTTAAACTTCCAATAGTGGGCTGGCCAAAGACAATGGACAACGACACAAACGGAAGCTATGCAACCATAGGCTATACAACAGCAGCGCACCGGGCTGCCCAGCTTACAAGAGAAGCTTATGACACTGCAAGAACACACTCCAAGATTGTTTTATTGCCCGTATTTGGAAGGTCAACTGACTGGGTCTGTGCGGCTGCAGCAGATTTTGGGCACGCTGACTTTGTTATTCCTGCTGAAAAAAAAGGCCTTACTCTTGAACGCATTGCAAGCGGGATTAGGAGTGCTTATGAATTTAATAAGGCACAATATGGAAGTTCTTTTGCAGTTGTTGTTATTTCTGAGGCTGCAAGCGGCGTAGAGGGGCTTAATCCCTATTTCACAAAATATTTGTTTGGCAAAGAGCCGCTCATTGATAATTATGAAAATCCTAAGCTTCAGCCTGAAATACTTGGACTTGCTATTGCTGATGCGCTTTCAGATAAGTTAGGGATAGATAAAAGTAAAACTGCATTAAAAGTAGCAACTTACCATCTTCGGGACGGAAAACTGACACCGATAGACGAGCAGTTTGCTTTAAGAACGGCTGAGGAATGCATAAGGCTAATATCCCAGGGAGATTTTGGAAATGTTGCCACAATTCAGGACCCTGATGTCGCAGGCAGCCTTCCATCTGACGAAAATCTTTATGTAAATGCCAACGGCAAAATACTTTTTGTGGGAAGAATGTCCTTTGAGGAGGCATCAAAACGAAGGCCTGTTCTTGGAACAGGATTTTTTGATTATGAAAATTTAAAACCTACAGAACAACTTACAAAGTATTTGATTCCATTACTTGGTCAAAAGACAGAAAATCCGCGCAGCCATGCCAGCTTGTTTAAGCCCGCGCAGCCTTTGCACAATTAATTCAGGAACTTTTTCAAATTCTTCCCAATCCTTTTCAAAACATCCCCATTCTTTGCCTCAAAAGTTTTTCCTGTCACCATTTCATAAGCTGTGATGTATCTTTTTGCCGCCTCAATTTTGACATATTCAGGAATGACAGGAATTTTTCCGTCTCCCAAAAATCCTTTTTCAGCAAGAAACTGCCTCACGTACTCCTTATCCAATTTTTGGGGCTCTTTTCCCTGTGAAAACAGTTTTTCATAAGTGTCTTTTATCCAGAACCTTGATGAGTCCGGAGTATGGACCTCGTCAATCAACACAAGCTCGCCGTCAAGGTCGGAAAATTCATATTTTGTGTCAACAAGGATTAAGTTATTTTTTGCGACAAGCTTCTGCCCAAAGTCAAAAAGTGAAAGAGCTGCTTTTTCAATTTTTTCGTAAGTTTGTTTGTCTATAAGTCCGCGCTTCAGAATTTCTTCCCTGGAAATTGATTCATCATGCGAGCCGTGCCCTGCTTTTGTCGTCGGAGTTATTATTGGAGTTTTGAGCTTTTGGTTTTTCTTAAGGCCTTCTGGCAATTTGTTTCCGCAAAAATTCCTGACGCCCTTCTCATAATTATACCAGGCAGAAGTTGTCGTGACTCCAGTAATATATCCGCGCACGATTATCTCTACAGAGTAAGGCCTGCATTCTTTTGCCACAATCACATTCGGGTCTGGCACGCTAACAAGATGGTTTTTCACGATGTGCTTTGTTTTTTCAAACCAGAATGCAGCAATCTGGTTAAGCACCTGCCCTTTGAACGGGATTGTGCATAAAACGCGGTCAAATGCTGAAATCCTATCTGTCGTGATAAGAATTCTTTTGTCGCCGACTGTGTAGTTGTCGCGCACTTTTCCCGCATATTTTTTGCCAAATTTAAAGTTTGTCTTGTCGAGTGTTGAGTTAATCTGTTTTTTCAATACGCTGTCTGATATCATTAAAATCCCTCCATTTTTATGATTGCCTGTCCAGTATTTCCGCATAATCGGGTTTTTTTGGTGCGACCCATTCACGCAAGTCATTTTTTATGAGCAGGTCTGCCGCCTCCGGGCCCCACGAGCCCGAGTTATACCTGTAAAGTTTTTCATTCTTTGTCTTTTTTGAAAGCAAATCAAATATTCTCCATGAGTTTTCAACCTCAGGCCATGACGTAAAAAGTGTTGAGTCGCCTTTCATTGCGTCAAAAAGCAAAATCTCATACGCCTCCGGGCTGTTAGGGCCAAACTTGCATTCGTGGCAAAAATCCATGTTCACGTTGTCAATGATGACCTTGTTTCCCGGAACCTTTGCATTGAACTGAAGTGTTATGCCCTCATAGGGCTGAACCCGTATCTTCATCATGTTTCTCTCAAGAGCCTGGCCGGAAAATAATGTGAACGGTATGTTTTTGTAAATTATGGCTATCTCTGTTGCCCTGTCTTTTAGCCTTTTTCCGGTCCTCAGATAAAAAGGAACACCGTGCCACATCCGGTTGTTTATCTCGACTTTGAGCGCCATGTATGTCTCAGTCCTGGAATCCTTTGCAACATCCTGCTCGCCGACGTAAGCGGCAACAGGCTTTTCATTTATTTCCCCGGAATCATATTGCCCCCTGACTGAGATGCAGTGCCTTGTTTTTCTCATGAATTTTTCCACTGACTTCAAGACCCTTATTTTTTCCTTTTTTATGTTTTCTGAAAGCAGGTTCTCCGGCTCTTCCATGGCAACCAGTGTCAAAAGCTGCATCATATGATTTTGCATCACGTCGCGCATTGCGCCTGATTTTTCATAGTAATCCCCGCGGCCCTCGACACCAAGCGATTCTGCAACCGTTATCTGGATGTGGTCTATGTAGTTTTTATTCCAAAGCGGCTCAAAAATGCTGTTTGCAAACCTAAGGACGAGCAGATTTTGAACAAGCTCCTTGGCCATGTAGTGGTCAATCCTGTAAATCTGGTTTTCATCAAAGACCTGAGTTATCTCGTGGTTAAGCTCGCTTGAGGATTTTAGGTCGTGGCCAAACGGCTTTTCAAACATAACCCTGTTGTAGGGCTTTGACTTTTGCTGCCTTGAGGCAAGTCCTGATTTTTTCAGGTTTTGCGCAATTATCTTGAAAAACTCTGGAGGAACTGCAAGATAGAAAATTCTTTCGCACTCAGAGCAGTCTTGCCCTGAAAGCTGCTCAATTCCGCTTTTCAGTTTCTCGTAATCCTCAAAACTTGAAAATTCCAGCTTATGATAGTAGATTTTTGAAAGAAGCTTCTGCAGATTCTTGTCGTCAACTTTCATCCTTGAAAAACTCCTTATGGATTTGGCTGCGTCTTCCCGAAAATCCTCATGGATTTTTTCCTTTCTTGCAACGCAGACAACCCTGAAGCTGTCGCTTAATTTGGATTCCTGCTCTAAGTAGTAAAGCGCCGGCAAAAGCTTCCTGTTAGCCAGGTCTCCGGTTGCGCCAAAAATACAAAGCACGCAGTGATGTTCTTTCATTTTTTGAGCCTACTTGTTTGCATCGAGAACTTTTTTGCCAATCCCGCGCCGGTATTTTGTCAATTCTTCCTCAAAGCTGTTGTCAAAGTTCAGGATTTCAACTGCGGCAACTGCTGCATTTGTGCCGTTGTTTACCCCGACCCAAAGGCCGTGAGTTGAGTGCTTTAAAAAATTAAGCGCTGCCTCTGGCTTGTCATCTTCATCATCAAGCAAAGGGCAATAAATCACAAGCTCGTCTTTTTTTTCAACCGGCTCGTCAAAATAAGTGAATTCTATGTTGACTGAATTCGGGTTTGGCATTTCAGAAAATGCAAACAATGCGCCAAAGCTTTTGAGGAGCTCTGCCGCTTTTTTTACGGCCTTATTTCCATTATCGCCGATTATTGTAACACTTTCATATTTCCTCATCATTTTTGCGCAGTTTTCCGCTGCGACCTTTGGCTTATTGACTCCAACTGCCAATACAGGAATTCCCGGCGGCATTTGCGCTATTGACAAAAGCGCATCAAGGCCGGCATAATTTCCCTCGCACGGCACTCCGATTACAGGGCTTAATACTTTTGCAGCAGCAACTCCAGGCAGATGCGCTGCAAGGCCAGCGCCGGCAATAATAACTTTATAGCCCTTTTGAAGGGTCTCATCAACATCATCAGGAGTCTTGTGGGCAGAGCTTATCCTTAAGTCAAATTTTACCTTGTGCTTTTTTAGCTCGTCAGCAACCGCATTGTAAGTTTTTTCATCGCTTTTTGAGCCGAAAATAATTAATGCTTTTTCCATTTTTTCACCTATAAAATTTTGTATTCCTGATAATGCTCGTTCACAAGCAGGTCTTTTGCTGCATTTTCTGCAGCCTTCCTGTTTTGCGCTGATTTTGAGCCGAAAATGAATTCCCACAAGACAAATTTTTCTATTTTTTTTAATTCCTTAAATCCAAGCCTGTTTTTCAGTGTTTTCAAAAGGCCTGAATTGTTGTCATCTGAATTTTTTACAAGCAGTTTCACTGAATCTGTTTTTGGAACTGAGAAACCGCAAAAGTGCTTGTTTGCATTGACTATCAGGTCTGTTTTTGATATTTTTTGCTTGAACTTTTGGGCATCTCCATCAATAAAAAACCTATAGTAATCCAATCTTTTTAAATTAATGACTTGTTTAAATCCCATTTTATTCAAAGTTTGAAGTGCAGTGATTGCTGTTGTGTCCGGCACTTTTAAGCTTACAATTAGTTCTACTGTTTTTGGCATTTTATTAGTTGGTTTTAATTCCTTTGTTTTTTCTCTATTTTTCCAAATTCAGGATTCGCACACGGGTTTTGTTTTCCAAAACCCTATTCGCAAAGGTAAAATCCCCACTTCGTATGGATTTTCCCTCTGCACTCAGTGCTCATCCACGTTTTACGCCTTAATTAATGCCATGTTCCGAGGCAAATTTTTACTGGCAATAAAAAATTTGCCGAGCGAAAATATTGTCGTCGCACGACCTTTTTGGTTTTAATAGTCTTTTATTTCAGTTATATTATTTTAATGTTAAAGCTCTTCTATATATTTTTTCATTGAGAGGAAAATGTGCATTGACGGGGCAAAGTCCTCCATTGCTTCCGGATTTCCGGCGAACTTGTTTTTCAGTTCAGTTGTGTCCGGGAGCTGCCTTACAAAAGATGATCTTTCAGGATGAGGCATTATTGCCATCACGTTTCCTTTTTTATTGCAGATTGCCGCAATATTATAAACTGCACCATTTGGATTTATTGGAAACTTATCCTCGATTTTTCCGTTTTTATCGCAGTACCTGAAAACTACCTGTTTGTTTTTTATCAAAGTTTTGAGCAAGTCCCTGTCTTTTGTCGTAAACCTGCCTTCGCCGTGCGCAATTGGCATTGGAACCACATCATTTTTTCCTGTCATTTTTGTAAATGCGCAAGTGCCTTTTTCATTTTCGCTTTTTACATTAATCCACGTGCAGTAATACCCTGAGACAAAAGGATTTTTGTTTGGGGCTAGCGCCATCTCGATTTTATTCTTTAATCCCGGAATCATCCCGCATTCCACAAGCGCCTGGGCGCCGTTGCATATTCCAAGAACTGGCTTCCCTTTTTCCGCTTCTTTTTTTATTAGCGAAAAAATCGGGTCTTTTGCAACTATTACTCCCGCGCGTATCCTGTCCTCGTATCCCCAGCCGCCCGGAATTATGTACCCGTCGTATTTTTCAATTCCTGCGCGCTGGTTCCATCTTATTATTTTTCCGTTCATTCCCGCGCCTAAGACGGCCTTGAGCGATTCTTCCTCGCAGTTGTTTCCGGGAAAGTAAACAACTGCAATGTTTGGTTTTTTCATTTTAGTATTCTTAAGCAGCATCTTATACCAAAAATGCCTCGTCAATTGAAGTTTTTATTTTATTGCGCATGTGGGCTGCGACAGTCTTTCCCTGCTTGTCTATTATCAACCCTTCGCTTGCCCCGCCTTCCAAAAACCCATTCAGCACAAGATTTATTGCCCTTAAGTTAGGGACCAAATACCTGTCAACTTTTTCAGGATTGACGGTGCTA